>NZ_CP087139.1:3007500-3682172 GCF_045160025.1 Spirosoma sp. KNUC1025
CCGGTGCTGGAAGGTTAAGGGGGGAGCTTAGTCGCAAGGCGAAGGTTTGAACTGAAGCCCCAGTAAACGGCGGCCGTAACTATAACGGTCCTAAGGTAGCGAAATTCCTTGTCGGGTAAGTTCCGACCTGCACGAATGGTGTAACGATCTGGGCACTGTCTCAACCATGAGTTCGGTGAAATTGTAGTAGCGGTGAAGATGCCGCTTACCCGCCACGGGACGGAAAGACCCCGTGCACCTTTACTACAGCTTAACATAGAATGCCGGTCAGCCATGTGTAGGATAGGCGGGAGATTGTGAAGCGGAGTCGCCAGGCTTCGTGGAATCAACCTTGAAATACCGCCCTTGTCTGACTGGCGTTCTAACGGAGAGATCCGGACGGTGTTTGGTGGGTAGTTTGACTGGGGTGGTCACCTCCGAAAGGGTAACGGAGGTTTCCCAAGGTTGGCTCATGCCGGACGGTAATCGGCAGGGGAGTGCAATAGCAAAAGCCAGCTTGACAGTGAGGCCGACGCGCCGATCTGGGACGAAAGTCGGGTATAGTGATCCGGTGGTTCCGCATGGAAGGGCCATCGCTCAAAGGATAAAAGGTACGCCGGGGATAACAGGCTGATCTCCCCCAAGAGCTCACATCGACGGGGAGGTTTGGCACCTCGATGTCGGCTCGTCACATCCTGGGGCTGGAGAAGGTTCCAAGGGTTCGGCTGTTCGCCGATTAAAGTGGCACGCGAGCTGGGTTCAGAACGTCGTGAGACAGTTCGGTCCCTATCTGTGGTGGGCGTGGGAATACTGACGGGATCTGTCCTTAGTACGAGAGGACCGGGATGGACGCACCGCTGGCGGATCGGTTGTTTGGCCGCAGGCACGGCCGAGTAGCTACGTGCGGATCAGATAAGCGCTGAAAGCATCTAAGTGCGAAACTGGCCTGAAGATGAGTGTTCCGGTATAAAGGGGTGTTGGAGACGACGACGTGGATAGGCGGCAGGTGTAGGCGTAGAGATGCGTTGAGCTGAGCCGTACTAATGACCCCGGACGCGTGTTGGTGGTGTTGTTCTGAAGACGTAGCTGTGTGTGAAGGTTGTTTAGTTGATGATTGGATCCGGATCTCTCTCTGTGGGGCATAAGACACAAGGGTATTGGGCTGACCGAGGGGTCGGCCACTGAAGAGTCAACAGGTTGGTGCTGGTCAGGCGGGTGGACACCTCTTTCCATCTCGAACAGAGCCGTTAAGCCCCGTACTGCCGATGGTACTGCTGTCACAAGTGGGAGAGTAGGTAGGTGCCACCTTTGAAACCTAGGGGGTCTGTCCAGCTGGACAGACCCCTTTTTTTATGCCTATTTCGATACGTTTTAGAAGCCGCGTTCATTATTGAACCGGCTTTTTGTTTTTAGTTGCTTCTAAAGTAAGTAGACGACGTTAATACTGCCTTTTTCTTATATTCGCTAATACAGGCTTATTCTACGCAATCAATGGCTATCTTCAAACTACAAATTAATGGTCAAAACTATCAGGCTGATGTTGAGCCCGATACTCCGCTGCTATGGGTTTTAAGAGATTCTCTTGGCCTTGTTGGTACAAAATATGGGTGTGGTATCGCTCAGTGTGGTGCCTGCACTATTCATTTAAACGGTGAAGCGACTCGTTCGTGCGTATTACCTGTGTCTGCAGTCGGGAAATCAAAAGTGACTACAATTGAAGGGCTCTCCCCAGATGGTAAACATCCCGTACAACAAGCCTGGGATAAAGTGGATGTACCTCAGTGTGGGTATTGTCAGGCAGGTCAAATTATGACAGCCGCAGCATTACTATCGCATAATCCTAAACCAACTCAGGCTGAAATAGATGATACGATGACCGCTAATCTCTGTCGTTGTGGAACCTATCATCGGATTCGTGAAGCAGTGAAATTAGCATCAGGCATGACAACAGCATCCTCCAAACAGTCAAAAACAAGATAGCTATGGAAACGATAAAAAACTCCAATCGAAGGGATTTTTTAAAGGTAGTTGCGGCAGCTGGAGGTGGGCTTCTGTTAGGCTTTAACTGGGTTGAGTCAGAGGCAGCAACCAATACGCTGTCTACGAACGTATCAGCTCTGGCAGGGGTAAATTTTAACAGCTACCTTTCTATTGATCCACAGGGAATTATTACGATTCTGTCGCCAAATCCTGAGGTTGGACAGGGCATCAAAACTGCCTTCCCGATTATTGTAGCCGAGGAGTTAGATGCCGATTGGACAAAGGTTGTTGTAGAGCAAGCCCCGCTTGATACCAAAAAGTTTGAACGCCAGGTGGCTGGGGGAGCGGCTCGATTCCTCACTCCTGGCAGCGGCTGCGTAAAGCAGGGGCTACGGCGCGACAAATGCTGTTGGAAGCTGGTGCCAAACGCTGGAATGTACCAGTTTCAGAATGTTCTACTGATAAAGGATTTGTGCTGCATACCACTAGTAAACGGAAGCTAAGTTATGGGGAGTTAGCAACAGAAGCGTCACAAATTCCTGTTCCCGCGGATGTTAAGCTGAAAGATATTAAAGACTTTAAGTTGATTGGCAGCACCGTAAAGAATGTCGATAACCCTAAAATAATCGCTGGTAAACCACTGTTTGGGCTAGACTTCTATCGAGACGGAATGCTGTTTGCTATGATACAACGCCCTGCTTTTGGATATAAGCTGAAATCCTTGAATGCGGAGACTGCTAAAGCCATGAAGGGGATTGTCAATGTTGTTACGTTCGACAATAACGTAGCGGTTGTCGGTAAATCGACCTGGCAGGTAAAAAAAGCGAAAGATGCTTTAAAAATCGAGTGGGAAAAGGCTGATGTTCTGGAAAGCACCGCAGATCATAATCGGCTGTTTAAGGAAATGCTGGACGACTCAAACGCAACGGTTCGTCGGAAAGACGGCGATGTTGAAGCAGCGTTTAAAAATGCGGCTAAAGTAATCAAGGCAGAATATCAGTGCCCGTTCTTGCCACACAATCCACTGGAGCCGATGAATTTTTTTGCCCATGTTCGGTCTGACGGGGCAGAACTGGTTGGGCCTACCCAAACACCCGAACTAGCACGTAACGAAACAGCCAAACTGCTCGGTATTTCGCCTGATAAAGTAACCGTGCAGCTTACCCGAATGGGTGGTGGTTTTGGCCGTCGTTTAAAAGCTGATTACGTAATCGAGGCTGTACAGGTTTCAAAACTTGTTAATGCGCCGGTTAAGGTTATCTGGACGCGCGAAGACGATATGACCGGAGGCAGCTATCGCCCCGCAGTACGTTATCGATTCGAGGCAGCGCTAGATGAACAACAGAATTTGATTGGCTATAAACTGCGAGGGGCCAGCATTAATGCTGGTAATGCAACGAGAGAAGATAATTTTCCGGCAGGGGCGGTTGATAATTTACTGATCGATAGTGTCGATCACAAGTCGCCTATTACAACCGGCCCGTGGCGGGCGCCCATAACGAATTTCCTGGCCTTTGCGGAGCAGTCGTTTCTGGATGAGGTGGCCCAAGCTGCTGGTAAAGATCCCGTGCAATTCAGGCTGGAATTATTGGATAAAGCTAAACAGAAACCGACTGGCGCCATCAAGTACGACATCGACCGGATGAAGGGCGTTATCGAACTAGCGGCAGAAAAATCGGGCTGGGGCAAAAAGAAAGGAGCGGATGGTAAACCCGTAGCGCAGGGCTTTAGCGTTTATTTTTCGCACCGATCGTACGTAGCGCAGGTAGGTGAAGTGGTTATGCAGAAAGGAAAGCCTGTGCTGCAAAAAGTGTATTCGGCGGCTGATTGCGGTGTAGTCGTCAACCAGAGCGGAGCACAACAGCAGGTTAGAGGTTGTGTTGTCGATGGGATCGGCCACGCTATGTACGGTAATATTACGTTCAAAGAGGGTGTGCCAGACCAGAAAAATTTTAATGACTATCGACTTATTCGACTCAATGAAATTCCTGAGATCGATGTATACTTTGTTCAGAACGAGATCGAACCAACTGGCCTGGGCGAGCCATCTTTACCACCGGCTGGTGGAGCCGTTGCGAACGCTATCTTTAAAGCAACTGGTAAGCGGCTACGAAGTCAGCCGTTTGTTGAACAGCCGGAATTTAAGGGTGTTTCATAGCAGAACCCTATAACTTTTAAAACACGTATCGTTAACTAGTCGTCAGTATAAGTATGTATGCCCGGATAATTCAATTTCCTATAAAGCCCGAATTTATAACTGAAGCCGTTGAGTATTTCCGTTATTCGGTAGGGCCAGCGCTGAAAACACATGCAGGTTTCAAGTCTAGCCGTATGCTCACCAATACTGAAACCAATAAGGGGCTAATGGTAACCCTCTGGGATACAGAAGAGAATCGAAAAGCGGCTGAAACAAACGGCTTTCTTCAGGAAGTACTGAAACATATGGCTAACTACTTTGCAGGAGCGCCAACAATCGATTATTATGAGGTAAGTGTGGAAGTGAGTTAAATCGGTCTGATACGTAAGCAAATAAAAATCCCCAACGCCGGATGTAAAACGGATGTTGGGGATTTACTTTCTACTGCATGGCAATAACACGAGGTGTAAGTTGGACGGGTGTAGTTGATAAATTAACTTGTTTACGAATGCTACCTTCGCTCGATTTAACTTCCAACTCGTATTTTCCATCAGCTAGTTCTTCAACATTAAGTTTCACGGCAAATTTGGCTTCTTTCTTCCCTATAATTCGTTGAAAAACTACCTGGTTCTCCGGATTACGAAGAAGAATTTGTACGGGTGTATCCGAATTTTTTTCAACGGCAACCCGAATTTGATTGTTTACCGTAACATAGGCGCTGGCGTCAAAAGATAACGCTTTGGGATTGGTTGGATTTGTAAACGTAGCGGCTGTCATCAGAACGGAAGCGGCTACTTTGCTCATTAGTGCAAACATGATTTTGTAGTGTTAAATGGTTAAAATATAGTTGTTTACTGTTCACTCAAACTGTTCCAAAGGTCATGCCAATTGATAAATCACCTGATAATCAGTTATTTGCCTGTGTGCTTGTCTAATTGGCCTGTCCACTTGCGGACAGTTATCGTTCACTTGCGGACAAAACTAGTAGCTCACGTCCCGATGTAAAATCACATTGATTATGAATTGTAAGAATCGGCGGATAAAGCGTATAAAATTCGCGCCAAACTGTTTGAACGTTTTTCTAAATAACCTGATTTACAGCCTGTAAGCTTAATGAATGGTTGTGACGGCACCAGCTAACGAACTGGATACACAAGCATCATTGACGGGTTTAGTAAATTAAGCGTGCTGTATGCTTTATTTTTGTGCTTACGTTTTAAGTTTTCTCCAATTAACATGTCAATATCTTCTCAATCATTGCGAGTACTTGTTGTCGGTTGCGGTAATATGGGCGCGTCGCATGCTATCGCCTATAAAACACTGGATGGATTTGACATCTGCGGTATCGTTTCTACTGGCAACAGCAAAGTTGTGCTCAACGAACGATTAGGCGGTGGCTATCCGCTCTTTGATGATTATGCAACGGCGCTTCTGGAAACGAAACCTGATGCGGTTTGCATTTCGACCTACCCTGATACACACGAGGCTTTTGCCATTATGGCTTTTGAGCAGGGATGTCATGTGTTTATTGAAAAGCCGATTGCCGATACGGTGGAAGGCGCTAAACGCGTGATGGAAGCTGCCCAAAAAGCAAACAAAAAGTTAGTGGTGGGGTATATTTTACGGCATCATCCGTCCTGGGCCAAATTTGTCGAGGTGGCACAGGAAATGGGTAAACCGCTGGTTATGCGAATGAACCTCAATCAACAGAGCCACGGCACTATGTGGACCGTTCACCGGAATCTGATGAAGAGTCTCAGCCCTATTGTCGACTGTGGGGTACATTATATCGACGTAATGTGCCAGATGACCCGTTCAAAACCAGTGCAGGTAAATGCTATTGGCGCCCGGTTAACGAATGATATACCAGCCGATAATTATAATTATGGCCAGTTGCAGATCCGCTTTGAAGATGGTTCTGTAGGGTGGTATGAAGCCGGTTGGGGGCCTATGATGAGTGAGACTGCTTTTTTTGTGAAAGACGTAATTGGACCAGATGGCTGCGTATCCATCGTCGCTAAAAATGCCGGTGGAACCGGTAAATCAGATAATGTCGATTCACATACGAAAACTGAGTCATTACGTGTCCACCGGGCAGCGCTAAACGAAAACGATCAGTTCGTAACGGAAGACACCTGGATTGATATGCAGGATGAACCAGATCATCAGGAGTTGTGTAATCGGGAACAGCGCTATTTTCTGACAGCTATTCAGGAAAATCTGGACCTGACAGATCACATGCAGGATGCGGTTAACAGCCTTCAGATCGCCTTTGCCTGTGATGAGTCTGTCAGAACGGGGCAGCCGGTTCTTTTATAAACCCCTATAAATCAACTTGCCGAAAGGTTTGACCTTTCGGCAAGTTGATAAACCTGTAAGCGCTAGTTTATACGTATCGTTCCGTGATGTGTTGAGTACGCTCAGCAGTTTCAAGTAACAACGGATGCCGTGTTTGACTCAGCGCTGTTTCCAGTTCGTCAATTGTCTCTTTGAACAGTAGATAAACGGGAATTTCATAATACTCCTGTTTGCTTTTGATGTACATCAGGGAAGGGCGTACCGTTCCTGAAGCCGCCAGTTCGTTATACTGCTGTTTGGCAGCGGCAAACTGTTCGTCGCTATTGCCAAATGAAATGACCCGCTCAGGCAGAGGATTCGCCTTTCTTTCAGCCAGTTTACGGTCGAGATCCGTTAGCAGACTTTTAAGGTGATACGTATCTTTTCCGGTTCGGATACGCTCACGCAGCGATTGCCGGATAAGGTACGTCAGCGCATTGGCCAGATTTAAACCGATTTCGGCCATCTGTTTGAAAATCAGCGATGAGGGCGACATTCCCGGAATGGTGTTCGGGTCGTGGAGCAATACTCGGCTATCGGGTGTCAAAAATCCATCAATACGGGCGTAAACGTTTATACCTAACCGTGTAAATACCTCAGCCACGGCCAACTGAATTTTACGGTTGTTTTCCAGGCTGGTATCTACCGGAATTCGCTTTTTGGTCGTACTGAGCTTGTACTTCGACTCAAAATCAAAACTCGTTACGTTGTAAATCTCAGTGGGGGGTAGCGCAATCGCTACCTGATCATCATCCTGAATCACTCCGCACGAAAATTCCTGGCCACTTATAAATTCTTCGAACAGAACCTCATCTTCAGCGTTAGGTGACGCCAGCGTAATCAGTGAGCCGTTCTGTTTGGTCAATACGTCGAATCGTTCGATAAACTCTTTTGGGTGGTTGATAACCTCACCGGTTTGCTCAATCACAACGGGAAAGCTAATTCCCGAATCGAGGCTGACCATTTTCTGTGCCAGCTCTTTCTTTTCCTTGGCTGATAAATCCACCCATTCGCTCAACTTCGACCACCCATCGGGCTGTACGGTCATCGTGAAAAAGCATTGCTCAACAGCTCTACAAAATTGGGTGAGATCGACTTCCCGTACGATAGATACGCCAATAGAAGAGCCCTGGTGGGGAGCTTTTATGACAATGGGTAAACCAAGGTGCTCAATTAATGATTGGAAAAATTGCGCTTTGTCAGCTTGTTCATACGCATCGCGACTAATCGTTGCGGTTTTCTTTTGCTGGCCGTTTGCCAGAGCGATCAATTCATTTTGCAGTATTTTGTTAATGCCAACGGCCGAACCAACCAATCCTGGGCCGGTATAAGGCATTTTATACCACTCAAGTAATCCCTGAATCGCGCCGTCTTCACAATCTGGGCCGTGCATAGCCAGAAAGGCCATGTCGAAATGATCCCGAAACTGTTCTGGCCGAATTTCCGGAAGAATTGCGTCGAGTGCGTTAGCATCGAGCGATTCATCATACACGGAAAATCCAGAGTCATCTTGAGGCAGCGTTTCACGTAATGAAGCTGAGTGAAGAAAATCGGGGGTGGCGAGCCGAAACCGACCACGTCCATCAACAAAAATCAGAATGGGCTCGAATAAGCCTTTGTCCAGATTAGCTAAAGCTGTACGCCCGCCCGCAAATGACACCTCGCGTTCCCGCGCTGGACCACCGAAGAAAATGCCTATTTTCACAGAATTGAGGGATATTACTGGTTGCAAAGAAACAAAAAAGCCACCGGTTTTCAGGCCTGTGGCTAGTATATGAGCGTGTAATGGATGCGTTTTCGTCAAGTAAAATCCTTATAAGGCAAGTTGAAGAAAAAGCTTGTCTATGGCGCTACGTAGTTTTGAGCATTGCAGAACTTGATAGCCAGCTACAACTTACAGAGGAAGTCATTCAGAAATACGCTCCTATAAAAAGCTAATTCGGTTGATTAAAGACGTATCGCCCGGTGTTTTACGTATCACGTCTGTCAACCAGCATTAGATCAGTTAAAAAGCGGGTGTCAGATTGACCGCTTCGACTTTTGTAATCTCAGGAACAGCTTTCAGAATGGCTTCCTCCAGACCTCCTTTAAAGGTCATCGCTGACATTGGACAGGTACCGCATGATCCAACTAGTTCGAGCCGCACGGTTTTGTCGTCGGTCACTTCCAGTATTTTCACATTACCACCGTCAGCTGCCAGATAGGGACGCATACTGTCGAGTGCCCGTTCTATTTTTGTAATCAGTTGGTCGTTGTTAACTACCGTTTCCATTGTAACTATTGATTTACGGTAAATTTATACTTTCTACTTCGTTTATGCAACCTGTACCCGCTCCGTACGGTCGACAGTCGCGTTGCGTATGGCCACCTGCTGAGCAAGGGCTTCGGCCGTAGCCTGAAAAGCTTCCATAGCCACGGGTTCGCCAGTACTGAAGGCTGGCCGACCTTCGTCACCAGCTTCGCGTATGCTCTGTACAAGTGGAATTTGCCCAAGCAGAGGTACGTCAAACTGGCTCGCCAGGAGTTGACCGCCACCTTTGCCAAAGATATAATACTTATGGTCCGGTAGTTCGGCCGGAGTAAAATACGACATATTCTCAATCACGCCCAGCACCGGTACGTTAATCTGTGGCTGCCTGAACATGGCTAAGCCCTTTGTCGCATCGGCAAGGGCAACCTTCTGCGGGGTTGTCACGATGATGGCGCCTGTAACCGGTACAGTCTGCACCAGCGTCAGGTGAATATCGCCCGTACCTGGCGGCATATCGATAAGCAGGTAATCTAATTCACCCCAGTCGGCATCCGAAAAGAACTGCTGCAAAGCCCGACCAGCCATCGTTCCTCGCCATATAACGGCCTGACCTGGTGCAATCAACAAGCCCATCGACAGCATTTTGATCCCAAATTGCTGGACAGGCTCCATTTTTGTCTGCCCGTCTACCTGATAGATACGTGGCTGAATGTTTTCAGCACCAAACATAGTGGGCATCGAAGGCCCGTAAATATCCGCGTCAATCACGCCCACTTTTGCACCTGATTTGTGCAGGGCAATGGCCAGATTGGCTGTTACGGTCGATTTACCAACTCCACCTTTCCCCGACGAGACAGCAATGATATTTTTTACGCCGGGCAGCGTCGGTGCATTATTGCGCGTAGACGTAACATCTGACGTCATATCAACCGTTACCTGAATATTAGCACCGATGTATGTATGAATTGCGTCTTCACAACGTTTGCGAATCACTTCTTTCAGCGGACAAGCCGGTGTCGTAAGCACAACCGTAAACCGAACGGAATCAATGCTCAGCGTTACGTCCTTCACCATGTTAAGCGATACAATGTCGCGCTTTAAGTCGGGTTCCTCAACAGTGCTTAATGCCCGCAGAACGGCTTCTTTAGATAATCGGTAATCAGACATTTGGAAATAAAAAATGGAGACTGAATAAGGGCAATGGTGGCATGATGAACACGGACGAAGCGCTGCTTACATGAAGCGTTGTGCATAATCCATCGCTACGCATTGTCCATTACACATTTTTCTAAACGACTTCGTACCTCTGTCAGTTCCACCGATACGTCCACGCGGTCGGATATACTGTCTAGCTGAGCAAGTAGCCTGGTCAAAAATTGCTGATGCGCCAGACTGCCGTTGCCATGAAGCGGCCGGTGCGCCAGTGATTTGTGGATCTGTGCCCACTCTTTAATGAAGTTACGAAGGTCAGTATCAAACGCACTTTCAGAAAATTTCTCGAAGATATACTCCTGCGCCTGAGCATTCGGGTGAATCATATCGGCCTCGTAGAAACGATAGTCACGCAAATCGTCGAGCATCAATTCATAAGCTGGAAAATAACACACCCAACTATTCCAGATGCTTAACTCGTGGGCAATAACCCGTAGCATAGATTTGCTAACGCTATTCAGGGGCAACGTATCACGGGTATGGCGCACAGGACTAACCGTCAGAATGATTTTCAGGTTCGGATTCGCTTTACGAAGGCTTTTCAGCAATCGAGTCATCTCTTCACGAAGATGATCAATCTGATACAAATACTTCTCGAACAGGGTGCCTGGCATTTTGTGGCAATTGGCAACCACTTTTCCTGTTTCAATATGGCGGTACACAACGGCAGACCCCAACGTCAGAAATAGAAAATCAGCTTTGCGAATACTATCGGCGGTTTGCGTCAGGCAGTCGGTGAGCTTACCGTGTAGATCGCTTCGGCTGTTGGCCCAAAGCGATGAATGAAAATCATAATGAAACCAGATTCCATCCCGTTCAACGTAATGATTTTCATCGGGACTTATTCCGAGCAGAGCCATCGTCAGCAATTTCGTGATGGAGATCGGATTGAAAATTGTTCCGAATGGATTATTTAGTACGTTCAGTTTATGGTCGATTAACCGACGCCCTATAACATCAGCAAAGCAGGACCCAACTGTTACGATCTGACTGTTCAGACCAATGCGATGGGGGAGTGTTTCTGGTGAAAATTCGGTATGAAATTGCATACTTTGTTAACACAAAACCCGGCCATTTAGGTCCTGAAAAGACAAAAGATTATTGTCCGTAACCAATTGATTATTAGGTGTAAATGGCCGGGAAATCCGGGTTATTACTAGAGCCTAAGCAACAAAAAAACGACCGGTCAGGTTGCTCCTGATCGGTCGTCTGATACTGGGTATGCTGGTGTTATTCAGCCGATACTACTTCAAATTTTACTTTGTGTTTCACATCTTTGTGAAGGTCAAGTGAAGCCTCGTAGGTGCCAAGCGTTTTGACGTCTTCAACCGTGATTTTCTTACGGTCGATGTCGAAACCTTTTGCACGAAGCGCATCTGCTACCTGTGTATTGGTAACACGACCGAAGATCTTGCCACTTTCGCCCGCTTTCGCCGGAATGGTCAGCACCGTATCGCCAATCGCTTCAGAAATAGCCAGCGCGTCGTTCTTGAGTTTTTCAGCTTTGTGAGCGGCCTGACGAATGTTTTCAGCAACAATCTTCTTGTTTGATTCGGTTGCCATCATTGCAAATCCCTGAGGAATCAGGTAGTTGCGGCCGTAACCAGGCTTCACCGTAACGGTGTCATTCTTGTAGCCCAGGCCGGCAATATCAGTTTTTAAAATGATGTCCATGTGTGAGAGTCGGTAAGTCAGTAAGTGGGTACGTCAACCGTCAACCAGGCACTGACGCGTCAGCAACTGAGGAACGTACCAACTAATTGACTGAATTAACTTTATTTCAGTGAATCGCCTACGTAAGGCAGGATAGCTAAATGACGAGCGCGTTTGACAGCCTGGGCCACTTTGCGCTGGTTTTTAAGGCTGGTGCCCGTTAGCCGACGGGGTAAAATTTTACCCTGTTCGTTCAGCAACTTCAGCAGGAAGTTACCGTCTTTGTAGTCGATGTATTTAATACCGGCTTTCTTGAAGCGGTCGTATTTTTTGCGGTTCTCGGTTTTCGAGACTGATTCGTTCTGCAAACTCATGATGACTGGGCCAATTAGGCGTTTTCAGTTTGTTTTTTCTTACCTACTAATCCATTCCGCTTACGCTCATTGTAAGCTACTGCGTGCTTGTCCAGCGAAATCGTCAGGTGACGAATAACGCGTTCATCGCGCAAATACTCCGTGTTGAGCTTCTCGATGAGCGTACCGGGAGCTTTGAACTCAAAGAGTTGATAATATCCCGTGTTCTTGTGCTGAATTGGGTAGGCGAGTTTGCGCAGTCCCATGCTGTCTTCATGAACAAGCTCCGCACCGTTGTCGGTCAGCACTTTCCGGAACTTGTCAACGGTGTCCTTCATCTGAGCATCAGATAAAACGGGAGTTAAAATGAACACCGTTTCGTAGTTATTAAGAAACATTTTTTTGTAATTTGTTTGAAATGAGGCCGCAAAGGTAAGAAAAAAGATGAAAGGAGGAAAGGGATGAGGGAGAAATGAGGTAATATTTTCATCACCTTCCTTTTCTCCCTCATCCCTTTCCTCCTTTTCCCTTATCGTACCGTAAACTCGCCTTCGCCGATTCGGAAGCCTTCGCAGTAGATTTCAATTGTGTGCTTTCCTTCATTGAAACGCTGTCCGCCACGTCCATAAATGAAGTCGACCTGTTGGCGGCTATTATCGAACGTAAAGCGCTGCATGGCGGTGTAGATCATTCCCTGGTCGTTGTAGGTGAATTCGCCTGAGCCGGTTGCCATATCCGAAACCACGGCTCCGCTAGGGTCCAGAATCCGCATATAAAGCACTTTCTCCTCCTGCTTGGCCAGGCCATTGGGTGCCAGCCGAACCGATACCTTTATCTTATCAATACGTTTGGCTTTGTAGCTACCCCCTTCTTTTTCTTTACCCCGCTTGTTAATGGCATCTACGCTTACGCTCTCGGCTCGCAGCGCAGCGGCTATGGTTACTTTTTCGGCCAGCTCCTTATTTTTGGTCGAGTAGGTAACAACCGAATCTGCCAGTGTCTGCCGCTCGGTTCGAAGGGTTGAATTTTCCTGGGTCAGCGAGTCATTCCGGACGGTGAGAATGCCGTTTTCTTCTTTTAAGCGCGCTATTTCCGCATCTTTCTGCGCCAACAGCGACTCATAACCACGGATTTTTCGTTCATACTTTTTGCTGTCGAACGTACTAACGTTTCTTAACTCACGCTTGTCCTTTTCCAACTGCACTTTCACTTTCATCAATGAATCGACACTGCCGCCCAATCGCTGAATCTCGGCAATTTTCGCATCCAACTGGGTCGAAATGGAATCGAGCTTTGTTTTCGCAACCAGCACTTCTTCCGTTTTTGCGGCAATGGTTGCATCTTTTGTTTTGTTATCCTGCCGTTCCTGATAATAAAAATACAGCAGCAGCACATTCAACGCTGCCAGAATAAATAAGGCCGCCAATAAATAGCTACGACTGTTATTCTTAGGTTGGGGGCGGGGCTCCATTGGGTTCATTGTTTAGGGTATGGGTTGTAGTTTAAGTTGTTTTCAAAACCAAAGCACAAGATGAATTATTGTGTTGTTTTGGCACTTTCTCACGAATTACGGCCAAAAACTACGTGTTTCCCCTTAGTTCTCAAACCTATTTTTGCATATTTTTAATAAATACCTTCCAGAATTCATTGAACTTTAATCTGCATCTAACAGGAAATGCTCTTGAAATTATCAGGTCCTGGATTCGCTGGTGTTATTTGCCGTTTATAAACTGATTACCGAAACCATATAGTATGATTGCTGATACAATCCACTCGATTGAGCAGCAACTAGCCGGAAAAGCTAAGTTGATTGCTGTGACTAAAACAAAACCAGTAACGCTTCTACAGGAAGCGTACGATGCCGGTTGTCGACGTTTTGGGGAAAACAAAGTGCAGGAGATGGTTGAGAAACAGCCGCAATTGCCTATAGATATTGAGTGGCATTTGATTGGTCATTTGCAGACGAATAAAGTCAAATACATTGCCCCTTTTGTAGCGCTGATTCAATCGATTGACAGCCTGAAACTTTTGCAGGAGGTCAATAAACAGGCTGCCCGATATAACCGTGTGATTGACTGCCTTCTGCAAATACATATTGCTGACGAAGAAACAAAATTTGGCCTTTCGCCCGAAGAGGCTGAAATCCTGCTAAACACGCCAGAACTGGACGATTTGCAGCACATACGCCTGATTGGGCTAATGGGGTTAGCAACAAACACCGATGATGAAGAACAAATCCGCCGGGAGTTTCGGGGCTTGAAGCAGCTGTTTGATCAACTGGCAGAAATAAAGCGGTTTAACGTTGCTTTTCAGGAACTGTCGATGGGCATGAGTGGCGATTATCAGATTGCCGTAGAAGAAGGCAGTACCATGGTCCGGGTTGGGAGCGCTATTTTTGGGAGTCGGTTTTAAATCCGGCGGCCGCTACTGAATACGGTTAATCCTTGTAATCTTGTAAAAATCTATTTAGTAAAGACTTATGAAATTTTTTATTCAATCCGGCGCTGTATTAGGGTTATTGGGGGTTGCATTGGGGGCTTTTGGCGCACATGCCCTTCGAACTATGCTGGAGTCGACAGGACGTACGGCTACGTTCGAAACGGCCGTTAAATATCAATTCTATCATGCGCTGGCGCTGGTAGTAGTCGGTCTGCTTATGCAGGTATTCGGCAGTAATCCAACGCTGATTAAATTACTCGGCTGGTCGGGGTACTCATTTCTGGCTGGGGTTATCATCTTCTCCGGCTCCCTATACGTATTGTGTTTCACGGGTGTTACGTGGCTGGGAGCCATTACGCCCTCGGTGGTCTTGCCCTGATAGCTGGCTGGGCACTGATGTTGTGGGCGTTTCTTTGAAATGATGAACGATGAATGATAAATGCTGAATGCTGCTCCTGAATTCATCATTCAGCATTTATCATTCATCACTAATCTTCGTATCTTTGCAGCCTGATTCTGAGAATAATGCAAACTAATATACAGGCGGAAACCGCCCGACGACGGACATTCGCCATCATTAGCCACCCCGATGCCGGGAAAACAACATTAACTGAAAAACTGCTGCTGTTTGGCGGAGCGATTCAAACGGCCGGAGCGGTAAAGTCGAACAAGATTAAGAAGTCCGCTACGTCGGATTTTATGGAGATCGAGAAGCAACGCGGTATCTCCGTTGCTACGTCGGTAATGACGTTTGAATACGATAATCTAAAGATTAATATTCTTGATACGCCTGGCCACAAAGATTTTGCGGAAGATACCTACCGGACGCTGACAGCCGTCGATAGTGTTATTCTGGTCATTGACTGTGTAAAAGGAGTAGAGGAGCAAACCGAACGGCTGATGGAAGTTTGCCGGATGCGGGATACTCCCGTTATTATTTTTATCAATAAGCTTGACCGCGAAGGCCGGAACCCGTTTGAACTGCTGGATGAGCTGGAAGAGAAGCTGAACATCCGGGTAAGACCCATGACGTGGCCCGTCAATATGGGTTCTGATTTTAAAGGGGTTTATAGCCTGATCGAAAAAAAGTTATATTTCTTTAAGGTCAATAAAACGAAAGTCGAAGACGACGTATTACCGATTGAACTTAACGAAACCCTGCTCGATAAAAAAGTAGGTGAACGCGACGCAGCACAACTTCGGGAGGATGTCGAACTGATTGAGGGTGTTTATGATGAATTCCATCGGAAAGCCTATCTGGATGGAAAACTGGCGCCCGTGTTTTTTGGGTCAGCGGTCAACAACTTCGGTGTCAAAGAATTGCTCGAAGGCTTCTGTCTGATTTCGCCTGAGCCGATAGCCCGGCAGACCGACAAACGGGAAGTATTGCCCGATGAGAAACATTTCAGTGGATTCGTTTTTAAAATCCATGCCAATCTGGACCCGCGCCACCGCGACCGGATTGCGTTTCTGCGTATTTGTTCGGGGGTTTTTGAACGTAACAAGTTTTATCATCACACCCGTCTGGATAAAAACGTGCGATTTGCCAGTCCGTTCAGCTTTATGGCCGATAGTAAGAGCGTACTGGATGAAGGTTTTCCGGGTGACGTTGTCGGTCTTTACGACACAGGTACGTTTAAAATCGGGGATACGCTTACCGAAGGCGAAGAGCTACAATTTCAGGGTATTCCCAGTTTCTCGCCCGAGATCTTCAAAGAACTGGTTAATCTTGATCCAATGAAGTCAAAACAGCTGGATAAAGGAATTCAGCAATTGACGGATGAAGGTGTAGCACAGTTATTTAACCTTGAACTGGGCAATCGGAAGATCGTTGGTACCGTTGGCGAACTTCAATTTGAAGTGATTCAATATCGGCTGGAAAACGAATACGGCGCTAAATGTCGGTGGGTGCCGCTCAACTACACGAAAGCCTGCTGGATTACAGCTGTTGACCCAATCAAACTCGCTGAATTTATTCGTCTGAAAGGTAATCAGATTGCCTACGATAAAGACCAGCACCCGGTGTTTCTGGCTGAATCCGAATGGATGTTACGTATGAACCAGCAAAATAACCCGGATATTCATTTCCATCTTACGTCTGAATTTAATGTGATTGCCTAAGTTTCGCCGAATCAGACATACCGATTCAACGGACTTATGAAAACTCATTAGAGGTGCAAGCAGTTGTTATGGGTATTACTCACGTTAAAAACGGAATATACCCATGACACGCTCATTTGTAAGCCTTGCATTCATATTGGTTCTGGCCGGAACGGCTGTAGCTCAGCAACAACCCCGACGAGCAACGAATAGTAAAGCCTCAACAGGCACTACCAGTACAGTTTCGCCAAACGACGTAACGCGTTCGAATCCATCAGCTGCCAACACGCACGATGGTACGAATGGCGCTTCGACTGGAACGGGACTAACCAACGATCAACTACAGGCCGCCAGCGCTCCACCCAACACAAGTGGGACCACCAAGGTGGATGCGCGCAGTAGCGTCAGGACCGGCGCGTCAACCGTGAAAGCACGTAAAAAATCCCCTAAACCAAATAATTAACCAACTTGTCAGTCATTTCAGGACCTACTTTAATAGTTGTTTAATAACCATCGCCTTGGTAAATGGGTTGTTACGTGAAATCACTAAACGATAAAATCGCCATGAAAAGGATAATGATTTTTGCCATTACGGCTTTACTGGCAACTGGTGCGGCCTTTGCTCAGGATGAGGCAAAGACAGCCCATAAAGAGATGAAGAAAGAAGCCAAGGCAATGAAAAAAGAAGCTAAGAAAGAAGGGGATGATGCCAAAGCTGATGCGGCTAAAGACATGAAACACATGCACAAAAGCATGAAGAAAGACGCTAAGAAAGCAACATCATAGTCATCAACGAATAATCCTGTAATAACCTCCAACCGGAGGTTATTACAGGATTATTGACTTTCTTGAAAGTCAGGGTTTTACACTCTCTTCAGTTACTTCAGAAGCTTCTGGTTTGATATCAGAGTGATACGAACTGGGCAACGTAATGCGAAAAGTAGTTCCTTGACCAACGGTCGATTCAACCCTGATTTGCCCCTTATGTAGTTCGATGATACGCTTCGTCAAAGCCAGCCCGATACCATGCCCTTTGACCGTCATGGTCATTTCCGAGCGATAGAATGGTTCGAAAATATGTGGGAGATCATTGGCAGGGATACCAAACCCTTTATCGCTGAATGTGAGCTGTATCTGTCCCTGTTCGAAAAATATCCGCACCGATACGCTTTCATTTGACGAGTACTTACAGCCATTTTCCATCAGATTTTGGAAGGCCGTCTGAAGTAAGGATTCTTCGCCTACAATAACCAGATCTTCTTCCTGATTCGGCAAATTGTCGAAATCAATATCAATCTGATACTCAGGCTTTTTGTGGATTATCTGGCTTTGTGCCTGCCATAATAATTCATCGACGCGCACCGGCTGATAATTCAGGGTAATGACATCCGAACTGGCACGGGCCAGTTCGAGCAATCCGTTTACCAGCCTGATCATACTTTTTACTTCGTCGAGCAGGGCATCGAAAGCAACTTCATATTCTTCTGTAGTACGTGCCTGTAGCCGAGTCACCTCGATTTGCCCCATCATAACGGTCAATGGCGTACGCAGTTCATGGGAAGCGTGTGAGACGAAGCTTTTTTGCAGCACGAAGGCTTCTTCAAGCCGGATCAGCAAATCATTGAAAGTTCGGGCCAGGTCGGCCAGTTCGTCACGCTGGCGCCCCACGCGCAATCGTTCATGAATGTTGGTAGCCGAAATGGCATTTACCTGACCAATCAATTCAGAGACGGGTCTGAGGGCATCTGTAGCAAACAGATAACCGGCAATACCGACGATAATCAGGCTTAAAGACCAGCCAATAAAAAGGATCTCGCGTAGACGTACCAGTTTTGGAAAACCATAGCGGTCGTTGCCGGAGGCTACAATGATAAGCTGTGTTCCTTTTGACGTAGGGTAACGAACACCAACAGCCTCCAGATCACCTATCCGAATGTACTGATGATGACGTATCGTGATCTTCGACAGAAAACTGTCTGTTACGGGGAAGCGGGGTCGATGCTTCCACTGATTGAAGAGTACCTTGCCTTTATCGTTGTAAATAGTGACCTGTTCATCGGTTATAACCGGAAGGTCGGCCTGGGGGAATTCGCCAACGTCTTCGCGCAGACGGATTGTCGTAACCGCTTTTTCTTCGAGTCGCTGCTCAAATTCCTGCTGCCGGAACTGGTCATACAGATAATAGACCGAAACCGTGAACAGCAGCATGATCGATGCTACCAGCAGTACAAAGAGCAGCGTCAGGCGAGTACGGATGTTCATAGGAAAAAGAGGAAGGGAGAAGGGAGGAAAGGAGAAGGGAGGAAAGAAGATGAATACTAGGGACACTTTTCCCTTCCTCCCTTCTCCTTTCCTCCTTTACTCCTCTTTTAATATATACCCCATACCGATTACAGTATGAATAAGTTTCTGAGGGAAATCTTTATCAATTTTCTTACGAAGGAAATTTACATACACATCGATTACGTTCGTTCCCGTATCGAAATGAATATCCCATACTTTTTCGGCAATGTCTACCCGCGAAACGACACGGCCACGATTGCGCATCAGGTATTCGAGCAGACCAAATTCTTTGGCTGTCAGTTCAATTCGCTTGTCGCCCCGGCGGGCAATTTTTTCATTAAGGTCCAGTTCAAGATCGGCAACTTTCAGTACGTTCGACTGCATGCCTGCGTCATTGCTACGTTTGGTAAGCGCCCGTAAGCGAGCCATCAACTCCCTGAATTCAAACGGCTTCACCAGGTAGTCATCGGCACCGGCTTCAAAACCTGTCAGTTTATCATCCACTGAACCCATAGCGGTCAACATCAGCACTGGCGTTCGGTTCTGTTCCTGACGAATCGACTGAACAACATCGAAGCCGTTCATTTTGGGCAGGTTAATGTCCATGATAATCACGTCGTATAGATTATTCAGGGCCATATTTCGACCAACCTGCCCGTCGAAGGCAACATCTACTTCACAGGATTGTTCTTCTAAACCTTTCCTGACAAAAGACGCCAGTTTTGGCTCATCTTCAACCACCAGAATTTTCATATCGGCAACATACATAGCTCTTGTCTGATTTAAAAACGGTTGAACCAATTATTATTTTATAAGTGGCCGTCTTTGTTAACGCTCGGTGCAATCAATGTAGCAAATCGACCAGTTCCATTTTATGCTGTTCAAGGTCGGGTGGGCGTATTAAAAACGATTGAAAGACTCATTAAAAGTGCGTTAAACCCAGTTTAAGGGGATTAAAAACAAAAAAGCCGCTCCGAAAATCGGGGCGGCTTTCCGCTTCTATCCACACCATTTCAAGATATACGACCGAGCGGTCGTAGTATCTTGATGTTCAACCTTCCCTTTGTAAAGGATCGTTATGCTAAACTAGCAAATGCGTTTTCAGAGTAACTGTATTCTCTGATTATATATATTTATATCGTAATGTCGTCGCCGGGGCTACAGTATTAGTGCAAATGTTGCAAGTAATTTCTTATAAAACGTTAATCGGTGGTTAAAATTATTAAACGCGCAAAAAAGCTGATGTGCAAATAACGTTGATTTTTATATTTCGCTGAATTTGTGCCGATAAAAAACGTAAAAGATGAGCGGAAAAACAAATAACGTCAAAATTGTAGCTGTTATCAGGCCACCAATAACAACGATAGCTAATGGCTTGGCTGTTTCGGAGCCAATGCCGTGCGATACTGCCGCCGGAATGAGGCCGATCCCAGCCATCATGGCCGTCATAACTACCGGCCGTATACGCGAGATAACGCCATCCCGAATGGAATCGTCGAGGGATATGCCTCCGCGCAGGTTTTTCTTGAATACCGATATAAGAATTACCCCGTTCTGAATGCAGATACCAAACAGTGCAATGAAGCCAATTCCCGCTGATATACTGAAATTTACGTGGGTAATTAGCAGAGCGGCAATGCCACCAATGATGGCGAAAGGAACATTAAAGAGCACCAGGCCGGCATCTTTTACATTCCCGAATAAAATAAAGAGAATAAAAAAGATAGCCAGTAAACTAATCGGAACCACCTGAGCCAGGCGAGCCGTGGCCCGCTGCTGATTCTCGAAATCGCCAGCCCACTTGATGGTATAGCCTGAGGGCAGTTTAACATGTGCCTGTACTTTTTTCTGCGCTTCGGCAACCGCACCGCCCATGTCCCGGCCACGTACTGAAAACTTCACCGCTCCGTAGCGTTGACCAGCCTCTCTAAAAATCAGGACAGGACCAGTTTGGGTATACACATTGGCGATTTCCTTGATAGGGATCATACTGCCGTTCTCTGTAGGCACCATGAGCTGACTGATCTGTTGCTCATTCGAACGGAATGGCAGATCGTAGCGGATACGCAAATCAAATTTGCGTTCACCTTCGTAAATCTGAGTAGCGGCTTTCCCACCGATTGCCATTTCGATGACAGCTTCAGCGTCGGCTTTATTGACACCATAAAGGGCCAGCTTCCGTTCGTCAAGCTCTACGCGCATTTCGGGCTGCCCTGTAGTACGGATAACGCCCAGGTCTTCAATGCCATGAACGGTAGCCAGCTGCTTTTGAACTTCTCCGGCTTTGGTTTCCAGAATACCCTGGTCAGGCCCGTAAATTTTAACGGCAATGGAGCCTTTCACGCCCGATACGGCCTCTTCTACGTTGTCCATGATGGGTTGGGAGAAATTGAAATTTACTCCCGGAAAAACGGCGAGTTTTCCCTGCATTTTATCGACCAGCTGCTCTTTCGTCAGGCCGCTTTTCCAGTCGTCCTGCGGATAAATATCGACCAGAAATTCGATGTTGTAAAAGCCCGTTGGGTCAGTTCCATCGTTGGGGCGGCCGGTTTGCGAAATAACCCCTTTCACTTCCGGAAACTGCTCAAAAATGTGGCGCATTTGCACGGTCTGCTTTACAGATTCCGGCAACGAGATGCTCATCGGCATTGTGGCCCGGACATAAATAGACCCTTCGTTCAGCTCCGGCAGAAATTCCGTACCAAGCAGGCTAAATCCCGACAGGCCAATGACGACCAGGGCGGCCGTAATGAGCAGGCTAATCCGTTTGTGAGCGAACGTAAAGCCAAAAGCCTGCGTCGCGTATTTCGTGACTACGTTAACAAACGGATTGTGTTTTTCACGTACATTCTTTTTGAGCAGAATACTCGCCAGAACAGGCACAAGGGTAAGCGTAAAAATTAAGGCGCCCAATAAGGCAAAACCAAGTGTCCAGGCTAAAGGTGAGAACATTTTGCCCTCAACTTTCTGGAAAGAGAATATCGGAACCAGGCACGTAATGATGATGAGCTTGGAGAAGAAAATGGCCTTCCCCATCTCAGTACCAGTTTTGCGCAGAACGCCCAACTTCGCCAGCTTATTGAACCTGGGCATGCCCTCGTGGTGGGCCATTTCATCGAGCGTAACGAAGATTCCCTCAACCATCACGACGGCGCCATCCACGATGATGCCGAAGTCGATGGCACCCATCGACAGTAGATTGGCCGACATTCCTTTGAGTCGCAGGCATATAAAAGCGAACAGCAGGGCCAGCGGAATGATGATCGATACGGTAACGGTAGTTCGCCAGTCGGCCATGAAAATAAAGACGATGACCGTCACGAAGACAATGCCTTCGATAAGATTATGCGTAACCGTATGCGTGGCGAAGTTGATCAGCGTTTCGCGATTGTAGAACGTATTGATTGATACGTCGCTGGGCAGAATACTCGTGTTTAATTCATTGATTTTGGCCTTTACGCGCTCAATGACTTCGCTCGGATTTTCGCCTTTCCGCATCACCACAATACATTCCACCACATCATCGCGTTTGTCGCGCCCGGCCTGACCGAGCTTAGGCAAAGCCGACTCGGAAACCTGAGCTACGTTGCGCACCATGATGGGCGTCCCCTTAACATTCTTAATAATGATATTCTGGATATCCTGCTGATTGCGCAACAGGCCAATACCCCGTACTACGTAGGCTTCCGAGTTTTTATCGATCACGTCGCCACCCACATTCACATTGGAATTGGCGACAGCCTGGTACAATTGCAGCGGAGTAATGTTGTAGTCGATGAGCCGACGCGGATCAACCGAAATCTCATAGGTTTTTACTTCACCACCAAAACTAACAACATCGGCTACACCCGGTACGCTTTTTAGCTGCCGTTCGATCACCCAGTCCTGCAAGGTCTTGAGTTCTCGGGCGGTACGAGTAGGCGACTGAAGCGTATACCGGAAAATCTCGCCCGTTGGGCCGTAGGGGGGCTGTACGTCGGGCCGAATACCTTCAGGCAACTCGACGCCACTGAGCAGGTTATTGACCTGCTGACGAGCAAATGCGTCATCAACCCCATCTTCAAAGAGAACTTTAACAACCGATAAGCCAAACAGCGACGTTGATCGGATGTCGGTACGTTTCTGAACGGAGTTGAGGCCAATCTCAATAGGGATTGTTACAAACTTTTCAACCTCTTCGGCCGACCGGCCCGGCCATTGTGTTATGAGCGTAATCTGGCTATTCGTAACATCAGGAAAAGCTTCAATCGGTGTATTCTGATAACTGATTACCCCGGCCACAATAGCCAGAGCGGTAAGGAAAAAAATGAAAAATTTATTCTTCAGTGAGAAGGACAGGATACTCTTGATGAATTTGTTCATACCGATTTCGGCCTACGTACTTTTACTTACGCAAAAGTGCCCGGCTGAACTTAAATCAGACTTAAGCCATGGTTAAAAGAAAGTTAAATCACATTTCTGGGCTCATTTTGAGGTTTTTCTGGCTGTACCTCAATTCTGTACAGTATACCAGCAATTATGTAAGGATCAGGTCGTATGTACCTGCGATCTTTGTGAAGCAAATTTGGTTATAGAGGTAAACAGACAAAGTATATGAAGACACTGAAATTCAAGACTAATATCAAATGTGGTGGCTGTGTGGCTACGGTAACTCCGTTTCTGAACGCAACGGTTGGGGAAGGCCGCTGGCAGGTGGATGTGCAGAATCCAGACAAAATTTTAACGACCGAAACCGACTCAGCTACGCTTGCCGATATCCGTCAGGCTATTGAAAAAGCTGGTTACAAGGCGGAGCCTTTATCATAACGCCAGCCAATTGCTGACGACCACGTAGGTGGGTATTAACCAGCTTATAACCAGCTGATTAGCAAATTTATAATACCGGAACATAGTCCGGTCTTGGGTATGAATACAGCCCTCCAGAGTTCATTCAAAAAAGTTGCCGAATCGGGAAAGTCAGCCGATGTGCGGAAAACATATCCTGTGCTGGAGATGAGCTGCGCAGCCTGTGCCGTCAGTGTCGAATCGATGCTGAAGCACACCCCTGGCGTTATCGACGCGGGCGTGAATTATGCCAGCCAATCGGCCTGGGTTCAATTTGATCCGGCTTCCGTAACACCTACGGAACTTCAGAAGGCGGTACGTTCTATCGGTTACGATCTTATCATTGAAGCCGAAGATCCGCAAAAAATACAGGAAGAATCGCAGCAACAGCAGTATCAGGCTCTTCGGCAACGCACCCGTTGGGCAATAGTTCTGTCGCTGCCAGTGGTGATAATTGGCATGTTTTTCATGAACATGGCCTATGCCAACTGGCTGATGTTTGTGCTTTCAGCACCAGTCGTGTTTGTGCTGGGCCGTTCCTTTTTTGTCAACGCATGGAAACAGGCTCGGCACGGTAAGGCTAATATGGATACGCTGGTTGCATTAAGCACAGGTATCGCCTTTCTGTTCAGTACGTTCAACACAATAAATCCCGAATTCTGGCATAGCCGGGGACTGCATCCGCATGTTTATTTTGAAGCCGCTTCGGTGGTCGTCACCTTTATTCTTCTGGGTAAACTGCTGGAAGAACGCGCTAAATCCAATACGTCGTCGGCGATTAAAAAGTTAATGGGTCTCCAGCCTAAAACCGTCCGACTGGTTGACGGCAATACCGAACGCGAAATCCCATTGGCATCGGTTCAGGTTGGTAATGTACTGGTTGTGCGGCCGGGTGAGAAAATTCCGGTGGATGGTGTCGTCGAATCGGGGCAATCCTACGTTGACGAGAGCATGATTAGCGGTGAGCCCATGCCAGTTGAAAAGCAGGCGGGTACGAAAGTTTTTGCTGGCACAATCAATCAGAAGGGAAGCTTTCGGTTCAGGGCCGAGAAAGTAGGTGGCGATACGTTGCTGGCGCAGATCATCCGCATGGTGCAGGAGGCTCAGGGCAGTAAGGCACCTGTTCAAAAAACGGTCGACCGGATTGCGGGAATTTTCGTGCCGGTGGTGCTGAGTATTGCTTTGCTTACGTTTGTTGTCTGGATGGTATTTGGGCATTATTTCGTACCGGGTTCTGATCCATTGACAACCGCTTTACTAACGTCCGTAACGGTGTTGGTTATTGCCTGCCCGTGTGCATTGGGACTGGCTACACCTACAGCCATTATGGTGGGTGTAGGCAAAGGAGCGGAAAACAATATTCTGATTAAGGACGCTGAAAGCCTCGAAGTTGGGCATCGGGTTAACGCCATTGTGCTGGATAAAACCGGCACCATAACGGCAGGCAAACCCGTCGTTACGGATTTACATTGGTTGATTTCGGACGCTGAGCAAAAGCGCGTACAACCCGTGTTATATGCTATGGAAGCCCAGTCTGAACATCCCCTAGCCGAAGCCGTATTACGTTATCTGCCGGATACAGATTCCTTACTGCTGAACAACTTTGAAAGCATTACAGGACGTGGTGTTGTGGCTCATTATCAGAACGATACGTACTGGATTGGCAACGAGAAATTCCTCGCTGATCAGCAGATTACGCTTTCAGCAGAGGTCGCCCAGCAGGCAAATACTTGGCAGAATCAGGCGAAAACCGTTGTGTTTTTCGCAGGTCGAGATGATGCGCATCAAGCGGGTAAAATTTTAGCCGTAGTTGCTATTGCCGACCCGATAAAGACCAGTTCGGAACAGGCCGTCCATACGTTACAAAGTCGTGGTATAGAAGTATATATGCTTACGGGCGATAACGCGCAGACGGCAACGGCTGTCGCAAAACAAGTGGGCATAAGTCAGTATAAAGCCGAAACAATGCCTGCCGATAAAGCTGATTTTGTAAAAGAATTACAAATCGCTGGTAAGGTGGTCGCTATGGTTGGCGACGGTATCAACGACTCGCAGGCACTGGCGCAGGCAGACGTGAGTATTGCAATGGGTAAAGGCTCCGATATTGCCATGGACGTAGCGCGTATGACGCTGATTACGTCTGATCTGAATAGCGTACCCAAAGCCTTGCAGTTATCAAAGCAAACGGTACGTGTTATCCGTCAGAATTTATTCTGGGCCTTTATTTACAACCTGATTGGTATTCCCCTAGCAGCGGGCGTATTGTACCCCTCATTTGGTTTTCTCCTGAATCCGATGATTGCAGGAGCTGCTATGGCGCTGAGTTCGGTGTCGGTTGTTAGTAACAGCCTCCGCTTGCGTAGTATGAAGTTCTGAGTTTAGTAAGCATAAAAATGCCCCGTCAGCTAATTCTGGCGGGGCATTTTTATGGTCTATTAGCTTAAACGTACTATGTATTACTTGGCCGAAACCGTACCACGCAGTGCACGTGGGATTTCAATGCTGGCCACTGGGTTCGATGCCTGTTCGAGCAATTCGATATTTTTCACTTCAATCTGGCCAACCCGAACCGATTTACCAAGATCAAGACCTGATACATCGACATCAATGAAGTCAGGGATGTTTTCGATTGATCCTTTTACGCGCAGTTTCCGAACGCGGGTCACCAGTTTACCACCCTTCTGTACGCCCGGAGCTGTACCAACCAGACGAACGGGAACGGCAATTTTAACAGGTTTTTTGTCTGTTACCAGCAGAAAATCAGCGTGTAACAGCGCGTCGCTAACAGGGTGGAACTGAGCTTCCTGAAGGATGGCCCGGTACTCATCACCTTCGATGTTCAACGCTACTTCATAAATATTGGGCGAGTACAGCAATTCACGGAACAGAATAGCTGGCGCGTAAAAATGCACCTGATCTTCACCACCATATAATACACACGGAACATTGCCCTCGGCCCGAATCGCTTGTGATTCCGTGCGGCCGAGATTCGCTCGTTGATACCCTACAATCTCGATTTTTTTCATGAGTTTGAAATGATTGACTTGTTGAATGATTGACTTATTGAATAACTGATCGACTGATTAATTCAATCACTCACTCATTCAATAAGTCAATCAGTTTTTTATAAATAATGAACTAATAGATTCATGATCCCGGATGCGGCCAATGGCTTTGGCAAATAACTCAGCCACCGACAGCACTCTGATTTTTGCGTTTGGCTGTCTCAGGGGCAGCGTGTCCGCAACAACTAATTCCTCCAACACGGAGTTGGCAATGTTTTCGTGCGCTTTCCCCGACATAATTGGGTGCGTACATACAGCCCGTACCGACAAAGCCCCTTTATCCAGAATGATCTGTGCGGCTTTGGCCATCGTGCCGCCTGTATCAATCAAATCATCGACCAGCACGACGTTGGCCCCTTCGACGTCGCCAATGACCTGCATCGATGCAATTTCATTGGCCCGTTTACGGTGTTTATCGCACAACACAATGTCAGCATTGAAATGCTTTGCAAACGTGCGGGCCCGATTGGCACCCCCCACATCCGGCGAAGCAATCACCAGATTTTCCAGATTCAAACTCTGGATGTACGGTACGAATACCGACGTTCCTTCCAGGTGATCGACCGGAAAATCGAAAAAACCCTGAATCTGCCCGGCATGAAGGTCAATCGTCATCAGTCGATCGACGCCAGATGCTGCCAGCATATTCGCCACTAATTTGGCGGCAATCGATACGCGGGGCTTGTCTTTCCGATCCTGTCGGGCATAACCGAAATACGGAATCACAACGGTTACGTAGTGTGCGGAAGCCCGACGGGCCGCATCAACCATCAGCAACAACTCCATCAGGTTATCGCCTGGCGGTGGTGTAGACTGAATCAGAAAAACGTCGCATCCCCGAATCGATTCCTCAAAACTGGGCGACATCTCTCCGTCGCTAAACCGTCGGCAGGTATAACCGCCTAAGTCTTTGCCGTAGTAATGCGCAATTTTTTCAGCCAGATAGGTTGAGCTAGTGCCCGAAAAAATCTTAACCGGGTTGTACGAAGCCATGTGTGCCGGACAAATTTCCCGCAAAGGTACGGAAAAAATAGCCAGCTTGATGATACGTTTTTAAGTTTCTTTGGCGCTGTGTGCTGATTGATTGAGTGGTTCTGCTGATTCCGTCGCAAAACAATTTGATGAACTTCGGCTTTTGTAGGTATGGAAACAACGATACCTGCCCCTTCGAATGGTCAGAAAACAGGGACGCCAGTTGAGCTGGATTCGCGCAGAATGGCTGATCTACTCAAACGAATTGCCGAAGCGGCCGCGCAGACAGACGATGATAAGCTGTTTCCGACCGATGCATTCGGCTGGCTGGCTGAAGCGGGGTTGCTGGGTATTACGTTAGCCGATGATAAAACGGGTAAGCAACCGTTGGGTACGGATCAGTTATTGCAGCTTCTAAAGCGAATTGGTGCGGCTAATTTATCGGTTGGCCGGATCTATGAAGGACATATCAACGCCTTGAACCTGATTGATTTATATGCGTCGCCTGACCAGAAAAGAGAATGGTTTGCCGATGTGAAAAAGCACAAACGGTTATTCAGCGTCTGGAACACACAGGCTGGCGACGGCGTAAAAATTCAGGCTGTCGGTGATGGGCGCTACCGACTGGAAGGCGCCAAAACGTTCTGCTCGGGTGCTGGCTGGATTCAACGACCACTCATAACGGGTGAGCTAGTGGGGGGGAGCCAGAAAGGGTGGCAAATGTGTATCATCCCAACAGAGCGGGTGAAGGATGTTCAGCAGGATGACCGTTTCTGGCAGCCGTTGGGTATGCGGTCATCCGTAAGCTATCGGATCGATTTTACAGGTATTGAGATTGAGCAGGCCGACTTGCTGGGACAACCCGATGATTATTACCGACAGCCGTATTTCAGTGGGGGCGCTATTCGGTTTGCGGCTGTGCAGCTGGGTGGGGCCGAAGCTTTATTCGATGCAACCCGGACTTATCTGGCTTCGATGAAACGTACTGACGATGTATTTCAGCGGACTCGGCTGGCTGAAATGACCTGGCTGATTGAGTCCGGAAATCAGTGGCTGACTGCTGCCGGTACGAAAACCGACGCCTGGCAGGCCAGTGGCGGCCAGGCGGACAAGATCGTTACGTATGCCAACATGACTCGTACGGCTATTGAAGAAATCTGCCTGCGGGTGATGCCCCTGGCTGAGCGGTCAGTAGGTGCTCGTGGACTTATGCGCCCCCTGCCCTTTGAGCGTATTCACCGCGATTTAACGTTCTATTTACGGCAACCGGCTCCTGATGCAACTCTGCTGGATGTTGGCCGTTACGTTACAGATAATCAGCTTGATGCGTATGAACTCTGGCGCTGAAAAAGCTCGTGTTTTAGAAGGAATTGCCCGGCAGATTTCGCTCAGTGAAATTGGGTCGGCGTTGGTTGTTGCGCCCCATCCGGATGATGAATCGCTGGGTTGTGGCGGTACCATCGCGTTGTTACGTCAGTGCGGTTATGCTGTCCAGGTGCTTTTTGTGAGCGACGGTACCATGTCGCACCCCAACTCGCCAAGTTACCCGGCCGAACGACTGCGAACCGTACGGGAGGCCGAAGCACTGGAAGCACTCGATACGTTGGGGGTGCCGACAGAAAATGTTTTTTTCATGCGGCAGAAAGATACGCAGGTCCCTACGTCGGATTGCGCTGGTTTTGCCGATGCGGTTGAGGTGATCTATAACTTCCTTCTGACCGTTCAGCCCGCTACGGTGTTTGTCCCCTGGCGACGTGATCCTCACCGTGACCACCGGGCGTCGTGGCAATTGCTGATGGCTGCCGTTGCTAAACTTCATAAACCGCCACGGATCCTGGAATATCTGATCTGGCTATGGGAGCTCGGTACAGAACAGGATATGCCTGGTCGTGACGAAGTGCGGGCCTGGTACGTACCCATTGAATCCGTGATGGCGCTACGTAACCAGGCCGTTGCTGCGCATCGTTCGCAGGTGAGCCGGTTGATCGATGATGACCCAACGGCTTTTTATCTATCGCCCGAATTATTGATGCATTTCGACAAACCACGGGAGTTGTTTCTCGAACAAATTACTCACCACGTATAAATATGCCGAACAATACGCTGCCCACCACCTATTTCGATGATGTGTATCGGGCTAAGTCTGATCCCTGGGAGTTTGAAACAAGCCCTTATGAGCGATCCAAATATGAGGCAACGATAGCGGCCTTACCGAACGAACGATATGCCAATGCGTTTGAAATAGGCTGTTCTATCGGCGTATTGAGCGAAATGCTGGCCCAGCGCTGCGACCGTTTGCTGGCTGTTGATGCCAGTGAACTTCCCCTGCAAACCGCCCGAAAACGATTAGCTCCTTATAAACATGTGTCGGTTGAGCAAATGAGTATTCCCGATACGTTTCCCGACGGCCCGTTCGATTTAATTCTGCTATCGGAAGTAGGATATTATCTGGCCATGAATGATTTACAGCGGGCTCGTCAACAGCTGCTTGCGCATTTGCAGACGGGCGGACACGTATTACTCGTGCATTGGACGCCGTTTGTGCCGGATTATCCGCTCACGGGCGATCAGGTCCATGAACAGTTTCTGGCGATAGCGGGCGAGGGGCAGCCGCTACGTCACCTGCTGGGTCAGCGGATGGATACGTACCGATTGGATCTGTTTCAAAAACAATAGACTCCGCATTAGCCAGGTAAGTGCGAATGGCCCGAATGGCCGTTGTGATGGGAACAGGTTGCCAATGACTCGCCCACAAACCGGTAGCCATTTTTTCGTCAATCTTTTCCCACAACTCGCCAAAATACCGACTTCGCTCTAGTTCATGCAAAAGCCAGTGGGGGTCGATCCGCAGGTCTCCGGCTATTTGCTGAAGGGTTACCCAGTCTTGAGGATGCATTTGCCAGCACTGCCGTAACCGTCGTCGATTGCGGAGCCGGATAATTACGGCTTCGGCCGGTTCGGCCATCTGGCATTGATTCGTCTGATTCATGGCTGACCAGTAGCGCAGCTGTTCTGAAAATCCAACGGCCACGCGCCCCTCCATGCGGCTCGAGGTAAACACTTTTACGCTGGGGCTCTTCCGGACTTTGGCATCCATCCGCAGCAAGGCCCGGTAAAAAGCTTCATCTTCCAGGAACGGTCGTTTGGGTAATCGCCCGACCTGATTATACATCTGGCAGGTGACCGCAAGACTTGCGCCAAAATGCTGAAAATGGCGAGGCCAGGGATCGTGTGAGCACGGATCAAATAAAGCCTCCGCTTTGGCCACCAGCGTCCGGTACATTACATCGCGAAGATGATACAGACGTACCTGACTCGGTTCGGAGTGTGTCAAAATCCGACCGCCAACGGCATCATTGCCTTTGGCTATTTCCAGCATGATGTTATACACCCAGTGGCTGTCTACCACGGTGTCGCCATCTGTCGATGCAATGATGCCATTCATGCGCCCCACACTTAGTAGCCGCTGGTAGGCTTCATCCATCAGAATGCGCCGAACGGTACCGATATTCGCTTTAGCAGGCGGCAGGTGAATCTGCGCAATGCGCAGCGGAAAATCCGGGTGTTGCTGCTGATAGTCAGCGGCAATTTCGTAGGAGTAATCCGTACAATTATTGGCCAGCATCAGCACTTCGTAAAGGTCTGAATTAAGAAGCTGTCCGGTTGAGTCCCGCTGTAGACGCAGGGCGTTTAACGTATCGATCAGATGATGCGCTTCATTCCGTACGGGAACAATGACACTCAGCTGCAAATGAGAGGACGGACCGTTTTGGGCAAATAAAGAACAGCTTTCTGATGCGCAATCAATCTCCTCTGTGTCGGCTTGCATAAGGTTTACCAGCTATCCGCAGGAATGAACTTTTGTGCGAATACTCCACTAGAACCGTCTGTGCGGATGAATGTTAGAACTTCATTCAGGAAATGGTCCGTTGGCTGGAACGAGCCTGTATTTTTCGGTAAATGAACACACAAAGAACTGCCGACAGTATGCCAACAAGGGCTCCTGCCGCTACGTCGAAAGGGTAGTGGGCGCCCACATAAATACGGCTATAGGACACTACGGCCGCCCATAAAAATACCCATTTGGTCCAGGCGTATTGTTTGCCAAGCAACAGCCATAAGGTAGTAGCCAGGGCAAAGGTTGTGGAGGCATGAGACGATACAAAGCCGTATTGGCCACCGCATTCCAATATAGGATGAATGAGTTTCTGAAGGGCTAATTCGTGGCACGGCCGTAGCCGATGGGTGAGGGGCTTCAGCACCGATGAGGCCAGCTGATCGCCAACGGCTACGGCGGCAATGATGGTGAGTAACAACCCAAGGGCCTGCTTTCGAAATCGGTAGATAAGCCAGCCAACAAGCAGCGCATAGAACGGAATCCAGCTATTACGTTCCGTGACCCAAAGCATCAGCGTATCGAGCCAGGGCGCGTAGAGGCTGTTGAGCCAGAGAAAAAGATCCGTGTCGAGTTTGTTAAGCGATTGTAGCACTGTTACTGTTTATGACCACTTTTTGGTAACTATCTTCTGCAAAGGATAACGCCAGCAGGGTTGAAACCTTATCGAAAATCCGTGTTTGTGGTGGCAGGTTTGAGAACCTGCCACCACCCATTTGTTACAACACCAGAAACTGGCTCAGGTAATTACGAGCTGTTAAGATGGCAGTCTGTACGTCCTCAGGATGACTTTCATAGGCTTTATCTTCAACCTCAATACAAACCGGTCCCCGATAGCGAACGTCGGTAAGGGCAGCGAAGAAATCACGCCAGCGTACATCACCCAGGCCGGGCAGTTTGGGCGAATGATACTCCAGCGGATTCGCCATAATGCCGACACGGTTGAGCTTGTCCGGGTAAAGCTTTACGTCTTTCAAATGAATGTGATGCAGCCGGTCGCGGTAGTCGTAAATAGGCCGAACTTCGTCCATCATTTGCCAGATGAGATGGCTCGGATCGTAGTTCAACCCGAGTGCTCTCGACGGAATAATCTCGAACATCCGGTCCCAGATGGCGGGGGTTGTAGCGAGGTTTTTGCCGCCGGGCCATTCGTCGTCCGTAAACCACATCGGACAGTTTTCGATCCCTATTTTTACGTTGTTCTCTTCGGCTTCTTTCACAATGGCGGGCCAGTGTTCGGCGTAGAGTTTCAGGTTATCGGCAATGCTGAGCGACGGATTGCGACCAATGAACGTATTGACCACGGGTATTCCCAGCCTGGCGGCTGCCCGGATAATTTTCTTGATATGTTCCCGATAAAATTCGGCCTGCTCCGGATTTGGATCGAGCGGGTTCGGATAGTACCCCAGGCCCGAAATCGATACGTGGTAGAGTCGTGTCAGCGTGTGAATCTGGTCAACATTCAGATTGTCGACATCAATGTGCGTTACGCCAGCGTAGCGCCGGGCGTCGGCATTACCACTGGGCCAGCACATAATCTCTACGCATTTAAACTTGTGTTCCGAAGCAAACTTCAGAACGCTATTTAAGTCGTAATCAGCCAGAATGGCCGAAACAAAACCGAGATTGAGCATTTTGCTAATGATGAATTATAAATTATGAATGATGATTGATTCAGCGAATCAACGATATAATTCAGTATTCTTTTGTTTCGATATGGCTTGTACGTAGCGAGGGTGGCGTCGGAGCAACCAGTCCGAATCGTTGATAGGCTTCGGTCAGGATTGTTTGGGTTGACGACGTACCTACCCGCGTTACGCCCATAGCCTTAACGCGCAGAACCTCGTCAAGCGTACGGATGCCGCCCGATGCTTTAACCTTCGTATTTGGACCCACGTGCGTAAGCATGAGTTGTAAATCCGGTTCTGTAGCGCCCAGGGAGTTATAGTTTCCGTCTGACTCTTTCACAAAACCAAAGCCCGTCGACGTTTTTACAAAGCCCACACCAATTTCGGTACAGATCTCACAAAGGCGAATTTTGGACGTATCATCGGGTAAAAAATCATTCTCGAAGATTACTTTTAGCAGGGGCCCATTTAATTGACAGATTTCATAAACAGCCCGGATCTCGTCGGTCACATAGGCCCAGTCCCTGCTCAGAACTTTCCCAATATTGATAACCATGTCGATCTCGGTAGCGCCATCGCGGCAAGCCTGCAAGGTTTCTACAACTTTGAGGCTCGTTGTAGCGGACCCGTGCGGAAAGCCAATGACGGTTCCTACGGCCACATCCGAACCTGCCAGTAACTGACTGGCCAATGAAATAGCATACGGCTTTATGCAAACCGATGCTACGTGGTATGTCAACGCTAATTCGCAGCCTGCCCGAAGCTCTTCATCGGTCAGGGTAGGATGCAGTAGCGCGTGATCGATCATCCGGGCAATCTCACTAATTGGGGTTGTAGGCATGGCCGTATCAAAAATAGTGGGCGAAGATACGGGATTAGGCTGGTAATATGATGCGTGATTTCACGGACAAGAATGCGTGTTTTTCCTATTGTACTGAATAGAAATTAACAGGAGATTTGTTTGAACCGCCTGTTAATGAGATTCGTAGCCGGCTGGTAAAATCAATGCCTGCCTTTCGTGCTTTCATAACTATAGGCTCGCATCTGAACAGACACAATCTAACATCCTCATAGTATGGAACCTGTTTTGGTATGTACACCCAAACGGCTGCCACTCAACCAGCTTGAGTCAGCCGCCCGCATTGCCACCGAAATTAATCCGCTCAACCATCCGCCCATTGAACGCTTACTACGGGTAATGCCAAATTTTGAACCGACAAAGGATCGTCTTTCCGTGTTAACCACAAAATTCTGGCATAATGGGGGCGTAAAGCTCACGGTTGGTTTTTTAGATAATGCACCATCGGCGCTACGTTCACGGATCATAAAACACATGAACGCCTGGGCAAAAACGGCTAACGTGAAGTTTGTGGCGTCGAATACCGACCCGCAGGTACGGATTGCCCGTATTGAAGATGGCTACTGGTCTTACCTGGGAACGGACGTATTGAGTATCGATGCAAACGAGCCTACCATGAATCTGGAAGGGTTTACGATGCAAACGCCTGAATCAGAATTTATTCGGGTCGTGCGTCATGAAACAGGCCACACCATGGGCTTTCCGCACGAGCATATGCGCAAGGAACTCGTTGCAAAAATAGACTCGAAGAAAGCGATCAAATTTTTCGGGCAAACGCAGGGCTGGTCGGCACAGGAAGTTCGGCAACAGGTGCTTACCCCAATCGAGGAGTCGTCATTGCTGGGTACGGAACATGCTGACCCAAACTCGATTATGTGTTATCAGATTCCCGGTGTTATCACCAAAGACGGGCGGCCAATCATCGGTGGAACCGATATCGACGATCAGGATTATGCGTTTGCCGCTAAAATATATCCTAAGCCAAAAACCGCTGCGCCCCCCCCAACACGAGCGGCTCTTGGCTTAAGATAAGTTAGTCTCTAGCTGTCTTTGGGCAAATTGAAATAGAATCTATAGAATAACGAACCCACCTTTTATGGCCCACATGACCAGGCCAACGCGGCTTTTTAATTGCAGACGTACAAACAGCGCTTCCCGGTAACCATCTATTGTGCGAGGACTGAGACACATGCGTTCGGCGATTTGTGCGTAAGTTAGTTCGGTGCACGCTAATTGAAGAAACTGACGTTCGCGCTGATTTAACGTAATAGCCGAAGATGTAGAGGTTATTGCGAATTGATTCATGGTACGGGAAGTTTTAGTTTTATATGAGGATAGGGGTTAACAGTATGTAAATAAGGCAATTACCATCATTTTTCTAAATGAAATGTGTAAACGGTCAAAAAGCCCGGAAATAGGCGGTTTAGTGCCTATTTTCGGGCTTTTGATGAATTAATCAGATGTATCTTGAATCTAAATGCCTTTTACAAAAGATTACTGCTGAGTTTACGGTCTGTCGCTTGAGATATCGTATTGTCGGACTGATTATCGCCCTGACGGAAACTTTTCATGATCCAGCCACCGCCCACTACGTCGTTGCCTTCGTAAAAAACGGCGGCCTGTCCGGGAGCAATGGCCGATACGCCCTCCTGAAAAAGAACCTCAATTCGATCTCCACTTTGCGAAATGGTAGCAGGCGTACCCGGATCTTTGTAGCGTACTTTCGTGACCGTTTCGAGCGGCCCCGTAATTTGATCGTACTTCTGCAAGTTTAATTTGCTGACAATCATACCATCGCGTAGCAGGTCTTTGTCGACGCCCAGTACAACCTCATTGGTATCTTTCCGGATTTCGGTCACGAACATGGGTTGGCCAAAGGCCATGCCTAAGCCTTTCCTTTGCCCTATGGTGTAGAACGGATAGCCCTGATGCTTGCCCAGAATTTTACCCGTCCCTTCCATCACGAAATTCCCTCCGGCTACTTCGGCTTCCAGACCGGGCATGCGACGTTTCAGAAAACCCCGGTAGTCGTTGTCGGGTACGAAGCAGATTTCGTAGGATTCCGATTTGGTAACGAGTTCAATAAATCCACGCTCTTTGGCCATTTCACGGATTTCCGATTTCCGCAAGTGGCCGAGTGGTAATTTGGTACGGCTCAGACTCTCCTGCGAAACCCCCCACAGTACGTACGATTGATCTTTCAGGCTATCAATGCCTTTCGAGATAACGTATCGTTCGTTCTCATTCCGTATGTGCGCATAGTGCCCGGTAGCAATCGACTCGCAATCAAGCCGGTCGGCTCTGCGTAGCAGCGCATCCCATTTGATATGGGTGTTGCACAATACGCATGGATTGGGCGTGCGCCCTTCGAGGTATTCGCCCGTAAAATGGTCGATAACGTAATCGCCAAACTCCTCGCGGATATCGAGAATGTAGTGCGGAAACCCCAGGCTGACGGCAATGTTACGTGCGTCGTTGATGCTGTCGAGGCTACAGCAGCCCGTTTCTTTTTTTGTACCGCCTGAGGATGCATAATCCCAGGTTTTCATAGTCATACCAATAACCTCGTACCCTTCTTCGTGCAGCAGAACGGCTGCCAGCGAAGAGTCAATGCCGCCACTCATAGCGACCAGAATTCGTCCGTGTTTGCTCATATCCGACCGGGGTTCAAAGCCCCGCGATAACTGGTTTTATTTTCAGTGTTTTCACAATGTGTGTATTCCATGGTAGGCACATTCGTCAGCCAGGAAGCCCCCTGTGCTAAGAACGGCTAACAAGTTTTACCGGAAATCCATTCAGCCATTGCAGGATTTTATTCGATGTGTCGGCTGTCAATTCCGTACGACTAGCCTGAGCCAATTCCTGATTTGACCAACTTTTGCGCATTCACCGATAAAAACCGGGTGTTTACCGATAAGACTTTCGGGCTTGCAACAAAACCTCTGTGGGCAACGTAACAGAGATATAAACAGCCTGAGTACCTCTACTTTATCTGGCAATCACAAAATTATGTTTGGTTTAGGCACCTCTGAAATTGTATTAATCAGTTGCACCCTTCTTCTGTTTTTCGGAGCTAAGAAACTGCCTGATCTGGCTCGTGGGCTGGGACAAGGCATACGGGAATTTAAAGACGCTACCCGCGAAGCAAAAGACACCATCGATGGGGCTTCTGTCGACTAGTAATTCAGTAACGTATTAACGGTTAGGCAACAGCCTGTCAACCACTCATTTCCTTTTCAAACGGCAATCAATCAGAATACATGGAACGTAAAGAATTTTTAAAGCGAGGTTTCGGGAGCCTGTTAGGTATCGCAGCGATTGTTCCTGCTGTGCAGGGATGTAGCAAAACCGAAGTTGAACCGACAACAACGACGGGTACGTCGACGTCAACAGGCACAACAAATGGTACGTCGTCGAGCAGTTGTACCGTAACGCCAACCGAAACCGAAGGGCCCTTTCCAACAAAAAGCCCGGCCAATTTTGTTCGCAGCGACATTCGCGATGATCGGACGGGGGTCGCTTTCACGATCAACATCACCATCAAAAATGCTAATAATAGTTGTAATGCGCTCTCCGGGGCTCTGGTCGACATCTGGCATTGCGATAAAGACGGGTATTACTCCGAATACGGTGGTACAGGGATGCAGAGCGTGAATTTCACGACGGTTAATTTCTTGCGGGGCCGTCAGACAACCGATGCAAACGGGCTGGTTACGTACACATCAATCTTCCCTGGCTGGTATTCGGGCCGGGCACCGCACATTCACGTGCACATTTATAATTCATCGGGAAAATCACTGTCCGTTACCCAGATTGCGTTTCCCTACGACATTACCAATACGGTGTATACCACGGCTCAATCGTACGGCTACACAAAAGGGGCGCAGGATACCAAAAACGAAACCGATAACGTGTTCAGCGATGGATTTACCACTGAGCTAGCCACCGTTACGGGTAGTATTTCGGGTGGGTATACGCTGGCTATCAATCTGGTTGTGAGTGCGTAGGGGTTTTATTCGGTCAGCATTCGCTGACCAGGGCAACATATGACAAAAGGGCTTATCCGCTTGTGTTATCGAAAAATTATCGATGCATCGTCTACAAAACTGTGGGATCAGTACGTATTTGAGGATACCTACAAGGAGTTTTACATGCAGTCGCAATTCTATAACCAGGAACATAAATACCAGACATTGCAGGAATTGATCGCCAATGTGCCGAATGCAGATCGGTTGCATTACCTGACCAGTACAGCAGCTATCGGCTATATTCGGCAGTTGAACCAGATTATTCCGGATATCGCCAACATCGCCGGAAAGTTGTGTCTGCCCTTTACGCAGTTCAAATTCGAAATCGTTCATTCGCACGTTGAGCAGAAAGAAGTTCATAAAGTGGCTATTCTGTTCTACAGCGACTGGCTAACCTGGATTGATACAGTGGATGACCGGCTGCTGATCGCTTATGGCGATCAGCAGCCGGCGTTGCAAACCGGCCAGGAGATAGAGACAGATATGGTAGCCCAGCAACCGTTTTTAAGCATTTCATCCCTTCAGGTGGGCGAACTTCCTGCTTGATCCATATGGATATCCAAACCCAGGCACAAATCTATCTGGCTGACCAGCGGGGCCGCTCTCAACTGGATACGTTGCAGAGTTTTCATAGTTTTAATTTCGGCGCTTATTCCGACGATAGCCGCCGTCCATTTGGGGCGCTGCAACTGCTAAACGATGATTTTCTGAAAGCGGGTGCCAGCATCGGCCTTGAGGTAGAACGTAATACTGACATACTGCTTATTCCGTTGGTAGGTGGTCTTGAATACCAAAGTCCGGTGGGGAATGGTTTCGTGGAGCCGGGTCAGGCCCAGTTGATTTCGTTGCGGGCGGGTATGGCGTATCAGGTCATGAATCCGTATGAAACGGAACTGATAAACTGCGTAACGATCTGGCTGACCAATGATTCGGATAACTTTGTCCCAAAAGCTGAACTTCGGGCATTTAATCTGGAGACAAAAAATCAGTTGCTGCCTTTTTACCAGTCAAATGCAGATATGTCCGCTCCCTGTGGATGGATTGGCCGGTACGATGGTCGTCAGGAGGGGTTGTATCGCTTAACAGAAAAGGCTAGAGCAGAGCAGGGCGTCTTTGTTTTTGTACTGAGCGGGGCATTTGAAGTGCAGAATAGGCTGTTGCACGAACGGGATGGCCTGGCTTTACTCAACATTCAGTATGACGAAGTTGATTTTGAAGCACTCTCCAACGAAGCTGTTCTCATTTTGCTGACCGTATAAGGCGTAATACTGCTGGATTCATTCAAATACGTAGTTGAACAAACCCAGTCGAACCGGGCCACTGCTTAGGTAGCCCGGTTCGACTGGGTTTTGCAGGTATCACAAAACTTCGTTTGCCTCAGGAGCGTACGTAGTTGCTGGTTAAATCGATTGTTTTGTAACTTTAGCAAAATATATACAGTTTAGTAAGCTATTGATTTACAGAAATAGCGCCTATCAGTAAGTTATGTTTCGGTGATTTAGCCGCAAAGGCAAAAAATATCGTTAGTCCTGTAAAAGATAAATAATACGATCTATAAAAATCTATATGAAAAATCTAGTTAAAGCCTGTATATGGGTAGTCGGAATGGGATTGCTGGCATGTTGCAGCAAAAGCAATAAAAACGTCGATCCACTGCCGCAGGAAGATAAGATCAACGTAGCATACGGCACTGATAGTAAGCAAACCTACAATATTTACCTGCCTGCCGGACGTAGTGAAAGCACTACGCCAGTTGTCTTTTTTATTTACGGCGGAGCCTGGATTGAGGGCGACAAAGATTCTATCCTCTCTTCTGTTCCTGTCCTTCGACAGTTGTTTCCGTCGGCAGCATTTGTGCTTTTTAACTATCGGTTATTCAATCAAACAACGGGGGCCAACAAATTTCCGGCGCAGGAGCAGGACGTAAAAGCCTGTATCGAAAAAGTATTGAACAGTAGCAGCAGCTACGGTATATCCAAAAAATTTGTTGTGTGGGGACAGAGTGCGGGTGCTCATCTGGCCATGTTATACGCGTACAAATATGGGGGCAGCTCGTTTCAGCCTATGGCGGTGGTCGATGAAGTGGGCCCTTCCGACATGCTATCGTTCTATAAGCAGTCTAAAAATTCTGAACTCAGAACCTTGCTGACTCAATTGATGGGTAAGCCAACTTCGGCCGATACGGTCTTGTACAATAGTTCAAGTCCACTGAAATACATTAATGCAAACAGCCCTCCAACGCTGATTATTCACGGAACAGCAGACGACATTGTACCATACCAGCAGGCGCAGCAGTTAGATGCTAAATTGAAGCAATACGGTGTCACTCACGTGTACAAGCTGTATCCGGGTCAGGGGCATGATATGGAAGGCGTTGAGTCGGTTCAACAGGTTGTTGCTTTCCTGAAAACCTATCTTAACTAACGACAGTCGCCATAACATCAGCGCGGTTCAACAAAGTCTGCTTATCAAGAGACTCCGTTGAACCGCGCTGATTTATATACAGATGGATCGGCTACTGATACAGCAGATACTTCTTTCGCATTTGCTTATAGGCCGATAAACCGGGCTCCCAGCTCTGACGGATTTCTTTTTCAGACATCCCCGCAATGATTTGTTTTTTGAGGGCTTCATTGCCACTCCTGAAGTTGAAATTGCCAATCTGGTTGCTGTAACTCGTATCGAAAAACCGGGCTTTGTCAGGATAGGCTTTATACAGTTCTATCAGCCATTGTAGATTGAGTTGCCGGGTTTTGCGAAAAATGTTGGTATCGTAGTTTCGCAGGTCGAGTCCATAGCATTCGGTATCCTGATGCAGCGGTGTTTCGCTCATTCCTTTGAGACTGACGGGCTTAAAGGAAAACGAATAAATGCCTTTTAGCGCCGGGGCTCCTAATACGGTGAATGGCATATACGTACCTCGTCCCTGACTGATGATTGTACCTTCAAACCAGCAGATACTAGGATAAAGCATGACCGATTGCTGCGTATTCAGGTTGGGCGAGGGCATAATCGGCAGTGTATACGGCGTATCGTGTGTATAATTGGCGACCTTAATGATCTTGAGCTTACACAGATTTTTGCCGGGTAATCCGCCCCATCCTTCGCCATTAATCATTTGCGCAAATTCGGCGATGGTACAACCGTGCGTGATGGGAATGGGGTGCATGCCAATACCCGAATACAGGTGCTTCTCCAGAATTGGCCCGTCGACGATAAACCCATTTGGATTCGGCCGATCCAGAATCATCAGCTCTTTTTTGTGCTCAGCGCAGGCTTCCATCACATGATTGAGCGTATTGATGTACGTATAGAACCGGCAACCTACGTCCTGAATATCGAAAACCAGCAGGTCCACATCGGCTAACTGCTCCTGCGTAGGCTTTTTATTTTTGCCGTATAACGAAATAATAGGAATCCCTGTCTTTGAATCAACGGCATCGTCTACTTTGGCTCCGTTGCTGGCATTTCCACGAAAACCGTGTTCCGGCCCGAAAATTCGGACAATGTTCACACCCAGGCTCATCAGGCTGTCGACGCTAGCTTTGTTGCCGATAATCGACGTCTGATTGACCACCATACCAATCCGTTTTCCTTTGAGATAAGGCAAATAGGCAGAAATCTGGTCGGCACCCGTCATGACAGGCTTTGCCGCTTTGTGTGGAACTGTAACCAGTAAATCTTTATGAACTTCAGCCGGATTTGTTAAGAGCAGAAACCCCAAAAGGAGAGGGGACAGGAGCAGGACGATGGTTTTCATATTTATCAACTAACGTAGAAAGGGGCAAGTTGCTGATAAATGAGTTGACCTCCAAGCTTGCAATTAGTCATTGGTCAGTAGTCACTGGGCATTGGACATTGGCTCGTCTGCGATTGCATCGCAGACGAGCGTTGGAAATCCGAGGTATAAGTACAAACCTTAACGATAACGCCTTATTGCAGCGATGCATTACCGTCAGCGAATTGGAGGTTATATTTCAGGTGATTGATTCGCCAGCCGCTGCCAGTACGTTCGGCTTTGATCTCGTAGCTCCCCACAAATGTTCGGGTCTTTCCATGCAAAGCGGCTGTTCGGTAATGCATTGCTACAGCGTAGCCATACACATCGGCCTGATCGGCGTTGACCGTAATGAGGTAGTGACCTCCCTGATGATGGACAGCGTCAACCCCCTGAAAACCTTGTTGCCAGCCGTCGGTAATGGTTTTGGCGGTGACAACACCCGGCGGAGCGCCCCCGTTCGACTCCATATCCAGGTAAACATTTTCCGTAAATACCTCATTCTGCAATCCCTGCCAGTTGCGGGCGTCGGTGTACATAAACAGGCGGTTAACCAGTTCGGTGAGGTCTAGTTTGTCTCGTACGGCTGCAAAATCGGTTTCAGTAGTGCTCATGTCTGGAGCGTTTAGAGGCTGTTAAACAAAAATATAACCCTCAGCTATAATCAATTGTTAATCAAACTCACTGCTTATCATTATTCCGACCGCAGGCTCTTGACCGGGTTGCTGAGGGCAGCTTTCAGGCTTTGAAAACTAACGGTTAGCAAAGCAATACCAATAGCCAGACCACCCGCCAGGGCAAACATCCACCACTCTATAGTGATCTTATAGGCGAAACCGATAAGCCATTGATTCATAACGTACCAGGCCAGGGGTGTTGTAATAAGAATGGCAAGTAAAACAGGTTTCAGGAAGTCTCTGGAAAGGAGAGTTACCACACTGGTTACGGAGGCCCCCAATACTTTCCGAACGCCGATTTCTTTGGTACGCTGTTCAGCCGTAAATGTAGCCAGCCCGAACAAACCCAGGCACGAGATGAAAATGGCCAGAATGGCAAAATAATTGGCTAACTGACTGACTATCTGTTCGCTCTGGTAGAGCCGCGTAAACTCCAGATCTGAAAACTGATACGTAAAGGGGAAGTTGGGGTTTAGCTCATTGCTGACTTTCGCCAGACCAGCCAGCGCTTCTTTGGTTTTACCCGCTTCGGTACGTACCAGAATGGTGCCCCATTCCCGTTTTTCATCCAGGCGAACGATTAGCGGCTCAATCGTTTGGTGCATCGACGTAAAATGAAAATCCTTCAGCACACCGATAATCTTCCCCTGCCGTTGCCCCCATGACAGTGGTTTGTCAATCGGGTTTTTATAGCCCATTTTCGACAGGGCCGTTTCATTGACCAGAAACCCCACGGAGTCGGTGCTGAATGCTTTCGAGAAGTCCCGGCCTTCCTTCAGGCTCAGCCCCATTGTTTTTACAAAATCATACCCCACGGTTTCGTCGGCAAACGAAATAGCCTGATTCGGATCTTTGCCAGGCCATACAAAATCGCCGGTATGGTGCGAAATCAGGGTAGGGGTACCCCGCATTCGTGAAATCGACAGAATACCAGGCATCTGGCTGGACTCTTCCTTAAACAGCGTGAATTTCTTGCCCAGCTCACCTTCTAATGGGATATAAATAAGGTTTTCGCGATTGTAGCCTATGTTTTTTGTCTGGATGTAATTCATTTGCCGATACATCACAATCATACCGACAATGAGCAGCATGGAAAGGGCAAACTGAAACACGACCAGACCCTTCCGAAAATTCGTTGCCCCTGCGCTAAACCGTAAGCTTCCTTTCAGAACCCGAACGGGATTTAGAGCCGACAGGAAAAGTGCCGGGTAGCTTCCTGATACAAATCCGGTTAACAATAGCAGGCTCAGCAGCGTAAGCCAGAATGCAGGCTGACTTAAGGGGAGGATAAGTTGCTTTCCGGTAAGGCTGTTGAATGCCGGCAGAATCAGCACAACCAGCCCGACAGCAACTAACATGGCGAAAAACGTGACCAGAACAGCCTCACCCACAAATTGTCCCATCAGCGCCGAACGGGCGGCTCCAACAGCTTTACGTACACCCACTTCTTTGGCTCGCTTCACCGAACGGGCCGTAGCCAGGTTCATAAAATTAATGCAGGCAATCAGCAGAATGAAAATGGCGACAAAGCTGAACAGCCGTACGTATTCAATCCGCCCTCCATCGATCTGCCCATTTTTAAACGTGGAATGAAGGTATTTCTCTGGATACGGCTGCAAAATCAGTTCTTCAATGAAAGCATTGTTTTTGGGTTTGTAACGATACGTGAAATCCTTGATTTTGGCGCCCACTTTTGCCGGATCAGCTCCCGGACGTAGTTGTATGAATGTGTACGGATTGTAATTTCCCCAGTTGTGTACCCAGTCATTCGTCTTTACGTATGCCTTCCAGTTGATGAGAAAGTCAAACTGCTGGGATGAGTTTGCCGGTACGTTTTCAAATACCGCCGTAACGGCAAAATCTTCTTTATTTTCGTAACGTATGAGCTTACCAACCGCTTTTTCCGGACTTCCGAAAAACTGATCCGCCATTTTTCGGGAGATGGCAATGCTGTTTGGCGCTGCTATGGCCGTTTCGGGCGTACCTTCCACGAGCGGATAACTGAACATCCTGAAAAAATCAGCTCCGGAAAACGTGCCTTCCATTTTGTTGATGTTGTCCCCGTCCTGAAACGTAAACGGATTATTCCATTCCATACTGCTGGCATACTCTACTTCAGGAATAACGCGCTTCAATTCATCGGCCAGTAAGCCCTGTGTTTCGTATCCTGCCTGTGTTTTGCCGTCAAAATGCTGTCGTTCGTAAATTTGGTAGAGGTACTTTCCGTTGGTATGGAAGCCATCTACGCTACGTTCGTTCTGTACCCAGAGCAGAATCAGCAGACTACACGCCATTCCGAGCGCGAGCCCCGCTATATTGATAATCGAAAAGGCTTTGTTCCGAATCAGATTTCGAAAGGCCACCGTCACATAATTACGTATCATATCCGGACGGAGAAAAAACGGTGATTTGTATTGAGAAAATGATTTTGACCGGGCAAGGGGCCGCAATAGTTTTAACGTACTCAGGCTATAGCGCCAGCGAGCGTTACGTTCGCCAGTCGTTTGCACCCAATGGCCGTACAGCTCCATTAAATCACCCATCACTTCTTCCCGTGTATCGGGATGAGCGAAGTTGGCCAAAAGCCAGGTAGCGAAGCGTGGAGGATGTTTCATAGCATGGGGCAAGGTGCTTGGAGCAAGGTGTAGAACGTGAAAGAGTTAGAAAACTCCTTGCACTCCACACCTTGCACCCGGCTATTCTGAACGTAACGATTTAACTGGATTCATTAAAGCCGCCTTAACACTCTGGAAACTGACCGTTAGCAGGGCAATGATGACCAGCAGCAAACCTGTCAGGGCAAACACCCACCACTGAATTTCGACTTTGAACTCAAAGTTTTGCAGCCACTGACTCATGGCATACCAGGCGATGGGCGAAGCAATCAGCACGGCAATCAGCACCAGTTTCAGAAAATCTCTGGTCATCAGCGTGATAATGCTAATCACGGAAGCCCCCAATACTTTTCGTACGCCGATTTCCTTGGTCCGCTGCTCAGCCGTAAACGTAGCCAGCCCAAACAGGCCCAGACAGGCAATCAGAATGGCAATCAGGGTGGAGGTTTCGATCAGTTTAGAGGTCCGGACTTCGTTGTTGTAAGCCTGCGCTAACGTTTTATCCAGAAATTGGTATTCAAACACCTGATTGGGGAAGGTGGCCTTCCAGGCTTTTTCAAGGGTGGCTAAAGCCGCCTGTATCGTTTCGGTGGTTGGTTTCTCGCCTTGCAGCTTGATACCTGCCTGAAAAAAGTTGTTGGGTACGACCTGAATCAATGTCGGGTCAATCTTCTGATGCAGAGAGTTGACATTGAAATTCTTGGTAACCCCAACAATCGTTGCAAATTGCTCACCATCACCGTAGTATATTTTCTGGCCAATGGCTTCGGCGGGTTTGCGGATGCCCATGCGGTCGAGGAATATTTCGTTGGCCATAACCTTAAACGCAGCCGATAAGGTGTCGGAATCCTGAAGTTTACTGCCCGCCAGAAGCTGAATTCCGTACGTATCGAGGTAATGTGAGTCGGCCATTTTCATCTGGGTTTTAATCTCGGTTGCCTTTGCGCCTTTTCGGTATTGCATACCCTGCATCCAGTTGCTTTCGGCCGAAGCACTGTTGAACGAAAAGCTTACGTCTTTGATCTGTGGCGATTCCGCCAGCTGCGCCCGAAGGGTTTGTAGCTTTTCGGGTTTATTGTCGGGAAGACCAACCGTGATAATGGCATTTTTATTGAAACCGAGATCGGCGTTCTGGAAAAAAGTCAATTGCCGGTTCATCAGTAAAGCGCTGCTGATCAAAACCATGGAGACGGTAAATTGCACAACGACCAATCCCTGACGTAATGTAATGCTCCGTTCGCCCTGGGGAAGTTTATTGCTTTTCAGGGCCCATATCGGTGGCATCCCCGACAGGCGGAAAGCTGGATAGGTTCCGGCCAGAACGGTTGTTAAACAAGCCAGTCCGGCCAGGAAAATTCCAATTTTCCAACTCAGCAGGTCGGTGGTCGTTAGCGGAAGCGCCATCAGGGTCGCAATTTCTGGCAGCGTAAGCCAGGCCAGCAGCGCCGACATGAACGTAGCCATCAGGGTGATGAGTCCGGCTTCTGTCATAAACTGATAGATAAGCGACAGGCGGTTACTGCCCACGGCCTTCCGAATTCCAATTTCCTTAGCCCGTTTGAAGGCTTGTGCCGTAGTCAGGTTTACGAAATTGATGCAGGCAATCAGCAGCACGAAAGCGCCAATCAGAGCCAGCATTTTGAGTAGTTTCAGATTGGCCTGCCGACCACTGAAATTGAAGGAATAATGAATGTCTGACAACGGGTTTAGCGCGAAGTACTGATTCTGAACCGTCTTGGGATCTTTCTGGTATTTCGCCTGGATGTCATGGAATCGGCGGGTCAATTGCTCGGGTTTAAAGCCCGGTTTCATCCGTACGTAGACCTGAAAATTATCGCCAAAGCCGCTCCATCCATGCGAATCGTAATCGGGCTTAACACGCTTGAGAGTAAGGAATGAAACCAGCACGTTGAACGGAAAACTGGTCGTGGCAGGATGATCTTTCAGTACGCCCGACACTTGTAAATCCTGCAGATTGGCGTAGCGAATGGTTTTGCCGATGGCGTCAGTTGTGCCAAAAAACTTCTTTGCATAGGATTCCGTCAGCACCACCTGATTGGGTTGTGAAAGCGCCGAACGGACATCGCCATTAATTAGTTGATAGTCAAGTAAATCAAAGATAGCCTGGTTGGTAAAGGCCACGCGTTCTTTGTAAAAATCTCCTGATGCCGGAATGGACAGGCCGCGCCCCCACTCATTCCAGATGGACACCACGGTTTCGAATTCGGGCGCTTCTTTCGGCAATACGCTACCTAGTTCGGTATAGGTGCCTGAATGCGGATTCGGATCATTTGCGTTTACGGTTTCGACCCGGTAAATCCGGTCGGCGTTTTCGATGTGCTTGTCGTAACTGGTTTCGTGGATAATCACCAGAAAAACCAGCAGCGCACAGGTTATCCCCAGCATTAGCCCAAATCCGTTGATGAGCGAAATGCCCCTAGAGTGCTTCAGATTGCGCCAGGCGATTTTTACATAATTACGTAGCATAGCAGGACTTAGTAGTAAGGGTGAAGGATATTCTTTAGCTGTTTTCGATTTGGCCAGAGGCCGTAATAATTTCAACGCGTTCAGGCTATAATGCCAGTTGGCTTTTCGTTTTCCATCAGTCAGCACCCAATGCGCATACAGTTCCTGCAAATCGCCCTGCACTTCTTCCAACGTATCAGGATGGCCGAATGTCTTCAGCAGCCAGGTGGCAAAGCGGGGTGGTTTGGTGGCAGGGAGCATAGGAGAGGAGTTGCAGGAAGCAGAGGCTCGGGCAAACAGTTAGTTTTTTGCCCGTTTTAAGGTGGCGTGCAATTTCGATCCCTGGTACGTGACGTTTAAGGAGATGGAATCCCCTTCGGCGAAATATTTACCGGTGTGCGGAATCAACTGACCATCGTCATCGGTGATGCTGAAACTAAAATCAACACCGTTGACCTTGCCTTCGCTAATCGTTTTAGACGGGCCTTCAGCGGTTGCTTTTCCACTAAGTTGGCTACCGTTGAGGGTGAATTCGTAGGTAACGGGATAGGTGTTTCCGTCGGGTAGAGAAATGCCTCCCTGCCACTTACCGCCCAAATCGGCGAGGGCTGCGAAACAGATCAGGGCAGAGGACATGAGCAGGGTAGTAACCAGAATTTTGCGTTTCATAATACGTGTTTGGTTAACTGTTTATTCACTCCGTAAACTCTTAACTGGATTTGCCAAAGCGGCTTTGATACTCTGAAAACTGACTGTCAGGAGGGCAATGCCAACAGACAGAATACCTGCCAGGGCGAAGACCCACCAGTCCAGATTGATTTTGTAGGCAAAATCCTGTAGCCATTGGTCCATGGCGTACCAGGCCACGGGTGACGCAATCAGAATGGCAACCAGAACGGGCTTCATAAAGTCTTTCGACAACAGCGCGACAACACTGGTGACTGATGCACCCAACACTTTTCGCACCCCGATTTCTTTGGTACGTTGATGGGTCGTCAGAGCTGCGAGCCCGAACAGACCCAGGCAGGCAATCAGCACAGCCAACCCTGCGAAAATGCTCACCAGTCGACCAATTCGCTGTTCAGACTGGTAGATGGTGTTGAATCGTTCGTTTAAAAAGGAATACGTAAATGGATTGTCTGTCTGGGCTTTCCACCGCTGTTCAATGGTACGTAGCAGGCCGGGAATATCGCTCGTCTGGATACGTAGTGCCAATTGGCTGGCATCTTTCCCATAAAATATGACTAAAGGAGCGATCCGCTGGCGCATGGATTCGAAATGGAAATCCTTCACCACGCCCACGACCGTATAGGTGCGTTTGCTGCCTTCGGAGCCATCACCAATTATGAAAAGTTGTTGACCAATGGGCGATCCAGTAGACTGCTTTTTGGGCCAGTAAGCCTGAGCTGCCGCTTCGTTAATAAGCACGTTTTCCTTTTCGGCGGGAGAATCCTTTAAAAAATTACGTCCCTGCACCAGTCGAATTCCCAGCGTAGGCACATATTCTTCGTCGACGTAGTATCCTTTTGTCCGATGCGTGCTAATCTGCGAACCGTTTCGCACCTGAATTCCATCTACACTCTGGCTGGACGTTCCAGCCGGTAAAAACCCGCGCGCGTTACCCCCACAACGGGCGTCAGTTTGGCCAGTTCTTCTTTAAATGCATTCACGTTTGACCCCAGTACGTGCGTATCGTGCAGGACCAGCACCTGTTCTTTATCAAAACCCACGTTCTTGTTCTGAATGAAACCTAACTGTTGATTCGCGACCATAGTGGCAATGATCATACTGATCGATACTGCAAACTGAACGGTCACCAACGTACTACGTAACCAGCCGCTACGTGTGCCAGTCTGGGTAGCTCCTTTAAGCACTTTTACGGGACGAAATGAGGAGAGTACAAAGGCCGGATAACTTCCTGCCAGTATTCCTATTATCAGACAGGCCAGCAAAATTCCTGGTAGCATCCAGCCATCGATGAGCGCGCGGTACGAAAACTGTTTACCAGCCAGCTCATTAAAAGTTGGCAATACCAACAGAACGAATCCCAGAGCCATTCCCAGTGCCAGGAAAGTTACCAGAACAGACTCGGCCAGAAACTGACTGACCAACTGCTTGCGAATGGAACCCAGCACTTTGCGAATACCCACTTCTTTCGAGCGCCCTACCGATCCGGCAGTGGATAGGTTCATGAAATTGATGCACGCCAGCAGAAGGATAAAAAAAGCAATCGCCGAGAATATGTACAGATATTTAACGTCGCTGTTGGCCTCTAGTTCGTCGTCCAGGTTTGATTCTAAATGAATGCTAGTTATGGGTTGGAAACGAAAGCTAAAGCCATTGCCTTTCTGGGAAAATTCCGAAAAAGTAGCTCCGAAGAACTCCTTAATTTCCGGAGCAATGTATTTCCGGGCGAACTCCTGGCTTACAGCTTCCACCTGACGAATGGAGTAGCCCTCGCGAACCCGCAAATAGGTATAGGAACCACTGGCTAACCATTTATTGCCCGTTTTAACTGAAGGAAATGAGCCAAACATGTCGTAATGAAAGTGTGTATTCGACGGTACATCGGCACAAACGCCGGTGATCCGAAACAAACCCAGATGTCCTAATGTGAGCGTTTTTCCAATGGGATCGGCCTGACCAAAATATTTCCGGGCGATTGTTTCGCTAAGAACCAGCGTATTCGGTTCAGCAAGTGCGTTCACCCGATGGCCTTTCAGCAATGGTATTGTGAAAACCGAGAAGAAGTTTGAATCCACAAAGGCAACATGCTCTTCTTTAATAATATCACGTCCGTTCTTGACTAAAAAAGTCCCTTCCTTACGTAATCGGGTAACGGCTTCCACGCCTGGACAGTCGCGCAGCAAGGCTTGTCCCGCTGGTCCGGGTGCATAGGCCAGTTGGATATCTTTATCATCGATTCGGCCATTGAGAGCCATTCGGTAAATTCGGTCGGCATTGGCGTGGTAACGGTCATAGCTCAGTTCATGCAGCACAAACAACACGATGAGCAGACAGGTAGCCAAACCAACCGCCAATCCGACAATGTTAATGGCCGTAAACGCTTTGTGAAGAACCAAGTTGCGCCAGGCGATTTTTACATAATTACATAGCATAGCAGGACTTAGTAGTAAGGGTGAAGGATATTCTTTAGCTGTTTTCGATTTGGCCAGAGGCCGTAATAATTTCAACGCATTCAGGCTATAGCGCCAGTTGGCTTTTCGTTTTCCATCAGTCAGCACCCAATGCGCATACAGTTCCTGCAAATCGCCCTGCACTTCTTCCACCGTATCCGGATGACCGAACGTTTCCAGCAGCCAGGTGGCAAAGCGGGGAGGAGACATAAGTGAGAAATGATGAATTAAGAATGATGAATCATGAATGAGAAATGATGAATACTGGAATAGTGAATGACAGCCGTACTGATCATTCTTAATTCATCATTTTCTTCACCCTCCCATTAATTGCAGGGTTTGTGGGGGCAGCGAGTTCCAGAGTTCCATACGTATCTGCTTTACTTCCTGCAGGGCTTTCCGACCTGCGGCCGTTATGGTGAAAAACCGCTTCCGGCGTCCACCCCGCTCGGCCGTGGCACCGCCCATGCGCGAGGAAAGAAAGCCTTTTTCTTCCAGCCGTTGCAGCGTCGTGTGAACCGTACTGAAGCCAACCGCCCGACCGGTTTTTTGCTCAATTTCCTGTGTAATACTGACGCCGTAAGCCCCTTCGTCAAGGATGGCTACGGTCAGGAGCACCACTTCTTCAAACTCTCCCAGAAAGGCCCTTTTCATGGTTCGGTATATTATACGATAATGCCGAACAAATGCGGTGCCAACTCATCACTATTGCTGCTGACTTACTCAGAAAGCCATTTTTGAAGAAAATCAAGGCACTTAGCTTGTCCGAATCTGGACATCTGGTGTACGCAAAACGGACAGCGAATCGCAAACGGAGGTATATTTGAGTAATGCACTACCAGCTCTACGATATTCATCCGCTTCTAAAGCCATATGTTAAGACCATATGCGTAATGGACAGTGACGAGTCGGAGGCTTCGCTGGTGCCGATGCGTGTATTACCTGATGCCTGCGTAGAGCTTTTTGTGAATTTTTACGAACCGCAGCAAGTTGCCGCGCCTGGTGCCCCATCTGCCCACGGCAGGAGTTTTCTTACGTCCCGTATGAACACGTTTATGGATGTTCAGACGCGGGGGAGGGTGGGTTTTGTATCCGTTTGTTTTACCGACGGGTTTGCCTATCCCTTCTTCCCGTTGTCTATGCACCACGTAGCAAACCATGTGATCGATTTACGAGATGTTTGGGGGATAGTGCAGATGCATTACAGGCATTGGTTGAGGGTGCCCGAACTGTTGACCAGCGGGTTCAACTTGTGCAACAGTATCTGATAAATCGACTTCAGCAAGCCACACGATTTGATAAAGCCGTTACGTATTGTGTGCAGGAAATCAAGCGGGCCAACGGACTGCTTTCTGTGGAAGAACTAGCCTGTCGGGTTGGTCTTAGCAACCGGCATCTGGTCCGGCTGTTCAGCCAATGCATTGGCATTTCGCCAAAAGAATTTGCCCGAATGGCTACCTTCCTACAGGCACTGAAGCAACTGAAACAGTACCCCACTTTAACCCTGACCGAGGTTGCCTACGAGAGTGGCTATTACGACCAGGCCCATTTTATCCATGCCTGTCGGCAGTATTCTGGTCTTAGCCCGACTCAGTTAATTGCTACAGACAGCGTCTTGTACTAATTATGGCCTGAGCGCTCTACCTTTTGGGAAGTTAACGTTTTTGTTACGCATGTCCGATTTTTACAAGCGAGTAGGTATAACTGTTCACAACTTTGCCGCTGGACCAACTGCAAATAACGATGATACGAAAGGTGATCTTAGGGCTGGCCGTTAGCCTGGATGGCTACATAGAAGGACCCAACGGTGAGTACGACTGGTGCTTCACCGATCAGGATTACGGAATGAACGCTTTTCTGGAACGTATCGACGCGATTTTTATCGGAAGGAAGAGTTATGAGTTGCTGAACAATCCGGCCGAAGAGGCCAGCAATTACTCGTTTCCTCAGTTTAAGAAATACGTCTTTTCCAGCACGTTGATGGGAGTTGAGGACGGCGCAAAGCTTATCCGTGGCGATATAAAAACGCAGGTAAATGCGCTTAAAAATCAGAGTGGAAAAGATTTCTGGCTTTTTGGTGGGTCCAGCCTGACAACGTCGTTTCTTAACGAAGGGCTCGTTGATGAACTGTTTCTGGCAATTCACCCCATTATTTTAGGCGCCGGAAAACCACTCTTTACCCCCCTGAAAGAGCGGATAAGTCTGACACTGATCGATTCGAAAACGTACTCAACCGGCTTGGTATCGGTAACGTATCGGTTATAGGGGGTGCTGGGTGCGAGGAGCAAGGTGCCGGGAGTAGGGGCTGTCAAAAATACTCCTCGCTCCCAGCACCCCGCTCCTTGCTCTCCGCTCCGCGCTACTCACTGCGTAATGATTTCACCGGGTTCATTAATGCCGCTTTGATACTCTGAAAACTGACCGTTAGCAATGCAATGACCAGCGCCAGCAACCCAGCCAAGACAAACACCCACCATTGCACATCAATCCGGTACGCAAAATCCTCTAACCAGCGATTCATCGTATACCAGGAAATGGGCGTAGCGATCAGAATGGCAATCAGCACCAGCTTCACGAAATCTTTGGCCAGCAGCTCAATAATACCCGTCACGCTGGCTCCCAGCACCTTACGAACCCCGATTTCGCGGGTACGTACCTGAGCCGTGTATGTGGCCAGTCCGAAGAGGCCCAGGCAGGAAATGAGAATGGCAATGGCGGCAAACACGTTGAACAGTAAACCCGTCTGCTGCTCGGATTTGTACAGGTTGTTGAAAACGTCATCCAGAAACGAGTATTCCATCGGGTAATCCGGATTGTATCGTTTGTATAAACGTTCCGTGGCGGCAATCACCGCTTTCGCATCCTGACCGGTTGTTTTGACATACAGCGCCCTCATCTGGTTTGGGTCGTAAAAGAAAACAGCCGGTTCAATTTTTTGGCGCATAGACGCAAAATGAAAGTCTTTTACCACGCCGATAATCGTTCCTTTATGTTTCCAGAGCCGGAATGGCTTACCGATCGGGTTCTGGATGCGGGCGGCTTTAATGGCTGTTTCGTTCAGGATAAAATGCAGCGAATCGGCCACAGCACCCGTAAAATTGGCTCCCTGCGCCAGCTGCATCCTGAAAAACGGAATAAAATCTTTATCAATCGCCACCGGCCGCACAAACATGGTTTCGCCTTTTTCTTTGCCATACCATTCATTGTCGCCGGTTTGCGCTCCAATCTGCACGATGTTGGCGCTGGCACGCGTTACAGCCGCTACGCCGGGCTGATTTAGGAGATCCGCTTTAACGGCATCGTAATGTTTGCTCATGTCATCCCGCATGAACAGGCCAAAGACATGCGCTTTGTTATAACCCAATTCCTTCGAGCGAATGTATTGCAGTTGATTGCTAATGATAAACGTACTGGCAATCAGAATCACTGAAACTGCAAACTGCGTCACGACCAGCACTTTTCGAAACAGGGCTTCACTCAATCGCGCCGACACCTTTCCTTTCAGTGCTTTCAGGGGTTCCAACGACGACAGCAGAATGGCCGGATAAATACTCGAAGCGATCAGCGTTCCGGCAATCGTTCCGCCAATAACCTCCCACAAGCGATAATCCGAGAAGTTAAGCACAAGCTCTTTGCCCGATAGCTGATTGTAAAACGGCAGCAGACTATACATCAGGCCAAGCGCCAGTATGGCGGCAATCGAAAAAAGCAGGGCAGTTTCAACAATGAACTGTATAAAAAGCTGGCTTCGGGCCGCCCCGACAATTTTACGCATGCTCACTTCTTTGGAACGTAGCATCGAACGGGCCGTCGATAAGTTGACGTAGTTAATGCAGGCAATGACCAGAATCAGCAGCGCAATGATCGAAAACATACGTACCGTTTCGATACCGCCTTCCGAACCGTCAGCTTTATAGAGGTGCATATCGGCCAGAGGTTCAAGCAGATAGGTAAGGTCAGTGTCTTCGGGTTTATTGCGCAGGTGAATGGTACGTAGCTTGTCAGTCAGCGAATTGACCGATGCGCCGGGTTGCAGTAAGAAATACGTAAAATAGCTGAAATTGGAAAAGTCATTGTCTTTGCTCCGGCCGTTTGTGCGGTCCTGATACATGGTGTCGAACAGCAGCGAAATCGGCAGGATCATATCCCCCTGAATGCTCGAATTTTTCGGAAAATCTCGAATAACACCACTGACTTTAAACGACGTATTGTTATCGCCAGCCAGTATTTTCCCAATTGGATTCTCATGACCGAAGTAGCGTTTAGCCGTCGTTTCGGTCATGACAAGCGAATGGTTATCGGGAAACGGGTTGGCTGGATTTCCTTGAACGAGCGGAAAATCGAACATCGAAAACAGCGCCGGATCGGCAAATTGCGTACGTTGTTCGCTCACCGTTTTTTCCTTGTATTTAAACAGGTTGAACATGCCATTATACGTCAACCGAACAGCATCTTTGATCTCGGGAAGTTCTTTCCTGCCCATATCAGCAATAGGCGCTACAGTCGCCTGCCAGATTTGCCGGCTGCTACCCGTACCGGCCCAGTTTTCGAGTCGGTAGATGTTGGTGGCTTGTGTATGAAACCGGTCGAAGCTTAGTTCATCCTGGACCCAGAGCAGAATCAGGATGCCAACGGCCAGTCCGGCGGTCAGTCCCGTCATGTTGATAAGCGAATAGAAACGGTTCTTGACCAGATTGCGCCAGGCGGTCCGAAAATAGTTTCGAAGCATAGTTGGGTTCATTAAGTAAGTTCTTGGATACGTATCGGGTTGACTTTTTAAAATAGAAGGTTTGAGAAACCCCAGCACATCTCGCCAGTATCGCCAGCGGGCTCGTCGCTCACCAATTCGGCTGACCTGCCAGATAAATTCCTCGTGCAGATCACCCTGCACTTCCTCCAGCCGATCATCGGAAAGAAAGAAGCGGAGCAGCCGGTCGGCGAGTTTGGGTGGGTGTTGCATGGGTTGTTTGTTTGTAGAGACGCAGTCCCCTGCGTCTCTACGGAGGCTTATTCCGAACGCAGTGATTTAACGGGGTTCACCAGAGCCGCTCGAATACTCTGGAAACTGACCGTCAGAAGGGCGATTAAAACGGCCATTATTCCCGCCAAAACAAACATCCACCACTCAATATCAATCTTGTAAGCGAAGTTCTGCAACCATTGATTCATGGCCCACCACGCAGCGGGCGACGCCAGAATAATGGCAATGGCTACAAGCTTGAGAAAGTCTTTCGAGAGCAATCCGATGATGCTCGTAACCGATGCTCCCAGTACTTTCCGCACGCCAATTTCTTTGGTTCGCTGCTCAGCGGTGAACGTAGCCAGCCCGAACAGACCCAGACAGGAAATGAAAATGGCCAGAAAGGCAAAATAACTGGCGAGTTTGCTGACCACCTGTTCGCTCTGGTATTGCCGGGCATATTCCTGATCGGTGAATGAGTAGGTAAAAAGATAATTTGGATTCAATTTTTTGCAGATAGCCTCTATTCGGGCCATTGTTTCCCTGGTTTTACTGCCATCAATCCGCACAATTACGTTTACATTCCCGACCAGCTGTTGCGTCCGCAGGTAAGCAATGAGTGGCCGGATAGTGGCATGGAGCGACTGAAAATGGAAGTCTTTTACCACACCAACGATAGTGCCTTGCTTCTGTCCCCAGGTAATACGTTTTCCAATGGGTTGTTTATAGCCAATAACTTTTAGGGCGGCTTCGTTGATCAGAAATCCACTGGAATCGGTAGGAAAACTTTTCGAAAAATCCCGCCCTTCCCGTAACGTAATACGCATGGTTCTGGCAAAATTATAGCCGACGCCGACGGGTGTGAACCGGACTTTGTCGTTTGGGTCGCTGCCTGCCCAACTGATGTTTTCAGTCCCCGATCCATTTGATGCCGGATCAGCAGTCATATACGATACGTTTCGGACGCCCGGTAGTTGCGCAAACTCGGCGCTGAGAACATCATAGTTCTTCGCCAAATCGCCTTCTAACGGAAAGTAAATAAGGTTTTCGCGGTCGTAGCCCAGATTTTTGGTTTGTACGTAATCCACTTGCCGATAGATGATAATCATACCGACAATCAGAATAATAGATAGGGAAAACTGAAACACAACCAGCCCCTGTCGCAGCCAGGTGGACTTGCTGTTGAATTTTAGGGACCCTTTCAGGACCCGAATCGGATTCAGCGAAGACAGAAAAAAGGCTGGATAACTTCCGGCGACTAAACCCGTTAAGGCGGTTAATCCAGCCAGTCCGCTCCAAAACGATACGTTATGAATGGGCAGGCTAATCTGCTTATCGGTCAACGTATTGAACGCCGGTAACAGCCCACTAACCAATAAAAGTGCGAGAACAACGGAGCCAATCGTCAACAGCAGCGCTTCGCCCAGAAACTGCCCGATCAGCAACGAGCGCATGGCGCCAACAACTTTTCGAACGCCGACTTCTTTGGCTCGTTTGGCCGAGCGAGCGGTTGCCAGATTCATGAAATTAATGCAGGCAATCAGCAGAATAAACACCGCCACGAGACTAAACAGCCGGACGTATTCGATACGTCCACCATCGATCCGGGCATTTTTAAAATTGCTGTTCAGGTAATATTCGTGGAAAGGCTGCATGGCAAGTTCGGTATGAAACGGTTTGCCTTCGTCCCGGTTAAATTTGTCCAGCATATGCTGTATTTTGGCTTCTACCTTTGCCGGGTCTGCGTCCGAGCGAATCATAAAAAACGTCAGCGGATCAGTGCTGCCCCAACCCGTTGCCCAATCATTTCCATCTTCCACGTAGGCATCCCAGTTGCGTAGGCAGTCGAACTGGAGCGTACTGTTCTTCGGCAGGTTTTCAAAAACAGCGGATACACGTAAATCTTTTCGGTTATCGAATCGAATCGACTTCCCAATGGCCGCTTCGGGACTACCAAAATAGAGATCGGCCATACTGCGGGAAATTGCCAGGTTGTTCCGGTCCTTCAGGGCGGCCTCGGGCGTACCTTGCAGAAATGTAAAGCTGAACATCCTGAAAAGGTCTGGCCCAGCCGCGTTGAGGGATTGTTTGTTGATTTTGTTACCTACAGAAAATGTCTGCCTGCCGGGCCATTCGTAGGCCGTTGCGTACTGAATTTCAGGTATTTCTTTCTTAAGCTCAGCGGCCAGCGGACCCGGTGTCCAGATGACACCCTGCATTTTTCCACTGAAGTACTCGCGCATGTAAACCCGATACAACTGATTTTTATTCGCATGAAACGCATCGACGCTGCGTTCATCCTGTATCCAGAGATAAATAAGCAGACTACAGGTCAGACCCAAGGCAAGGCCGAGTGTGTTAATCGCCGAAAACGACTTGCTCTTGGCGAGATTTCGGAAAGCAATTTTTAAATAGTTTCGAAGCATAGTCGGGTTCATTAAATACGTTGTTGTATACAAATACGGACTTCGTTTTTGCCTGATAGCAAACGGTTTGAAGAATCCCAGTACATCCCACCAGTATCGCCAGCACGCCCGTCGCTCGCCGATACGTCTGACTTGGTACGCAAACTCTTCCTGCAAATCGCCCTGTACTTCTTCCAGCCGGTGAGGGGCGCAGAAAAAGCGGAGCAGCCGGTTGGCAAGTTTGGGCGGTTGGTTCATGGGCAAAGGGGTTTGGCTGGGGGCAAGGTGCTGGGAGCCGGGTACTGGGCGAACTCTTCGCACCATGCGCCCTGCACCCTGCTTATCCCGCTATAGTTGACAGTTTAAGCGGGTTCAATAACCGACTCCAGAAACTGGTACGTACTTCCTGAATTTCCTGCAATGTCCGCCGGCCGTAGGCCGTTACGGTAAACAGCCGCTTTCGGCGACCACCCCGTTCGGCCGTAGGCTCACCCATTTCTGATTTCACCATGCCTTTGTCTTCCAGTCGATCCAATGCTGAATGAATCTGATTGAGCCGGACTGAACGACCTGTCTGCTCGATGATCTCATGCGTAATGGCTACCCCATAAGCTCCACCTTCCAGCACAGCCACCGTGAGCAGCACGATCTCTTCAAACTCGCCCAAATAGCTTCGTTTCATGGGTTTGCGTTAGTTCTATTTTTGCTGAGCAAATGCCTTGCCAGTACCAGAATATGCTGCTCACCAGCCAGAAAGCGCCATTTTTTGTGAAATTCTATTTGTCATTGTCCAGTTTCGGACAAACGCTGTACGGTTTGGGACAAGGGCTATGGACCACCTAAACAGCCATTCGCTGGGGCTGGCTGATCTGTTCTACGCACATTTTAATCAATTCAACCCCTGTTTTTTACGGTTGGTAAACCTTCGGCTTTCCCGGCAGGAGGGGAGAGTTCAACTTTGCTACGTTGCTATCCACACTTTTCTCTTTTTAACAGAATCAATGACTACCAACCGATTTTTACTCACTGCCCTTTTCGCAGCCTTACTGTTTGGCTGCAAAAAGCAGGAAGAAGATGTACCTACGCCCGATAAGCCAAACCCGTCGACCTCGGATTATTCGTTTGGCGGACTGGGTAACGAAAATTTCAACGAAATTCCTGTTTCGACCAAGTTTGGCTATACGGCGGCCGACAACCTCCCCGCTGCCGTTGACCTTAGTGCGTTCCTTCCACCAATAGGCAATCAGGGCAGCTATGGCACCTGCGTATCCTGGGCAACCGGCTATTACACTAAAACCGTTATCGAAGGAATTGCCAAAGGATATACTGCTTCGCAGCTAAGCAGTCCGGTTTATCAGATCAGTCCCCGCGATCTGTTTACGTCGATTCCTGAAGGGCCGGGGAAAAAACCGAATTGTAACGGAAGTACGCTGGCGGCCAACCTCGACGTATTGCAGCAGCGCGGAGCGGCTACGTTGAGCGTCGTTCCCTACAGCAATCTGGGCGACTGCAGCAAGACCAGCGCATCGGCTGCCTGGGATGCCGAAGCAGCTAAGCATAAAATAAAAAGCTACCGTACCATTGACCCAAGCGTGGTCAGTATCAAACAGCAACTGGCTAATAAACTGCCGGTTATGATTATCGCGAAGTTGTCGGACAATTTCATGTCATGGAATAGCGACAACGTACTGTCCTCCAACACGACATATAACAAAGTCGGAAAGGATGCGTATCACGGCCTGGCTATTGTGGGTTACGACGACCGCAAAGGCGCAAGTGGAGCCTTTAAAATCGTAAACTCCTGGGGTGCCAACTGGGGCAGCAAAGGATTCATCTGGATTGATTACAATTTTCTGCTCAATACGTTTGTTTATGATGACGGGTTCGGTACTAAAGCTCTGATGGTGATGAGTGAAAGCACAACCAAACCGCAGGACAATCCAAACCCGCAGCCGGCTCCTTCAGTAAACGGTGTTGATTTGGTTGCCTGGATCAATCAGGACTTTTCGGACTATGAGAATACAGGTTCGTCGACTGCCCGTGTCGTTGACCTCAATATCTATAACGACGGCGATGCCGACGCCAAACCGCAAACACCCTGGACAGCGTACTACATTTATTACAATGCCCGGAATGCCAATGATTACGGCGTATTGTTTCATCATACCTACACCACAAAAAATCTGGCGTCGGGCAAGTACACCTGCGATGGAGGTAACTGCAATCTGAACGTACCCATTCCGTCGGGCAGCAGCTTGTCTGAACAGCTTTTTGGCAACGACGAGGGCGTGCAGGTTAGCTACCAGATGCCCTCTAATCTGAACGGTTCTTATTACCTGGTTCTGGTTGTCGATGCCGACGATACGTTCGATGAATACTACGAGGACGATAACTTCTTTTACACGACCGACCGGCCCATCAAATTCAGAAATGGGTATGCGGCCCGTCAGGGTTACGAGACGGCAGGTGTTGCGTTTTCCTTCAAAAACCAGTTGAGCATCAAAAGCCCGGTTAAGTCGCGCCGTGAGTTTAACTCGGTTGTGAAGCCGGGTAATCTGAACGCTTACACACCTCAGGAAATCTTTAGTTTCATCCGTCAGCAGAAAAAGAGCGGAGCTTTCGCTCAAAAACTTCGCGAACATGACCGTCAGAACACAACCCAGTCGTTACGTGCCGCAAAAGTTAAGTAAGCTACTGGCAGTGCTGTTGATTGGCTTCAGCTGCGTGGCCTGTACAACTTCCGCAACATCGAGCAGTAAAAACGTATCGGCTGCCAGCGTAGTGGAAACGATTAAAAAGCAGGAACCTGTTCTGCTTGAGAATGTGACTATTGACGGCGATCTGGATTTTACGACGCTAACAACATACCCCGAAACGGCCAATACGCGAAAGGCGGTGATCGACTCACCCATCTTTTTCAAAAACTGCGTATTCACGGGCAAAGTGCTGGGTTTCAGTCAGCGTAACGGGCAAACAACGCTCTGTGATTTTCGCAAAAACCTTACGTTTCTGAATTGTAAATTCAACGAAGCAATTAATTTTCAGTCGGTTACCGTAGCCGGAATCGGTTGTTTTTCCAATAGTCAGTTTAACCGGGCTGTTTCATTTGAAGGGGCTTATTTCGATGCGGAAGCTTATTTTGACAATACGTTTTTTACGCAGGAAACGCATTTTCAAACCGTTCATTTCGGAAGGGGTGTCAATTTCTGGAAGTCGGTATGGGCGGGGGTGAGCTATTTTCAGGGCGCGGCCTTTGCGGGGGATGCGCAGTTTAATCTGGCGGAGTTTCGCGCCAACCTCGATTTCTCGTTATGCACATCGCACGGACTGCTGAACTTCAACTACGCGCAGTTTGTCGGCAGAAGTATTTTTGATAATTGCCGGTTTAAAAATGCCGTTGATTTCGGCGGTGCCAATCTGAAAGAAGCTAGCCTGAAAGAAGCTTTTTTTGAAGCAAAAGCCTCATTTGCCGATGTTACGTGTGGCCGTATATCGTTTGAAAACGCGCTTTTTCTCTCGCAAAAACCTGTTCTGACATTTGCTGCCCCTCAGCCGACGGAAATCAATCTGACAGGTGCCCGGCAAGTTGCCGCAGGAGCTGTGCAGATTGATTGATCGTCATCCCCGGCCCCCTGAAGGAGGTGAAAGTCCAATTAGGAAGGCTTTCCTCTCAGGGGACGGGGTAGGTATAAAAGACAAATCACCGATCCAGCTATTCCGACCGGAGAGACGTAACGGGATTGGTCAGGGCGGCTTTGATGCTCTGAAAACTAACTGTCAACAGGGCGATACCAATCGAAAGCAAACCGGCCAGCGCAAACACCCACCATTCAATATCAACCTTATAGGCAAAATCTGCCAGCCATTTGTTCATGGCCCACCAGGCAATGGGAGTGGCTATAACCAGCGCAATGACAACCAGCTTCAGGAAGTCTTTCGACAGCAAGGCCACAATACTACCGACCGAAGCACCCAGCACTTTCCGCACGCCAATTTCTTTGGTACGTTGTTCGGCGGTAAACATCGCCAGCCCGAATAGTCCCATGCAGGAGATCAGAATGGCGATACCCGTGGCGGTGTTGACAAGCTGACCCGTTTTCTGCTCTTTTTCATATAACCGGGCAATGGAATCGTCCAGAAACGTATAGTCAAATCTGTTGTCGGGATAAACGGTTTTCCATTGTTGTTCAAGGCTGGCCAGTGTGGCTTTAAGGTCGCTTACCTGTTTTCCTTTGGTCGATAGCTTGATACCAAGATTCCGGGCATGAGGCATGTAGCCCATAAATACCGGCCCGATTTTTTCGTGAAACGACTGCTCGTGGAAATCAGCCACAACACCGACAATCGGAAATTTTTTGCCTTGAAACTCAATCATCTGATTCAGTGCTTCGGCGGGTTTGCGGAAACCCAGTGCGTTTGCAAAACTAGCATTAATGACCAGCTCCCGGAGTGAATCGCTCTTGACGTAGTTGCGCCCGGCCAACAGACGAAGCTGATAAAGCGGAATGAAATTTTCATCACCGATCTTTGCTGATACGTCCATCTCAACGGCTCGTTTCGTTCCCTGGTATTTCAGCTTCGTTACCATATGGCTGTCGCCCATCGGGGGAAACCATTCCATGGCTACCCGCTCAACGCCCGAAAGCTGCCGGATTTTTTGCGCGAGCACCTTCCCTTTTTCTCCCCAGGGCGGACGTATCGACACAATAGCGTCGCTTCTGAAACCGAGGTCTTTGTTGCGCATGAAACTAAGCTGGCGACCTACCAGCAACGTACCGATGATAAACACCAGCGAAACCGTAAATTGAAACACAATCAAGGCTTTACGTAATTGTCCTTTTTGCCCGCCCGTCAGTGCCGTCTGCCCTTTAAGCGTTATCGCTGGTACGTACGACGACAGAACCAGCGATGGATAAAAGCCCGATAGCAGCGCCGTAAAAATTGTAACGCCGAAAAGAAAGATACCAGTCTGGAGGCTGAACAGCTCAAAAGTTAAGCCTTTGGGAGTAAGCGACTGAAAAGCTGACAGAATAGGGTTTACAAGAGCTAATGAAATCAGAACGGCCACCAGCGTCAGAAGAACGGTTTCGCTCATAAACTGAGCAATCAGGCTCATACGACTGCCGCCCATCACTTTCCGAATACCCGTTTCTTTGGCTCGCTGCACGGACTGAGCCGTTGATAAGTTAATGAAGTTAATAGCCGCGATGAGGAGTATAAATCCGGCTACAGCCATAAGTCCGTAGAGCGTCGGTAAATGGGCTTTGCGGGAATAATTGTCCTGATAATCTTCGTTGAAATGCAGGTCCGAGAGGGGCTGAAGCGCGGGTGTAAATTTGAATTCTTTGGGATAGTGCGCCTTAGTGAACCGCTGAAACTGCGCCGTAAATCGATCCGGTGAGGTTCCCGCTGGCAGCTTGACAAAAGCCTGCGAAGCCGACCAGATATCATCCCACTGATCGAGGTTTATACCCTTTTTCAACTGGCTGGCCCGGACGGTGGCAAACGAAATGAAATCGGTGAAGGTAAGATCGGTGGGTTGAGCCCAGTCCTGAACGATGCCCGCTACGTTCACGTGCACCGAATCCTGATAAATTACTTCCTTGCCGATGATTTTCTCCAGGGGCAAATTGCCGAAATACTTGCGGGCTTTTCGCTCCGACAAAACCAGTTTGAACGGTTCATTAAGCGCTGTTTTTGGGCTTCCTGCCAACCATTTATACTGGAAAATATTGAAGTAACCCGGCTCGACTACTACGATTTCGGCCCTGTCGACACCATGACGTCGCCCTTCAAATTTGGTTGGTTTTGCGGTTCCGTTCGGAATCAAAACTTCCGATTCGATATTGTGCAGAGCCGTAATGGTACCCAGCCCACTAATTTCGTTTCGCATGCCGCTGGGCACTGCGTTTGGAACGAATCCGACCGGGTGTTTCTCCTCATTTTTATTGTACTGCGACTCGCCTATCACCCGATAAATACGCTCACTGTCGGCATGGAACGTATCGTAGCTGAGTTCATAACTCGTAATGAGATAAATGACCAGACAGGCCGTTACCCCAAGCGTAAGACCAAGAACGTTAATCAGCGTACTGACTTTGTGCTTGGTCAGGCTGCGTAGGCTGGTTTTTAGGTAGTTGCGTAGCATAATGGGATTGAGTATTGATGGAGAAACGTAGTCGAAGGAGGGTCGTTTTAAGGCAAACGGTCTTAGAAATCCCAGCACGTTGAGCCAGTACTGTCGGTTGGCCTGTTCGTAATCCATGCGCTGTGCATCCCGCTCAAAGCGTTCGTGCAGATCACCCTGCACTTCCTCCAGCAAATGCGGAGCGCAGAAGCTTTCGAGGAGTCGGTCAGCGAGTTTGGGTGGTTGTGGTTTCATGGCAAGGGGTGAGGTGCATGGAGCGGGGTGCTAGGAGCGGGGGCAGGGTGTACAGTAAAGCGGATCGCTTTTACAATCCCTGCGCCCTGCCCCATGCTCTATTCCGTTTTCAGCGTTCTTACAGGATTGATCATAGCGGCACGTAACGATTGCCAGCCAACAGTCAGGAAGGCGATGAAAATGGCGATGAAAGCCGTTATAACAAACACCCAGACATTTAGGTCGATCCGGTAGGGGTAGTTGTTTAACCACTCCTGCATGGCGTACCAGGCCGCCGGAAAAGCAAAAATGAACGACAGACAAACCAACTTCAGGAAATCAGTAGACAACAGTTGCACTATTCCCGAAACGGATGCCCCCAGTACCTTGCGGATACCAATCTCTTTCGTGCGTCGCTCAGCCGATAACGTAGCAAGTCCGAAGAGACCAATGCACGAGATGAAAATGGTCAGTACAGCGCCGAAGAGCATCATCTGTTTCCACTTTGCTTCTGATTCATACCGTTTTATGTTCTCCAGATCCAGAAATTTATACGTATAGGGGCTGAGCGGGAAAAGCCGTTTGAACGCTTTCTCAATATACCGAAGGCTAGCTGTTTCGGTGCCGGGTTTAATTTTGACAAACGCTTTCCCGTATCTGTTGGCGGGCCGCATTGTGAATAATTGCGGTTTTATTTCCTGGCTTAACGATTCAAAATGATGGTCTTTCACGACGCCGATAACAGTATATTTTTTGTCGGTTTCGTTCAGCCAGAAATCCACAACCTGACCGATGGGATTTTTCCACTCGGCTTTCCTGACAAATGTTTCGTTGACAAGAACCGATTGCGTTGAATCGGAAGGGAAAGCAGGGGAGAAGTTGCGCCCTTTTAGAATCGGTATCTCGAAGAGCGGTAGATAAACTTCATTGACCGTTTCGTAATCAAAACTCAACTGGGTTTCGCCGTTGACTTTCGCTACCGTTCCCCAGCGTCCGCCATTTCTGGGCGCTACGTCGATAATGTTCTGATTTTTAGTCAATTCTTCCTTGAATAACTTGGCCTCGCTACGTTTCAAATTTGATTTGTCGACGATGACCATATTTTTGTCATTGTAACCCAAATCCTTGCTGGTTAGGTAGTTGAACTGCGAATAGATGGTCAGGGAAGCAATGATTAAAAAAGAAGCAAGCGCAAACTGTAAAACAACCAGTGACTTTTGCAGGTAATTTTTGCCCGACAGATTGAACCGGCTGTAGAGGGTTTGCACCGGGTTATAGCCCGACAGCACAAGCGCCGGATAAAAGCCCGACAACAGACCCGTTATCAGGAAAAGCAGCCCATACCCGGCAATTAATTTAGCGTCGAACAGGTAGGAAAGCGCCAGGCTTTTGTTCGACAGCTGATTGAAGGTGGGCAGGGCAAATTCGACCAGCAGGATAGCCAGAACAAAGGCCGCCAAACACAGAATGAACGATTCGCCCAGAAACTGAATGATGAGCTGGGCTCTGGCGCCACCAACCACTTTTCTGACACCAATTTCTTTGGCTCGTTTTAACGAACGGGCAACCGTCAAATTCACGAAGTTGATGCAGGCAATCAGGAGAATAAACAGCGCGATACCCGATAGGATATAGGAAAATACAGGATTGCTTTCGTCGACAAGCCCGTTGCTGGCGGGTAGTTCCTTGCTCAGGTGCATATCGGTGAAGGGCTGAAGCGCGTATTCGGTTTTTCCGGTTTCTCCGAACTTCTCAGCTATTGATTTGATACTTTCCTTTGCGTCGGCCACGTATACCTTGTTCATTTTGGCTTCAACTACCCTGACATCAGCCCTGGGATTGACAATCACAAACGTGTTGAGGAATACACTGAACCAGTTCTCATTATTAGCCCACTGTTCAGCTTCCACGATAAACGGCATCAGCACATCAAATTTGATGGATGAGTTTTGCGGGCAGTTCCTGGCGACCCCCGTTATTGTAAACGGTTCGAATTTGTCATCCTCTTTAAAAAACAGGGTTCTGCCCAGCACATTGGCTGATCCGAAAGTTTTCTTCGCCATGTTTTCTGAAATCACTACGGAGTTCGGACGTTGTAGGGCGGTTTTCGGATTACCGCTTAGCAACGGAAATGTAAACACGGAAAAGAAGCTGGAGTCAGTTTGGAAGATTTGCTGACTTTTCACTTCATTGCCAAGCTTTAAATCCCGTTGATTCTCTCTGTATCGAACAAACGACTCAATTTCAGGAACGCCAGCCTGAAACTTCGGTCCGGGGAAAATGCCCGTGTAGGGTTGTAGCTGCTCGACAATACCGGCTTGCGTCAGATGCTTGCTGTAGATTCGGTAAATCTTCGGGTTATTAGCCTGAAAACGGTCGTAGCTGACTTCGTCTTTGGTGTACAATATGATCAGCATGGCAGCGGCCAGCCCGATGCTGAGGCCAATGATGTTAATGGACGAATACGCTTTATTGCGAGCCAGATTCCGAAAGGCGATTTTTAAATAATTCTGTAACATGGCAGGTCTGAATAAAGGAATTGAGGTATAGTCAGCGGGTTGTCGTTTCAGAGCAAACGGGCGTAGAAAGCCCAGTACATTTAACCAGTAGCGCCGACTGGCTCGAACGCTTCCTAACAGGTTTCGGTCGCGCTCATAACGTTCGTGCAGATCGCCCTGCACTTCCTCCAGCAGATGCGGAGCGCAGAAGAGACCTAACAGTCGGTCGGCGAGTTTGGGTGGTTGTGGTTTCATGGCAAGGGGCGAGGTGCATGGAGCAGGGTGCAGGGGGCGAGATGTAAGGCGTACAGCGAAGCGGATCGCTTCTCTAATCCCTGCTCCCCGCTTATATACTTATCGCTGGTAAGGCATTTGGTGCAATGGAGTTCCAGAGCTGATCACGTGTGGCCCGGATGTCGTGCAGCGTGCGGCTACCCAGGGCTGTTACGCTGAAAAGGCGCTTCCGTCGGCCACCTCGTTCGGCAGTAGCCTCGCCCATGTGCGACTTGAGCATCCCTTTTTCTTCCAGTCGATGCAGCGCTGCATGAACCGCGCTTATGCTCACCGACCGGCCGGTTTGCCGATCAAGTTCGTCGGTGATGGCCACTCCATACGCGCTCTCGTTTAGTACGGCAACGGTCAGTAGCACGATTTCCTCAAACTCACCCAGATAAGTTCGTCTCATAACTGATAATTACATTAACTTTTGTAGAACAAATACCTTGCCAATCCGCAAAAAACAGCGCTACGTCCTCCCAGCGCTGCTTTTGACCGAATAACGTGTACGATTTCGAACACGACTTGTCCGATGCTGAACATTCTCCGGCGAAACCGGCGCTACGTACCGCAATGGGCCGTAACTTCGCAGCCGCAATACAAAGACTGATAACTGAAAAAAATGGCTCTTCAAACGCTTGTTAAAATCTCCAACGTGACGAACCTTAGTGATGCTCGCTACTGTGCCGGTATGGGCGTTGATATGCTTGGTTTTTCGATGGATATCGACTCCCCTGAGTATATAGAGCCAAAGACGTTTGCCGAAATCCGGTCCTGGGTTGCCGGTGTTCAGATTGTTGGTGAAACAACAGCCACTGATCCGGAAGCCATTGAGCAACTTCTGGAAACGTATCAGCCCGATGTATTGCAGGTGGACGAATCTGCTTTGTTGCCGTATCTTACAACCTTTGATAAGCCGCTTATCCTGCGCGTTGATTTATCGCTCATTACGCTCGATCAACTTCAGACGCTGTTTCAGACGGGTATAGCCGGTGCCGATTACGTGCTGCTCGAAAGCAAAAATGCGCTCCATCTCGATGATGACCTGAAATCGGCTCTACAGCGGCTCTCTGCCCGTTATCCTACCTTATTAGGTATTGGCGTATCGGCTGCCAACGTCCACGGTCTATTGGCCGACCTGCCCGTTCGTGGAATCGCACTGAGCGGTGGCGACGAAGAACGCCCTGGCAATAAAGAGTTTGGTGAACTTATGGATATTCTGGAAGCGATTGAAGTAGAATAGTCATTGGTCACTGGTCATTAGTTGTTACAACCGATCACCAATAACAAATGACTAATGACTAACCACTACTATGTATTACCTACTATCATTGAAAACATACTTCCATCCATAGCCGCGGCCATTCTTCCAAATCTACTTCCATAGCCCGTCGGTAGCTGCTAGGTTTACATCGTTTTAAACAACCTACTGCCATGAACAAGCGCTTAGAACGTATTGCCGACCAGGCCCAAATTGGGGGCGTATGTGCTGGTTTGGCCGATTATTTTGGAATTGATCGCGCGTTGATACGCGTACTTTTTGTAATCGGAATTTTTATACCACATTTTCCGGTGATAATCCTTTATATTATCCTCTGGATCGTACTGCCTGAGCGTCGCTCGGATAGTGTTGTGGCCCAATCAACCGCTTTTTCTAATCCTTATTTTTCCATGAATCCATACAACCCCAACAAGCCTGCATCTCCCGACCGTGGTCTCATCGGCGGAGCCGTTCTGATTATCCTTGGCGTACTGTTCCTGCTGGATCGCTACCTCGATATTGACTTTGGTGATCTGTGGCCGTTTATGCTGATCGCGCTTGGTCTCTGGCTGATATTCCGGGATCGCATCAAACCGCCTTACGACAATACAACCAACTACGGGGGAACAACCGATAACGACCCAAACGGAACCCTGTAGTCATCAATAAAGTGTGAGCAGGCTATAGATTTTAACACGTTATAGCCTGCCTCATACATAACCTTTACTTGTCATGCAACGAAGAAATGGATTGTTCTGGGGGATTTTTCTGCTAACACTGGGTGTGCTTTTTCTGGCACGCCGGGCGGGGTGGCTCGATGTCGATTGGCACTCACTGGTGAATTTATGGCCGGTTCTGCTGATACTGGCCGGTGTGAATCTCATTCTGGAGCGACGCGGAAACCCGATTGCGTTTGTTACTACGGTGATGCTGGCTGTTGCCATTCCGGCGACATTATTTGGATTTTTCAACCGCCACCACGACCGGGACCGCGATGGATTTCACATGCGCTGGAATCATGACGATGACGACGATGACAATGGCGATAATTCCTACGGTGATCGTAATGATAACGACGATGACAACGGGGATGAGGAGGATAATGACGACGATTATCAGCATGAGCGCGAGCGCCGGAATGCCGAAAGCGGCCGGGTTCAAACCAATACGTTCACCGAAACAATGGATGCCAGCACACATGAGGCTGTGCTGAAACTGTCGGGCGGAGCGGGCCGGTTCATCATCAGCAATCCAACGAGTGAGTTAATAAAAGCAGATGCCCGGCAGACGGTAGGAATGTATTCCATGTCTGTCGACCGCGATCCGGCCACGCATATTCCAACCATTGAGTTGAAGCCGAAGGATGAGCATCAGCACATTGACTTAAAAGATGGCGACTTTGAAAATCGGATGGATATACACCTGAACGACAAACCGATATGGACAATGGACGTAGCACTCGGGGCCGGGCAGGGTGACCTGGATTTGAGCGCCTACGCCGTAAAAAGTCTGAAACTTGGTGCCGGTGCTGCCGACCTCGATCTGAAGCTTGGTGCCAAAGTCGACCAGGCCGACATAAAACTCGACGTAGGAGCCGCTTCAGTTACGGTACACGTTCCTAAAGAGGTGGGCTGCCGGATTAAAAAAGACGGTGCGCTGAACGTAGAGCAACTGGACGACTTTACGAACGTAGGGGGCGGTGAGTATGTGAGTCCCGGCTACGACGCATCCTCAAAGAAAATGCTCATCCGTTTCGACGGTGGCATCTCCCGGTTTAAAGTCGTTCGCTATTAGTTCTGAACCGTATGGACGGCCCTGCGGAGCCGTCCATACGGTTCAGAGGGATTTTCGAACAATCAGCCGGAACGGATTCTCTACGTGCTCGACGCTGCCATTTAGTACTAGTTGAGCGGCTGTTCGGCCCATCTGCGCAAAATCGGTTGACATAACTGTGATTCCCTCCAGCAGAAATTCTTTCAGGGGCGTATCGTTGTACGACAGGATGCCTACCTCCTGACCTAATACGTAAGATGTCTTTTTGATCTGCTTAATCAACTCAACCAGATCTTCCTCCATCAGATTGATATACGCCTGCTGAGGTTCAATAGCCTCATTTTCAATATTATGAATGACGCGCGTCTGGAATCCGTGTTCGTAGCAGAATTTATAATAACCGTTCAGAATCGCCTTTGGGTGATAGGTATAGGAAGGAAACAGGATGCTGAGCGTTTTGTACTTCCGTAAGAGAGGCAGTGCTTCGGTCAGCGCCTGATACAAGTCCTTCTCAAAATTTTGAAAAACAGCCGCATAATTGCCGGTTATTCCGTCGACGAGCTTATCCAGGATAACCAGTTTGTGTTTGGGCAGGCTATTAATCAGTTCATCCGCCTTTTCGCCCCCTTCAAAAAAATGACCGATAATAACGTAGTGGGTATGATTCCGGGCCTGTCGCTGAATCAGATCCCGAAACAGACGGAAATCGTTGTTATAAATAAAAAAGTCGATGGCTACCGTTGGGCCAAGCAGCTCGACAAAGGAATCATAAATGATTTTTTTGTGAACGCTTAACTTGTTGAACAACAGGAATATCTTCAGATTGTGGCCCGTCGGCGTATAGTTGATGTAAAAGCCTTTCCCCTTAACGGCCCCAATAATTTCTTTCTCCTTAAGCAGTTCATACGCTCGCTCAATCGTGCCTTTCGACACATCGAATTCAGCGCATAACTCATGGATAGACGGTAGTTTATCACCCGGTAAAATATCCCGATTTTCAATGCCTTCTACGATTGAGTTGTAAATCTGCTGGTATTTCGGTGTGTTTGAGTAATCGTTTATTTTAATGTGGTAAAGCATATTCTAAAACTTTATTCAGGATTAAACATAAAGTAAAGCCGCAACAGACTACTACTGATTTTCCGCCGAACCCGCTCTCAATTGGCGGGTTCTTTTTTTACAGCAGGAAAAAGCATGTTGTAACCATTGTATAGAAAAACCTAAGAAAATTATCGAAATAATGCCAAATATGGGAAGGTGTGGGAAAGTTGATGAAACTCTTGTATTAATATTTGATTAATCGGTAGGCTTTAACATAGTCTATAGATTCTGTTCCTAATCCTTACCTCTTTCCAAATTTTATGAAAAAACTTTATCTGGCAGTCGCGCTATGTTCAGTAGCGTGCTCCTTTTCCGGATTAGCTCAGGAGCTGAGAACAACCCTCCCCAGAGGAACGACATCAGCCGAGAAATCACTACTCGCTTCCCTCGCTCCGAAACCAGAAAAACAGTTCGTAAATGTTGCGCCAACGGATATCGCCGTATCCGGTAAAGTTACTGATGATAAGGGGGTTACACTGCCAGGCGTTAGCGTCGTGGTGAAAGGGTCGACACAGGGAACGACAACCGACAGCGACGGCGGATTCAAAATTTCGGTACCGAATGCCAACGCTATACTCGTTTTCAGCTTTGTAGGTTACGTAAAACAGGAAGTGGTGGTTGGCAGTAAAACGACGATAACCATCGCCCTGTCGCCTGATGATCAGACTCTGAGTGAAGTCGTGGTCGTCGGGTATGGTTCGCAACGGAAACAGGACATTACGTCCGCGGTATCCGTCATTAATATGCGTGACATTGGCGAACAACCCGCCAACAACCCGAACCAGATTCTACAGGGGCGGGCACCCGGCGTTGTTGTCAAGCAAAAAAGCGGTACGCCTGGTGGCGCTTTCGAAGTGCGGGTGCGGGGTATAGGCTCTCTGGGGGCTGGTAGTAATCCGCTATATGTTATCGACGGGTTTACGGTTGGTACGTCTGTAGGGCAAAACCTCAATCCAAATGATATTGAGAACGTAACGGTTCTGAAAGACGCAGCTTCTACCGCTATTTACGGCGCCAGAGGTTCAAACGGGGTTGTGCTCATCACCACCAAACAGGCAAAAGAGGGAAAAGTAAACGTCAATCTGTCACTCGATTACGGGATTCAGAGCGTGCCGAGGTCCAGACGCGTAACCATGCTGAACGGGGTTGAATTTGCTCAGTTCAAGAAAGACATTTTCATGGATCAGATAAGGATTCTGCAGAATCGGGAGCCCGCCGAAAGCGAAGTGCCAATTGGCTACCGGTTTCCGGAGCAGACCAAGTATTCGACCAACTGGTTTGACCTGATCATGCACGACAATGCCCCCTATTCCGATCTGAATATGACCGTATCGTCGGGGGCGGGACCGATTAAGGCGCTCTTGTCGGTTGGGTATTACAAGGAAGAAGGGATTATAAAAAAAACGAATTACGACCGGATATCGGTACGTTCCAATCTGGGTGGGCAGATCAACAAGTTCATCAACATCGGGCTGAATATCAACGGTACCTATACCCGGCAGAATCTGGCGAATACCGACGGACGTAGCGCCTTGGTGGGTGGGGCTCTGCTGATGGACCCGCGCGCTACGCCTTACAATGCCGATGGTTCGCTGATACCGTACATCAATGGGGTCGATGGCGTGTTTGGTTTTCCTAACCCCTTGTTTGTTCTGGAAAACGTTTACCGCAAACGCAACATCGCTGATCTGTTGACGAACGGCTTCATCGAGCTGTCTTTTCTGAAAAATTTCAAGTTCAGAACCTCCGCAAACGTAAAACTGAACAACAATACGTACAAAGAATACGTACCGTCTACCATTGGTTTACCGGTGGCATCGGGTACGGCAGGGGCACCACCCCGCATTGCCACCGAAACCGACAATACGGAAGAGCTTACCAACTATGCCCTCGATCAACTGCTGACGTACCGGACTCAACTGGGCACCAATCACAGCTTTGATGCGCTGGTAGGGTACACCGCCCAGCAGGAGAAAGTCCGTGGGTTTACGGGTAATGGGAATACGTACCCGGATGACCTGGTTCCTTACCTGGGGTCGGCCTCGATCCGGTCCGCTACGTCCTACGAATACGGGTGGTCCTTATTAGCCTTTTTGAGCCGGGTCAATTATTCGTATAAAGATAAATACCTGTTTTCAGCCTCTTTCCGGCGTGAGGGCAGTTCGCGGTTTGGCGCCAATAACAAGTATGGCGATTTTCCCGCTGCCTCGATTGGCTGGCGCCTTACCGAAGAACCCTTCATGCCCAAAACAGCCTGGCTCAGCGACCTTAAACTTCGGGCAAGCTGGGGCGTAACGGGTAACAACGACTTCCAGACGATTGGCAACTATCCGAGTCTGGCCTTCGTTGGTGCCAGCAATTATATACTGGGCAATGCGTTTTCGGCTGGTAAAATTGTCAGCTCATTCGCCAACTCAAACCTGAAATGGGAAAAGTCGAATCAGCTGGATATCGGGCTGGACCTGGCCTTGTTTAATAACAAGCTGATTTTCAATCTCGAATACTACAACAAGATTACCAACGATATGCTGCTGCCGGTTTCCATACCGGCGGTGTCGGGCTTCACTACGGCCCTGGACAACATTGGTAAAGTTGAAAACCACGGATTTGAAATTGGCGCCGAGTACCGTACCAATTTTGGTCAGTTCAACTTCCGAACCAATGCCAATATCAGCTTTAACCGCAACAAGATTCTGGCCATCAAGGGTGCTAACGACGCGCTGTATTACGGTAGTTTCTACGGGGGCTACAACGTACAGAAAGTGGGTCGGCCGATTGGGATGATTTATGGGTACAAAAAACTGGGTATTTTCAATACGCAGGCCGAAATTGATGCGGCACCCAAACAGGACGGCGTCATACCCGGCGGTATGAAGTTTGCCGATACCAATGGCGACGGCGTTATTTCCTACGATACGCAGGACATGGTCGAAATTGGTAACCCGAATCCGGCGTTTACCTGGGCCTGGACATTTGCCGGTGATTACAAAAAGTTCGATTTCAATGTCATGTTCCTTGGGCAGCAGGATTTTGATATTTACCGGAATATCGAAGCTTCAACGATGAACATGGATGGTGTATTCAACGTGCTCGACAAAGCAAAAGATCGCTGGCGGTCGGCTACGAACCCCGGCACGAACCCAACGGATGTTCATGCCCAGGGCGGCACTAGCTATTTCAAATGGTCGCGTGAGAGCAGTGATCGGTACGTGTACGATGGCAGCTACGTCTGGCTAAAAACCATAACCATCGGTTATAACCTGCCTAAATTCAAGTCCATCCTGAGCAATGCCCGCATTTTCGTGACCGGCAATAACCTGTTCATTTTCACGAAGTATCCCGGCAACAATCCAGATGCTGGCGTAAGAAATACCAATTCGGTTGAGCTGAATAATGACGACGAATCGTATCCGGTTCCCAGATCGTTTGCCACCGGTATAAAACTCAACTTTTAATCATCCCGATCATGAAAAAAATAACTGTTTTAGGTGCATTTCTTCTTTCCCTGACTCAATTTTCGTGCAAGGAGGATTATCTGGTTGCTACCGACCCGACCCGGATTGGTACCGATCTGTTTTATAAAAATGAAACGCAGTTTTTGCAGGCGCTGAGTGGTGTATATGGTCAGTTGCAGACAATTACGAACTCGGCCTACATCTTTCAGGAATTTCCGTCGGACAACACAACGCTCGATTTCAATCCGCTCGACCGGGGGGAGCCGCCGGCTGGGAAGCCTTTGAATTCTCGACGGTCAATCAGGGCAATGGTGAAATTGCCAACATGTGGAACCTGTATTACTCAGCCCTGTATAACACCAATTATACGCTGGAAAAGCTAGCCACCAGTACGCTCGACGCAAGTGTAAAAGGACCGATTGAAGGGCAGCTTAAATTTCTGAGAGCCTATTTTTACTTTCATCTGGTTCAGTATTTCGGTGACGTAATACTGGTGACAACTACCCTGCAAAGCCCCAACCAGGCGTTTGATCTGGTGCGATCATCACAGGCCGACGTATGGACGCAGATTGAAAAAGATCTGAAAGACGCCGTTACGTTACTGCCCACTACGTATCCGGCCGCTCAGATAGGCCGGGTTACAAAAGGAGCCGCATTGGGGTTGCTGGGCAAGGTGTATTTGAACCAGAAAAAATATACCGATGCCGTAACGACGCTAAAACAGGTTACGGGCTATTCCCTGAATCCGGTGTATGCCGATAATTTCAACCCGGCAAAGAAAAACGGTCCCGAATCTATTTTCGAAGTGCAGTATCAGGGCGGGAATGACCTGGGCGAATGGAGCACGTTTGCGTATACGTTTGCGCCCCGGCTTTCGGCGGGTGCCGTAACTGGATTTGCGAACACAACGCCCGGCGGACGTAACGTTCCGACCAACGACATGATTGCGGCTTATGAACCCGGAGACCTTCGTAAGGATGCCTCATTAAAAACCAGTTATACGCTCAACGGTACGGTGGTTCCTATTCCGTATGTGATTAAATTTACGCATACCCACACCATTACCGGACGTACTGACGACAACTGGCCCGTACTACGTTACGCCGATGTGCTGCTAATGATGGCCGAAGCCATTAACGAGCAGTCGGGGCCAACGGCGGAAGCGTTCGGTTACCTGAATCAGGTACGTACACGCGCTGGCCTGAAAGAGTTGTCGGGACTGGATAAGGCGGCTTTTAAAACGGCGGTCCTGAAAGAACGACGGGTAGAGCTGGCTTTCGAAAACCACCGCTGGTTCGATCTGAAACGTACCATGACCCCTGCTGAACTGGCGGCTTTCATGAATGCCTACGGGGCCAAAGAAAAAGCAAAGCCTACCGTCGATCGGGGAGGAATTGCCTTCAACGCTCAGGATTACGTATACAGCGATTATGAATACTTTTTCCCGATTCCGGCACCCCAGATTTTGATAAACAATAAACTAACGCAGAATCCTGGATACCAATAAACGGGATAAGTAAATCATTTACAGGCACTTTTCAGCACGGGTCGACGTTATCAGACATAGATTCGTGCTGAAAAATCCTTTGAAAGCAATATTCATACAACCAACTCTTTCAATACGTAGTGACAATATTCGCAGAATCATTTTGGCTTTGGCAGTTTTTAGGGCGCTTACACCCCTTACTTGTTCACTTCCCGGTCGGCTTACTCTGTATCGCATTAGTGCTGGAAGCCATCGACTGGTATCGTAAATCAACAGAATTAAGAACGGGGGTTACGGCCATGCTCTGGATCGGGGCCATTAGCGCCATATTTTCGGCCATACTTGGCTTAATCCTTGTCAATCAGGAAGACTATGCCGGTAAGGGCGTGGCTATTCACCAGTGGGCTGGACTGACTACCGTACTGCTGGCCTGCCTGACGGTATGGGCGCTGCGCTCCGGGCGTATTCCGATATATCGGACCCTGCTCATCCTGACGGTTTTTGGCGTTAGTCTGGCCGGACATTACGGGGCATTGCTCACCCACGGCGAGGATTATCTGTCCAGCGTGCTGCCTTTTGGCAACGAGCCGAAAGGACCGGGCTCCAACACTGGCAATTTTGCCTTTGCCAGCCTAAACTCCAATCAGCCGCTCAATGCCAAACAAATTCAGGAGTTGAATGTGGAGGTCAGATCCATTCTGGCGCATAACTGCTATAGCTGTCACAGCGCCACAAAAACGAAAGGCGAACTGCGGCTGGACAAAAAAGAACTGGTGTTTAAAGGCGGTAAACATGGTGTTATTCTGAAAGCGGGCCATCCGGAGGAGAGCGAAATGATCCGACGTATTATGCTGCCCGCCGATGATAAAGAAGCCATGCCTACCAAAGGCAAGCGGCTTACCGAAAAAGAAGTGGCGCTGCTGTCGTTCTGGATTAAAGCGGGTGCGCCCTGGCCAAATGGGGCCGAAAAAAGCATTTATCGGGTAGCCGCTCTGGAGCCCCGTTTGCCCGTGCTGCCCGCCCCAACCGTAGATATCAATAATCCGATTGACCGACTGGTAAATGTGTATTTCCACAAAAATAAAATTGAGTGGAAAGGCGTAGTCGATGATCGGACCTATATGCGTCGGGTTTATCTGGATATCGTTGGATTGCTGCCCACACCGGCCAACGTTCAGGCATTTGAAGCCGATACCCGGCCCGACAAACGGGAAGTTTTGGTAAAGGAACTGTTGAACCGAAATGGCGATTACGCACAGCATTGGCTTACGTTCTGGAACGATGCTCTACGTAACGACTACACAGGTACGGGCTATATAACGGGTGGCCGATACGACATTACGAAATGGCTGTACGAATCGCTAAAGAAAAATAAGCCTTACAACTGGTTTGTGCGGGAGCTTATTAGTCCCAACAAGGAATCTGCCGGATTTATCAAAGGCATCAAATGGCGCGGAACGATCAATTCGAGTCAGCGAACCGAAATGCAGGCGGCTCAGAACGTAGCGCAGGTGTTGCTTGGTCTGAATCTCAAATGTGCTTCGTGTCATGATAGCTTTATCAGCGACTGGAAACTGGCGGATGCCTATGCGTTCGCGAACGTATTTGCGGATAGTACACTGGAAATAAACCGCTGTGATAAACCGACCGGAAAAATGGCCGGACGTAGTGTTTTGTATAAAGAGCTGGGTACCATCAGCGTAGATGCGCCAACGGAAAAACGCCTGCGCGAACTGGCTGATTTTCTGGTGCAGCCTAAAGATGGCCGTCTGTATCGCACACTGGTTAACCGGGTCTGGGCGCAGCTCATGGGGCGGGGTATCGTAGAGCCCGTCGATGCGATGGACAACGAGCCATGGAGCCAGGATTTGCTGGATTGGCTGGCGTATGATTTCGTACAGAATGGCTACGACATTAAAAAACTGATTTACACCATCACTACGTCCAAAACGTACCAATTGCCCTCCGTCGGTATTAAAGATGCGGGTCTGGTCACGGCGCCTACGTATGTTTTTCAGGGAATGGTTCGTCGGCGGCTGACGGCTGAGCAGTTTGCCGATGCGGTTAGTCTGGCATTCAACCCAATCTATCAGGATACGTCGGTGGTGAAGATGCTTCCAAAAACGGTGCAGAAAGAGATTATATTTCCGCGGGCTTCGCTCGTGAAAAACGATCCCTTCCTGACGGCCCTTGGACGACCGAACCGCGAAACGGTCAGCACCAGTCGCACCTCTCAGGCCAACCTGTTGCAGGCGCTCGAACTGACAAACGGTACTACGTTCAATGAAGCTCTGAAACGGGGCGCTGAGCGTTGGAAAACGAAATATCCTTCGTCGGACGCGCTGGTTAAGGAGCTTTACCGAAAATCATTAGGTCGTGATCCACTGCCCAAAGAGATGATGGTTGCGCAGAAAATTGTGGGCGCTCAACCAAGTGTTGAAGGCATAGAAGATCTGGTTTGGGCCATCGCCCTCCACCCTGAATTTCAGTTAATTTATTAGAGATAATGTACCCCCAACCCCTGAAGGGGGCTTTGCCCAAATACACTCTATTAATGCCCCCTTCAGGGGGTTGGGGGTAAGAAAAAACGTAACGCTATGATAAACAGATGGAATAGACGGGAGTTTCTCCAGAAAACAAGTGCTGCTACGCTGGCGGCCCTGGCGGCTGGCGCGCCTATCCCAGGTTTGCTGTCGGGCTGCACAAGGGCTGACAAAGACAAGCCAAAACTGGCCGGGAAACGCGGTACGGCCGATACGGTTATTCTGCTCTGGATGGCTGGTGGTATGGCCCACACCGAAACGTTCGATCCCAAACGCTATACACCCTTTGAAACGGGTATGGAAGGCAATCGGGTACTAAGTACGTTCAAGTCAATGCCCACGGCGCTGGATGGTATTCATTTTTCGGAAGGGCTTCAGTCCATCGGGAAAGTAATGGACCGCGGTACGCTGATTCGTTCGTACGTAGCGGCCGATATGGGGCACATTCTGCACTCACGCCATCAATATCACTGGCACACCTGCTACGAACCACCTCAAACGGTAGCGGCTCCACACATAGGCTCCTGGATTGCCAAGGAGTTAGGGCCAAAAAATCCGGTTATTCCAGCATTTATCGACATCGGGCAGCGGTTTACGGTAGGGGAGGCCGAGGAGTTGAAAGCCTTTCATACGTCTGGTTTTCTGGGGAATGAATTTGGACCATTTTTTATCCCCGATCCGAGTCAGGGACTTGAGAGCGTTCGTCCACCAATTGGTATGGATGCGCGTCGATTCGAACGCCGGAATCAGCTTTATAACGAGTTGATCAGCAATAGCCCGGTGGGAGAATTTGGCAGCGATTACCAGAAAGAATCGCTACGTCGGTCGATGGAGCAGGCGTACCGGCTGTTGAATTCACCGGAAGCAAAGGCGTTTGACCTAAGTACTGAACCCGCCCATATTTACGAACGATACAATACCGGACGCTTTGGGCTGGGTTGCCTGCTCGCCCGTCGGCTAACCGAACAGGGCGCGCGATTCATTAGCGTAACAACGGAATATGAACCCTTCAAGGGTTGGGATACGCATGAAAATGGACATACCCGGCTGGAAGATATGAAGTGCCAGATCGATGGACCCATTTCGCAGTTGATTCTGGATTTAGAAAAAACGGGTCATCTGGACCGTACCATGATCATTCTGGCCAGCGAGTTCAGCCGGGATATGATGGTGGAAGGTCGCCCGGATGCCAAAGTGCAGGAGCAGGTCAAGCAGCCCGATGTGTTGTCCGATTTGAAATTCTACGGGATGCATCGTCATTTTACGGACGGCTGCTCGATTCTGATGTTTGGCGGAGGGATTAAAAAAGGGTTTGTTTATGGCAAAACGGCCGATGAACGTCCCTGCAAAACCATCGAAAATCCGGTACGTATCGATGGGATTCACCAAACGATTTACCATGCCCTCGGAATTGCGCCCGACACACAGTATGAAGTAGAAAAACGACCCTTTTATACGACACCGGATGGAAAAGGCAAACCCGTATTAGACTTGTTGGTTTGACAAACCTATAAGGTTTTTGAAACCTTATAGGTTTAATCGGTGAGCTTAATAATGTTTATAGCATTTCGATGAAAAAGCCATTCAATACGTTCGTCAGACTCCGACATCTGATCGCCATGGTCGCTGGTCTTGTGTGGGTTATGCAAGCCTGTACGAACCATTCGACCAGCCTGGCCGACGATGAGAAACTGCCGGATATGGTTAGTTATAACTTCGATATCCGGCCCATTCTGTCGGATAAATGCCTGGCCTGCCACGGCCCCGATGCCAACAAGCGGGAAGCCGGTCTGCGGCTCGATATGCCCGAAAGTGCCTTCAAAGCGCTGAAAGAACACCCAACCGCTCATGCGCTGGTGGCCGGGAAACCTGAGTTGTCGGAAGTGTTTTTGCGGGTCTCGTCAAAGGATACGTCGACGCTGATGCCTCCCGTCAATTCGGGCCTGAAATTATCGTCCCGCGAAATTAAGCTGATTGAAAAGTGGATTAAACAGGGGGCCACCTACGAAAAACACTGGGCGTTTGTGGCGCCGAAGAAGCCCGTCCTCCCTGAAATCGACAAAAAGGACTGGCCGGAAAACGAAATTGATTATTTCATTCTGCAAAAGCAGGAGCAAAAGGGGCTGTCACCCAATGAAGAAGCCGACAAGGAACGGCTACTGAAACGGTTGAGTCTGGACCTGACCGGTTTGCCGCCGGGACTGGCGCTGATGGACCAGTTCATGGCTGATAAAAGCGCCAATGCCTACGAAAAGGTAGTCGATCAGTTGCTTAAGAATCCGGCTTACGGCGAAAAAATGGCTATCCACTGGCTCGATCTGGCCCGCTACGCGGATTCGCATGGGTATCAGGATGATGGCTACCGCACTCAGTGGCCCTGGCGCGACTGGGTGATTCATGCCTTCAACAAGAACATGCGATACAATGATTTCGTGACCTGGCAGCTCGCAGGCGATTTTCTGGCGAGTCCAAAAGGGTGGGGCGGTCCCGGCACTCCCGACAAGGAGCAATTGCTGGCAACGGGTTTCAACCGAAATCATAAAATTACCGAAGAAGGGGGCGTCATTCCGGAAGAGTATCGCATTTCCTATGTAACCGACCGGACGGATTTGTTTGGAAAAGGGCTGCTGGGCGTAACGATGGAATGCGCGCATTGCCACGATCATAAGTACGACCCGTTCTCGCAGAAAGAGTACTACAAGCTTTTTGCGTTTTTCAACAACGTAAAGGAAGTGGGTATCGAGTCGGTGATTGGCGGGCCCGATACGTATGCCAAAAAGCCACTGATGGAAATTTGCGACGAGGACGTAAAGGATATTCTGTCGTTTGTCAGTAAGCGGGATACCAACAAACTGATCGTATCGGTAATGGGCGATCTGGATACCACCCGCAAAACATTTATTTTGAAACGGGGCGTGTACGATGCGCCGGGCGATGAGGTAGAGCCCGGTACCCCCACAGCCATTCTGCCCTTTAATGAAAGCTATCCCAAAAACCGCTTAGGACTGGCGAAGTGGATGTTTGATAAAAAGAACCCACTCACAGCGCGGGTGTACGTCAACCTGTTGTGGCAGGAATTTTTTGGACGAGGCATCGTAAAAACGCCCGGCGATTTTGGAATGCAGGGCGAATTGCCATCGCATCCCGAATTGCTCGACTGGCTGGCTGTTGATTTTATGGAACACGGCTGGGATATCAAACGCCTGGTTACACAGATGGTTACGTCGGCTACGTACCGGCAGTCGGCGGTGGTCATGCCGGAGAAACTACAGACGGACCCCGATAACAAATACCTGGCTCGCGGGCCGCGCTATCGGATACATGCCGAATTTGTGCGGGATCTGGTACTGAGCAGCAGCGGATTACTCAACCGAACCATTGGCGGCCCGAGCGTAAAGCCTTATCAGCCACCGGGGCTGTGGGAGGGCGCTACGTCGGGGCGGGGTTTGTTGTCAATGTATGTGCAGGATCACGGTCCCAAGCTCTACCGACGCGGTATGTACACGCTCATCAAACGTACCGTTCCTCCGCCATCCATGTCTATTTTCGATGCCAGCAACCGCGATTTGTGCGAAGTCAGGCGACTGAAAACCAATACGCCCCTGCAGGCGCTGGTCATGCTCAACGACCCAACGGTACTGGAAGCGTCGCGTGTATTGGCGGCCCGTCTGCTTGAGGAAAAAAGTGCCATGCCCGATAAGATCGACAAAGCGTTCCGGCTGATTGTGAGCCGAAAACCGCGCGAGAAAGAAATCGACGTACTGAGAACGTATTACGAAAAGGAACTGAAAACCCTCAATAAATCGCAGGCCGAGAAAGCACTGGCCGTCGGCGAATACCCTATTCCTAAAACGCTGGACAAGGTGCAACTGGCCGCTATGATGCGAATTGTCTCGACGATTTATAACCTGGAAGAAACGATTACAAAGACGTGACAGATCGTAAACCCCTAAATCCCCTGAAGGGGACTTTGCTCAAACTGGACCCAAGCTCCCTTTAGGGGATTTAGGGGTAAAAACTTGATCACTTATGGAAAAAGAGATCTTAGAACACGGACTGAATTTCAACCGGCGTCGCTTCCTGTCCCGACTAAGTTTGGGGCTGGGGAGTGCTGCATTGGGTTCTTTGTTGATTCCTGACCTCTTCCGTGGGGATGGTACGGACGATGACGGCTTTACGCCCGGTATCCCGCATTTTGCACCCAAAGCCAAACGGGTTATCTATCTGTTTCAGAACGGTGCCCCTTCGCAGCAGGAACTGTTTGATTACAAGCCTAAACTGCGAGAATTATGGGGACAGGAAATACCCCCTTCGGTTCGTGGAACGCAGCGGCTGACTGGTATGACCGCCAATCAGAAAGAGTTTCCACTCGTTGGTTCTTTCGTTGATTTCAAACAGTATGGTCAATCGCGGGCGTGGGTAAGTGATCTGTTTCCGTACACGGCTAAAATTGTCGATGACCTGTGCATCATAAAGTCGATGTATACCGAAGCCATCAACCACGATCCGGCACTGACATTTCTGCAAACGGGCTCTCAGCAGGGCAACCGGCCAAGTATGGGTTCCTGGCTGAGTTATGGCCTTGGTAACGAGAATAAAAATCTGCCCAATTTTACCGTACTGCTTTCCCGTGGCATTGGTAACGGACAGGGCGTTTACTCCAAGTTGTGGTCAAACGGATTTTTGGATTCCATTCACCAGGGGGTTCAGTTCAGCAAGGGTGAAGATCCTGTACTATATCTGCGCGATCCGGAAGGAATGAATCGGCAGGAGCGCCGGGAAATGCTCGATAATCTGGCTCAGTTGAATGACATGGCCTACGACGAGTTTGGCGACCCGGAAATAACGGCCAAAGTAAAACAGTACGAAATGGCTTATCGGATGCAGACTGCCGTACCCGAAGTTATGGATTTATCAAAAGAGCCGGACGACATCATTAAACTCTACGGCCCTGACTGCTTGGTACCCGGTACGTTTGCCGCTAACTGCCTGCTGGCCCGGAAATTATCTGAAAATGGCGTTCGGTTTGTTCAGCTTTATCATCAAGGCTGGGATCAGCACGGGAACCTTCCGTTCGAAATTGCCAGACAGGCCAAAGATGTCGATCAGGCGTCGGCTGCCCTGGTTACCGACCTCAAGCAGCGCGGCTTGCTGGACGAAACGCTGGTGATCTGGGGGGCGAATTCGGCCGTACCAGTTACACCCAGGGCAAACTAACGAAAGAAAATTACGGTAGGGATCATCACCCGCGCTGCTTTACCATCTGGATGGCGGGCGGTGGTATCAAGCCGGGAATTGTGTATGGCGAAACCGATGAGATGGGGTATAATATTGTCAGCAATCCGGTACACGTACACGATTTTCAGGCTACCGTTTTAAATCAGTTAGGTCTCAATCATGAGAAGCTGATTTTCAAACACCTGGGCCGTCGGTATCGGCTGACGGATGTATCCGGGAAAGTGGTTCACGATATTATTGCCTGAAAGATTACCCTTAAATTCCATTTGAGACCATATACCCCCCAGCCCCCTGAAGGGGGAGTTCACCGAGACTGGATTGTTCCCCCTTCAGGGGCCTGGGGGTGAATAAACCAGAACGCGTAACAGCCTTGTCCTGAAGAGGGTATGGAATCGGTTAAAGGTCGAATAGTCAGAACTTTATAACCCTGTACTTAACCGATTTTTAAAGCAACCGCAATTCATTTTTAGTTGAAATGCAGAAAAAGTTAGTCAGTATAGCAGAACAGGGTTTGTTCGCATCAGCGGTGTTTATTTTGTTTTTGCTGCTGTTTGAAAGCAAAATCGAGATCCCCGTCTGGCTACAGCCATTTGGGCGAATGCACCCGCTGCTGCTGCATTTTCCTATCGTTATTCTGCTACTGGCAGTAGTGATGGAGGCTTATCGGTTTAATCGGCCGGGTCCGACAGCCAATGCGGAAAGCCGACCCTCCGATATCCCCGAATTTTACCGGACGCTTTCAACAAATCTGTTGCTGGTAGGGTCACTTCTGGCGGCTGTTACGGTGATTATGGGGTTGTTCCTGTCGAAAGAAGATGGCTACACAGGTTCAGTGGTTCAATGGCACAAGTGGACGGGCGTAGCGGTGTTTTTTATTGCTGCGGCTATCTACTGGGGACGTACCAAAACCTGGTACTCACCCACCCTGGCTGTGTCGGGGGCTGCGCTGATGAGCACCGTGCTGATCGGGGCGGGGCACTACGGGTCAGTCATTACGCATGGTGAAGATTTTATTCTGGCCCCCGTTACCCAGCATAATAAATCGGAGCCTGTCGATTTACAGCAGGCTGTTATTTTCGATAACGTAATCAAACCAATTTTCGAACAGAAATGCACAAGCTGTCATAACCCCGACAAGCTGAAAGGCGAATTAGCACTGACGGATGCTGCGTCTATCCAGAAGGGGGGCAAAAGCGGAAAATTGTTTGTAGCAGGTAAGCCGGAAATCAGTTTATTGCTTAAACGTATACACCTACCGGTAGATGAAAAGAAGCACATGCCGCCTTCTGGAAAAGCCCAGTTGTCGGCCTTCGAAATCAACCTGCTGTCGGCCTGGGTAAGAAGTAGGGCTGAGTTTAACAGGAAAGTAGTTGACTTGCCGCCTACCGACTCGCTACGTATGCTGGCTATGACGTTGTTTAAGCCCACTGAACAAGCGGAGCCTGCCTATGCTTTTGACGCTGCCGATGAAGAAACCGTTAGAAAACTGAACACCGATTATCGGACTATTGCCCCACTGGCGAAAGAATCGCCTGCGCTGGCGGTCAATCTGTACAATAAAGCCACCTACTCGCCGGACCAATTACAGGAGCTTAGCCCAATCAAACAGCAGGTTGTCTCGCTGAATCTAAACAAGATGCCGGTGAAAGATGCTGATCTGAAGTACGTCAGTCAGTTTGAAAACCTGCAGAAACTGGATATAAACTTTACGGATATTACCGGTAAAGGGCTGAAAGAACTGATACCGCTAAAGCACCTTGAGAGCATAGCCTTGTCGGGTACCAAAACCTCCTTTGCCGACTTACGAAGCCAGATAGGTGGGTTCAAAAACCTGAAATCCATAGCGCTCTGGGAAACCGGCCTGACGGATGCCGAGATTCGGCAACTTCAGAAAGCGAACCCACGTATCCAGTTTATTGCTGGTTTCGATGGCGATAAGAGCGAACCCATCCGCCTGAATCCGCCCCAACTGAAAAATGCCCCCATTTTTGATCAGTCGACGGTTTTGCAGTTGAAACACCCGGTAAAAGGAGTTCAGATTCGCTACACTACGGATGGAACTGACCCCGATAGCCTGACCTCTCCGCTGATCGATAATAAAACCTTGATTAACGCGAGTACGACCATTAAAGCCAAAGCCTATAAGGACGGCTGGTTTAGCAGTCCGGTTGCTACGTTCAATTATTACAAACGGGCCTACAAACCCGACAGTGCCAATCTGCTGATGCCGCTGAGTCCGGTGCATCAGGCCGAAGGAGCCAATACGTTTTTTGATGGTAAGCTGGGCACCTTCAATGCCAACAGCCCCGCCTGGGCCAATAACTGGGCTGGCGTCCGGAAAAATGATCTGGTGCTGGTGTCAGAATTTAAACATCCCATTTCGGTTACGTCGGTCGATTTACGGACTATGATTGAGCCGGAAACCGGTATTTTTCCCCCGTCAGCAATAGAAATATGGGGTGGTGATAGTCGGAAGCAGATGAAACTGATCGGTACGGTGAAGCCGCAGATGCCTGCTAAAAAAAGCGACCCGGTTCTGAAAGCCATTGGCTGTATGTTCAAACCTCACACAATTTCGTATCTGAAAATTGTTGCCAAACCCGTTGCTCAACTCCCGGAATGGCACCCCAGCAAAGGCAAACAGGCCCTGCTGCTGGTTGATGAAGTCTTTATCAATTAATCAGTCCGGTAAGGTAGGACTTCTAAAAAAGTGTCGATTTTACACGAATCCCGTCTTGCGGCTTTTATATTGAAAATTCCAAGAATTTTACTCAAATAATGCCAAAGTTGGGTATGTATGGGAAAGTTACCGGTACAAAGCTGGTAATATTTGGCTAGTCGATTGGCTTTTTTTGGAGTCAGTCCATTCCTTAAGTCCTATCTCTTACTCTTACAATCCATGAAAAGACTCTATCAGCTAGCTGCGCTAAGTATGATGGCAGGCGTAGTCCCAGGTTTAGCTCAGGGTGCGCAGACAATCTTGCAGAAAAGAGGTGCACCGGCCTCTGGACAATTATTAGCGATGCACAGTACCGGTACAGAACGAATCGTGAAGGCGCCAATGGCCGACACCAGGGTGACAGGACAGGTACTCGATGAAAAAGGGAATGGCCTTCCCGGTGTAAGCGTCATTGTGAAAGGTAGTACAAAAGGTACCAATACTGATGAGCAGGGTAATTATCAGATTATGGTACCAAATCCACAGGCCGTACTGGTATTTAGCTTTGTCGGTTATCAAAGCAAAGAAGTGGCTTTGGCCGGAAAAACAACACTGAATGTTTCGTTGACTGCCGGCGACCAAACCCTGAATGAAGTGGTTGTGGTTGGGTACGGTAGCCAGCTGAAAAAAGAAGTAACGGGAGCCGTGCAGACGGTAAGCGCGCAGGAAATCAAAGACTTGCCGGTTTCGCAGATCGGCCAGAAACTACAGGGGCGTCTGGCGGGCGTGCAGATCAACCAGGCAACCGGCAAACCGGGGCAGGGGATAAGCATCCGTATCCGCGGTCAGGTGTCGGTTTCGGCCGGTAGTGACCCGCTTTACGTAATTGATGGGTTTCCGATAACAGGAAACATCGCCCAGCTCAATCCGGATGAAATTGAAGATCTGTCGGTTCTGAAAGATGCCGCTTCTACGTCGCTTTACGGTTCGCGGGCAGCCAACGGTGTCGTGCTGATCACGACGAAGAAAGGCAAGCCTGGTCAGACCAACATCAGTTTCAGCGCCTATGCGGGCATACAGAAAGTACCCATGCGGGGCCGGGTGAAAATGCTGAACGCTGTCGAATTCGCTCAGTTTAAGAAAGAATATTACGAAGATCAGTTGCAGCCCGTACCGGCTGAGTTTCAGAATCCATCGCAGTATGAGGGAAAAAACAACGACTGGTACGATGCATTGCTTCGCGAAGCGCCCATTCAGAGCTATAACTTGAGTGTTTCGAACAACACAGGCAAGGCAAATACGTCGCTGGTAGCCGGTATCTTCAATCAGGATGGGGTAGTACTGAACAACAAATACAAACGGTACTCGCTGCGCCTGAATTCAAACTACAATATATCGGATCGGGTAACGGTGGGCTTTAACGTAGCGCCTTCGTATGTGTTTGACAATACACCCCGAACCGACGGTGACCGGGGTACCGGGATTCTGTTCAACGCGCTGCATACATGGCCGGTTATGCCGATTTACGATGCGAATGGCCAGCTGACCAAGTTCAACCAGTTTCCGGCCAGTACGGGTAACATCTTCCAGTATCCGAACTGGGTACGTGCTGCCACCGAACTGGTCAACGAAACCAAAAATACAAACCTGCTGGCGAACGCTTATATTCAGTATCGACCAATAACAGGGTTAACGCTCCGGTCGACGATGAACATCGAGTACCAAAACACGAAGTTCTTCTTCTTCAACCCGTCGACGGCCACCAGCGCGATTAACGTACCGATTCCAACTACAGCCGTTTCAATTCGTCAGGGACTGGAGAACACATCCTGGCTGAACGAAAACCTGGCAACCTACAGCCGTAGCTTCAACGACCACAACTTCGAACTGCTGGCTGGTTTTACAAACCAGTGGTATCGGCAGGAATTCAGCCGTATCCAGGCCGATACGTACGCCGATGACCGGCTGCCAACAATTCAGGGTGCGCTCAACATAAACCGGGGCGGTACACAAAATGGTATCAACCAGTGGGCACTGACCTCTTACCTGTCTCGTCTGACGTATAATTACAAAGGCAAATACCTGTTTACGGCGGCTGTTCGGGCAGATGGTTCATCCCGCTTTGGCGCCAACAACCAGTTCGGTACGTTCCCATCCGCTTCGGTTGGCTGGGTTGTTTCCGATGAGAACTTCATGAAAACAGTGATGCCTGTTTCGTTTGCTAAAGTTCGGGCTAGCTATGGCGTAATCGGTAACAACAACATTGGTAACTATACGTCGTACGCGCTGGTAAACAATACCACCAACGCGGTTTTTGGCAGTAACGTAGCGACAGGCGCTGTGGTTACCTCACTGGCAAACCCAAACCTGGGCTGGGAAACCACCAGGCAGTTCGATATGGGGCTGGACCTGGGGCTGTTTAACGACCGCATCCAGTTTATCTACGATTTTTATACCAAGCGCACCACAAATCTATTGTACCAGGTGCAGATTCCGCAGGAGTCGGGTTTCACCAATTTCAGTGACAACATTGGAGAAATTAAGTTCTGGGGGCATGAGTTCTCGCTGACCACCAAAAACACGACGGGCAGACTGAAATGGACAACCAACGCCAACATCTCCTTCAACCGGAACCAGGTTGTTTCGCTGGCGCCGGGAATCGACCGGGTGTATGGTTCATTCCACATTACGCAGGTTGGCAAGCCGTTTGGTCAGTTCTATGGCCTGGTTAAAGAAGGGTATTATCAGAGTGCGGAAGAGCTTAGAACCTCTCCCATTATTCCGGGCCGTTCGGCGATTGGTACCATCAAAATGAAAGACGTTAATGGCGATGGGGTGATTACTTACGGTGGCGATGCGGACGACCGCACAATCATCGGCAACCCCTTCCCGAAATTTACGTACGGGATTACCAACGATTTAAAGTACGGTAACTTCGATTTCTCAATTACAGGCTCTGGCTCATACGGAAATCAGTTGTGGGTTCGTCACTTGTACAGCACGGCTAACCTGGATGCCGTGTTCAACATGGTTGAAGGCGTAAAAGACCGTTTCCGGGTTCAGAATGCAATTGTAAACGGGGTTGGTGTTGCCACCAACGTGATAACACCTGGTAAGGGTCAGTTTGGCGCGACAAACAATGGTGGAAACTACACCGGTATCGAGCGCGACTGGAACAGTACGCAGTTTCTGGCCGACGCATCGTTCTTTACCATCAAAAACATAACGCTGGGCTATAACATTGGGGCGGTGAACAAGCTCTTCAAGTCAGCCCGCGTGTATGCATCCGCTCAGCAGGTTTACATCTTCACGAAGTACTGGGGTGGACCAAATCCAGAAACCAGCGGCAATGGCACTGGCGATGGTGATGGCGGGAATTTGAGCCAGGGTGTTGATTTTTCGAACTACCCCGTTCCACGTACGTATACGCTTGGTGTTAACCTGAATTTCTAAAACATTGGTCAATCCATTGGCAGAAAGAATAGCCAATACCAAATTTTAAAAACTTGTCTCTTATGAAAAGAAAATATATAGCAACCGGACTCCTGGCGATAGCACTGGCCGGCTGCTCAAAAGATTTTCTGACTGTAGTGCCTGAAACAGCACTGAGCTCAGCAACCTTTTTCAAGACCGAAGCCGATTTTCAGCAGGCAGTTAATGGCGCATACGTACCGTTCCGGCAGATGTATAACGAGCGGGCCTGGGTTCTCGAGGAAATGCACTCCGACAACACGTACTACGCTCGTAATCCGCTTTACGGCGCGGTTGACCCAACCGAAAACGTGGCTGATTTTGCGGTTCCGACGGCCAATGGCGTAACGGCCAATGATAACGTACTGGTCCAGTACCGACTGAATTATGTGATCATTGCCCGTGCTAATCAGATCCTGAGCCTGATCGACGGGATTACATTCAGTACGGAAGCGGTTAAGAACAACCTCAAAGGACAGGCGCTGTTTCTGAGAGCGTTTGCTTACTTCGATCTGGTACGTTTGTTTGGTAAAGTGCCGCTGCATTTAACGCCTATTACCGGACGGGCAGATGCTGCATTGCCGTTGTCATCAACGGAGGAAATTTATGCGCAGATCGAGAAAGATGCGACGGCAGCCAGCACAGCTTTGCCTAACAAAGCCACGCAGGAACCTGGACGCGCTACGTCGGGAGCGGCTAAAACCCTGCTGGCGAACTTATACATTACGCAAAAGAAATGGGCGCAGGCCGAAGCACCGCTGAGAAGTATTATAACCAACGACGGCTATACGCTCCAGCCTGATTACAACAACGCTTTCTCTTTTACCAGCACCAACAAGAACAATTCTGAGTCGGTGTTTGAAATTCAGTATATGGAAGGGTCGGCTGGATACAACGGAAACCAGATATACAGGTTTATACCTTCGCCGATCACCGCTGCTGAAATCGCTCCTATTGTTGGTACGTCGAACCCGCAGCCTACATCGCAGGAGAGCAATAACATTCCAACACCGGATCTTATTGCGGCTTACGAACCCGGCGATAAACGACTGGATATTTCCATCGGCTATGTGAAGTTAAGTGGTAGCCAACGGGCTGATAAAACGTATCCGTACATCAAGAAATACGCCCGTCAACACTCACTGAACCAGAATACGGGGCAGAACTGGCCTGTGTATCGCTATGCCGAAGTACTGTTATTTATGGCCGAATCGCTGAATGAGCAGGGTAAAACCGCCGAAGCTGCTACGTATCTGAATCAGGTTCGGGCACGGGCTGGCCTGGCGGCTACAACAGCATCGTCGCAGGCTGATATGCGGGAAGCCATTTTCAAAGAACGGCGCGTGGAACTGGCTTTTGAAAACAAACGCTGGTTCGATCTGACCAGAACGGGTCGTGTGAAGGAAATTATTGGTGCTTACGGAGCGAAAGTAAAAGCTAATCCAGCCGCGTATTATTTCCCGGCCGGCGCTGTTCCGCCACCAAACGCCTTTACCGTACTGGATGATTATTATGGTCTGCCTGCGGTAGAAGCTGCATTAACCCCAAATTTCTGATCGTGCCGGTGATGTGGTGTCGGGTTTGAGAACGGCTGCGGCCAACCGTCCGACACCACACCACCATACTCTGCGAGTTGCTGCATTTGCTTTATCCATTATAAAAATAGTCCCGTCTTTCCGTGAGGAATACGTGGTTTTGCTACAAAACCTGCCAATCGCCGTAGCTGGTACGTTTAGGGAGAGTTTATCCGTTTAATCAGTAGAATTTACCGGGCATTCGTCTCTTACTAACAGACTACAACCTTCAACTTGGTACCGACTGAACCCATTTCGGCAGGTATCGGAATTATTTAGTAAACCTTTATCTAAGAACTACTATGTTTTCTCAATTCAACGTTGCTAAACTCGGATTAGCGGTTGCGGCCCTTGTTCTTGTCGGCACCTCCTGGATTAATATGCAGGAGGCAGCATCCGTCAAAACGGGCCCAAGTGATCCTAGAGTGGACAAATTGAAGCTTCTGCCCGGTTTTAAAGCCGACCATTTATATAGCCCTTCCGAAAACGGTCAGGGTTCGTGGGTATCAATGGCTTTCGACGACAAAGGCCGGATGATTACGTCGGATCAATATGGGTTTCTGTATCGGCTAACATTGCCGCCTGTTGGCTCAGGATCGGAAAAACCTAAAGTTGAAAAACTGAACATTCCGCTGGAGAACGGACAGACAACAGACGGTGCCAAAGTGGGCATGGGCTATGCACAGGGCTTACTGTATGCCTTCAATAGCTTGTATGTCATGGTAAACAACCGTGAAAATAAAGACTTTGGAAAAGGAAGCGGTCTGTATCGTCTGCAGGACACAAACGGTGATGATCAATATGATAAAGTGACCTTGTTACGTTCGCTAAAAGGCGAAGGAGAGCATGGCCCACACAGCATTGTTCTGTCGCCCGATAAAAAATCGCTGTATGTAATGTGCGGTAATTTTACCGACGTACCAAAAATGGATGCGTATCGGCTGCCACCTGTCTGGAAAGAAGACAACCTGTTTCCGGCTATTAAAGACCCCAGAGGCCACGCAACGGATCGGATGGCACCGGGCGGCTGGCTGGCTAAACTTGACCCAGACGGGCAAAAATGGGAATTGGTAGGTGCAGGCTTCCGTAATACGTTCGACTTTGCCTTTAATGATGCCGGTGATGTAATCGGTTATGATTCAGATATGGAATGGGATTTTGGTTTGCCCTGGTATAAACCAACCCGTATCTGCCACATCACCAGCGGAGCCGAATTTGGCTGGCGTACTGCCGCCAGTAACTGGTCGCCTACCTTTGCCGATTGTTTACCGGCTGTTCTGAATATGGGCCAGGGGTCGCCAACGGGCGTTTTCGCCGGTAGAGGAGCACGGTTTCCTCAGAAGTATCAGAAAGCGATCTATGCCTTCGACTGGAGTTTCGGTATTATGTATGCCGTTCATTTACAGCCAAAAGGGTCGTCGTACAGCGCTACGGCCGAAGAGTTTATTTCTGGCTCACCACTACCGCTTACGGATGGGCTGGTTGGGCCGGATGGTGCGGTTTATTTCCTGACGGGCGGTCGTCGGCTGGAATCGGATCTGTATCGGGTTACTTACACGGGTAGTGAAGCCTCGGCACCCACTACACAGGCACCTGCGCTCACGGCTGAACATAAAATCAGAACCGATCTGGAGAAATACCACGGCGAGCCCATGGCCGGTGCTGTCAATGCTGCCTGGCCTTATCTGAACCATGCCGATCGGTTTATTCGGTACGCTGCCCGCGTTGCCGTAGAGCATCAGCCCGTTAGTCAGTGGCAGGAAAAAGCGCTGGCCGAAACCGACCCGGTCCGTGCTACGTATGCTATCATTGCCCTGACGCACCACGGCGATCCATCGCTGAAAAGTCAGATGCTGAACACGTTGCTGAAGATAAAATTAGATCCTCTTTCTGAACAGCAACAGCTGGACGTAATGCGGGCTATTGAACTGGTTTTCACCCGCACAGGTGTAGCCGAAGGAGCCGATAGAGAGAAAGTTATAGCGTATCTGAATCCGCGTTATCCGGCTAAATCAGCAGTATTGAACCGCGCTTACAGCAAACTGCTGATTACGCTCGAAGCACCGGGTGTGGTCGACCGGACGCTTGCCCTGCTGGATAAGAAAAATGAAGATTCAGGCCCTGTTGGTGGCGAAACGGTAACGGCATCGAGCGACCTCATCCTGAGGAATCCACAATACGGTCTGGATATTGCCAAGATGCTTGAAAAATTACCACCTGCTCAGCAGACGTATTACGCTACCATGCTGAGCAGCGCAAAAAACGGCTGGACTCCTGAACTCCGGGATAAATACTTTGCCTGGTTTGCCAATGCGTTTAAATACCAGGGCGGCCGGAGCTACATCGGGTTTATTGACAAAGCTCGCAAGCTGGCGCTGAATCATGTGCCGAAAGAGCAGTTTGATAAATATAACAAGATGTCGGGTGCCGACTTGCTGACCAGCTCAGGAAACGACATCGCGACCGACTACGCGCCCAAAGGGCCGGGCCGTCGTTGGATGCTGGAGAATGCGGTTGCTGCGGTTGACACTGGTATGAAAAACCGGGATTTTGAGACAGGTAAAAAAATCTACTCGGCTATTCTCTGCAGCCGTTGCCACTCGATGGGTGGACAGGGTGGCGATATAGGTCCCGACCTGACTCAGCCTCGGAACCCGCTTCTCGAACAAGGACATTCTCGATGCGATTATTAACCCGAACAAAACGGTTTCTGATCAGTATGCATCAACCATCTTCTACCTCAAAAATGGTCAGTCGGTGCTGGGTCGCTTAGTCAACGAGGATAAAACGACCTACTCCATCTCTCAGAACCCATTTGCACCGGATCAGCTTCGGAAAATTGCGAAGAAGGACGTAACGTCCAAGAAGTTTTCGACTGAATCGGTAATGCTGCCTGGTCTGATCAACAGCCTGAACCCGGATGAACTAAGAGATTTAGTTGCCTACCTGAAGTCGGGCGGTAACCAGAACAACGAAGTCTACAAAGCAGGTGGTAAGTAATGGTAATTAGTCATTGGTCATTGGGCAATATGTTGTGTAGTAACTGATGACTAATGACCAATCACCAATGACTAATGACAGGGAAGCGAACTGACCAAATTGAAACGAAGATGCTGAGAAATATGAAGAATACATTCCTTCCGCTGGGGCTTATCCTGGCGGTTGTACTGACGGGTGGTATCGAAACCTCCTGCGTAGGTCAGGGTAAGAAAAGTAAAAAAGATGGATACGTAGCGATATTCGATGGGAAAACTCTCAACGGCTGGGAGGGCGATCCGACGTACTGGAAAGTTGAAGATGGCTGCCTGACAGGAGAAATAACACCCGCTACGTTGCTAAAAACCAATAACTTCATTATCTGGCAAGGCGGTGAACCCGGTGATTTTGAATTAAAAGGCGAATTTAAAATCACAGAAGCGGGCAACTCGGGAATCAACTACCGGAGCGATAAATTAACGGACGTACCGCACGCATTGAGAGGCTATCAGGCCGACATCGACGGAAAAAACAGCTACACCGGGCAGAATTACGAAGAACGTAAGCGGACAACCCTGGCGTACCGTGGCCAGAAAACGGTGATTGGACCGTACACAGGCGAAAATACACCGGACGCGATTCGGTCGAAGGTGAGCCGGAATGCCTGGACAGGTATGCAGGTGGTCGGTTCACTCGGCAGTTCGGACTCGCTCAAAACACTGATCAAATCGAACGACTGGAATACGTTTCATCTGGTCATTAAAGGCAATCATCTTCAGCATTACATCAATGACGTACTCATGAGCGACGTAACCGATGACGACACCGTTAACGGCAAATCGAAAGGGTTACTGGGCGTTCAGGTACACGTTGGCCCACCCATGAAGGTGCAATACCGGAATTTGATGATCAAGCAATAGTAATTAGCTCACCCCTGACTCCCCTAAAAGGCACTTATTACAATACAATGTTAAGTCCCCTTCAGGGGATTTAGGGGTCAATAAATAAATCAGTTTTGACACCACAACCCTGGCATAATAAACTATCGAATACGGCACAGATCGGTGGAATTGAAACCTCCGTACTAGACAATGGCCCCGGGCGAGGCAGCCGAATCGCCTGGATCAATACCGGCGCCGGTTTGCGCATCAAGCTGGTTCTTGATCGGGCGATGGACATTGCCGATGCTTTTTACAACCAGCATAGCCTGGCCTGGCTGAGTCATACCGGCGTTACAGCTCCCGAACCTTTTTCGGACCGGGGCGCTGACTGGCTCCGAACCTTTGGTGGGGGTCTGCTCACCACCTGCGGACTCTCGCATGTGGGTGGTCCGGAGCAGGATGCCTACGGCGAACGTGGATTACACGGAAAGATCAGCAACATTTCCGCCGAAATTGAATCCATTCTCCAGCCCGATCCGATGGTCGGTAATCTGGAAATGGGCATTACCGGGCGAATGAAGGAAACGACCATTTTTGGCCCCAGGCTGGAACTGAAGCGGACCATTTCCGGCACGCTTGGTCAACCCGTAATCCGAATCCACGACGAAGTCACCAACCGGGGCAATACGTCGGCACCGCACATGCTGCTATATCACTTCAATTTTGGCTGGCCACTGGTCGATGAAGGAACCGATATCGTCTGGAACGGTCCCTGGCAGGCGCGTGAAGGGGGCATCAATGACCGGATTTTCAACCAGAACAACTCGTTTAAAAAGTGCCCGGCTCCATTAGACGACCACAGCGGTACGGGAGAAGCCGTAGCTTCGGTGGACATCATCCCCGATAACTCGGGCTTGTGTACAGTTGGCCTTCATAATGCAAAAATCGGTGTGGCGCTGGCGCTAAGGTTTCGGAAAGACCAACTGCCCTGGTTCATTAACTGGCAGCACTGGGGTAAAGGCGAATACGTAACGGGCCTCGAACCGGCCACAAATCCCCTCATTGGGCAAGCTAAAGCCCGTGAGCAGCATGAACTCCTGTTTCTCGAACCAGGAGAAACCCGAACGTATGATCTGGAACTGGAAATACTGACGAATGAGCAGGAAATCGAGAATTTTTTAAGTGTGTAGTAATTACCCCCAACCCCCTGAAGGGGACTTAGCTTATTTTAGAGGCCAATTTGAGTCCCCTTCAGGGGGTTGGGGGCAAAAAGGTAAAAGAGTTTTTTAGTGAACATAGCTGAGTAAAAAAACCTCATGGAAACAACCTCAACACTTAGTCTGGCCGAGAAGGCTTTAGAACAGGGAAAAGGCATTTTGCGGCTTACTCCCACCTGGGTACCCCGGTCATTCTGTGTACCCGGCCGTCGTATCAAACTGCACCCCGACGATTATTACGTATTAGGTGGTGAACGGGGCGGTATTGACGAACGCTGGTTCTCCTCAACCACACCGGCTAAAAATGGCCCACTGACGGGTGAAAACGAAGGGTTAAGTCATATTGTATTCACGGACGAAGACGGAAAAGAGCACCAGTTTCTACTGAAAGATGCCGTTGAGGAGCTAAAAGGAGAGCTGATAGGCGACCGGCTGTGGAATGAATACAAAGGCTGGCCGATGTATTCCAAATTTTTCGACAACATGGGACCGCTGCCGCATCACTTGCACCATAACGACGAACAGGCGGCTCTGATCGGTCAGTTGGGCAAACCCGAAGCCTATTATTTCCCCCGCAGGTTAATAATCACGGTGGCGATTTTCCATACACATTCATCGGCATTGCGCCCGGCACGACCAAAGAACAGATCAAGGAGTGTCTGATGAACTTCACCAAAGGCGACAATAAAATTACGAACTACTCATCGGCTTACCGGCTTGAGCCCGGTACCGGCTGGGACGTACCGCCCGGACTCCTTCACGCACCGGGAAGCCTGTGCACCTACGAGCCACAGAAAGCCTCCGACGTTTTCGCCATGTATCAGTCGCTGGTAAACGAAGCAATCATTCCGGAAGAACTGCTCTGGAATGGTACGCCAAAAGACCGTATCGGCGATTATGATCAGCTCATGGAAGCCATCGACTGGGAACTGAACACCGACCCGCAGATGATGGCCAACCGGTTTATGCGTCCAAAGCCGGTGCATGAGAACATACAAACGGAAGGGTATAGCGAAGTCTGGGTTTGTTATAAAAATGAAGCGTTCAGCGCCAAAGAACTAACCGTTTTTCCGGGGCAGACCGTAACGATTAAAGATAGTGCCGCCTATGGCCTGATTATGATGCAGGGACACGGTAAAATGGGCGACTGGGATATCGAAACACCAACCATGATCCGTTACGGACAACTGACCAACGACGAGTTTTTTGTGAGTGAAAAAGCGGCTATGGAAGGCGTTGTCATTACTAACCTATCGACAACTGATCCGATCGTTATGCTCAAACACTTCGGTCCGGCTAACCCTGATCTGGTGTTGTAAATCGAGTGAGGTCCAATGCTTAAAAGTGATGTCAGATGCTTCCATCTGGCAAGTGAGGTTTCTTAAAACCGAACGCGCAAAAAAATACCTTAAACCATAATACCTTCATGAACGAGAATAATTATCCGAAGCTGCACAACGCGATGTGGCCGGGTGTAGTCGGAAAAGGGCCTGACTCTGAACCCGTCGTTCCATTTGATACCATGCTGGAAATGACCGCTGCGGCTGATGTCGGTGGGGTTAAGTTCGATGGTGTCGATCTGGCACTTTTCGAACACCTCGACATTAACATGTCGGACGACGATATAAAACGATTAGCCGATAAAGTAGGGGGATTCGATCTGAAAATTGGCTCACTGGTCGCGCCAATCTGGGGTGGGCCTGCAATGGGCACGAAAGAGCAGCGTGCTCAGTTCGTTGAGATGGTCCGTAAATCCTGCCATATCGGTCAAAAGCTTAGTGAGCTAGGTATTCGGCCTAGTGGCGTTGTTCGGATTGATTCGGCGAGTTCGCCAACGGAATGGGATGCTGATCCAACCGGAAATTCCAAACTGATCGTCCAAACCTTCCAGGAAGCCTGCGACGTAGCGGCTGATTACGGCGAAAAGCTGGCTGCCGAGGGCGAAATCTGCTGGGGGGCATGCACAGCTGGAAAACCATGCTCGAAACGCTGGAGGCTGTTGATCGCCCGAATATGGGTTTTCAGGCCGATATGGCGCACACGCTCCTATACACGATGGGCTATAACCGTGAACAGGACCGCATCCTCCCTCCCGACTTTGACTGGAGTGATCGCAAAGCCCTGAGCGAAGCACTACGTACCCTGACAAACGCACTACGTCCGTGGACTATTGATTTTCACGTCGCCCAGAATGACGGTACGGTGTTTGGGTCCGGTTCACACGACAAAACGGGTCGGCACTGTCAGGCGCTGGACCCGAATGGTAAACTCGATGTGGTTCATGATGCGGGTTACTGGCTGCGCGACGAAAACGGGCAACTCACCAAAGCCTTCAAACACATTTGCTGGGATGGCTGTATGTTCCCCAATAGCGTGATGACCAGTCAGCAAACCTGGAACGACATTCTGGCTACTATGATTAAAGTTCGTCAGCAACACGGCTGGTACGAAGCAGAAAAATAGAGGTTAGGGGTCTGGCAGCAGTTTACTAGTCACCAACCGCGAACTACTTTGAAACATGGCAACAAAAAAAGAATTACGAATTGGCTTAATCGGTACCGGGTTTATGGGCCGTACTCACTCCAACGGGTATAACCGCGTACCGAATTTTTTTCCTGAACTCGAATACACCCCCGTACTGAAAGCGGTTTGTTCACGTAACGCCGAAAAAGTGCAGGCCTTTGCCGACCAGTGGGGATACGAATCCATTGAGACCGACTGGAAAGCGCTTGTAGCGCGGGATGATATCGATGCTGTCGATATTTGTACGCCCAACGATACGCATGCCGAGATTGCCATTGCCGCTGCCGCTGCTGGTAAGATGATTCTCTGCGAAAAGCCACTGGCCCGTAATGTTGAAGAAGGTCAGAAGATGGTCGAGGCCGCTGAAAAGGCTGGCGTAAACACCACTGTCTGGTACAACTACCGACGTATTCCGGCCGTTTCGCTGGCCAAGCAGATCGTTGATTCGGGTAAACTTGGGAAAATTTTCCATTACCGGGCCAACTTCCTACAAGACTGGACCATCAGTGCCGACGTTCCGCAGGGAGGGACCGGCACCTGGCGGATGGACGTTGAAGCCGCAGGGTCGGGCGTAACGGGCGATCTGCTGGCCCACTGCATCGACACCGCTATGTGGATCAACGGAGCCATTACAGACGTATCGGCCGTAACAGAAACGTTCGTTAAAGAGCGCTTACACGCCGTAACGGGTAAAGTGCAGCCAGTGGGTATTGACGATGCCTGTATTTTCCATTGCCATTTCGAAAACGGCTCACTGGGTTTGTTTGAATCGACGCGTTACGCTCGGGGACATAAAGCTCTGTATACGTTTGAAATCAATGGTGAGCACGCATCAATCCGCTGGGATCTGCACGATCTGAACCGACTTGAGTACTTCGATCATGCTGATGAGTCGATTGTACGGGGATGGCGCTCAATTCACGTAACCGATGGCGATCAGCCGTATATGGACAAATGGTGGGTTCCCGGTCTGGGTATTGGCTACGAACACAGCTTTGTCCATCAGGTAGCTGATTTTCTGAAGAGTCTGGAAACGGGGAAACCCTGCCATCCCGATTTTAAAGATTCGCTGGCCACCCAGAAAGTGTGCGAAGCCGTTCTCGAATCCGCTTCATCGAAAAGCTGGAAAGACACCGGCGTAGTCGGCACGTTTGGCTGATTGCCGCTACGTTCAGCTTAAAAACACTAAAAAAGTGAAGTCGGGTTTGAGAACCCGACTTCACTTTTTTAGCATAGATGGTGAGGTCGGGTTCTCAAACCCGACTCTGTTATATCAAGGAAACTGTTTTCAGCGAACTTTCAGGGAAGCCATTCTCTATTGATGCTCCAGCTCAGGCTCGACTTCACGTACTTCCATCAGCCCAGCCGCATTTATCGCAGTCAGTCGTACGGGCATCGTTTCGTTGATGAGTAGCGGATCGTACTGAGCCACTACCCGGACGTAGTTTTCGGTAAAGCCCTGCATCCGTCCGTCTTCAACATCTTCTTCAAACAGCACCGTCGCCGAACGCCCAACCTGTGAGTCGTAGAAAGCACGGCGTTTTTTATCCGACAGAATGTGCAGCATTTTCGAACGTTCAGCCCGCACATGAGCCGGCACAACCGGCTTGATCGTCAGGGCCGTAGTGTTGGGTCGTTCTGAGTAGGTGAACACGTGCAGGTACGAAACTGGCAGTTCATTGAGGAACTGATACGTTTCTTTAAATAACTCATCGGTTTCGCCGGGGTGCCCTACGATCACGTCCACGCCAATGCAGGCATGAGGCATTAATTCCTTGATTTTCTGAACACGGTCGGCATAAAGCTCGCGCTTGTAACGCCGACGCATTAATCCCAACACCCGATTGCTACCCGATTGCAGCGGTACATGGAAATGCGGTACGAACCGTTTCGACTGGGCTACAAACGCAATAATCTCATCGGTTAGTAAGTTGGGTTCTATACTCGAAATGCGGAACCGTTCAATGCCTTCAACTTCATCCAGCGCCTGGATCAGCTCAAGAAAGGTTGACTGCCGCTGTGTCGCCAGCCCGGTCCCATCGACCAAACCAAAATCGCCAATGTTGACGCCTGTAAGCACAATCTCTTTCACACCCCGTTCGGCAATTTCCTGAGCGGCTTTTACTACGTTGGCAACCGTGTCGGAACGGCTCTTGCCACGTGCCAGTGGGATTGTACAGTAGGCGCAGGGGTAATCGCAGCCATCCTGCACTTTCAGGAATGTGCGGGTACGGTCGTTGAGCGAATACGAAGCGTGGTACTCAATGGCATCTTCAATGGGTGAGTTGAACACCTGCGCTGGCTGACCGGCTGGCACTTTTATAAACGTAGGCATCAGCTCATGCAGCCGAAATTTCTCCGAGGCTCCCAAAACGGCATCCACACCCGGAATCTCCGAAATTTCTTTGGGTTTCAGCTGAGCGTAGCAGCCCAGAATGGCAACGTAACCATCGGGGTTAATTTTCTGCGCTTCACGGACAATTTTCCGGCATTTTTTGTCAGCATTGTCCGTAACGGAGCAGGTGTTGATGATGAAAATGTCGGGCTGCTGGTTGAACTCCACCCGCTCATAGCCGTGCTGTTCCATCAGACGGGCGAGGGTTGAGGTTTCGGAGAAGTTCAGTTTGCAGCCGAGCGTATAAAAGGCAACTTTTTTCACAGTAAAAGACGTATCCCGCAAAATTACAAAAAAATGGCGGGGTGGGTTCCTTTGCTATCAGATTAGGTCGGTAGGATTGGGTAGTTAATCTCTTTATCTGATATGAAACACGGTCTACTAATCTGTCTGATTATTAGTGCATTTTCGGTCGGTACCCGTTGGGTTCAGGCTCAACAGAACCCCAGTAGTGAAATGCTAACCTATGGCCCCGACTCGCAGCGGCAAGCGGGTGTACCTAAGGGTGAAGTGACGAAGTCTGTCTGGAAAAGTAAAGTTTTTCCGAACACCATTCGCGAGTACTACGTGTATGTGCCTGCTCAGTATAATCCACAGAATCCGGCTGCGTTGATGGTTTTTCAGGATGGCCATACCTACGTAAAGGAAGATGGCGATTTTCGGGTACCAATCGTGTTCGATAACCTGATTCATCAGAAAGCCATGCCCGTAACCATTGGCCTGTTTATCAACCCAGGCCAGCATGGAGAGGAATTGCCGAAAGACCCGTTCAGGGCAGATAATCGCAGTTTTGAGTACGACACTCTCACCAATCAGTACGCCCGTTTGCTGCTGGAAGAGCTTATTCCTGAACTTAGCAGGAAATACAAACTAGCCGATTCGCCCCAGATGCGAGCCGTCTGCGGTCTTTCGTCGGGCGGCATTTGTGCGTTCACGGTAGCCTGGCAGCGCTCGGATCAATTTCATAAAGTACTGAGCCATATCGGGAGTTTCACCAACATAAAAGGCGGCTACGTGTATCCATCATTGATTCGGAAAGCGGCTAAACGATCGATTAAAGTCTTCTTACAGGATGGCAACAGCGATCTCGACAACCAGCATGGGAACTGGTGGCTGGCCAATCAGGAAATGGAAGCGGCCCTCAAATACAGCAAGTACGAGTACAAATTCGTGGGCGGTACGGGTGGTCACAATGGCAAACATGGCGGGTCCATCTTACCGGAATCGTTACGCTGGCTCTGGTCGGATGTTGCGGGTAAATGATAGGCCCGACGGGTTGAGTATTTACTTTTACAAATGCATTTATTTTTTCAACCGAACCTGCCTTCCTCCGGCGTAGGCGAATCCACGCCGGGCTTAGTTCTCAGTGAAGATGATTCACGCCATGCCGTCAAAACATTACGGCTGGGAGTGGGTGACCCGATTGCTGTTACGGATGGGCACGGAAACCGCTATTCTGCCGTTATTACGGTAGCCGATGCTCGTCGGTGTGGATTCAGAGTAACGGATACGCAAACAACGCCCACCCGCCCGTTTTCCATCCGTATATGCGTAGCGCCAACCAAAAATCTCGACCGAATTGAATGGTTTATTGAAAAAGCCGTGGAGATTGGCATTGAGCGAATTAGTTTCTTTTTTGGGCAACATTCCGAGCGTCGGGTGCTTAAACTGGAACGGCTGGAAAAGATTGCTGTAGCGGCTATGAAACAATCGCTGCAATCGTTTCTGCCTCAACTGGACGATGCGCTTTCATTTAGCGAATTATTGAAAACAGTAAATGATGAACAACGGTTTATAGCTCACTTGCCCGGCATGGATTTGCCTGATGACGCTCCACCTGTTAACTTAGCAAGAGCGGCTACTGCAATGGGTCGGTACGTCGTGTTGATTGGACCGGAGGGTGATTTTTCGGATAAAGAAATTCAGCAGGCCATTGCCGCTGGTTTTCAGATGGTAACGCTCGGCACGAATCGACTACGTACGGAAACGGCTGCCCTGACTGCCTGTCAGTATTTAAACTTCCTGAATGTATGAAAAGATTATTGATTACACTCTTCGTTATCCATGCCTCATTAGCCATTGCCCAGGGCCCGTATGCCTATAAAATTGCCAAGCTGAAATACAATGGTGGGGGCGATTGGTATGCCAATAAAACTTCCCTGCCTAACCTGATTAAGTTTGCCAATGCCAACCTGCGCATGAACATCTTTCCCGAGGAAGACATTGTGGAGGCTGGTAGCCCCGATATTTTTGGGTATCCGTTCGTGCACATGACCGGACACGGCAACGTTACGTTCAGCGATGCCGAAGTTCAGAATATGCGCCGGTATCTGATGTCGGGCGGTTTCCTGCATATCGATGACAATTACGGGCTGGATAAATTTATCCGGCGCGAGATGAAAAAAGTTTTTCCGGAATTGTCGTTTGTCGAACTGCCGTTTACGCATCCGGTCTATCAGCAGAAGTTCAAATTCCCGAACGGATTGCCGAAGGTACACGAGCATGATGGTAAAGCTCCTCAGGGATTCGGGTTGATTTATCAGGGGCGGCTCGTTTGCTTCTATAGCTTCGAGTGCGATCTGGGCAATGGCTGGGAAGATCAGAGCGTTTATAACGACCCCGAACCCGTACGGCAACAGGCCTTGCGAATGGGTGCCAATCTGCTACAGTATGCTACAACTGTAATTAATTAAAGTATTATTTGGGGAAAGCAGGCCAAATCCGTTAAAAATTCGTTAGTTTTGTAGTAATATTCTTAGTGACAAGTTTTGTACACCTTTTAATCAAATAACACTGTGGTTTTCGTACTGGCCGCGTTTATTGGGCACTGGTATTTGTCTTTGTTCTGTCAAACGTTTTTTCTACACCGTTATTCAGCCCACAAAATGTTCTCGATGAGCAAATTTTGGGAGCGGTTTTTCTATGCCTTAACGTACGTATCGCAAGGCTCTTCATACCTGAGTCCCCGTGCGTATGCGGTGCTTCATCGGATGCACCATGCCTTCAGTGATACCGAAAGAGACCCTCACTCGCCCCATCATACGAAAAACATTTTTACGATGATGTGGCAGACTAAAAATATCTATAACGCTGTTCTGCACCGTAAACAGGCAATTGAGAAACAATTCGACCGGAATTACCCGGAGTGGAATTTTATCGAAAAACTTGGTGATTCGTGGGTGTCACGCGCTGGTTGGGGAGTGTTTTATAGCCTGTTCTACATCTTCGCGTTTTTCTACCTGGATATGCACTGGGCGTTTTTCTTTCTGTTGCCTGTTCACTTCGTAATGGGACCTGTACATGGCGCGATCATCAACTGGAGCGGCCATAAATATGGTTACGCTAACTTCGATAATCAGGATAAATCAAAAAACTCGCTGATTCTGGACGTAGTGATGATGGGCGAACTGTTCCAGAACAATCACCACAAACGTCCGAATGCGGCTAATTTTGGCGCTCGCTGGTTTGAATTTGACCCAACGTACCCGGTTATTGGCCTGCTGCATAAATTGCATATCGTGCGATTGCGACCATCGGCAGAAGCTAAAAAGGCGCAGCAGGAAGTTGGACACGACCGATTTGTTGAGCAGCAAAAAGCGGAAGCTTAATCAAAAAATACAGCTATAAAAAGGCCCCGAATTATTCGTTCGGGGCCTTTTATTTTTGTGTTGATTCCGTTTAAAAAAGTGGTGCCGGGTTTGAGAACCCGGCACCACTTTTTTAAACGTATTACAATAAAACGTTTGCTACGTCCTGCCAGGATTTTACGCGTTTATACTGATTATCATCGCGATTGTGGAGGGCGTCGAACAGCAAACCTTCTCCCTGAAATGTGCGAAGATTTCGGGGAGATCATCGATCAGGTAGTCCGTGTTCAGTACGCTTTTATCGCCCAGGAAAATATAGTTACGCCAGGAGATCGCGGGAAAATGTTCCTGTAACCAATCCCATTTCTCACGAAGAGAATTTGGGAATTCCTGCGCTGCCGAGGCCACAAACACATCATATTTTTTCATCAGATCGGCAATAACATCCTGAGCCCCTTCCATCACCGCAATATCGCGGAAGAAGCCCGGTTCATACACTCGTTGTGAGATGGCTTTGTATTCATCCTCGTCGAATAATTCGTGGAAGGATTTTTCCTTCAATTCCTCAAGTGTGTAGCGTGGCATGTCGCCTTCCAGGTACAACTTAATAAACTTGGCATGTGTGTCGGCCATGACATCATCCATATCAATCGCAATACGTTGTTTCATAAATTGGAACCGGGATTTTTGTGATTTTTCGGATTGACTTTGATTCTCAACCGCTTTTGGCGAAAGCCAGGAAATCATGGTAATCAGAAAAATCACAAAAATCCCGGTCAGATTTTCAGGTTTGTATCAAATTTTTCTAGGTAATCGGCCACCCGCCGAACGAATTGTCCGCCTAAGGAGCCATCGACAACGCGGTGGTCGTAGGAGTGGGAGAGGAACATCAATTGCCGAATGCCGATGAAGTCGCCCTGGGGCGTTTCGATAACGGCTGGTTTTTTAACGATAGCGCCAAAGGCCATGATGGCCACCTGAGGCTGTACAATGATGGGCGTACCCATCAGATTGCCAAACATACCAATGTTGGAAATTGTGTACGTACCACCGGCCAGATCATCAGCGGTGAGCTTATTTTCCCGCGCCCGTTTACTGAGGTCATTAACTTTTCTGGTTAGGCCAGCCAGGTTATACTGATCGGCATTATGAATAACGGGTACGATCAAATTCCCACTAGGCAATGCTACGGCCAAACCAATGTTAATCGACTTTTTAACCAGAATGGTGTCGCCTTCCACCGAGATGTTAATCATCGGGAAATCTTTAATGGCTTTCACAACCGCTTCAACCAGAATAGGCGTAAAGGTCAGGTTTTCGCCCGTCTGCCTTTTAAACTGATCTTTGCTCTGCATACGCCACTGCACAACCGGGGTCATATCAGCTTCTACGAAGGAACTGACGTGCGGAGAAATCTGCTTCGACTCGACCATTCGCTGCGCAATCATCTTCCGCATCCGGTCCATCTGAATGATATCATTCTGGCCATTGAGGGAGCGGGGCGCAGCGGCAGATGGCTGGGCGGGCGCAACAGGAAGGGCCGTGTTGACTGGCTGAGTCACACGCTCGACGCGCTGAACGGGCTGTAGACTCCCTTCTGCCCGATCTATGACGTAGGCAAGAATGTCTTTTTTCGTGACCCGGTTTTCTGCACCCGAGCCCGGAATGCGGTCGAGTTCATCGCGCGATACGTTCTCCTCTTTGGCAATATTCAGCACTAATGGCGAATAAAATCGGTTGCCGAAAGCGGGTGCATCGCCCGCCAGCGTAACAGCTGATGTGGCTACGGTCTTTTCGTGTGACGCTGGCCGACTGCTCATGGCGGCAATACTGGCTTCCAGCTCATGGGCGGCTGTGGCTTCGTCGGCCGTTGCTTCTACGGGCTCGACCTCTTGTGGAGTAGCTGGGTCAGCCGGTACGTTCGCTACGTCGCCAATGCCTTTGGGCGATTGCTTCGCTTCAACGGACGCATCCTCAACGGGGCTACTGGTTTTGGGTGTATCGCCACTGGCAATCGTTTTCTCGGTTTCGATACGTGCAACAGGCGCTCCGACTGCTACGACATCGCCATCCTTCACCAGAATTTCTTTAAGAATGCCGCTATGGGAAGCCGGTACTTCGGTATCAACTTTGTCTGTCGCGACCTCCAGAATCGACTCATCCGCTTCTATTCGATCACCGGGCTGTTTGAGCCACGTAATGACCGTGCATTCCATTATACTTTCGCCCATCTTGGGCATTACCATGTCAATGAGAGCCATGTTTTTCAATGATGAATCGGGGCCGCCCGTGCGGATGAATGACGAATGATGAATTGGGACTGTCCACTCATTATTCATCATTCATCATTTATAATTCATAAGTAAGTAACTCTTCCCGCAGCATATTCAATAAATACGTTGTGGTCAGCTGTATATTCTGGTCGCGGTACTGGCCGAGCTTGAGCAAACGCGTAACTGTTCGCTGATCGGTGGCGCAGGCAATCCAGATCGTGCCGACTGGTTTGTCGGGTGTACCACCGTCAGGACCGGCAATACCACTGGTTGCAATCCCGATAGCGGTACCGAGTGCATGACGGACACCTTCGGCCATCTGCCGTATTGTTTCCTCGCTTACAGCGCCAAACTGTTCGAGTGTTTCGGGCTTAACGCCCAACTGCGCGACCTTAACAGCATTACTGTAGCTGACGATGCTTCCCCAGAAATAATCGGATGAACCCGGCACTTTAGTGATCTGCGACGATACGTAGCCACCCGTACAGCTCTCGGCAATGCCCAACGTCAGGTGCTTCTCCTTTAACAACTTCCCAACCACGGTTTCAAGTTCGTCGTCACCGAATCCGAATACGTGTTTTTCAATCAGCGGCATCACCAGTTGCACCTGCTCGTCCAGTTCGCGGTCGAGCTGCGCATTATCATCACCAGTTGCCGTCAGGCGTAATTTCACTCCACCGAAACTCGGCAAATACGCGAGCTTGATATGATCGGGGAGTGCATCTTCCCAAGCTTCGATACGTTCAGCCAGAAAAGATTCGCCGATGCCAACGGTGCGAATGATTTTGTGCTTGATAATGGGCGTCTGGAAATGGCCGGTCAGTTTCGGCAAAATCCGGTTCGTCATAAGATGTTTCATCTCAAACGGGACCCCCGGCAACGATACGTAAACCCGTCCTTCATGCTCAAACCACATTCCTGGCGCCGTTCCCCAATCGTTCTGCATATACACAGCATTGGCAGGCAGATCGGCCTGGGCACGATTGAGGTCCGTCATTTCGCGGCCGCGTTTGGCGAAGAAACCCGTTACCAAAGCCAGCGCTTCCGGGTTACGTACCATCCCCACGCCGAAGTACGTACAAAGCGTCTTTTTGGTGATGTCGTCTTTGGTTGGGCCAAGCCCGCCCGTAATGATGATGACGTCGGCGCGTTGGTGGGCTTCGTGCAGGACCTGTAGAATGGCATCAACCTGATCGCCTACAGACGATTTCCGGACGGTACGGATGCCAATGTTAGTCAGTTCGGTACCAATCCACTGTGTATTAGTGTCCGTAATTTGTCCGAACAGGATTTCGTCGCCGATGGTAATAACTTCGGCACGGATGGTATTGGTCATTTTAACGGGAAATGGGTAATGAAGAATATTAACGGTACAATGGTCTGCCAGTGATGCTTAATTACTGGCGAAAGAAGAAAATATTTTACTGATTATCAGTGCGTTGAAAATTATTATTCATCCTTCATTATACATTGTCCATTCTTCTCTGTCAAAAGTACGAAAAAACGATTTAGCGCCATGACAGTTATGAAATGGCAATCTGATTAATACCATGATGAACAAAAAGGTTCTTATAACTGCTTTACTGGCCCTGACGCTTAGTACGGCCAGTTTCGCTCAGGATTCAACCCGGCGGGATACAACCGCACCGGCTAACCGTCCTCAAAAATCTCCGGCAGGAGGGATCTTTGGCAAGATTCTGGACGCCGTAACCCAGCCATCGGCGGGTACGTCGGGCGGGTTGACTAATCTGGATATTGCCACGGGTTTGAAAGAAGCGCTACGTATTGGTGTAAACAATGGAGCAACTCAGGCATCGAAGCTGGATGGTTATTTTAAAAACCCTCTGCTGAAAATTGCGTTTCCACCCGAAGCACAGAACGTAGCGAATAAGCTTCGCCAGATTGGTTTTAGCAAGCAGGTCGATCAGTTTGAATTATCCATGAATCGGGCTGCCGAAGATGCCGCCAAGAAGGCAGCGCCTGTTTTTGTCAAAGCCATTACGTCGATGAGTATTCAGGATGCAGTTGGCATCTTACGAGGTACCGATGATGCTGCCACGCAATATCTGCGCCGAACGTCGGGGCAGCAGCTGGTATCTGAATTCTCGCCAATTATCGACAGTACGTTGAAGAAAAATAACGCAACGCGCTACTACGCTGATCTGGTAAACATTTATAACAAAGTGCCTTTTGTTCAGAAGAAAGTGAATCCGAACCTGACGGAGTACGCAACCAATAAAGCGGTTGATGGCCTGTTTATTCTGGTGGCGCAGGAGGAGAAGAAGATTCGCGAGAACCCGGCAGCCCGGGTTACCGATCTGCTGAAACGGGTGTTCAGTAAGCAATAGAACGTACTGGTTTGATTGACAGGTTTTTATGACTTCCCGAAAGCGTTACGTTTTCGGGAAGTTCTGTTTATCAGCCTTCCATGTACGAGTCGTTGTTGATGTATTCCAGCTTATTATTCCAGACCAGTGCGATCTGCATAGCTCGCTGACGTACCTGTTCGGCATTTTCACCAATAAAGTTCTCAGCTATGGTTTGCGAAAACAGCTGTAGCCAACGTTCAAAATGGTCGATAGTGAGCGTATGTTTTTGATTGACAAGTAAATGCGGACGAAACGGATGCCCGTCATAAGCATTGTTTCCGAGAATGATCGATTCCCAGAATGCATACATTTTGGGCAAATGTTTTGACCAGTCGACCTGCGCTACGTCGGTAAAAACAGGACCCAGGAGTGGATCAGCCTGTACTTTTTCGTAAAAGGAATCGACCATCCGGCGGACCGCTTCGGGCGAGTCCAATGGTATTTTTTGCATGGATTTTCTGCTTTAAAATCGACTGTCTACAACCCGCTGCTATCTAGTTAGCAAATGCCGTTTCGTAGTCGTCAGCTTTAAAACCTAACACGATAATCTGCCCATTTGATTCAATTAGCGGGCGACGAATAACCGATGGTTTGCTGATCATAAGCGCAATAGCTGCCTCCATATTGGCTGGTTTTTCGGAATCGGGCAACTGTTTCCAGGTCAGACCGTTACGGTTGACCAGTTCTTCCCAGGGTTTTTGCGTAAGCCAGTGTTCGAGCGTTTCCCGGCTGATTCTCTGTTTTTTGTAATCATGAAAGAGGTAGTCGACTCCGTGGTCGGCCAGCCAGGTACGGGCTTTTTTTACAGTGTCACAATTCGGAATGGCGTATAGGGTGTACATTCTGTTGCAAGATAATTCTGACGCGAAAGTAGTGGCTTTTATCGGAAACAGAGTTGGAGAAAGGAAGCAGGCATGGTAACAAGTTGGGATGTTTGACTAATTTAAAGCCAGAAAAAAGTCAAACTGTCTCTGAACGCCTACAGCGCCCAAAAGCCTTCCAAAAGAAATAGCTCATGAAGTGTTTTTTCATTATTTTCCTTGCCCTGTTGACTTCCCTTCAGTGTGTAGCGCAATCTGTTGGTTCACCCAAGCCCATCACTACGTATCACAATCCGGTTATCGCGGGCGATTTTGCCGATCCGTCGGTTATTCGCGTTGGCGATTCGTACTACGCTGCCGGTACTTCGTCGGAATGGGGACCAGCGTACCCGATTTATACGTCGAAAGATCTGGTCAACTGGGGATATATCGGTCCTGTTTTCAACGAATTGCCGTCGTGGACAATGGGCAGCTATTGGGCACCTGAGCTATTTTATCAGAACGGTACATTTTACGTGTATTACACGGCCCGCCGAAAATCAGACAAACACTCTTACATCGGGGTTGCTTCCACACGTGACCTTCGCAAAGGATTCACAGACCACGGCCTGCTCCTCGAATGGACTACGGAAGCCATTGATGCGTTTGTCATCGAAGATGGTGGCAAGCTATTCATTACCTGGAAAGCCTACGGGCTGGATAAAGGTAAGAATATTGAAATTCTTGGTGCTCAACTGGCCCCCGACGGACTTAAGGTCATTGGAAAGCCATTTACGCTACTGACAGCCGACCGTTCGGGCTGGGAGTCGGGGGGAGCCGAAGGACAGGCAATTTTCAAACACGGGCGCTATTTTTACATGACGTATTCCGGAAATACCTGCTGTGGGACCGGGTGTAATTATCAGGTAGGCCTGGCTCGTGCCGAAAAGCTACTGGGACCGTGGGAAAAGTACGTGGGTAATCCAGTACTGGTTGGCGATGAAAACTGGAAATGCCCTGGACACGGAACGGTAGTAACTACGCCCGACAATCGGTTTTTTTATTTGCATCACGCCTACAGTGGCGTCGATTTTACGTTTACAGGCCGTCAGGGCGTATTGAGCGAATTAGTCTGGAATGAGAAAACCCAGTGGCCCGTATTTCGATATGGTGCTAATTTGCCTGCTCAGGCTGAGTCGCCTGCGGGTAGCCAGCAGAAAAAAGAATCCGAACTGGTAATTGACTTTAGCAAGAATACCGTCGATTTTCCGTGGGTATGGGATGTCAGTATGCCCAGGCCTGAATTTGCCGTTCGTTCGGGGCATTTACAACTCGCCAATACGTCAGCCAATCCGATCGGTAGTTTTCTGGGTATGGTACTGAAAAAAGGGACATTCACGTTTTCTGCCGCCATACATCCACAAAGCGACGAACTGCAAAACGTATGCCTGTACGGGGATGCCAATAATGCGCTGGGGTTGGGTGTTCGTATAGGCATGCTGGAGCTGTGGCAGGTCAAAGATGGAACCCGCGTGGTAGTAAAGACAATGACTATTCCCGAAAGTAGCGCCCCCGTTTGGCTGCAGATACGCAGTCGTTTTGGGCAGTTCTATGAATTTGGGTGGCGAACAAATCAAGACCGTATTCAACTCATAACGGATACGTGGATTGATGGATCATTTCTGCCTCGCTGGGATCGGGCTCCACGCATTGGCGTAAGCGTTTTTAGTCCTACCAAAGGCAACAGCCAGATTCAATCAATTCGCATGAACTATGAGTAGAATAAGGTAAATCTGTTAGGCTCTGCGGCTTCAAATAATCCAATATGCATTTTCGTTTCCAGAGTACACAGTCCGATAAAAAGTGTAGTTATTCCCGGCTACGTATCCAGCGAACCAAACGGGCCGATAGGACCAATATTGCCAAAATAATCCACATCCAGAGAATATCCAGCGCTACGATCAGGCCCAATCCCATGACAGGATAGGTTTGTAATATTTTCTGATATACGTCAGGAAATGAATAACGGAATGCCAGCGGAGCCAGCAAAAGTGCTAAAATCAGTATGATGGAGGTTGACTTTTTCATAAGGCGTAGCAATGTTAGTCAAACAATATGTTTGCCAACACGATGTTACTAAAATTTAATATAATTAATAGTTGAAAAAGTATGAATTTTGAGTATAAATACGGGGATATGGGGTATGTAGTTTCTTACACGGTAAAATAGTGTACTGTTTTGTTAGAATGTGACGTAAAGATTCATGTTGAATACAATCGAATTTATGGTTATTTTATCAGGCCTGAAAGTAATGAAAAACTTTGTCAATACATATGTTAACATCTCTTTCCCAAATTCTGGCAGCGTTTAGTTTTGGGTATATCTTCTTAGCAGGTTATACGGCTTCGGCCCAAAAAATCCGTCAACATATTCCCATTACAGTCAGTGAAAATACGGTTTACGTGAATGTACATGTGAACGGGCATGGGCCTTATAATTTCATGTTCGATTCAGGAATGGCTGGCATGGGACGCGTTGGCAGTCGCCTGGCTAAAGAGCTTGGGCTGAAAATCGTTGGCTTCGAAGAAAACACGGAAGGAACAACCGTAAAGCGAGAGTTTCTGGTTGCCATCGACAAACTCGGTATTGCCCAGATCGCTCAGTCGAATCTTAAACTGGTTGTACGGGATTATACCCTTAGCCCAAAGCAGATCCCCGTCGATGGCGTGATTGGGCGTGATTTTTTTTACAATTATCTGCTTACAATCGATGGACCCGGACGACAATTGGTAGTGTCGAAGGACGTATTGAATGCACAGGATAAAGGAGTTCTTCCGTATAACAAACCATTTCTGGTAACAGGAAAAGTTGCCAATACCGCGATGATGTTTAGTCTGGATACCGGTTCAGATTTTCGGCTTAATTTCCCGAAAGCTTCGCTGATGGGAGTTCATTACGCTAATACGCCTAATCAGCGGGTGGTCACCCAGGCCAATCGGACGTATGTACTTCAGGAGGCCATTCTCGGCGATGAGTTAGTACTAGGATCGATCCGTGTAAAAGATCAGCACGTACATTATTCCGATAAAACGCATCAAATCAACGTCGGTGAAGCGTTCTTGAAAGAGCATACCGTTACGTTCGACCAGCGAAACAGGCTAGTCCGAATAGACTAAATATAAGCGGTTTACGGGTAGAAGTTAGTACATTTATGTTCGGTAATTTCTACCTACGAACCTATATGCTTAGTAAAAGCTGGATATTGCTTACACCGTTTGTACTGATCGGTTCAGTGAGCCAGTTGCGGCTTCAGCCAACCACATTCCGACCCGCTACGTTGATGGCCAATGAACAGACTGAACCGGCTGTAAAGGCTGGTAAGAAAGCGCAGCGAAAGCAATTGTATCAGCTGCTTGGAAAGCTACCTGACCGGGACAGACCCATACAGGTGCAGTTGATTTCTCGCCAGGAAACCGATGAACTGATAACCGAAAAGCTACTGCTTGATATAAACGGTTTGGAAAAGGTACCCGCTTATTTTACCAGGCCGAGGCATAAAACCGAAAAGCTGCCCGTTATTTTGTTCAACCACTCCCACTTTGGGCAATATAATGTAGGTAAGGACGAGTTCGTAAAGGGTCGGTCCGAAATGCAGAAACCACCCTATGCACTGGCGCTGGCACGAGCGGGTTATGCCGGTTTGTGTATTGACAGCTGGTGTTTTGGCGAACGGCAGCAACGTACCGAAATGGATACATTTAAAGAAATGCTATGGCATGGGCAGGTGCTCTGGGGAATGATGGTTTATGATAACCTGCGGGCGCTGGATTATTTACAAACCCGATCAGATGTTGATTCAGAACGGATAGGAACGATGGGAATGTCGATGGGAAGCACAATGGCCTGGTGGCTGGCTGCGCTCGATGAACGTATTAAAGTGTGCGTAGATTTATGTTGTCTGACGGATTATCAATCGCTTATAGAAGCAAAGGGATTGGGTCTGCATGGAATTTATTACTACGTTCCTGATCTACTGACCCATTTTACTACGTCAAGTATTAACGGACTTATTTCGCCCCGTCCTCATTTTAGTTTGGCTGGTCGTTTTGATCCGCTTACGCCGTTGCCAGGTCTTGAAAAAATAGATCAGCAGCTCAAACAGGTTTATTTACGGGACGGTGCTCCTGCTGCCTGGCGGTTAACAATTTACGATGTTGGACATCAAGAAACAGCCGCCATGCGAGCCGACATACTGTCGTTTTACGCAAAGTGGTTGTAAGATATCTATTTATTAAATTTCAGTAGTAGATTGATTGTAATTGGAATGTCTAAAAGAATTTACAAAAATAGTTACTTCTTTTAATAGAAAATTAATTCTAATTTTTAGTGTATAAACAAGTGATATTGTATTATTACTCAATGAATTAAACCGTATTATTACTTATTTTATATTATATACTAATATAAATTAACTTGCTTCCACTAACCGTAACTTGTACTCTATGCATACGAAAAAACAACCCTTTTTAATTGGGCCCTGGATACTACTTTTAGGTCTTATTGGGCTATTTCTTTGGTTCCTCAAATACATATTCTCCTTATTACCGTGATTCCGTAAACGATCACATAAACCTACCTGCTAACAATTGATGCTTATGGCCTAACACTACTTCTTGAAAACGCTTATTGGTGTATCAGTGCTATCGCTTCAGGCGTATCAGATAGGGAATGAAGTCACATATAAAAACTACGGCTGTGCTAGATCAGACTGGCAGAAACACACTAAACGTAGCGCCTTGCCCAGGTTTACTATGAGCCGTAATGGCTCCTCCGTGATTGACCGCTACTTTCTCGCAAATGGCTAGCCCAATGCCGGTACCGGCAAACTTGTTTTTGCTATGCAACCGCTGAAACACCTGAAAAATGCGGTTCACATATTTCTCATCAAAACCAATTCCGTTATCCACTACGTCGATCCGATGATAAATTTTGGTTCCACGGGCAGGGTTAATGCTGGCAGGTAGTTTGTTTACGGACACCTGGCTGGCTTCCACACGTATCAGCGGGGGCAGATCGGGCTGATGGAATTTGAGCGCGTTGGAGAACAGGTTGAGAAACAACTGCCCTAACTGCCCTCTATCGCCCATAATGGTTGGTAGCGCTCCCACCCGAACAACAGCGTTGGTATCCTGAATGGCTAGTTCCAGATCGTTCAGAACAGAATTAATTACCTGATTGAGGGAAACAGGCTGGGTAGCGTCCTGCTGGGTAGAAATACGCGCAAACGTCAGTAGATCTTTGATAAGAACCGACATACGACTTGCCGCTGACTGCATACGCTCCAGATAAATCAGTTCGTCGCCCGTTGAAGCCGTGTATCGGGTTTTCAGCAGATCGCCGAACTGCTGAATTTTGCGGAGCGGCTCCTGCAGATCGTGCGAAGCAACGTAGGCAAATTGTTCCAGGTTCTGATTTGAGCGAAGCAGGTTTTTATTAGACTCTTCCAGATCTTTGTTGGCAACGGCAATTTCCTCATTCGTGGCAGCCAGCTCTTCATTGATGGCCGCTAATTCTTCGTTAGAGGCTTCCAGCTCTTCCGTACGCTCCTGTACCTGTCGTTCAAGGGCAATCTGAAGCTGCCGCTGTTGGGTAATATCCTGAGCCGTACCGCTTAACCTGACCGGGTTCCCGTTGGTATCATAAAATAGCTGAGCCTGCGCATGGATGATACGTACCTGGCCGGTGAGTCGGTTGATTATCGGGTGCTCATTCTTGTAGTATCCCGATGAACCGGGCTGTAGTACAGCTTCTATGGCATCGGCAACCTGTTGTTTGAATTCGTCAGGTAATGGATTGTACGCTTCATCCAGACTTTTCGTATTCTCCGTAAAACCAAGCCAGTCCATAAACCGCTCGGAATACTGGAAACGACGTGTCTGAACATCCATGCTCCAGTTAGCCAGTTCTGCCAGTTCAACAGCACCGCGTAAAGCAGCTTCTGTATCTTCTATCTTTTGTTTGGCCAGAATCAGATCAGTTATTTCGGCTGCCGTGTTCATAACCCCGTACACCTGGCCATCAGCATTAAACAGGGGCGTAAAGCTATAATTGAAGAAAAACGGCTGGATTTTTCCGTCTACTTCAAGATCAACGCGCTGCTGGCGCGCATGAAAGGCAACCCCTGTCCGGTACACGTTATCCAACTGCTCGTATATGCCCTGATCTTTCAATTCTGGCAGTACATCAGCATACCGCTTGCCAACTACTTCATTGCCTTTTCCCCATACGTTCATAATCGACTGGTTAACGAGCTGGATCTGCATGTGAGGGCCTATATACACACCAATCGGGAAGGGGGCGCTTTCAACGATACTACGTAGTGTCTGCTCGCTATCGGTCAGAATTTTTTCTGCCTGCTTTCGCTCGGTTATATCCTGTAACGTACCATTAAACCGGTAAGCTATCTGTTCATCGGTAAACCAGGCTTTACCCTTCGCCCGCACAATTCGCTCGTCCAGACTCACTGGATGCACCAGCGTAAAGTCGATATCAAACGTACCTCCGGAATCATACTGTAAGGCTTTCTGAATAGCCTCGATCACCCGTTCCCGGTCTTTGTCGGCAATGACCGCAATGGCAACTGGAAGCGATATGTCACCATCCAGAGGCTGGCCAAGCCATTGTTTTAACCGGGCATTGGCCGAAACGGTATTAGTGATCGGGTTTAAATCCCAGGTGCCCAGCTCAGTAGCTTCAATCGCAAAGGCTAGCTGATCGTTGCTTTCTCTAAGCTGTTTGATGGTTCGTATTTTTTCGGTGGTTTCGGTGCAGGTAACAAACACACCGTTTATATGGCCATCATCGCCATAAGCAGGACTATAACTGAACGTCCAGTAGATATCTTCTACGCGGCTATTACGATAGAATGGCACAAGCTGATCGTCAAAATAAACTGGCTCACCAGTCGTCATGACCTGCTGGATCAACGGACCAATAAAATCCCAAATCTCCGGCCACACCTCCTTCCCTGTCTTGCCCAGAGCAGGATGTTTGCCCGCGCTGCCAAGGCTGGGCCGGAATGCATCATTATAAAAACAAGTTAATTCGTTTCCCCAGAACAGGAACATCGGAAAAGCGGAATGCAGCACGATGCCCAGCGTAGTACATAGACTTTGAGGCCAGCTACTGGGGGGGCCTAACGAGGTTTGCGCCCAGTCATAGGTTCGGGTAAGTTCACCCATTTCACCACCGCCCTGTAAGAATGGGTATATATGTTGGGGGGAGGACGACGTTTCCACGAAAATCGATACAACTGACTTAGTAAAAGAATGGGTTTATACGGACGGCTAAGCGCTTCTAATAAGCTACGTTACCACTCACGCATCCTGTTGAGCAAGGTTATGCTGCAAGTTAAGAAGCAGGCGAGAATTAAGGCGCAGTTCGACCTGTAAACCTATCGTTCGGTATTCTTGACGAGAAACAGCCTGCCGGGCAAATGCTTTCATAACACTTGCCCGGCAGGCTGTTTCGGTCTGGTACGTATGAATTAGCCTAAAGTGCCGTATACGTAAACAGTATAGTTGTTGTATAGTTGCCTGCTGGTTTCAGAAAATTACTTCCACCGACTGCCCGGTAACGTATTAAGTTGATAATACTGAGTATCGAGCTGGCTAGCCCCGAGGATAAGGTCTGATTTGTTGTGCTTAAGAAAATTTCGGGCCGGTTGCCTAAGTTAAGCGACTGAACCGCAATCGATGAAACCGGTATCGACTGATTCTGGTAGCGCAGGTCGTCTGTGGCCCGGACCTGCAATGACCAGCTTAAACCCAGTGATACACTTAACTGTAACGTGTTATGACTAATTGATACGCCATTCTGATAATCGCTTATACTGCTGATACTAATGGATGGATTTCCTAAAATTGAAACACCAATCGCACTGGGAGCCGTAGCCTCCGAAATCACCTCATCCGGTATATAGGGTTGAGCCAGCAGCGCAGTTTGCGCAAAAAGCAGACTCATAACGATGATCAGGATGTGCAGAGGCTTCATTTCAATACGGTTTCCAGCTCAGCTACTTTAAGTGCCTGACTCGGGCCACTATCTAAAACAGCTACGATAAGGTATTTTCCGGCCGATAGTTTTGAAGGTACACTGGCCGTTACCCGGAAAGTATCCTTCGGCATGGTGTTGACGGGCATGGCTTCTGTTTTTACTTCTTCCATCGTTTCCAGGTTTAAATACTCCAGCCGTAGCTGACTTTCCAGAAGGGCTCCACCCGTGTTCTGGACTTTTACTTTTACCTGATACTGTTCACCTGATTTTGCTACGTCCATGGCCGTAATGGCAATATCAGGCTGCGGATTCTCGTCTGGAATCACATACACATGGACTCCAATTTGCGCTTTCACGATGAATTGAGAAGCCCCTTTCAACCGGGCTACTTCCTGTTCATTAGATTGGGTCAGGAGCAGCATACCATTGTGAATGGATTGTAGCCTGGCCTGATTGTCGGCTACCAGCGTAACTAACACATCCCGTTGTTCGCCGGGAGCCAGCTCAATGACACTGGGCGTAACCTTAATCAGGGAACAGCAGGATGTTGGCAAGGCACCAGCTGGATAATATACTTTATCACCGATCGTATCCCGGCGCCAGTCCGCACAGGTTGCCTGAAGCACCAGACGTGTATCCATCGGATTGGTCAAGTGCAGACGAAGGGTTTGCTCCGCGGTGCCTTTTTGAGTAAAGTAGAGTTTTGCGGGCGAGACTTGAAAACCAATCTGTGCCTGACAGATCGAAATCATTGTCAGGCACAGAATCAGCGTCAATCCCTTTATTAATCCTGTTGGGAAAAAGAAAAGTCTTGTCATTCTTTCTGGTATTAGTGAGCTGAGATAGAGTACGTCAACGTAGCGAGATAAGCCCCGCCTTTTACGTAGAAAGCCTGGTTGTTGGCAGCGGTAGAGTATTTCACATCGAAAATTTTAGCCATCGCTGCCGGTGAGTTTGATATCAGTGCCTGATCGGCAGCCGATAAACTCATCTGCGACGTATAGCTCGACGTAAGGGTTGGAGCAGCCTGTACCATGATGTTGTTGATGGGGATACTGCTACCCGTAGCCGTAAGTATACCCTGCAGGTCGCCATCCGATTTCACTTTGATATCGAACGGGCGGTTGCTGCTGGCTATTAATTGAGCCGGTGCCAGGAAGGTAGCTCCATTCTGGAACTCGGTAACCGTTCCGATAGCAAGTGGTACAGCGGGTACGGCAACGACTAATGCCAGCACATCAACTACCGTGACAGTGACTACGGCATTGCCACTGGTAATTTGAGCCTGAGCGGGTCTGGCTCCCAGGCCAACAACACCGACAACAAGGGCAGAAACGAATACTTTGCTTAGAAATTTCATTGGTTTTAATTAGTTAGACGTGGTTAATATTGAAAGAATTAATAAGTATTATTTAGACAAAGTTATGCATGATGAAATGTTAATACAATGTTTACGATTATTAATTATGGTAAATTAAATAGATGTAAATATATTATTCGGTATTATAATTTGATTATCAATAAATTGACATTCTTTCATATTTACTATACGGTAGTTTGCCTTTTAAATCAGCTAATTAATAAATAAAATGATTGTAATATTGTACTTGAACGGGCTGAATTGCCGTCGTTTCATGTCAAAAATACTGTGAACCTTATTTATAATATGTAAACATGTATAATATAAAGAAGCTTATACTGACATTAAGTATAATTACCATTTATGTTGTTCAGGCTGAAGCGCAGTCAATTACGGTAACACTTTGGCAAGATTCTACAGTAACGTCTGTCGGTAAGACGTTTACCAACCGGTTGACATTCAACAATACGAGTAAACAGGAACAGGAAATCGTTTTGAAAGCTCAGTTTCCAACGGTAATTCAACTGCTATCTGCCATACCCGAACGGCTGTCATTATTGCCGGGCCAGACCGCAATCGTTCCAGTCAAAGGGCTGGTGGATAATCAAGCCAGTTCATCCGTTCATCAGGTTTCATTTCAAGTAAGCGACACGCTAGGAAATCAGTTGAAAGTCGTGTCTTTTCCACTGCTCATAAAAGGAAAGCTGCAATCAGCACTAACACTGTATTCGCTGGAGGAAACAATCGTACTGTTTTCGGCAGTCCAGTCGGCCCGCCTTCCGATGCGACTCGTCCATAATCGTATGCGGGTGGAAAATTTTTCAATTGATGTGGCCTCGATGCCAGTGGGGGTGGATCGCTCGGGGTACCCACGTCCTGTGCAACTAGCGCCTAATCAGGATACAACCTTTACGCTCGAAGTGAATTCGTTACATAACTGGTCAACACGGCAACCCTATCAGTTGATTGTGACAGTCCGGGATGAGCAGAAATCAATTGTGGGTACGCTCGTTTACAAACTGATCGTTGCTGTTGATAATAAGCGATATATAAGTACGGAGCCTGTTCAGACTGGTGGCTATGGAGCCAGTACCGCAATAACCCGATTTAGCACCAACCAATGGGCAAAGGAAGCGCGGGTCTGGGGAAGCGATTCTGTGGGTAAGGCGCAGATTGACTTCCACCTTCATTATTTAAACTCCGGTTCCGATCATTTTCAACAACTTCAGAACTCGTTCATTTCAGTTCGCACCGACCGGGCCATGGTACGGCTGGGGAGTTCATACGACTATCATGAATTGCCTCTGTTTGGCCGAGGCTTAAAAGTAACTATTAATCAAACCGATCGGCAATGGAGTTTCTGGGCGATCAACTCAAATCCAAACTGGTTAAGTCCGGATGATAATGCCTGGTCGGGCAATATTTATTCAGCCCGTTATGATCGTCAACTGCCAGCATTGCCGGGTGCCAGTTGGTCGGTCAGTAGCAACTACTATACCCAGACTAACACAATGCGGGCGGGCTATCTTAATTTTGCTACGTTCCGCTACGATCAATCGGAACGTCATTCACTCCAGCTTTTGGGGGGGCAAAGTGTTGAATTTGCCCGGCAGGGTATCAACCGTGCGCAAACGTACGGTTGGGCCGGTCAGCTCAATTATGGTTACCAGAGCCCAAAACTGAGCTGGCAATTCAGGTCTTACCTGAGCAGTCCTGTTTATGCGGGCCTTCAGCGGGGAGCGACCCTGATCTACAGTCAGCTATTCTGGCAGCCTTCCGTAAATACTACGTTCCTGGCCCGGTTAAATCATATGGGGTACGATCGGGTATCCTTTTCATCCGCTACTGATTTTTCCCGGCACAAATTTGGTAACACCGTAGCGGAAGTAAGTTTTAGTTATCGTATCAAGGAGCTTTCACTGAGTTTCCGACCTTACTGGTTTTCTCAAACGGACATGGGGAATCCGTTCAGTCAGCGGGCCGATGCCTTTCGGTTTGCTCCGTCCATATCCTACCATCGACAGTCGAATCAACATATCGAAATAAGCTACGATGCCGGTATTTTTCATGATCGAACGGCCGTGCCACCGCAGGGAGGATGGTTCAGTCAGCGGCTTGTTTCGTCGATAGCTTTAGGCCCGCTAAGTTTCTGGGGGTATTATCAGACAGGGCCATATTATCTGTTCGATCTTCGAAACAGACGGCCCGATCAGATGAAGACGGCATCACTTACCCCGACAATCGATTTTTCGTTACTGAACAAAAGACTTTTCGGCTCGGTGGGACTGAATTACCTGTACGATGCCACAGCGGATGAGGCTCGCTATATCGGCGTTGGCCGTGTTCAATACGACGTATCGCCTAACCTATCCATGCAACTTTCTGGTAATGGCACACCGTATAGCCAGCGGCCGGAACTAGCGTACAGCTTATACCGACTTGAAGTGGTAAAGCGGTTTAATAAATCGCAAACAAAGCATCACGGTCACTTGCAATTAAGCTTTTTTGAAGATACCAACGGAGATGGAAATAAAGATGCGAGCGAACGCTGGATGGACAGTCTGTTCGTAACCGTAAATGAAAATACCTTGCTGACAAATGCCAAAGGAAGCATTACATACAGAAACATACCTCCCGGCGATTACCATATCTCGGCCGTAAGTGCCAGCCGGATCGGTGATCCCGTGCTCTATCATGAAAGCGTAACGGTTGGCCGGTCGGCTGCTAAAATCATCCCACTGGCACGAACATTTCAGGTCAAAGGGCAACTACAGTGCAAAACAAATGCCTATGAACGGCAGACTTGCCAGTTTAATCGATTTGGTATTGATATACAGCGGGGGCAGCAAACCATCACATCGGCCAGCCCTCTTCCAGATGGTACGTTTGCTGTCCATTTATCACCTGGCGATTATACCCTGGTAGTTCGAGACTACGCCCGTCAGCCACAGGCGACTGTAAAAACTACGTCGTTTACGTTAAGTGAAACGGGTAAGTACCCTCAGTTTGAATGGATTGTGGATGGTTCAACCCGGCCAGTAGAAGTCAAACGCTTCTCGGCCAGGTAGCTAGTCAATGGCAGGCCGAATTATCCAGACAAAGCTGGCCATATCAGTTGGGTTTTGCCCGCCTTAATAGTATCTGCTCGTGTTTTCCTTTTAGAAAATAACCGTAGGGTTCCTGAGTTACGGCATAGAATGTGGGAGGTGCTTCAAAGTGAGGAGCGGATTGTTCAACTCCAGGCTGGTTCTGGTAGACTTCCCGAATTGAGAGTGAGTCGCCGACGAAGCGCCAGATAAAATTAATCTGATGGCCTCCCTCTTCGTTTACTATACGAAATAGACCTGTTGTATCCTGTTGAAAAACGGCTTTGATCGTTACTTCATTGAGCCCGCTCACGGCTGGCCCTTCTATGGACGCATCGAAAACTTTATCTTTAAAAACAGTATCGGAGCTAATTAACGAAGCATTCGTTGACCGATCAGTCGTTGATGAGCAACTTAAAAGGGTAAGCAATAGTAATAAGGGAACAATAATGGTGGATGGCATACTTAATTTGCGGGTATGGATATGACTGAAAAACAGTTATCTCACTGACTAGACAGGTATCAATTAGTCACAAAATGGCAGGTTCTGGTAACTGTGTAGTTCGCTATTTCTACCTGAACCACCTGTGGGAAATTCCCTGACTATCACTTATCACCCCTCTCCCAATTCGTATTCCATTTGGATTGGAGAGGGGATAACACGGTTTTTGTAATCGGCAGTACGTTCAAATGGGTAATAAAATCAATCCTTAATCCGGCTTAATTATGTTGTCTTAGAGCATCAATCAAGCCACCGTATAATTAATTTTATTAACTAATGAGTGACAAAAATGTAAATCAAAGGTCTGTATGGTAACTACTTGTCGACCTAAAATGATAATTGCCATGCCAATGAATATAAAGACAATACCAACCATTCAGGATGTGATGGATAAGGCTAGTGCCTATATAAAAGAAGGGCTAAACCAGGAAGAAGCTATTCGCCGGGCCATTGCACTGATTACGAGCTTTCCTGACCATGCGCAAAAAGCGAAGTCCTGGTCATAGTCATTATCATTCATCATTACACGAACCTCCCGGATTGACGAAGGCACCTGCAAAGAGGTGCCTTTTAAGTATAGTCACCTTGGCGATTTAGCTGGCCATGCCTTCAGGCAAGCCAGAAATGAAGCCATTAGTGAGCAAAGTAGTTGATCTTATCGCTGTCGATATTGTTAATTAGTTTCAGTTCGCCACCTGCGAGGGGCAAAACAACACCGATAATCGTAGTTGTACCCGCTGTTTCTCCAGGATTTAGCATCTCTTCAAGTCCGAACGAAAGTTTTCCACCCCCACCTTAGCATTGGTCGTATTTGATGTCAAACCCTTCTCCCAGATGGCTATCATTTATTGAATTAATTACTTATTACGCCTAACGTTTGAGTAAGAGCTGGGAATTATAAAGTTTGAAGTATGTCGTAGTGCATTACTGGGTCTTCGTTTGGCTAGATAAAGAATTTTTTAATTGTGCTTTTTCAAGAATCTGCAAATTACTTTATAGCGAGTGTGGATACGGTTTATTTGGCTATAAATCGTTTTAATCAGGATTTAATACTATTTAATGTAACAGATTATGTATCATAAAAATTGTTTTGTGACTACAAATAACTATTAATTTTTTAAGATTTAGTATTGATATATTTTTTCTAATCGCTTCGTATATGAAATTTGCCATATTAAAAGCCCCGCGACAGTTTGGCGACCTGACGCGGGGCTTTCTACATCAGTGCGATGTTTCATCATTAAACCTTTTTTCATAGTCTAATGCCTTACTATAGGCTTTTTTAATCAAGTAGTTAGTTGTACCTCTCCACACTCGAAAATCTCACCAATTGCTGAAACGGCTATTTATCGAGAAGATACCCTAAGTGGAGTGCGAATACTAATTCCGAATGGGGTTCCGAAAGAAGTATTCTATCCAGCAATTGTAAAGGTAAATGATCCCAAAGCCCGAGTTGCAGCTAGCAAGCTTACCTTGGAGGAGTTAGTGAAAATTGCAAAACCAATTGTAGATAAATATCCAGATCTAAGCCAAAACCCTCTTAAACAAAATCATTTAAATAGGATCCTGCACGATTTCCCTGACTTTAAAGAAGAGAAAGCTGTGAGAGAGAAGTCTGACATTGTTCTTCAATACTACAATGGTTTAATAAAACATGAACTCAAACCGCTAATCGAGCAAGCTTTAAAAAGTAAGGGTAGTGGAAAAGTGGCTCAATCTTCTTTTGGTAATATCAATACACTCGAGTGGCAGCATTTAAACAACAATCCTGTCATGATTTCACGGTATTACTATGCTAGCAATAAGGCCGTTTCAGAAACGGCTTATCGATTTGGGAATGCAAACGAAGGCGTACAAAGTAATGCCTTTCAGCACGCAATATGGAATTGCTTAACAATACGTGAAGCTATGTATGCAGGCTTTACTAAAAACAACGCCATCCTCTTTACACGAAACATATGCAGCGATCATGAATGTGATGCTAATGGCAACCGACAGTATACAGAACATACAGCAATGGACTTGCATAATAACCTCTCAGCACGCTCATACATGGGGAATGTTAGTTCAGGCAGTGTCTGGCCCTTTTCGATAAATGTCCCTTCTGAAAGTGATCTTTTCGACGCTTGGTATCACGCAGCAACAACCCGAAATTATCATATATGCAATGCTGTATCATACATTACATCCATGTACAGTTGGGAGTTTTTATATGGTGGAGCCAGAGGGAACATGGGGGATAAATTATATTATATATGGCCGGTACCATCTGGCTGTTAACAAGAGTTAAAAGCATATTTGATTTTCAATTTAAATAAGGAGATTGGTTAGCAGCAGAATTTTTATTTTGCTGCTAACCAATCTCCTAAAACGGTCTATGAAAACGTTTGGAAAAGTTGGTATACTCTTATTAAGCTTACTGATTGAATGTAAGCCTTTAGGGATTGGTGGCGGTTACCATAATCATGGATCATTTAGTAGCCAAGTTGAGGCAAAAAACCACGCAATTGCCGATATACTTAAGAATTATGGTTCATTACCAGCTAATGACTATTATAAAGTATAATACGCCAATGCCAAAGCTTTGCCCACAGAACACCGTGAAAATTCTCTGTGGTACAGTAAAAGTGAAGAGAAGTTAATACTAGAAGTCGATATTAACAGTGGCCCTGATTGTGCGTGGTATGAAGTTACTCGCTCTGTGCTAGAGCAGGCTATTAAATCTGCTGACTGCCTGAAAAAAATTGATTCTTTGGCCAAGCCAGATCAACCTACTTCTCAGTGCCTTCGCTATTAACATTCCTGTATCTGAGCGTGTCCTGCCATGATAGCAATTAGACTTCTACCAGGGAAAGTGTAGTCGGAAATTGGCGAGATGGGAACGTAGCAGTCTTCACTCGTTGTACAGGCCAAATTCTGTAATCAACAACTCAATGTTTGTTCAGATCATTGTCGGCAGGTTTGGAAAGAAAGGGCTCTATATGAGAGTAATTCTTAGGCATTTTAGGCCGTTCTAATCCATGTTTTTTAACAGGGAGCTGTTGCCATTTATTTGCTATTACGGCCCCCGCAAAAATAAAAAACGCTCAAATCAAGCTGATTTGAGCGTTTTTATGAGTGACCACGGGGAGACTCGAACTCCCATGCCGTGAAGCACCACCCCCTCAAGATGGCGTGTCTACCAGTTTCACCACGTGGCCAATTCCGTAATCGAGGTGCAAATATAGCTGGTTGGCTTTCTTATGCCAAATGGACGTAGGAATCTTTTGCTTTTTCTAAGCCGGAATTGCCAAAAAATGAGGAAAATTTCGTACATTTATCTTTCTAAATTAACAGAAACGAATTAGAAATAATGGCATTCGAAGTAGTTGGAAAACTCATAAAGGTACTTCCCGAAGTTACGGGCCAAGGTAAAAATGGAGCTTGGAACAAGCAGGAATTTGTTATCGAAACTCTTGATAGTCAGTATCCTAAAAAGATATGCATGACCGCCTGGGGGAAAAGGCAAATGACCTCAAGCAGTTTGCTGATGGCGATATGCTGAAAGCTACCTTTAGTGCTGAATCGCGCGAGTACAACGACCGCTGGTACACGGAGTTACGTGCTTTCCGGATCGAAGTGTCCGAGGGTGATGCGAGTACTGCCCAGACAGCTCCGTCTCGTCCTGCAGCGGCCCAGGCATCGCCGTCGCGCCCGGCGCAGCAAAGCCAGCCGGCAGCTGTCACTTTCAATTCAGCGTTTGACGAAGAAAGCAACGATTTACCATTCTAAGAAAGTCCAGCGCAGCGAGCGGAAAGGAGAAAGAGTTGTCTGACACTATTCTTTCTCCTTTCCGCTCGCTGCTTTTTGTCGTTTGTACGAATACCGTCTGCTTATGATCTTTCTTTGTTCATGGCATAAAAGGCGCCTTATTATGAGCCTGCTGGTTGGGCTTCTGGCTCGTACGGTGCTGGCACAGTCGACATTGACAGATTCGCTCCGACGGGCAGACTCATTGTTTGCTGGTGGAAATCAGACGGAAGCTGCCCGAATCTATGAAACGGCGCTTGCCGAGGGCCATACAGCTACCGATCCGATGCTGCTCAAACTGGCCAGTGCCTATGAACAATTGAATGACGTGCCTCGCCAGCTGTATTACCTGGATGTGTACTTTGAACGCCATCCAGACGATGCCGTATTACGTCGGATGAACGACATCGCCCGCGCTAATAATCTCAGCGGTTACGAAACCGACGACCTGAATTACTTCTACCTGTTCTACCGAAAATACGGTATCTATTTTTTGCTGTTCCTGCTGATTCCTGCAGGTTACGTTTTTACTGTACTCATCCTTAAACGACTCCGAAAAGAAGAAATTCCGGGGCGGCAGAAGTGGATCTTATTCGTTTATCTATTTCTCCTGTTGGTCTTCACGAACCTGCCCGAAGGCGTACAGTCCGGCATTACGAGCCAGGATCGGGTGCTTTTACGAACTGATCCCTCGGCAGCAGCGCCCGTAGTGGAAGTTATCGGGCGTGGCCATAAGGTTAACATTCTAGGTACCCGAGATATCTACCTCCGCGTGCTCTGGCACAATGAGCTGTATTTTATCCGGCGGGATAATGTCTGGATTATATAGTCAGAAACTGACCTCATCGCAAAATCGTTACGGGTCCTTTAAACGTTCGGGCCGTTGTCAGGATGAGATAATAATACGTTCCGGAAGGCGAGTTGTAGCCGTACCAGCGAAACCGTGGGTCTGTCGATTTGAAGATTGGCTGCCCCCATCGGTTGGAGATCTCAACGGATTTGAACTGCTCGGCGCAGGAGTTTTCGGGTATATCTTTTAAGGCAAAATAGTCATTGATGCCATCGCCATTGGGCGTAAATACGTTCGGTACCTTAAAATCAACATCAATAGATGGGTTTTTGACGCGGAACGTAACGGTTGTGGTATCAGCGTGGTTGGGTTGACAGGAACGGTCATCGACAACAAAATCCACTACGAAAGTGGCTTCGGTTCGTCCAGCCATCAATTCGCAGGTTGGCCGCCAGTTGAAGGGCGAGTCAAGAGTTGGTAAGCCATTTTTGCCGGAAAATTGCATACCAGCTGCCTGCATATCGAAGCCCCGGCCAGCTCCCGTAAGCCGGAGCGTATCACGGTCGGGATCGTTTCCAAGCACATTGAACGTAGTAGAACCGATTGAATCTGTAGGGCTGACCATAAGCTCGACAACCTGCTCCGTAAGGGTGGTTCGTATGTTTGGTGGCTGGCTGGGTTTGCCAATAGCCGAAAGATCCACCGTTACGGTATCACGAAGGTTGCGATTGCAGCGATTGTCCGTCACAATGAAATCGACAAGATACTGCGACTGCATTGCCTGAGAACAGGTTGGTTTCCAGACAAACGGCTGCGATACTTTTCCTACGCCCGATGCCGACCCGAAACTCATCCCTGCCTGCGCTAAGGTAAACCCTCGTCCAACAGCCTGGATTGTTACGTTGTCGTTATCAATGTCGGTCCCGAATGCATTAAAGGTTAGCGACGAACCAACTGTAATCTGTCCCTGATTATTGGGGAGGTCGGTGCCCGCGACGGGTTTATTATTTGGCGAGGGAATAATGTTCAGCCGGACACTTAACGTATCGCTTAGTCCCTGCGGACATCCATCGTCAGTAGCCCGAATGAGTAACGTAATGGGAACGCCGTTGCCACCAACGCATCGACCAAAACAAAACGTAGCTTGTAAAGTATCGTGGCTGGTTCGGGTAAAGAGTTCTCCGGGTGCAATGGTCAGGCCGGGTAATGAGCCACTCATGTTCGTAACGGTAATGCGCTGATTGACGTCGAGATCGGTGAGGTACAGCGTCAGGCAGTTGGTATCTTTCTCGGCAATGGTCATTACGGTACCTTCCTGGTAAAAAGTTTTCTGACCCTCGGGTTTAAATAATAATTTGGGGTTATTGTTCTTTGGACAGTCAACGACCAGCACCTGATAGTCGCGCCGAACCAGGCCAATGGCTTTGCCCGCCCGGTATTCAACGACTTCAACCGAGAAGACAAAAAGGCCCGCCCGGTCGGGCGTTACGGTCAGCAGACCAGTGCGATTATTCACCCGGAGGGGATCGGTGCCCGGAATTTCATTCGTATTGGAGATGCCTCCAATCCAGCGAACCGGAGGATAAGGCCCGGCGTAGAAAAAGGGGGCGTCGGGCGATTCAAGGCGCCTGGATTCGGAACAGCCGAACTACTAAAGCCATTGTAAGGCGTCACCAGTGAATAGGTCAAACTGTCGCCATCGGCATCTTTGGCGCTGAAATCGAGCGTAAAAGGCTGCCCAATGCACGCATAATCTCCTTTGGGAATCGTAAATACCGGCGACGAATTATATACCCGGGTTGAGCCATTCGCAATTGCCGGAAACTCCAGATAAAAAGTCGAACCGGCTCCTCCCGGATTGATGATGTTGCTGATGGTTCCGTTTCGGCAGCACCGTTCCCACGACATATAATAGCCCCCCGCATCGTTGAATACGTTCGGATCAAGCGTTAGATCGATGCTGTGCCGGATGAGTCGGGTACTCAAACTGGCGTTGATACAGGCTGGTTTGGTATATAAAATCGGCTCGGAGCTGATTCGGTTAAGCGGTACGTAGCCAATCAGCTGGTTTGTACGCTTCGAAAAAATGCCTACCGACACCAGGCCATCGTCGGCCCCAGCGTCGCCATTTACTACGTCGAAGTAAAGATTGAGATTAATGCGGTGCGAGTAAGCACTTTGTGGGCCAAGATAACGAAGTTCCAACTCGCCCCCGACAATGTGTGTCGCTTCAGCTAACTGGCTAATTGCCAGTAAGAGACTAAACAAAACCAGTGAAAACCACCGGGCACTGTAAACGTTTAACATACATAGAAACGGTTCAGGATGGAGTCCTTCCGAAAACAGCTGCTTAAATTAGCAGTTTTTTAGGACTTATGCGTAGGAAGATTCATAAAACGCCCGAACGGTTGGCAGGTGTACGAATAGATGCTGTAGCGGCTGAGGGAAAGTGTATAGTGCGCACCGATGAAGGAGTTATTTTCGTTGACAATCCAACGGGTGGACCGGGCGTTGCGCCGGGTGATCTTGTGGATTTACGTATCACAAATCGCAAAAAACAGTACCGCGAAGCAGTTGCCGAACACGTTCGCGAGCGTTCTGCCGTACGTACTGACCCCTTTTGTGAGCACTTCGGAACCTGTGGCGGCTGCAAATGGCAACATATTCAGTACTCCGAACAACTGGGCTTCAAACAGCAGCAGGTGGTCGATCACCTGACCCGTATTGGTAAAGTGGCTTTGCCGACCATACGCCCGATAATGGCTGCGCATCCGACGCAGTATTACCGGAACAAACTCGAATTTACCTGTGCTGAAGGACGGTGGCTGACCACGGCAGAGGTGAACACCGAACAGCCAATGGACCCACGGGCAGTTGGCTTCCACGTACCCGGTCGGTTCGATAAAGTTCTGCCCATCCGGCACTGCTACCTCCAGCCAGACCCTTCCAATGCCATTCGGGAGGCTGTTGATGATTACGTTTTCCAGCACGATCTGACTTTGTATAATCTGAAAGTTCATACGGGTTTTCTGCGGACACTGATTATCCGTACTGCCGACACTACGCAGCAGGTGATGGTAACGTTGCAGGTAGCCCAGGACAGACCCGAGCTGCTGAATGGACTACTTACGCATCTGCAGGCAATGTTCCCGCAGATCACGTCGCTGAATTATATATTGAATACCAAGAAGAACGATAGCTATCAGGATCAGGACGTAATAAACTGGGGCGGTAAGCCCTATATCGAAGAGCGGATGGACGAACTGGTCTTTCGGATCGGCCCAAAATCCTTCTATCAGACCAACGCCCAGCAGGCACATAACCTCTACAAAGTTGCTCGTGAATGGGCCGGATTGACGGGTCGTGAGCGTGTCTATGATTTGTATACCGGTACCGGAACCATTGCGCTCTTTGTGGCTCGTCAGGCAAAGCAGGTGATAGGAGTGGAGTACGTCGAAGCATCGGTCGCAGATGCCCGTATCAATGCGGATGTAAACGGTATTACCAATACGACTTTCGTGTCGGGCGATATGCGCGATATTCTGACCGACGGCTTCTTCGATCAGCATGGCCGCCCAGACGTAGTGATTACTGATCCGCCACGGGCGGGCATGGATGAAGCCGTTACGCGTCAGTTACTTAAGGCTACGCCCGAACGGATTGTGTACGTCAGCTGCAATACGGCTACACAGGCGCGCGATCTGGGAATTTTAGACGAAGGATACAGGGTTGCCGATGTGCAGCCGGTCGATATGTTTCCTCATACGCATCATGTCGAGAATGTAGTTTTACTGACAAGACGGTGAGCGCTGCTTGGTATTTACAAAGCCAGGCGTCCGTTCAGAGCCTGCGCTTACTGATTCCGTGGTGTAGTAATACGTACCCGATTGCAATAAGCCCAGCCTGGTCTGAACCAGGCTGGGCTTATCCGTTTAGCTGCGTAAACGACTGATATTCTTTGTTCATCCCACAATTACGGAAGCTTTCTGCTGGATTATTCTGCCCAATGTTGATTCAAATGCCCCAGGTATTCATTCCGGCTCGGTAAGCCGTCGGCCTTCTGGTACGTTTGCCGTTGTTCAAGCGGTTTTGCTCAGGGCGCTGCCCGACACGCTTCAGTTGGCAAATTGTACGTCTCGCAATGAAATCTTTGCCGAGGGCAAACTCCCCGACCAACTTTGCGAACGCTAACCAAGTCAACACAACCATTCACTACCAATGAGAAAATACAGTCTTTCTGTCATAATATTTGCCTTGTTTCTGGCATCCTGCAGTCGCCCGGCGATGCCGTTGATCACGCATAAAAGTACGTCGAGAAGCATCACCACCCTCGATTATAGCCTGAATGCGGTGCTGTGGCAACAACACTCGGGCGAATACAAAGCCCTTTGCTTTCAGGCATTTTCCCTGGCCAGAATGCAGCTTCAGGATACGCTTCTGAAAAGTCAGTCAGGTAGCAAACCCCTCGCAATTGTAACTGACATCGACGAAAGTATTCTGGATAACAGCCCGCAACAGGCTCAGGATATTCTGAATCACACCACCTATACCGAAAAAAGCTGGAAAGCCTGGACCGCGAAAGCCAGCGCGAAGCCATTGCCAGGCGCAGTTGCATTCTTTCAGTTTGCCGATCAACATAACGTACAGATCTTTTACATCAGCAACCGCAGTCAGGACGAACTGGAAGCCACGATTACAAATATGAAAGCTGCTGGATTTCCGCAGGCCGACACCAAACATGTAATCATGAAAGGGGAGTCGTCCGATAAAGAGCCGCGTCGGTTGGCAGTGGCCGAAACCCATCGGATTGTTATGCTGATCGGTGATAATCTGAATGATTTCGATAAATCGTTTTATCAACAAAATGCAGCTCAACGTGCGCAGTTGGTTGCTGATCATCAGACGTTATTCGGTACCAAATTTATTATTCTGCCAAACGCTATTTACGGCGACTGGGAATCGGCACTGTGGCGGCCGCAAACCGTAACCCCCGCCGAATCGGATGCAATAAAACATTCAGCATTGCAGGGCTTTTAACGTACTATTTCCGTACAACCGACTCTAAACCAGAAAGACAATGCCCAAACAAAAGAACCCAATCCAATCGGGTCTACAGGCTCAGGTGAGGTACACGAGCGAAGGACGTGGCGGTACCGTGCATTACGTGAGTTCCGAAGCCTCGTTCGATATGTGGTATGAATTTGCTGGAGGAAACGCCCTGGCGATCATCGACATCCCCCCGCCCGAATACTGGACCGCCCGCACTCAACTGCCACTGTCTCAGCGGGAGGAAATCCTGATTTTTATCGGCAATCAGGTTGTGAAGGATCATGCGCCTGGTGGCTCCTTTACGCTGAGTCGGAATACACTGACGATTTATTCGGGAAGAAAATAAATAATCATAAACAACAATTCGATCCTATAACCCTAATCATTCGACTGGGCCTGCATTTGCTTCAAAAGGATTTCATGACTAAACTATTTTGGCCAATGCTAAAAAGAAAAGCCAAAATGGATTCCGTTATTTTCGTATTTTGAGTAGTGCTTTTAAACCAAAATAAGCGCCATGTGGACAACGGAATCACTTTGGTTTGACATAGCGATTGTCAGTATGATTTATGCTTTCGGCAACATATTTTTTGGCCATTTTGAAGAGCAGACGCCAAAACTGCGACGAGCAGGTAAATATATTTTGACGCTGATTGCTATTTGTACGATTTCTGTTTACCTTGGCCGATCCATTGCTATGGCCGTACTCGTCCTATTCTTTTTCCCATTCGCGTATGTTCACCTGTATTACCTGCCCAGAAAAAAAGGTATAAACGGATGGACGGGGGAGCCTAAAAGCAGGTACTATGAATTCAGGAACTGGAATAAAGACATATTCAACGAAAATGCAGCACCGTAAGGTAGTGTCACTGCTTAAAATTCAAGGTACGGCGCAATCTTCTCAATTGTCCGGGCATCCAGAATCCGGATTGGTTTCAATGACCCGGCAGAGGTAAAAGCACCATGTTGTTCGCGGTAACTAACGATAACCTGCGCCTGCCGACGCGATAAAAACGGATGACGGTCCAGTTCCTCAACAGTAGCCGTATTGACCGGAATTTTGCGAACGCCCGACCAGATTTTTCCGAATTTCTGCAATTCCTCTAACGCAAGCGAATCCAGTCCATAAATATCGCGAAACTGATCTGTTGAGATGAAACCGCCGAGTGCATCCCGAAATTTTACAATCCGGCCAGCCAACGTAGCGCCAATTCCCCTTAACGCAATTAATTGAGCCGTGTCGGCTGTGTTGATATCAAAAGGCTGAAGCACAGGCTTTGCCGGGCGCTCGTTAACGTAACGGGTACTCCGTTCGCTCAGAGCCGCTCGCTCATTTGCAAATTGGCTCCCTTCGTGTTCTTCAAAAGTCCTTTCTCCCTTTTCCCTTCCTCCCTTCTCCAAAACTATATAAGGCTGAAGCTGGTCGTAGAGGTCGGGCGGGAAGTCGTAGATACGTAGTAAATCTTCTTTTTTCGAAACCGCCCACCTTTGCTACGGTATTTTTCAATGCGTTCGGCCAGCCATCGTGGAAGGCCTAGTTGTTGCCAGTCAGCTACACTAACCGTATTGGGATCAAATGGAAAAAATTTGGGTTCGCTGAAATGCTCGGCTGTTGTTTTGTCCTTTACTGGCCCATTCCCGAAGCGGGGTTGTTTCACTTCTTCTGCCTGCATAAGCGTCACAAGGCTATCGAGCTTGCGCTGGTCGGCTGCCGACGTATCGATGGGTTTCCAACCGGATAGAAATCGATAGAAAAAGGGAGTAATCAGGCAAAGCAGTGTCAGGAATACCAGAACAATAAATCCCCTTGCCTCTTTATGTGAAAAGCCGAAGTAATCGCGAACGAGTGCGTGGAAGCGTTTGAACATGCTTCCTTAGACGTGTAAACTTGTATAATAGTAACTTTAAATGATCAGAAAGTATAGTTTCTGTAAACAATTTCCTCTAGCTGGGCAATCGCTTGTGGCTTTACACGGTTCGCGATTTTTTGCTTACTCACGTTTATAGCTATTCGCGTCAGTAGGTCATGTGATTGACGCAACATGCGGTCGAATTCTTCGAAACACTTAAAATGCTTAAAGCTTGTAGAATTGTCAGTATAGTTATGGCTGGTAAAAGCAATCAGGTTATGGGCAGAATACGAGCACGTAACGATTTACTATACTATGGTAATTAAGGCTACTGCCAGAAGACGTGTGAATTGTTTCATAAGTGTAGCTAATTTAACGTCAAAGCTATGAAATAGAAGAGGTAAGTAGGCACTTGCGCATAAAACCGTATTTTTGCGCCCACGTATGAATACTACACAAACTCCCGCAACCGGAACTCCGGCGGCATCACTGCAAGATATTATCGCCCACGCCAAAGAATACGGCTTTGTATTTCCGTCTTCTGAAATCTACGACGGCTTACAGGCTGTTTATGACTATGGCCAGAATGGCGTTGAACTCAAAAATAACCTCAAAACGCTGTGGTGGAAAGCCATGACGCAGCTCCACGATAACGTAGTGGGCATTGATGCATCCATTTTCATGCATCCGCTCACCTGGAAAGCCTCTGGTCACGTCGACTCGTTCAACGACCCGATGATCGACAATCGCGACTCCAAAAAACGCTATCGGGCCGATCAGCTTATCGAATTGAAAGCAGAAGCGTACGAAAAAGCCGGCGACGTAGAGCGTGGTCAGGCATTACGTAACGAGCTGGGACGGCTGCAAAGTGCCGATGATATGGAAGGGCTTCGGAATCTGATCATTGCCGAAGAAATTAAAGACCCTATTTCTGGAACGGCCAACTGGACCGAAGTTCGTCAGTTTAACCTGATGTTTTCGACGCAGGTTGGCTCGGTGGCTGAAGATGCGAGCCTGATTTACCTTCGTCCCGAAACGGCCCAGGGTATTTTTGTGAATTTTCTGAATGTTCAGAAAACGGGCCGGATGAAGATTCCGTTTGGTATTGCCCAGATTGGGAAAGCATTTCGGAATGAGATCGTTGCCCGTCAGTTTACGTTCCGTATGCGCGAGTTTGAACAGATGGAAATGCAGTTTTTCGTCCGCCCCGGCACCGAAATGGAATGGTACGAACGGTGGCGGGATACGCGCATGAAGTTTCATCAGGCTTTAGGGCTGCCAGCCAATAAACTCAAATTTCATATTCATGAAAAGCTCGCGCACTATGCCAATGCTGCTGTAGATATTGAGTATGAATTTCCGTTTGGTTTTCGCGAAATGGAGGGAATTCATTCGCGGACCGATTTCGATCTGAAATCGCACCAGGAACTGAGCAAGAAGAAACAACAGTATTTCGACAACGACATCGACGAAAACACAGGGAAACCCTACGGTAATTACATTCCCTACGTAGTGGAAACGTCTGTCGGTGCCGATCGGCTTTTCCTCGCTACGTTCTGTAATGCATTTACGAAAGAAACTGTTCGGTCCGGTGTTCCGGGTGAAGGGGAGCAGCAGAAAGAACGGACGTACCTAAAATTGCATCCGGCGCTGGCTCCGATCAAAGTAGCCGTGTTTCCGCTGGTTCGGAAAGATGGTTTGCCGGAAAAAGCAGAAGCCATCGTGAAGAGTCTACGGTCGGAATTTCGGGTGATTTACGAAGAGCGGGATGCCATCGGCAAACGCTATACCCGTCAGGATTTGATCGGTACACCCTTCTGCATCGCCGTCGATTACCAAACGCTTGAAGACGAAACCGTTACGATACGTTACCGTGATACAACTGAGCAGATTCGTGTTCCGATTAGCGAGTTGAAAGCCCGTATCGGTCAGGAAGTCTCGATGGAGCGAATACTGGAGCAGCTTTAGGTATTATACCCCAAAAGCTCGAAGCTTTCGAAATGTCAAAAAAATCAAAAATCCCCAACGAATCATCGTTGGGGATTTTTGTTATGGTTTCCCGGCGATTTACTTCGGCAAAAAAAGTGTCCGTAGCGCAGCTACGTTGGCTGTAGCGTCAAAAGCGGCTTTTACCGGAATTGTAAAGCCAGCTAGACGTTGACTGTTAACGATTTCCCCTATATGATAAAGCCCGACCAAAGCATAAGCTTCCGTATCGGCATCCAGCGTAAACACTTCAATCGTTTGTCGGGTCGGATCAACGAGCCAATATTCAGCAACGCCATGAGCGGCATAGTCTTCAAATTTGATTTCGCGGTCGAACTTCTGCGTGCTTTTTGAGAGCACTTCAACTACTAAATCGGGGGCTGGATAGTAGAGCAAATCGGGCTGAATGGCAGCCGCTTTGTCGGAGCCGAAATAACAGATATCAGGCTCGTAGCTGTTACGGGTTAGCTCAACTAAGGCTTTCTCAACCCGAACTATTCCCAATCCATGTTCATCCACAAACGCGCTCAAAAGTATACCAAGGCGCAGAACAGCAGCATTATGCTTTTCTAGAGCTGGCGAATGAACAACAATTTCACCGTTGATAAATTCGGCTTTCATATCATCATTCATCCACTCATAAAAAGCCTGTCGGCGTGCTTTTTCATCGTTTAGAATAGCTTGCACCTGCTGAATAATCTGCGGGGCTTTGGGCGATTCAAGAAGTTGGGCAGCTAATTCGGTCATTACTATGTATGCAAGGGTAAGTACCCAAATATACAAAAAACAAAGGTCCGTTACGCTTCGCCGATCAGCATCAATGCTCCGACGGTTACGTTTGAGGTTTCGTCAATCAGAATAGCACCACCAGTTGCGCGGTTTTTCTGGTAAGGATCGAAACTGATCGGTTGAGCCGTACGTAGTACCACTTTAGCCATATCGTTTAATCTCAGGCTCTCAACGCCCTCGGTTTCTTCGTAAGTGTTGACGTTCAACTGATAAGCGATCTCACGCACCGAGCAGCGCGTTCGGAATGTACCTACCTGAAGCAGATATTTACTGCCAACCTTAAATTCTTTAGTGTCCATCCAGCAGAGCATCGCTTCGACGGTCTGACTGCTAACCGGCTGATTATCGGAACGGACAATCAGGTCGCCCCGGCTAATGTCGACGTCGGTAGCCAAATGCAACACAACTGACATCGGCGTAACGGCTACGTCTAAATGCTTCTCTGCAATTTCAATTGCATCGACAGTCGAGGTTTCGCCGGAAGGTAAGACCGTAATGGCATCGCCTTTGCGAAATAACCCGCTGGTGATTTTACCCGCATAGCCCCGATAGTCATGCAGCTCAGCCGTTTGCGGGCGGATAACGTACTGTACCGGAAACCGTGCCGGATGGTGATCTTCCGTTTCACCATTGGCATCATCGTCAATGGCAATGGTTTCCAGATGCTCCAGCAACGTAGCGCCTTCGTACCAGGGCATAGCTGTAGATTTATCTACTACGTTATCGCCATTGAGTGCACTCATCGGTATGTAAGTCACCTCATGAACGTTCAGTTTTTTGGCCAGTTCTGCATAATGAATACAGATATCCGAGAATACATCCTGCGAATAATCGACCAGATCCATCTTGTTGACAGCCACAACAATATGAGGGATACCCAGGAGAGAGGCAATCAATGAATGTCGGCGTGTTTGTTCGGCCACACCGTGCCGGGCATCAACGAGCACAACCGCTAGCTGACAGTTCGATGCGCCCGTAACCATGTTACGTGTGTACTGAATATGCCCCGGCGCATCCACAATAATAAACTTGCGTTTGGGGGTCTGGAAGTAGCGATACGCTACGTCGATGGTTATGCCTTGCTCGCGTTCGGAGCGAAGTCCGTCGGTTAGCAGCGCGAGGTCGATTTCACCGTCGTCGCGGCTTTTGCTGGCTCGTTCGATGGCTTCAAGCTGATCGGCAAGAATAGATTTGGAATCGTAAAGAAGCCGCCCGATGAGCGTGCTTTTGCCGTCGTCAACCGACCCGGCTGTAATAAAACGTAAGAGATCCATGTAATCAATGATGAATAATGAATGATGAATTATGAATGGGGGTTGTGAACCTCATTTATCATTGATAATTCATCATTCATAATTAAAAATAGCCGCCTTTTTTACGGTCTTCCATTGCGGCTTCGCTGAGCTGATCGTCCATGCGGGTTTCGCCCCGTTCGGAGATACGCGTCGCCTGAATTTCATCGATTACAGCATCTAATGTGTCTGCCTGCGATTCGGAAGCAGCCGTGCAGGAAATATCCCCTACGGTACGGAACCGTACCCGGCGGGTTACCAGCTGGTCGTCGGCTTCGGGTTTGATAACGCCACCCGCTGTTGCCATAAGTTTGCCGTCGCGGATGAGAAGTTCACGTTCGTGCGCAAAATAAATACTTGGCAGATCGATTTTTTCCCGGCGAATGTAATTCCAGACATCAAGCTCCGTCCAGTTCGAGATTGGAAACACCCGAACGTTTTCACCTTTATGTATCCGGCCGTTGTAAAGGTTCCACAGTTCCGGACGCTGGCGTTTGGGGTCCCAGGAGCCAAATTCGTCACGTACTGAAAATACACGCTCTTTGGCCCGCGCTTTTTCTTCATCCCGGCGGGCGCCACCAATGCAGGCGTCGAACTCAAACTCTTCAATGGCGTCCAGCAACGTAAAGGTTTGCAGGCCATTACGAGTCGCGTTACGCCCGGTTGGCTCTTTCAGTTTCTTTTCCCGGATGGTATCTTCAACGTAGCGGACAATGAGTTTTTCGCCAATCCGTTCAGCCAGATTATCCCGAAAATCGAGCGCTTCCTGAAAATTATGGCCGGTATCGATATGAACCAGAGGAAAAGGAAATTTGCCCGGACGGAATGCTTTCAGGGCCAGATGTACCAGCGTGATGGAGTCCTTGCCACCCGAAAACAGCAGGGCAGGACGCTCAAACTGTCCGGCGACCTCGCGCATAATGTGGATAGCCTCCGATTCAAGCTGATCTAAATAATCTAATTTCATTTGAAGATTGAATTGCTGAATGATTGACTGATTGAATGATTGAATTGGAATGGTCAGCAATTCAATCATTCAATCAGTCAATCATTCAATCATTAAGCTCTAAACACTTCTTCATGCGTGTGCAAACCGCACTCTTTCTTGGAGTTGTCTTCCCACCACCAGCGGCCGGCGCGGAAATCTTCGCCTTCCTGAATGGCTCGGGTGCAGGGCTGGCAACCAATGCTGACAAAACCCCGGTCGTGGAGGGGGTTGTACGGTACGTTGTGCTCTTTGACGTACTGCTTCACCTGTTCAAAGGACCAATCCATTAAGGGGTGGAACTTGAAAAGCTGATGCGCATCGTCCCATTCCAGTTGTGTCATTGTCTGGCGATTGGCCGATTGATCAGCGCGAATGCCTGTAATCCAGACTTTTTGCCCGTTTAATGCCCGGTTCAACGGTTCGACTTTACGTATTCCGCAGCACTCTTTACGGTTCTCAACCGAATCGTACATGCTATACGGGCCTTTGCCGGTCATTAACTTCTCAACGGCATCAGCTTGCGGGAAGTAGGTTTCAATTTTGGCACCGTAGCGGTCGTTGGTTTTTTTCCAGACGGAATACGTTTCCGAAAACATTCGACCCGTATCGAGGGTAAAAATTTTGATCGGAATGTCATTCGCCAGAATCAGGTCGGTAATTACCTGATCTTCATAGCCAAGGCTGGTGGAGAAAACGATCTGACCCGGAAATAATTCGGCCAGTGTCCGTAGAGCTTCAATGTTGCTCAGACCCTGAAGTTGCTCGCTAAGGTTGTCGAGCGTGTGGGAAGTAGGTTCGGCAATCATAAATTTTGTCATTTGCTACTTGTCATTTGTCATTTTCTGTGTGTCATATGCATGGCTATCTCCATGAGATTTACCAATGACACGTAGCGAATGACTACTGACTATTTTTTAAAACCACTGCCTTACCAGTTTTAGCCGATTGGCGGGCAGCATCCAAAATTTCCATGACGATTACGTTGTTTTCTAATGACGTTAATTCGTCGGGTTTAGTTTCTCCATGAATCAGTTTTGCAAGGTAGGCAAACGGGTCGCTGGAGGGAGCGTCGGCCTGCGTGGCCTCCATAGCATGTTCGCTTTTATCATCCTTCAGCCGGACGCGCATTCGGGAGCCATCGACGGTAAAAACGTAGCCCGTTTGGCCATAGACTTCCATATCTTTTCGCCCGAATGGCCAGTTCCACGATCCCTGAATAATCGTCTGAGTTTTGGGGTAGGTCAGAATAATGGTTCCTTCATCATCAACCTTGGGGTAGATGTCCGGCTTGATCTGCTGCGTTACGGCCAGCACCGATATCGGACGCTGGTTATGCATCAGCCAGGTGGAGAGGTTGGCACCGTAGCAACCAAAATCGAACAGGGCACCTGCACCGTTCGCAATCGGGTCGGTCAGCCAAGCAAGAAACTCATTGCTAACGCCAATTTCTTTCGGGCCCTGATGGCCATCGTGTACAACAATTTTCCGAAGATCACCAATGGATTTTTCGGTGTTGGCAATGGCGTAGGCTTTATGGTTGCTGCCGTACCAGGTGGTTTCGTAGTTTGTCAGCAGCTGAATGTTGTGCTTTTTAGCCAGCGCTTCCATCTGTTTCGCATCCGCAAACGTGGTGGCCAGCGGTTTCTCCACCATTACGTGAATCCCGCGGGGAGCGCAGATTTCCACTGTTTTTTTATGATCGACAATCCGGCCAAAATCGGTAACTGCTTCGGGTTTGGTTTTCTCGAGCATTTCGGCAACGGTCGGGTACACTAAACTCATACTGAACCCGTGCCGCTTCGCTAATTTTTCGGCCAGTTCGCGATTGGGTTCCGCCATTCCTACAATTTCTATGTCTGTCTGCCCTGTTTGCTTGAAAGCCTTGTTCAGGATACCGTGTACATGATCGTGGACTAGCCCGGCAATACCTACACGAAGGGGCTTTTTAGTAGTCTGGGCTACGGCCAGATGAGCGATCAGAAATAATGTTACGTAGAAAAAGGCGCGTGTCATGGAGCAGGTTCTGATTTAGGCAGGCTCTAGTTGAATCACTGAATTGTAATAGAATTTCTCTTGGCAAATCAGATTGTTGACCCAATGCTGGACCGACACTTCGTTGAGGCTAAATCGTTTTCCAGATGGATAGGTACTTTCCATATACCATTCACTGAACACAATCCCGGTTTCTTCATTGATCGCCTGACTAACGAGTTTTGAGCTCAGTTCCGTAACGGCTGCCAGAAGCTTACGTTCATGAGCCAGACAAACCGCTTTTCCAACACGGGGCGGCTGGTCGTTCTCCTGCATCGTTACGTTGTCGGTGTAGAAGCGTTCCATAGCCTCAATCGTCTGATTGGTTTCGATCAGTTGAGTTAGCGCTACTACCTGTTCAGAAAGGCTAGACATACGTCAGGCTACTTTCTCCTTCACAATTTCTGCCGATTTCGACACCGCCCGCGTAAAGTCTTCGATCAAATCCTCGATAGCTTCAAGCCCCACCGAAATCCGAATCAAACCGGGCGTAATGCCTAGAGCCGCTTTCTCGTCGGGTTTCAGTTTCGCGTGTGTGGTCGTATTCGGGTTCGTTACAATCGTGCGCGAGTCGCCCAGGTTGGAGGAAAGGGTAGGAATAGTCAGGGCATCAAAAAAGGCTTTTACGCGCTCGAAACCACCGCCCAGTTCAATAGTGACGATAGCTCCGCCCGCACTCATCTGCTTTTTGGCCAGTGCATACTGCGGGTGGGAGGGAAGAAACGGATATAGAACCCGGTCAATGTCTGGATGAGCATCTAACGCTTCCGCCAGTTGCAGGGCATTGCGGCAGTGGCGCTCCATGCGCAGTTCCAGCGTCTCGAGGCTTTTCGACAGAACCCAGGCGTTGAACGGCGACAGCGACGGACCCGTATGCCGGGCGAAGAACCGAATCGGCTGAATCAAATCGGCCCGGCCGACTACAATGCCGCCCAATACGCGCCCTTGTCCATCCATGTATTTGGTAGCCGAGTGAATCGACAAGTCGGCCCCTAAATCTATTGGCGTTTGCAGAATCGGCGTAGCAAAGCAGTTATCGACGTTCAGGATAAATCCATGCTTCGCTTTCAATCGGGCCAGCATCTTCAGGTCAACCAGTTCTAGACCCGGATTGGAAGGGGTTTCCAGATATACCATTTTTGTATTTGGCTGTATTGCTGCTTCCCATTCGGCTTCGCTGGCGCTGGCATCGACGTAGGTATGCGTAATGCCCCATTTACTCAATATCTGCGTAATGATCTGGTGCGCCGAGCCAAACAGCGCCCGACAGGCCACAATATGATCGCCCGATTTCAACAAACCAGCCATGCTGGCAAATACCGCAGCCATTCCGGTACCTGTGGCAATTCCGTCTTCAGCGTTTTCCAGCATGCATACCTTTTCGACAAATTCCGATACGTTCGGATTGGAGAAACGCGAGTAAATATTGCCTTCTTCCGTTTCGTCGAATAAGGCTTTGCCCTGTTCGGCGCTTTCAAAAGCAAAACTCGAGGTAAGGTATAAGGGGACGGAATGTTCGCGGTTTTGCGACGGTGCCGTTTGAATACGAATGGCTTTGGTTTGTTTTTTCATAGTATAAGTGGTGTCGGTTTCTCGAAACCGACACTATTGCTGACACGTGGTGTCGGTTTCGAGAAACCGACACCACGTGTACTTCTAAAAGAACTTGATAATTTTTCGCAAACTTACGATGATGATGACAATCCCGACTAATATCATCATGGTTTTAACGGGTAGTTTTTGCGCCAGACGGGCGGCAATGGGTGCCGCAATCATACCGCCCAGGATAAGGCCCAGAATAACCATGCCGTAATTGTCAAGGCCCGCGTAAAGAGCAAACACGACTGACGACGCAAACGACACAAAAAATTCAGCCAGGTTGACCGAGCCGATTGTATAGCGCGGATGACGCCCGGCAGCAATAAGTGTTGAGTTCACAATGGGCCCCCAGCCGCCCCCGCCAATGGCATCAACGAAACCACCGAACCAGGCCAGCAGGCCGATCTGACGGACCGGCTTTTTCTTTGGATTTTTTACTAATGCTTTTTTGAGAATAAGAATACCAAGAATGGCCGTGTAAATAGATATAGCCGGGCTTAAATAGTTGGCCACTACGTCCATATCAGCAAGCTTGGTAATCAGAAAAGCGCCTAAAGCGGCTCCAATGACCCCCGGAATCAGGACAATCTTGAATAACCGGCTGTTAACATTACCAAATTTGAGGTGCATATAGCCCGACACACCGCTCGTAAATATCTTCGGAACTGTGTACGCTGGCCGTAGCAAAAACAGGGCTGATACCCACGCTTGTCAGAAAAGTAGTTGCCGTAACGCCATAGGCCATACCCAGTGCGCCATCAATCATCTGTGCGACAAAGCCAGCCATGATAAAATAAAAAATATCGGGCGTAATGTCGACTGCGTTTGCCAGAACCGTTAGCCGGTCCAGCGTAAAATAGCTGAACAGCAAATGCCCTACTACCATCAGGGCGAGCGCAGCAAACACATAGATTGCGATTTCGGTACGGTTCCGACGGCGAAGCATAGGCCGGGAAGATCCTGTCTTTACCGTTGCCGTTGGGAAAGCGACTCGTAATGCATCAGCCTGTGCACTGGCATTATCTCCCTGAATGACAATGGTTAGGCCATTCAGGTTAATTTCGGGCTCTACCGGAATAGACGCAGCGCTTACAGCATCTGAAGTAGAGTCTATCTGTTTTTGCATACAGTATAATGCCTATCGAGTTAATGGATTAATCTTTTCATGAAAAACGGCACGCATACTGTGCCGCTATTTACGTTTCGGTTATTCAAAACCAACGAATTACAAAGATACGTGTGCAAGTGGGAAAGATGCAAGGCAGATACTCTGCGAATACTGATAAACAGTAAAAGAGTGAGATTAAGATACGATTAAGTAGAACAGCCTCTCACGCAGGTATATTAGTAAACGTGAAGTGACTTATCTATATAAGCCAAATAATTGTAAATTACTACACTAGTATAGAAAATATTTAATGGCCAAATTGAATTATGACAAAATCACGATGTTAATTTGCGATTAATAAACGTATCTAACAATATCTTAACACTAAACAGATGGAAAGAAAATTACTTCTGAGTGTATGGCTTTTTTTTGGGCTAATCAGTTTTTCAATAGCCCAGAATCAGTCAATTACGGGCAAAGTATCTGACCAGCAAGGTAATGCTTTGCCAGGGGTTTCTGTGGTTGTTCGGGGCTCGAATCAAGGGGCCACAACAGACGCCAGCGGGAATTATCAGGTGACGGCCGCGCCGAATACAAAGCTTGGATTCAGCTTTATTGGCTTCCTGAGTCAGGAAGTTACGGTGGGGAATCAGTCGGTTATCAACATTACGTTGCTGGAAGACTCACGCCAACTGGAGGAGGTCGTTGTCAGTGGGCTCGCAACGAATGTTAAGCGTACCAATCTGGCTAATGCCGTAGCGACGCTTTCGGCCAAAACGCTGACCGGTACAACCACACCCATTACGACCGACGGCGCTATGCAGGGCAAACTGGCAGGAGCCAATATCCAGTCGAACGGATCGGTGCCGGGCGGTGGATTCAACGTGCAGTTACGGGGCGTCTCTACACTGGGCTCGTCTGCTTCGCAACCGCTTTACATTGTTGATGGGGTTTATATCGACAATGGCCAATATTCAACCGGTCGTTCAGAAGCAAACAAAGCCGGAACGGGGTCATCCACCGCTTCACAGGATAACAATGCCAACCGTCTGGCCGACCTTAACCCCGACGACATTGAAAGTATGGAAGTGCTGAAAGGATCTTCAGCAGCTGCTATTTACGGAACACGCGCCAATGCCGGGGTTGTTATTATTACAACGAAGCGGGGCAAGGGCGGACGTACCAACGTATCGTTTGGGCAGGACTTAGGGTTCACGAAAGCCTACAGCTTCTACGGTGGAGCTGACTGGACCGAGCAGAAACTGACGGATCACTTCTCCGCTGCCGATATTCCAAAGCTTCAGGCCGCCCGGCAAAACGGTACGTACACCGATTGGGAACGGGTTATCTACGGTGAAACGGGTTCGATCAAAAATACCCATCTAAGTGTAACGGGAGGAAATGAGAAAACCAAATTTTATGTAAACGGGAGCGCATCCAACGAAACAGGGATTATCAAAAACACTGGTTTTACACGGTATTCCATTCGCGCTAATATTGACCATAAGCTGAATAACTGGATCGACTTTGGTATCTCATCGAACTACGTCAACTCCAACAACGACCGTGGCTGGACGGGTAATGATAACTCCAATATCAACTACGGTTATTCACTGCCGTATACCAAGCCGTATACCAATCTATATCCTGACGCTACCGGTGTTTATCCTGATAACGATCCTAGTGTAGGCGAAAACCCACTGGCAATACGTGACCGGGCTGTCAATAACCAGAAAGTGAACCGGTTTATTCAAGGGTTCAATGCCAACTTCCGGTTGATCAATAACGCGACTACTTCATTGACGCTGAAAGTAAATGGGGGAATAGATTACCAAAGCGGCTTTGCTACGATCTGGTTGCCCACCGATTTGCAATCGCAACGGCTGGAAGCGAACCCCGGCTTTTCGCAGGATACACGTACGGAAGTATATAACTCAAACATCCAGGTTGCAGGCGTATTTACATATGCCGCCATGGGAGGAAAACTTAACCTGACGACGTCCGCAGGAGCTGTGCGTCTTCACCGCGACTTCAATTACAATTTCGTTCGTGGACAGAAATTGCCAGTTGGGGTTTCAAACCCGGCACGAGGTGGGGTGCAAACGATTGCAGCCGAATACCAGCGGAATACGGATGTCGGGATTTTTGCACAACAGGAGGCTAACTACGACGATAAACTTATCGGAACGGTTGGTGTTCGGTTCGATAAATCCGATCTGAATGGCGATAATTTTGGGAAGTATTATGCCTTCCCCAAAGCTTCACTGGCGGCCAACCTGACTCGTTTTGGTAGCTGGGCTTCTGAAAGAAATACATTCAGTGCGCTCAAACTACGTATTGCTTATGGATCAACGGCTGGTCTTCCTGTATGGGGAACAGCCTATTCGCAGCTACAGTCAACAGCTATCGGAGGGCTAAGCGGGCTACAGCCATCCACCATTTTGGGGAACCCCCAAATTAAACCTGAAAGCGCGACCGAACTCGAATATGGCCTGGATTTTGGCTTGTTCAATAACCGTATTACTGGTGAATTTACGTTGTACAACAAAAAAGTGTACGATCTGATTCTTCCATTGGTTACAGCGCCTACCACAGGTGTTACATCAACCCAGATCAACGCGGCCGATTTAGTTAACCGAGGGCTTGAATTAACCCTTGGTGCCGAAGTATTACGTAGTAAAGCAGTTACCTGGTTTATACAGCCCATTTTCTGGTTCAACCGCTCAGAAGTTACCCGGCTTATTGTGCCTGAATCGCTAAGGGGTGGTTTCGGCGCAACATTCGGACAATGGCGTATAAAAGGTCCTGATGCAAATGGGAACAAATATTCACCAACCCAGATTGTAGGTCAGCCCCGTACGCTGCCAACGACTGATCCTAATTATGCGTCATCGTGGACGAGCTACGGCGATCAACAGCCCAAGTACGAATTCTCCCTTAACCAGCGTGTTACGTTTCTGAAAAACTTTGAGTTTTCGGCACTGCTTCATTATCGGCACAAGTTTACGGTCGTTTCGCTACAACGGGTGTTGTGGGATGAAGGCGGTAATACGTCCGATTGGAACGGAACCAATGAAAGAGGTAATAACGGCCAACAGCCAAACGGTATCTACCGTCAGAATGTAAATGGTCTGGATGAAAGTGGTAAACCGTTACCAGGTTATAACCCAAACATTTACAGCTTCCTGAAACTGCGTGAAGTATCGCTGTATTATCGCCTACCAAAAACTGTATTGCAATCGGTGTTCCGCAACTACGTACAGGGAATCCGGATTGGGGCATCGGGGACAAACCTGCTGCGCTGGACTGATTACACCGCTGGATACGATCCTGAGAACTCAAACTTTGGCTCGCTGGCACTGGGTAGTGGTGTTGACATCGGTAGTGCTCCGCTTGCTCGCCGGATGATGTTCCACATTGCTATCGATCTGTAAACTCGTCTTATCTGACCAAACTCATTTGTTTTTGATCTATGAAATTCATTCGATATTCAATCCTGATGGCATTGACGCTATGTGGTCTAAATGCCTGTAATCCGTTTAAAACCGACCTGGTGATCGACCCCAATTTTCCATCGGTTGGTTCGGTAACAACTAACGCAACGAAGGGTCAGTTGGACGCTCTCGCCATTGGTCAGTTCTCTTTAGCCCGAAACGTCCTGGGGACGTATTTACAGGTTGTAGGGACCATTGGGAAAGAGCTGTTCAATTTCAATACTACCGAATCTCGCTGGATGACCGAGCTGAATGGCCTGAGAGCAATCGACAATTCGGCTTTTTATAACAACGCTACCACTGGTTTTGGCTTACCAGTACGTCAGGCTAACATCATATTGGCGTCGCTTAATTCGACCGCATCCGTAAACGATGCGCAGAAAAATGGCTACCGCGGTATGGCGAATACGTTTAAGGGGCTGGCTTATCTTTATATGCTGAATGCCCAGGGAACCAATGGGGTTCGGCTGAACGTAGAAGACCCCTTTAAGCCCAGCAAAGCAGCCTCTTATTCTGAGTCACTGGCAGGCATTGCTAAAATTCTGGACGATGGCGCTACTCAACTCGATCAGGCCGGGGCGGCTTTTGCCTTTGCTGTACCCGCTGGCTTTGCTGGTTTCAATACCCCGGCTACGTTTAAGCAGTTTAACCGGGCGATTGCCCTACGCGTTGCCATTTACCAGGCCGACTGGGCTAAGGCGGCTACGTTGCTTCCCCAAACGTTTTATAACGCAACGGGCGATTTAAGCGCTGGTCCTAAACATACGTTTAGCGCCACTCCTCCCGATATTACGAATCCACTGATCAATACAGCTACTATACGGATTGTGGGTGTTCAAAAACTCTTTGATGATATCGAGCCCGGCGATAAGCGTTTGTCGAAGGTTCGTGTGCTGCCAGAACCTGCTACCTATAGTTCTGGTGTTACATACACAACCAAGTATATTCAGAATATGTATAACTCAGCTTCTGATCCTGTCCCCATTATCAAAAATGAGGAACTGGTTCTGATTGCCGCTGAGATTGCTGCTCAACAGGGGAACACGGCTGAAGCTACGAAAAACATTAACATTGTTCGGACCAATGCTGGTCTGGCTGCGTATGCGGGAGCAACTACCAAAGATGCACTGATTAACGCCATCCTGAAAGAGCGGCTTTATTCGCTCTGGTACGAAGGTCATCGCTGGGTTGATATGCGTCGGTACAACAAACTTGGCGAAATCTATCTGCCCGTGGCTAACATGAAAGTGCTGGAGCGGCTGGAGCGCCCCGTTGCTGAGGTAAACTGGGATCTACAGAATCCATAAAATGAAATATTAGTCAGGAAGTAATTAAAAAAGGTGATCGTCTAATAGTATTGGACGATCACCTTTTTGCTTTTAAAATCGCGGCTAGGAATAGACTTCATTTAGCTCGTTCAACTTCTATGGATCTGACTTTATCTGACTGACAGGAAAAAACCATATACTCCCCAATAGCTAAAGCCGAAATCAATAAAAGCACAGCTAGGACTATTTTTATTATTGGTTTTTTCATTGGGTAGTTAAAATTAAGTAATTACTAGTGAAAGATTTATTAGTCATATTTAAGACATACATCTCTCTGTGATAACCTATACCTCAAGTACGGTCCAGTAAGATAGCAGATATCTTTACCATTCTCATTTAGAAACGTTCGTACCATACCTTATGCGATGAAGTAAATGTACGTTTCGAGCTGGCCTTCCTGAATTAAAAAGTCGTGCTTCGGATACGTAACGGACTCGATAATCGGCGTAAAAAGCTCCCACTCGTCATTAGTTTGTGCGGCTAACGTATCGAATCGCTGGCGTAATCTGTCGAGGTCGGTCATGGATAACGTAATGGAAACAAACCGTGATTGAAAGCAATCGGAGCGGATGCAACTGCCTGATGATAGGTAAAACTAAACAATAAAGCGGAGGCCGAAGTAAGTTCCGGCCTCCGCTTTATCAACTAGCTGTATCCATTTACTCGCCCGCCATCGGGTCGGCGGTACCATCGGGATCATTTTTGACCGTACCGTGTGTCGGCAGATCGGCGCCCCGAATCAGCAACAGCCCAGCTACATGGGGAGCCGCCATAGACGTACCACTCAACGTAGCATATTTGCCATCTTTATAAGTCGACGTAATGCGTACCCCGTACGCGCAGACATCCACACTGCTGCCGTAGTTCGAAAAGGAAGCAAAGGTATCCTGGCTGTTCATGGCCGACACCGTAAATACGTTGGCATGGTTTACACGGGCTGGTGAATAGCTATCGGCACTTTTACCATCATTTCCAGCCGCAATCGCAAAGAAAATACCAGCGTTGGCGGCTTGTGTGATGGCCCGGTCGAGGGTTGCTGATGTACCTTCGCCACCTAAGCTCATATTGACCACATCGCCCGCTTTTCCATTCTGTACGACATAGTTTACCGCCTGAATAATTCCGGATAATTTCCCTTCGCCTTCTTCATCCAGTACCCTGAGCGCAACCAGCGTTGCCCCAGATGCGACACCCGTAACACCAATGTTGTTGTTTTTTGCACCAATGATGCCCGCTACGTGCGTACCATGGCCGTTCTGGTCGTCGGCTGATGTTTCGCCACTCACAAATGACCGACTGCGCTGGGTATCTACGTTCAGGTCGGGGTGGTCTAGGTCGATGCCCGTATCAATAATCCAGACCGTTTTTGTCGTTTGCAAATCACCCCGGCCGTAGCCGGTCTGCTGAACGTTCCAGGTCAGTGTTGAGGTAGTCGTTACGTCGACGCAGTTGCACATAGCCATAATCCGGTCGGGTTCGACCAGGGCTACCGATGGGTCCTGACGTAATTTTTCGGATTCCTGTTCTGTCAGATGGGCCAGAAAACTGGTTTGCTCACCAGCGGCCAGTACTTCAGCCTGTGCGTTTGTAACGGCATACGTCGAAAGAAGCTGCTCGGCCAGCACTTCGGCCGAGGCTACACGGGCATTCGGGGCAGTGGGTAATGATTGCGTCGGCTGATACGTAACGATATAAGAACCGGCAATGGCCACACCATTGTTACTTGATGCCTTGACCAGGCAATCTGTTGAAACACTAGTTGGCTCAACAGTGCTGTCTGTTTGGCAACCAAACAGGCTAAAGCCAACAAGAGCGACATTGGTAAAGGTCGCAAGCGAGAAAAAACGTCGCATGGAATACGTACGAATATAACGAGTGGAGAACGAATAAAACGTACACGTTTATGCCATGCAGGACGCTGATCGAGTTATAATTAGCTATACGTTATAAACGAAATGGGCGTTGCATTTCGTAGCAGAACCGCACAATTTTCTTGCGTAAATGAGGGGAAACCAGGCGCGTTGCCAGCACCTTTAGGCGGGGCGGCCCATGCCGGTAACACAGCCTGAGAAAGTTCGATATGTATCCATGATAACACAAATACTAAACAGAAGCAGATAGGGGAAAGTCTTTGTAAAACGGCTATTTTTGCAGAAAAATTAGGAACGCGGCTGAAAAGCCGCACTCATTAGAATGCGGCTTTTCAGCCGCGTTACCCTTATGGCTGACTACAACCACCGCGAAACCGAGAAGTACTGGCAACAGTTCTGGGACGAACATAATACCTATAAACCCGAGGACGTAACCGACAATCGTGCGACGGACCGTCCCAAGTATTACGTGCTCGATATGTTTCCGTATCCGTCGGGAGCAGGGCTGCACGTTGGGCATCCGCTGGGGTACATTGCTTCCGATATCGTTGCGCGGTATAAACGACTCAAAGGCTTTAACGTACTGCATCCAATGGGTTTCGATTCGTTTGGGCTGCCAGCCGAACAGTACGCGATCCAGACGGGTCAGCACCCGGCCATTACAACTGAGCAAAATCGGGAACGCTACATTGAGCAGTTAAAAAATATCGGATTCAGCTTCGACTGGACCCGCGAGGTTCGCACGTCTGATCCGGATTATTATAAATGGACGCAGTGGATTTTCATGGAGTTGTTCCGTTCGTGGTATAATAAGGATACCGACCGGGCTGAACCTATCGAAACACTGCTTGAAAAATTTGCGACCAACGGTACTACCGATGTCAACGCCGTTTGCGACGAGAACGTACCGACCTTTACGGCCGCCGAGTGGAACGCCATGTCGACGCAGGAATCCTATGAAATCACGCTGAAATACCGCCTGACTTATCTGGCGGATGCCGTAGTAAACTGGTGCCCGGCGTTGGGTACGGTGCTGGCAAACGACGAAGTCAAAGACGGCGTATCGGAACGGGGCGGCTACCCGGTTGAACAGAAGCTGATGCGGCAGTGGATGATGCGGATTACGGCCTATGCCGACCGTTTGCTGACCGGCCTGGATACCATCGACTGGACCGAATCGCTGAAAGAACAGCAACGGAACTGGATCGGGAAATCTGTAGGGGCGAGTGTGAAGTTTCAGGTTTATGAAGAAAGGAGAAAGGAAAAAGGAAAAAGTAATGAATCGGAGGATAACCCTTCTGCCTTCTCCCTTCTGCCTTCTCCCTCTTTTATTGAAGTTTTTACTACCCGTGTCGATACGATTTATGGCGTTACGTTTATGGTACTGGCGCCGGAGCATGAACTGGTTCCGCAACTGACTACACCCGAACAGCGCGACGCTGTGGAGGCTTATGTCAATGCTGCCAAAATGCGTTCGGAGCGCGACCGGATGGCCGATACCAAAGCTGTATCGGGGGTATTTACGGGTAGCTACTGTCTCAATCCGCTGAACAACGAGAAGGTACCGATCTATCTGGCTGATTACGTATTGGCAGGATATGGCACAGGGGCTGTTATGGCGGTACCGTCGGGTGATCAGCGCGACTGGAATTTTGCTACTCATTTTGGATTGCCAATCATCCCGATTCTGGATGCGCAGAAGGATATTGACCAGCAGGCCGATAACACCAAAGAGGGGCGTTACATCAACTCAGGAATCATTGATGGCATGACGTATCAGCAGGCCACCCCCGCATTGATCGACTGGCTGGAAGAGCGTGGCCTGGGTCGGGGAAAAGTCAATTTCCGGATGCGCGATGCGGTGTTCAGCCGTCAACGGTACTGGGGTGAACCCGTGCCCGTGTATTTTAAAGAAGGCGGTTCGACGGGTCGTCTGCCTTATCTGATCGACGAGAGCGATTTGCCGCTGGAGCTACCGGCCATTGATAAATACCTGCCTACCGAAACGGGCGAGCCACCGCTTGGCCGCGCAGAAGACTGGAAATACAAAGGTCAATACGAGTATGAATTGAGTACAATGCCCGGCTGGGCGGGTTCATCGTGGTACTGGTACCGCTACATGGACCCAAATAATGCCAACGAGTTTGCGAGCAAAGAAGCCATCAATTACTGGCAGAACGTAGACTTGTATATCGGTGGTACGGAGCACGCTACGGGGCATTTGCTGTACAGTCGTTTCTGGAACAAATTCCTGAAAGACCGGGGCTACGTACCGCAGGAAGAGCCTTTCAAAAAGCTTATTAATCAGGGCATGATTCAGGGCCGTAGCAATTTCGTGTATCGGTTGAAAGGAACGGGTACAGAGAGTGTAACTCCGGTTTTTGTTTCCCTGAATCAAATTAATGGGAAGGACGTAACGCCCTTGCATGTTGATGTGAATATTGTTGATAACGATGTGTTGAATATCGAAGCACTTAAAGGATTACGGCCGGATTTGACCGAAAATGCTGAGTTCATTTTTGAGCCGGATGGTCGATACATAGTCGGAGCGGAGGTTGAAAAGATGTCGAAGTCGAAATTCAACGTCGTCAACCCCGACATGATCGTTGAGAAATACGGCGCCGACGTATTGCGGATGTACGAAATGTTCCTGGGGCCGCTGGATCAGGCCAAGCCCTGGAATACCAACGGCATCGATGGGGTCTATCGCTTCATTCGCAAGTTCTGGCGGTTGTTCTACAAAGAGAGTGCCGATGGCTCGAACACCTGGCTGGTAACGGACGAACAACCCGCACCTGCTGAACTGAAGATTCTGCACAAAACCATTCAGAAGGCCGAAAGCGATATCGAAGCGTATTCGTTCAATACGTCGGTCAGCGCCTTTATGGTATGTGTGAATGAGCTGAGTACGCTGAACTGCCACAAACGGGCCATTTTGCAGGATTTGGTTCTAATTCTGTCGCCCTGATGCGCCCCACATCACCGAAGAGTTGTGGGCGGCTTTGGGTAACGAACCCGGAACCATCTCAAAAGCACAGTTCCCGAAATTCAACCCGGCTTATCTGGTTGAAGATGCGTTTGAATATCCGATTCAGATCAACGGGAAAGTACGTACCACCATTAGCTTCGCCATCGACCGTGCCCCCACCGAAATCGAACGGGAAGTGCTGGCCGACGAGATCGTACAGAAATGGCTGGATGGTAAGTCGCCGAAGAAAGTGGTTGTGGTCCCCAAGCGGATTGTGAACGTAGTTATCTAATCATCAGTAAACAATAAGTGAGGGCAGGTTCTCAAACCTGCCCTCACTTATTTTTGCGTCAGCTAAAACGTCACCAGAATTCCTTGCTGAAAGGCATAGTTGGTATAAGGGATGAGCGAACCCAATTGTCCCCGATCGTGCTGGAGCATCAGCTGTGAGAGCAGATTCAGGTGTTTGCTCAGGTGCAGCATGAGCCGGACATCGATCATAAAGCGGGGCCACAGTCGTCGGAAGTCGGGGCTTAACTCGTAGATTGGTTTGCCATGATAAGGCGACAGTAACGGCTGCTGCCACTGAAGCATACCATTGATGGTTACCAACGGACTCACATCGCCCGCATAGCCAATGTAAGCACAGGTTTTCGGGTCGTAATGCTGTACCTGCCCCTGGCGGTTCAGACCGAGGTATTCCTGGTATAAATCAAAAACGGCCTGAGGCAACGTATCGAGCATGATCCGGTTCGTACGCGGAATCATCTGCCACTGCTCGTACTCGTAGAAAAATCCGGCTCCTGCCGTGAAGCGACTTTTGGTGCCGTTACGTAGCCGAACGCTGCCCATCGCGCCGACCTGCGCCCGTAAGTTTAACCCCCGCTGGTCGTCGTATTGAAGGTAGGCAAATGGTTCGAGGTAAAATCGGTGAGGCACCAGATGATCATCTTCGAGATGACGTTTCCAGATATTGCCCCGAATGGATAGAAAGCCCCGGCTACTGGTAGGCAGATGGTCGTAGGTTGTGTACCGTACGCTGCCTGCCACTTCGTAGGTATGCCGGTTTGTGCCATAGAGGCCATTGACCGAGCCTTCGAGCAGTAAAAACTGAGCGCGTTCCAGGCTCAGGCTGCCCGTTAGCGAAATACCGCCGACAAGTTTGCCGGGCGGCAGCGAATCAATGGTCGATTTTGTGAAGATCAGCACCTGGCCATGGCCATAGGAAGACCAGAACGTAAAAAACAATACGAGTAAACGGCGGGAGAACATTAAAGCAAAATTACGGTGGTGCGCAAGTTAGCAAAAGCGTTCGAAGATGGGGTAAAACGCTTTGTAACAGAGCCGTTTGCCGTTTTGCCTGGGAAATGCTGACTTTGCCGGGTAGTTAACTCATTCGGCAAAGTCAGCATCCATCTAGCCGATGGTAACTTCTTCCGTCTGTTGGGCTGCCAGCGCATCGCGTACCTGGGCGGTAAGCGTAAGTGAGTACTTGCGGGCCTCGTGGTCAAAAATTGGGGCGGAAATAATCAGCTCGTTTGCCTGTGTTTGCTCGATAATACTCGTCAGTTTGCGTAGAACGGTATCGGGCGAGCCAACCGCTGAGAAACGTAACGCCTGCTCAACACCCGCCTGTTCAAATTCAGACCAGAGATCATCCATGCTATCGACGGGCGGCTGCATCTGCCGGGCCTTACCCCGACGAATGGCCAGAAACTGCTGTTTCATGGATGTAAACAAACGTTCGGCTTCACGATCCGTATCGGCAGCAATTACGTTTACGGCAACCATGGCATAGGGTTTTTCCAGTTGCTCCGACGGTTTGAATTTCGCCCGGTAAACGGATAGCGCCTGCATCAAATCGTTGGGCGCGAAGTGAGAAGCAAACGCATACGGCAGACCAAGCAGTGCCGCAAGTTGCGCCCCGAATAAGCTTGAGCCCAATATCCAGATCGGTACGTTCAGCCCATTGCCCGGAACCGCCTGAACGAATTGATTGGAATCGTCGGGCTGAAAATACTGCTGTAATTCAACGACATCCTGCGGAAACGTATCAGGACCAGTCGCGTTCCGGCGTAGTGCCCGCGCGGTAGCCTGATCGGAACCAGGAGCGCGGCCTAAACCCAGATCGATACGGCCGGGGTAGAGCGATTCCAGCGTGCCAAACTGTTCGGCAATCACCAGTGGCGAGTGATTCGGTAGCATGATACCACCCGACCCTACCCGAATCGTTTTTGTTCCACCAGCTACGTAGCCGATCACAACCGACGTAGCGGCACTCGCCACACCCGGCATACTGTGGTGCTCAGCTACCCAGAATCGGTTATAGCCGAGCTGTTCGGCGTGTTGCGCCAGATTGAGCGTATTATGCAGCGCCTGTGCCGCCGTATTTCCGGCAACGATAGGCGACAGATCCAGAATTGAAAAGGGAATCATAGTACGTTATTGATGAGGTTAGTTGAGGATGCTGAACATCCCTGATGCGTAAATCCAGGCTGGATTCGACGTACATTTGTGCTTTTATCAACAACGTACCTTATCTGATCGGTTCCTTATGGGCTGTCTGCTTTTACGAGGGTGGCCCTTCTGAAACTGTATAAATGACACGGGTAGGTTACAGACTACGTCTACTTATTCTGGTGATGTCGGCTTGCCCGCGATTCCGTGATGTCGGGTTTGAGAACGGCTGCGGCCGACCGTCCGACACCACGCGTCAGTCATTACTAAACCTAATGCATGAATACGAATTACAGGTGGCGAATCATTTCGCTGCTTTTTCTGGCTACCACGATTAACTACGTAGACCGACAGGCGCTGTCATTTGTGATGACGGACGTAGCGTTTAAAAAAACAATGCTAGGCTTATCACCCGATGTCCTGCTGACGGATGAGCATTTGAAGCAGTTCAGGATTCAGATGGGCCTAATCGATTCGGCATTTAAAGCGGCCTACGCCATTGGTTTTCTGCTAATTGGCTGGCTCATCGACCGGGTTGGCACGAAAAAAGGCTTTTCAATTGGCATTGCCGTCTGGAGTATTGCCAGTATTGCTTCAGGATTTATCTCAACAGTTGGCCAGTTTGCGGTAGTACGGGCAGTGTTAGGATTAGGCGAAGCGGCCAACTTTCCGTCGGCAATGAAAGCCATTTCAGAATGGTTTCCGAAGCGGGAACGCTCAACGGCTACGGGAATTTTGAATGCCGGGTCGAACATGGGCGTCATCACCACGGCGTTGCTGGTGCCCTTTCTGATGCAGCAGTTTGGCTGGCGCGGTGCTTTTCTGATATCCGCTATTCTGGGGGTGCTCATGCTCGTTATCTGGTGGGTCGGTTATTCAAAACCCCAGGAGAACGTATCTGTCTCCGATGCTGAATATCAGTACATTATGGAAGGCCGCGATCTGGTAACTGAGTCTGCGGCTGAAAATCGATTTTCCTGGCTTCAGTTGAGTCGCTACCGGCAAACCTGGGCGTTCTGCTTCGGTAAAATTTTCGCTGACCCGGTCTGGTTTTTTTACCTCACCTGGCTGCCCGATTTTCTGATCACGAATAACCAGCTCGACCGGAAACTGGACCTGAAAAACTTTGGTATACCGTTTCTGATCATTTACGTCATATCGGACATCGGCAGTATTTTCTTTGGCTGGCTGGCAACCAAACTGATGAAAAATGGCTGGACTGAAAATAAAGCCCGCAAGCTGACAATGTTGATTTGTGCGCTATCCGTTACGCCCATTTATCTGATTCCGGGTATTCATAGCTTTGCCGGTGTGGTTGCCTTGCTGGCTTTGGCTACGGCTGCCCATCAGGGCTGGTCGACAAACGTGTATGCTATGTCAACGACGCTCTTTCCGGGAGGTTCAGTTGCTACAGCCACCGGAATAGGAGGATTTTTAGGGGGCACGGTCAGTATGCTTGTTGCCGCGGCTACCGGGTACATAGTCGCTACATTCGGGTATAAACCCATGTTTATTTTTGCCAGCTGTTCGTATCTGATCGGACTGACTGTTATTCATCTGGTTTTACCGGCCCTTAAACCGATTGACCTGAAAACCGACCGGCTGGCTGCTGTGGCCTAACCTAAGAACGTAATGAGTAGCGTATCAACCTATATGCAGGCTGGTGTACTGACGGCACCCCGGTCTATCGAACTGCAACAGCGATTGATTCCGAAACCCGGCCCCGGTGAAGTACGAATCCGTATGAAATCCGTAGGCATCTGCGGGTCCGACGTATCGTTGTTTCAGGGGAATCGCCCTGATCTGACATTGCCCTTACTTATTGGCCACGAAGGCATTGGCTTTATCGATGAGGTGGGCGAGGGGGTAAGTCAGCACCAGCCCGCCGACCGGGTCGTTATTGAACCGAACTATCCCTGCGGCCGGTGTGATTTCTGCTGGCAGGGTCGCGGCAACATTTGCCCGAACAAACGAATCATTGGCGTACTCGAAACGGGCTGCTTCGCCGACTACGCCATTGTGCCCGCAGGGTTTGCCTGGCATATTCCGGAAGCAATCAGTGATGACAACGCTGTTGTGATCGAACCAACTGCCGTGGCGTTGCACACACTTTATTCGTCGCCCGCCCGACCCGGCGATGCCATTGCCGTTGTCGGTATGGGGGCAATTGGCCTGTTAGTGGCTCATCTGGCCCATAAAATGGGTTATACGGTGTTGACCTACGACCGCATTCAGGAAAAAGTAGACCTGTCTGCTACGTTCGGAGCTATACCCATTGCTGCTAATGCTGATAACAGACAGGTTGCGGCCATCTGGAAAGATGCGCGGGTACATACCATTTTTGAGTGTGCAGGGGCCGCTCCGGCATTTACACTGGCGGTGGAAGCAGCGCCAAGAGGGGCCTACGTCGTGATAGCGGGCCTGTCCGATAAGCCCAGTGCCCTGACTGAATTTGGGATGACACGCCAGGGTATCAATATTCTTACGTCGATTATTTATCAGCATCCCGTTGATTTTCGACGTACCATTGGTTTGATCGAAACCGGATTTCTGCAACCGGGGCGGATCATCTCGGCAAAAGAGCGGTTCGACAATCTGGCAACCGCTATGGAAGCTGCCAGCACAGGGCAACATGCCAAAATCGTACTGGATTTATAAAGCAGACGTAATAAGTTCTGTGAATTCTTAGAACGAATTACGTCTGCTCAGAATGAAATCAATAGCCTACGGTAAATCGTTTCTGGATGAACTGAGGGTGCTCAATTTCGTTCAGGATGGCGACGGCCAGGTCATTTACTGAAATTTTACTTTCGCCTTTTTCGTCGAAAACGGGCTGCTCGGTACCAATTCGGAACGTACCGGTACGTTCGCCTGGTTCGAGCATGATCGCCGGGCTCAGGAATGTCCAGTCTAAGGTCGTGTTTTGGCGTAATACGTTGAGGTAATCCCGGGCCGACGTAGCACCCGCTTTCCAGTCAGCTGGAAACTGGGGCGTGTCGACCAACTGAACACCCGGCGCAATTTCCAGACTACCGGCCCCACCGACGACCAGAAACCGCTTTACGCCCGCCAGTTCGGTTCCTTTTTCAATGGCCTTGCAGCCATTCAGAAAATCTTTGTATAGATGCGGGTTTGTCCAGCCAGCGTTATAAGCGCTCAGCACAGCATCGTGTCCGGCTACAAGCTGAGCCACCATATTGGCGTCCTGAGCATCACCCTGTTTCACGGTTAAGTTAGGGTCGGTCACGGTGATTTTTTCCGGGTGGCGAACAATGGCGGTTACGGTATGGCCGCGCTGTAATGCTTCTGCTAGTAGAGCTGATCCTACAAAACCGGAGGCTCCTATGATGGCTAGTTTCATTTGTGTAAGTTATTATTGTAATAAAAATTGTTACAGTTTTGGGTAAAAAATTAATCGAATCGATGGCTGAACACATCCAGCGTACTATCGCCTAATTTTGAAATGAGTGCCTCTTCCGCTTCCTGATAAAGCGTATCCAGGTGCTTATTGATCTGTCGGCCAACCGGACAATCGGGATTGGGCGTATTACGGGCAGCGCCCAAAAAAGCGCCCTGGCGCGTAGCCAGAAAAACATCCGACAGGCGAATCTGACTGGCTGGTTTGGCTAATATACTGCCACCGTTTTTACCTTCCCGGCTGATAACCAGCCCTTTATTACGTAGGCTGCTGATTTCCTTACGTACTAAAACCGGGTTAATGTTGATACTGCCTGCAATGAAATCAGAGGTAAGCCATTCTCCGTTGGCCTTCGCCAGGAGAGTTAAAATATGCATCGATATGGCAAAACGTCCGTTCATTACTGTAATATTTATAGTTACAGATTGTTGATGTAAATAATTCCCGAATGACGAAAATGTTTTGGTTATCGGCAGCCTTCACCTGGTACAGACAATGAAAGCTGCCGGTGAATCATTCGGGAGTGTTGAACAATACCTTTCTATTATGCAGCCAGAGCGCCTGATCGACTAACTCCGTTGATCGCTTTCGGACGCGAAAATTACCGAGGTTGATTCCGATGCCTACTACCAGCAAAGCCACCCCGGCAGCATTTTCGTTTTTTCTTAAAATAGCGCTTCCGACAAGGGCAGCCGTTGCCGCAACCGCCAGCGCATTACTCAGCAGTAGTTTTTTACGAGATTGCTGGTAAAGATCCTGAGCTGGTCCCGGTGTAAATTCATGCCGCAAGCTGCGAAATGACAGACGATTACCTCCCTTCACATAAACACGGCCAAACGAGTGAATCGTCTGGTTGTTGTAAACAGACAGCAGGGAGTCACGGGATTGTGAATAGCCATACGTGGCAGTTAGGCATCCAAGCAGGCAAACCGGAATGACATAAGAGATACATCGGTCGAATACGTTATTCATCAGGAAGGTTATTGATAGTGAATGGTTTATATGAGGATTAGGGACGTAATCTAACGATTTTTCAATTAGCTGCTCTATCCGATGTTCGACGTAGCGGTAGCTAACAAATATGGGTGGAAAGCAAACGGTAGGGTGGGGATTGTACTGTTTTTGTATTTTTTGGGAGTATAGAAGAAAATAGCCAGATACTTACGGATAAAGAAGCTGATTAACCGACTATTGACTATTTTACAGAGATAACTCGCTTTTCCTGTGACCGACGCTCTCTTTATCCTGTTTGTTCTCTGTCTGAATGTTATCCTGTGTGAGTGGTTGATCAAAAAGCGCGCTATCCGCCACATCGGAACGGCGTTGCTGGTTATCCTGGTAACGGCTGTCGAATCCAACCTGGGAATTATTCCAACCACCGAAACGCCTGTCTACGACAGTATTTTTAGCTACGTCGCCCCGTTTTCCCTGTTTCTGCTGCTGTTGGGCGTAAACCTGAAAGACCTTCGACAGGCTGGTATTCCCATGCTGACCATGTTTCTGGTTGGATCGGCGGGTACGATTCTTGGCGTTTTTGTGAGTGTTTGGGTATTTGCGGCTCCCCAAACCGTTGGTACGTTGTTTTATGCCCTGGCCGGTATGTTTACGGGTACGTACATTGGTGGCAGTATTAATTTTAATGCCGTTGCTCTTCACTACAACGTATCGAAAGCCGGGAATCTGTTTGTTGCTGCTACGGCTGCCGACAATATCATGACGGCCCTCTGGATGGTAGCTACCATAAGCCTGCCCCGTTTTTTTCAGCGACGCTTTCCCCGCCATCTGCCCATAGCTGCTGAGGCCGCGGCTACATCGTCTGATGCCGATCCATTTTCGGACTCCGAAACCGTGAATCCAAACGACTTGGCGATCCTGCTGGCATTAGGATTTGGAGGTATCTTCCTCTCCCAGAAAATTGCGGTCTGGATACCGGCTGCCCCGTTTGTACTGATACTCACTACCTTCGCCCTGATACTGGCGCAGTTTCGGGTGGTTAACCGATTACGTGGCAGTCGATTGCTCGGTCTTTTCGGGATCTATATTTTTCTGGCTGTCATTGGGGCTTACTGCGATATTGCGGCTTTGATACGCGATGGTCAGTTAGCCATTGTGCTGTTTGGCATGATTTTGTTACTGGTACTCATCCATGCCTTGATTGTCTTCGGAGTTGGAGCTTTGTTTCGGCAGGATTGGGACGTATTGGGCATAGCCTCGCAGGCAAATATTGGTGGTGCTACGTCGGCACTGGCTTTGGCCCGGAGCCTCAACCGCCCTGATTTACAACTGCCCGCCGTACTGGTTGGCACACTTGGAAACGCCATCGGTACGTACCTGGGTATATTGGTTGCGGAAATGCTTCGTTGATTGTGAAGTCCAGATAATTGCGTTCCTGAAATTTCAGGAGCTTATTGGGTACGGTTCAGAGCCCGAATCATCCGTTACGCTAACTTCATTTTTTTGCTGAGTCTTTTTTTCTGGATGTTTACGTGTGTAAAACAGTTGAGGGCTTTTCGCATCTCTCCTTGCGACTGATGCCATATGCTCACAACCTCTGAATTTTATTCACTCGAATCGCGTATTTTCGTTTGCATAAGTTGCTCTATACCAAAGGAGTAATGGGTATTGTAAAGCCGTAATGCAAAGCGAAAAGCTTTTGATTGTAAGTGGTCGTAGTGAATAAGTTTAGGGAATCCAGCCAACGTCTATTGAAGAACTATTTCGGGCTAATCGGGAAATGACTTGTAAACAGAAGCCGAAATGGACGATCCTATTTTTCAACCCCTTCACTTCCGACACTTGACGGTGAAGAACCGGTTATTTCGCTCAAGCATTTCCGGACGAATCGACAGTTATGATGGGTCGGGAACAGCAGCCCGCATAAACTGGGAGAAAAAATTTGCCAGGGGAGGAGTGGGGGCCATTATCAGCTCACATATTCCGGTCGATCCTTCGCAGCGCATACTGCCCAACTATGCCATGATCGATCGGGATGAGCAGATTCCGTTCTGGCGGGAAGTGGTGAAAAATGTGCACCAATACGATTGCAAGTTCATCGGACAACTGTCGATGTCGGGCCGGCAGCAGGATATTAAGGGTGTTGAGAATAAACACCGGGTTCCTCTGAGTTCAGTAGATGGCTGGGAGCATTTTCATGGACTTTCTGGTAAAGCGATGAACCAGAAGCAGATTGCCGAATCTGTGCTGACGTTTGCCAGAGCTGCAGGGCGGGCACGACAGGCCGGAATGGATGGGATTGAACTTCACGCGGCCAACGGTTATCTGTTTACGCAGTTTTTAAGCTCGGCTATTAATAAACGTAGCGATGACTACGGTGGTACGCTTGAAAACCGGGCTCGTTTTTTACTGGAAGTTGTCGGAGCGATTCGGCAGGAGGTTGGTGCAGACTATCATCTACAGGTTAAATTCAATGCGGCCGATTACCATAACGATTACGTTTTAAACGTAGGAAAAGGCAATACGCTTGTCGAAGGTGTTCAGGTAGCCAAATGGCTGGAACAGGCAGGTGTCGACGCCCTTCATGTGTCGGTTGGCAGTCAGTTTCCGCATCCCCGTAATCCCTGCGGACCTTTTCCTGCTGAAAGTGCGTCGGTAACATACCCATCCATGATTCCAAGCGGTAAATTATCGTTCTGGAATTATTTATTATTCCGGTACAAACTTTCGTGGCCGCTTGTCATCTGGTTGTGGGCCAGAAGACAGCCAAAGATTCGGGAAGGGATTAATCTGGAGGAATGTAGAGCCATCAAGAATGCGGTAACTATTCCGGTACTTTGCACGGGCGGATTTCAAACCGCTTCGGTGATTCGAGCGGCACTAGTAAAAAAGGATTGCGACGGCGTGTCGATTGCCCGGCCATTGATGGCTAACCCAAATCTGCCTTTGCTATTTGCCGAAGGGAAAGATCAGGCGCCCAAACCCTGTACGTATTGCAACAAATGCCTAGCGCACGTACTGGTCGATCCGTTGGGCTGCTATGACGAAAGCCGGTTCGAGAGTTACGAGGCCATGATGGACGAAATAATGAATATTTTCAGAGACGAAAACGTACTGCTGTAACGTGTTGTTTATCAAGAGAAACCGGGTTATTTATGGCTTGCTGATGATTGGCGTTATGGGGTTGGGCTTAGCGTCCCGGCAACTGTTCAGCACGATTCCATTCATCAAAAGCTACGTGGGCGATGTATTATGGGCACTCATGGTATTTTTGGGATTTGCCCTTACGTTCAACCGCTGGCCGACAAAATCCATCGCGCTCGCTACGTTGCTGTTTTCGTACTGCATTGAAATCAGCCAGCTGTATCATGCTCCCTGGATCGAGCGTTTGCGGGCAACGCGTCTGGGTGTACTGGTGCTGGGCTTTACGTTCGTGTGGAGCGATTTTCTGTGTTATAGCCTGGGCGTCTTGGTAGGAATTCTGCTTGATAGGTACATCATCCCGGTCCGTTACCGGAGTAAAAAGACAACGATTCTGACAAATCCATAATAATTCACGGATACCACTACGCTCTTAACGACCTTAAAGAACCGTAATGATATCCGTGAAAAAGGCCTAAAACGAATACCGAAGCCCTAGCTGCATCCGCCAGCGTGAGGTTAGTTGCGAATCGTTGAAGAATGTGGTTTTCTGGCTGACATCGAAATTGTAAGTCGGAACACCGTTGCTGTCCGTGGCAACACTCAACGGTTGAGCCAAGCCCGTGTAGGAGGCAAACTGCCGGACACCCCAATTGCTATTGAGCAGATTGCCAAAGTTGAGGATATCTAAACTCAGCTGAATCGTATGGTTTTTGGGCAGGATCACCTCCTGCAACACGCGAACGTCGAGCGTTGAGAACCAGGGCGTGAAGCTGGTAAACTTCTCGGCTACTTGTCCCCGGTGCGATCTAAGGTATTTGTCCTGTTGGATATAGGCTTCAAAACCAGCCCGTTGAGACGATTGCTGGGCATCCGTTCCCAGGAATTTCATTTGGCCAAGCTGCGAACTCGTCGGAATGAAAAGCAGGTCATTATCGGCCGCGCCATCGTTGTTGATATCGCCCGAGTACGTGAAGCTGAATCGGTTGCCTTCTGTGTATTCCGTAACGGCTGACAACGTAGTTGCCCAGCGTTTGCCATACACAAAGCGTTTTGAGGCTGAGGCTACAACCCGCTGACGATTCCCGTAAGAAGCCTGACCGAGCATCGCTACGTTGGAATTGCCATAGGTTGGATTCCGGTCGTACGCATCCGACGAAATTTCGGCGCTGAGCGACGACGCTTCTTTAGCCGCCAGGAAATTATAGCCAAGACTCACATAAAAACCATTGGACCAGGTACGCTGCAACTGAAAGCTCGTGTTGAAGGAATAGCCGAGGTCGGTATTTGTAAACACAAAAGCGTCAGTCTGCCCGCCAAACCCGTTGACGGCCCGATCCGACACCAGATAAATGGGGCGGCTGCTTGGGTCCTGGAGTCGTCCGGTAGGTGTTTTTAGGCCGTAGTTACGCACCAACATGGCGTTGATGTCTTTGTTGTACAATACGTCGAGAGAAACAATCCAGCCCTTGCCAAATTTGTGATCATAGCCCAGGCTGCTTTTCCAGACCTGCGGAAACTTGAAGTTGGGGTCAGTGGTGCAGTAGAAAAAGAAGCTTGGGTTTGCCACCTGATTACCAATCCAGACGAACGGAAAGCGTCCGGTAAATACGCCCGTTCCACCCCGAAGTTTTTGAGAGCCGTCGCCCTTGATATCGTAGTTGAAACCGACACGTGGCGAAAAGAGCGGAGTCTGCTTTGGCAACTCCAGCGAATTCAGCTTGATGGGTGCCCCGTTGGCGTCGTAATACTGATTGTCGGGCTGGTAATTGGCGGCATTACGGTCAATATTCTCTTGGATTTTCTGCTTCGTATCGAAATACATCGGGAAATCGACTTTCAGGCCGTAAGTCAGGATGAACTTTGGCGAGACCGCAAATTCGTCCTGCGCGTAAATGCCCAACTGCCCTACGTTGGTTTCGGCCAGTGCCCACTTGCCAGCCTGATACGTTGCCCGGGCTGCATCGACGGTGGCTTTGAAGTCGGCTCCGGCAGCGGCCGTCACGAACGACTGTACCGATTCGTAACCCGGCCCAAATACGCCATCGTAGGCCCCCAGATTGAAGGAGTTATCGAAACTGAATTTCTCGAAACTAGCCCCCAGCGTAACGGTATGTTTGCCCGCGTAGATGTTGAAATTATCCGTGACCTGAAATACGTCCTGATTCAGCCGGTTGTTGATCGAAAAAGGTTCATGTCCGGCCACAATGTAGCGAACCCCGTCTTTATTGATATTGATGGTCGGAAACGGCGCTGAAAAGGGGTCACGCGAATCACGGAATGCCGTATAGCCAACCTGGAGTTTATTGGCAAACTTGCCGTTGAAATTTGAATTCAGTTCCACAATGCCGCCCTGAAGCTTATTGATGATTCGATAGCCGGAACTGTAAAACTGCAAGGTCAGGAAGTCGGGTCCGCGCCGGCCTAGCGCCGATGGGTTCGCGGGTTTGTCCTGAAAAGCGTCCAGAAAATTGTAGATCACCGACAGTTTGTGTGTCTGGTTGATGTTCCAGTCGAGTTTGGCGATGCCTTTCGAATTTTGGGTTCTGTGCGTAAAATTTTCGTAAGGACCTGTATCGTAGCCGTAAAGCGTTTTTAACGTACTGGATACCAGATCAAAATCAGAGGCCGCTACCCGCGATACGTTTGCACCCGTCAGGCCCGGCCGGGAAGCAACCCAGCCAGCCGTTCCCAGATCAGACCGGCGGTCGAACTCGGCATTGATGAAGAAAAAAAGTTTGTTTTTAACAATTGGCCCACCCAGACTAAACCCGTATTGTTTCTGGTCGGAATCGGGCACAATGATATCCGTACCTTTTACTTTCTTACCGGTCAGGTTCTGATTGCGGTAAAAGCCGAAGGCCGTACCATGAAACTGGTTCGTTCCTGATTTGGTCACCGCATTGACCGCGGCTCCCGTAAAACCCGACTGCGTTACGTCGTAGGGCGATAGAGCCACCTGAATCTGCTCAATAGCATCCAGCGAGACCGGTTGAGCATCCGACTGACCCCCAGGGGTGGACGCATCCAGACCAAACGGGTTATTGAAAATTGCCCCGTTCAGCGCGAAATTGTTGAACCGGCTGTTGCGGCCACCAAACGAACCATCGCCCCCGGCCATTGGATTCAGGCGGGTGTAATCGAAAACAGAGCGTTTAATGGTGGGCAGGTTACGGAGTTGTTCACTGCTGATGTTGGTTTGCGGACCCGTTCGGTTGTTGTTCAGTACGTCGTTGGCGCTGGAGCGAACCACAACTTCAGAAAGCTCCCTGGAACCACTTTTAAGGGTTTGATTCAAGGGCAGTTTCTGCCCTAAGCTCAGCGATACGTTATCGATGGTTTCGGTCTGGTAACCCACATAGGTAATTGTAATCTGGTACGGTCCACCTACGCGCATATTCGGGATGTTATACTGACCTTCAGATCGGGTAGTTACGCCGTAGGGGGTACCCGTTGGTAAATGAACAGCCACAACGGTGGCACCAGGTAACCCGTTTCCGTTTTCGTCGCTAATGACACCGGCAATTGAGGAAGTCGTTACCTGCGAGCGCGCACTGCGACCAATAATCAGGAAAAAGAGAAGGAAGAGTGTGTACCGCATAGCTGGAGAGGATATAGTTTGTGATGTAAATGAATGGCAATAAAAATATTATAAATATTCGGAATAGATTCAAGTTATTGATTTAATGTTAGCTATTTTCAGGAAATGTCCTAATTTAATTCTGAGAAAATAATAAACCCGCCAACGGATTCTCAAACTGAGAATCCGTTGGCGGGTTTATTTAAGTTGCTGTATGATCAGCCGTTAATCGGCTACTACAATAACTGGAGCTACCTGTTCGGGGTCGTTATCGGGGGAAGCTTTTTTCGATCGGTCGAGGCTTCTATTCAAGGCTTTTTTTGCCGCTTTTTTCAGTGTTACGTCGTACAGATCCGTTCGGCGATCTTTCATCACCTGTACCGAGCCGTGTTCGTGTAGTTCTTTGAGCAGGCTCAAATCGACGTCGGCAATCAGAACCATTTCGGTGTTGGCAGTAGCTTCGGCTTTTACGGCATTGGTTGGAAACTGAAAATCGGAAGGCGTAAACACCGCCGACTGTGCGTAGTTGATATCCATGTTCTGTACACGGGGGAGGTTACCCACACAGCCCGAAATAGCAACGTAACACTCGTTTTCAATAGCCCTTGCCTGCGCGCAATGACGAACCCGCGAGTAGCCATTTTGCGTATCGGTCAGGAACGGAACAAACAGAATCTGCATGCCCTGCTGAGCCAGAATCCGGCTTAGTTCCGGAAACTCGACATCATAACAGATGAGCATGCCTATTTTGCCACAGTCGGTATCAAACGCCCGAATTTCGTAGCCACCGACCATGCCGTAATGCCGTACTTCGTTGGGCGTAATATGAATCTTACGGTATTCTTCGTAGGACCCATCGCGTCGGCACAGGTACGCTACGTTGTAAAGTTTCCCATCTTCATCGACCAGCGGCATACTACCTCCCACAATATTGACATTATACGAAATGGCCAGCTCGCATAGTTTTTCACGAACCGGTTCGGTAAAATCGGCCAGTTTGCGAATGGCTACAGGTTCGGGCAGATCGTTGAAATCGGCCATGAGGGGCGTATTGAAAAACTCCGGTAAGACCATAAAATCGGCCCGGTAATCGCTGACGGCATTGACGAAAAATTCGACCTGATCCAGAAAGGCACCCAGGTTTTTGAACAGCCGCATTTGCCACTGGATCACGCCCAAGCGGATAATGGAATCCGTGTGAGGCTTTTTATCCGCTTCCTTAACGTAGTAAATGTTGATCCACTCCAGCAGCGTAGCGTATTCTTTTGATTCGGAATCGCCGGGCAAATACCCGCGTAATACCTTGCGGACGTGAAAATCATTCGACAGCTGAAAGGTGAGCGTCGGATCATAAATTTCTTTCTGCTTTACCTTTGTAATGTACTCCCGGGGGGATAACTCATCGGCGAATTTATTGTAATTCGGAATACGTCCCCCGGCCAGAATTCCTTTCAGATTCAGCTGTTCGCACAACTCCTTGCGAGCATCGTACAGCCGTCGGCCGAGTCGGAGGTCGCGATAGTCGGGATGCACGAATACCTCAATGCCGTAGAGGTAATCGCCCTCATCGTTGTGGGTTTTGAAGGTATAACCGCCCGTAATTTCGTAATACGTATGGTTGTCGCCGAACTCATCGTATTTTACCCGAATGGCTAGTGCGCTAGCCACGACTTTTCCGTCGACTTCCACGCAAAACTGACCTTCGGGGAAAATATTGAGCAGTTTGGTGATCGAGCTTTTGGGCCAGTAATCCCCGCCAATACCACTATAGACTTCGATCATGGTCTCTTTCAGATCGTGATAGTCGGCCTTTTGTAAATTTCTTGTTTGAATATGCATAATGATGTCAGAACCAGTATCTTATCAAGATTTAAAAGATTTTAGGAGATTCATTCGCGTTAGCCAATCCTGGTATTCTTTTAAATCCTGATAAAATCTTGGTTCAGAAGTTTTTCCATTTCTGTTAATTGTTCGTCGGTAAAGTCGAGGTGCGTAACGAAGCGTACTAAATGTTTGCCAAACGAAATACCGCGAATACCTTTGGACTCCAACTGATTAACATAATCTGCGGCTAGTATTGTTTCAGGAAGCCTGAAAATGACAATGTTCGTGTCGATTGGCAGGATTTCTTCTACTTCCGGGATCTTTTCAAGCATCGCCCCAATCTTACGGGCGCGGGAGTGGTCCTGTTTCAGCCGGTCGATGTGGTGGTCGAGGGCATAGATACCGGCTGCCGCCAGAAACCCTGCCTGGCGCCAGCCCCCTCCCATTAGCTTCCGAAAGCGTCTTGCCTGCCGGATAAAATCGGCTTTGCCGAGCAGAAGCGACCCTACCGGACACCCAAGTCCTTTTGACAGGCAGATACTGATCGAGTCGAACAGTTTTCCGTACGCTTCGGTCGGTTCACCGGTTTCGACGAGTGCATTGAACAAGCGGGCACCGTCGAGATGAAGGAGTAGTCCCTGTTGGTTGCAAAGCTGCCGGATCGCGGAAATTTCGGGAATCGTATAATAACATCCTCCGCCTTTATTGACGGTATTTTCGAGCACCACCAGCCGCGAAATGGGCTTGTGTGCATCGGTTGGGTTATAAATATAGTCGCGGATAAGGTCGGGCGTAAGTTTTCCCCGTTCACCATGCGCCAAACTAACCGACGCCAGGGCATTTACCGAAATACCGCCCCCTTCGTACTGATACACATGGGAAAGGTAGTCGCAGATTACGTCGTCGCCGGGGCGTGTATGCGTACGGATGGCGAGCTGGTTGGTCATGGTACCCGATGCGCAAAATAAAGCGGCTTCCATACCAAAGAGGCTAGCGGCTTTGGCTTCGAGCGCGTTTACGGTTGGGTCGTCGCCCAGTACGTCGTCGCCAAGAGGTGCCGAAAACATAGCCTCGCGCATAGCGGGCGTCGGTTGCGTGATGGTATCACTGCGAAGGTCAATAAGCATAAAATCTACGGACTGGCCGGTGTTACGTGGAAAACCACGGGTTGTATCTAATGGCAAGTTAACCAGATACGTGCCTATTGAAGGAGGGCGAACGTAATTTTTGGTTAGACAATGGCCTAACCGATACGTTCTAGTGAATAAAACCATTAAAAGATTTGTCTCAAATGTTGACAATCTTGCATTTATACCACTTGCCCTTAATTTTGAGCAACCTTTTCGCGTATGTGCGTCTAACGAGTAGTTCCGATTTAAGACTTAGTAAATCGTCTATCTTACCTATGACTAATAAAACTCCCTGGATTATTCTGCTCATTCTCTGGATGGCCGGATCAACCTGGTGGCATGTTTGCAAAATCAAACAGCTATGCGCCAATGACGCTCAGCCTGTTACGGCTTCGGCCGATGAGCCGTTAGCAACAACACCCGCGGGTGCCGATGTATATGCCATCGCTGATGGCAACCGTTTTCGGCTCGAACTGCCCGGGCATTTCAGCTTTGCTACGTCGGGGGCTAATGCCAACATGAATACGTTGGGCGGATCACTGGAATCGATGGTCAGGTACCTGAAAGACAATTCCGGCCGAACGCTCGAAATCGTTGGGTATTATTCGCCAGCCGAAGTTAATAAAACCAGTTTTTCGAGTTTGGGACTGGCTCGCGCCGAAGGACTAAAGCAATATCTGGTGCAGCAGGGCGTACCGGCGGAGTCGATCAGCACGAAAGGAGAAGAGCGTAATCTGCCGTTTACTACGAAAGGTGATTCACTCTATGGCGGTATTGATTTCGCTTTTGGCGGAGCCGAACCGGCTTCATCGTCAACACCCTCAACAACGCTGGTCGTTATGAATGAGCCAATCTCGGAGAAAGAACTGGCTGAAACACAGAAATATACATCTGTCTTTGAACCAATTGATCTATATTTCCCGCTTGGGGAAGCGAATTATATCAAAACGGACGAGACACAGAAGTTTTTTGACGAAGCGGTAAAGTTTCTGGCGGCTCATAAGGACAAAAAACTTCTGCTGACCGGCCATACGGATAATACCGGCCCCGAAGATTCGAACATGCGTTTGTCGCGTGACCGCGCCAATGACGTTAAAAATAAATTACGTAAATCAGGTATTGAGTCAAGCCAGATAGAAGTCAATGCCAAAGGGGAAACCGAACCAAAGGCCGATAACAAAACGCTTTCGGGACGTAAAGCCAATCGGCGCGTAACCGTCGTTGTTCAGTAATACGTAGTGCAACATAAACCGTGTCAGGTTTAGCGCACCATTTCAGCGAGCCAATTCGGTTTCTTTGGCCGGCGCGATTTGTTATCTAACAAAAATTAAACTGTCAGAATCATGTTTGAATTGAACCCCCTCAACTTACCCGATGCACAGATGCAGCATGTACTGATGCTGGTCGTGGCTGGTGTGTTGGGTTTTATAATTGGGTATGTATCCCGGCAGCAGGTGATTGGCCAGCTCGAAAGCGAACTCGCCAGCATTGGTCATGCGGTTGATGACTGTCATCAGGCGCGGCTTGCTCCCGATGCCCACAGTGAAGAAACCATTATTCTGAATCGTATCCGGGCGCGGGCCGGCGAAGTCAATTTTACCCGGATTGGACTGGCAACGGCTGATGAAGCCGACGACCTCAAGCAGATCGTCGGAATTGGGCCGTTTCTGGAGCGAAAACTACATGCTGTTGGTATTTACACCTTTCGGCAGATTGCCAGTTTCAACCATGACGATATTGATAAAGTAAACGACATAATTGAGTTTTTCCCGGGCCGTATTGAGCGAGATCGATGGGTTAGTCAGGCTACCGAACTAGCGAAAAATAAGTGAAGACGCCCCTGAAATCGTCGTCTGAAACAATACCAATCTTTAAAACAAGCGTACTATGTTTGGATTAGATCCTTTTAGTAGCCCGGTGGCTATTGCCGAAATGCTGCTGCTACTGGCCGTTGCGGCATTTATTGGCTGGCTCTTAGGCCGATTGGTTCGGTCGGGGCGGGTTAGTGATCTGCGCTCGCAAGTGGCGGATAAAAAAGCTGAACTCGAAAAATGCCGGGCTGAACTGGCGAGCGGCCGATCAGCAACTGGATCAATGCCAACGCAGCCAACGCCTGTTCAGGCTGACGAAGTTGATGAACCGGAAATTGCCATCGAAACGCCCCAGTTATTCGTATCGACCGACCCGCTGCTGCCCGCTTATTCGCACGATGATACACCAACGCCTATCATTGCAGAACCCTTATCGTTTGCCGATGATACGTTGCCATCCATCAGCTCGACCCTCGAATTTCCACCGATAGAAGAAAAAATAATCGAAAAAATTGAAAAAGGGCCTGTAGTAGAATCAGCACCAACAGTATCGGCCCCCGCTGACGATCGCGAAACAATTGTGTTAAACCGGATTGCAGCCCGTGCGTCGGAACTCAATTTCGACCGGATCGGGCGGGCGGCCGCTTCAGAAGCCGATGACCTGAAAGACATTGTTGGGGTAGGGCCCTTTCTGGAACGAAAGCTGCACATTCTGGGGATTTACACGTTCCGGCAGATTGCCAACTTTACAAAGGAAGATATTCATAAGGTAAACGAAATCATCGAATTTTTTCCTGGCCGTATTGAGCGGGATAATTGGGTCGGCCAGTCAAAAGCGTTTTATGAGCGGAAGTACGGGAAGAAGGAGTAACTAACGTGAATTATGGCTCCTACGCCCGAATCTGGAGATTCGGCATTACAGTAACAGAAAATCTATTGATATTTTTGTAGCAAACGAACAGGCTTCGCGAAATCAATCGCGTGGCCTGTTTTGGTTAACAGGCTTTCGTACAGGTGTACTGCTCAATACGGTTGTCCGGCCAGACTGATAAAAGTCGCACATGCTACGTAGCGAACACTCACCGCACTTGGGGTCATACCATGTACAGATACGCTGACCGTGCCAATAAAAGTGCTTATGAAAATTGAACAGCACGCTCGGATCTTTGGGTAGGTAGGCAAGCAATATACTGTGCGCTTTTTCGGCGCTAACTTTCGGGCCAATCAGACCTAGCCGCTGCGTTACGCGATGAACGTGCGTATCGACGGGTAAAACAGGCTTCTGAAAATTGAAAAGCAACAGAAGCGTGGCTGTTTTTAGCCCTATGCCGGGCAGGGCGGTCAGCCAGGCCATCGCTTCTTCCGTAGACAGATCGGCCAGAAAATCGATATTAGCCGAACCTGTTTCCCGGAAAAGGTGCGTCAGCAAATTCTGAATATACGGCGCTTTGACTTCAGGGTAGTTAGCCGTTTGAATAGCATCGATCAAGTCAGGTAATGGCGCATCGCGAACCTGTTCCCAGGTCGGGAATCGCTCGCGCATAGTACGGTAGGCCGTCACTTCATTGGCATGGGTGGTACGATGCGACAATATGGTCCCGATCAGCTCGTGCATCGGATCTGCACGGCCATAAATGTCCTGAACGCCGTACGTTTCGTTCAATTGCTCGTGAGCTTCAAGGGTTTTGGCCGCTAAGCTGGGTGCTGATTGCATAAGCAGACCAATGCGATTGAACAGTCAATCGCATTGGTCTGTACTTGAACCCCTGTAGAACGCGAATGTTTACAGCCTTGTGACTCTTACAGGACCATTTGCTGAGAAGGGGCGTAGTATTGAAGCGCGATGCAATCGCTGGGAATAGAGTGTGCATTCCAGTGACGATGTATGGCCAGAGCGGCTCCGAGCGCCGTAGCCTGGGCTACTGATGCTGCAAACACCTCTAATTCCGGGAAAGCGGCTGCCAGCAAGTTCATATAGATTGGATTTTTGCTGAAACCCCCATCGACAAAAATTCGCTTGACGGCAGACTGCCCATTCATCGAATTGGCCAGAACCAAATTGGTTGAAATAAGCTGCTGGGCTATGATATCGAGAATCAACTGATGGTAAGCTTCTTCGTACGTATTGAAATCAGCCAGATTGCGATGCCTAAATAGTGATTCCTGCAATGGAGGTGCCTTTACTTCGTGGAAATCACCCCCCGCCCGATGGTTACGTAACTGCTGAATAATATCCGGATCAAATGCAACCGTCTGGTAGTAATTCAGGTCGGTCTGAAAATGTTCGGCCAGCCGTTTTACCTGCTGTTCGTGCTCATAACCCGCAAACAGGCGCGATGCTTTTACGGGCTTCCCTTTATAATGCAGAAAGCAGAGGCAGTCATACTGCAATTCTTCGACCGTCAAGGGACTTTCATTAAACGGATTCAAGCTAATACACCAGGTGCCGGTCGAGATCAGCACAAACGGTTCCCGAAACGACGCTAAATACGGTATCAAAGCGGCAGAGCTGTCGTGCAGTCCCACACCTACTTTGAGCAAATGATCTTGCCAGCTGATATCCTGAACACTATCGGATGTGGAAAGGGGGCCTAACAAGCGGTCGAGCCCTTCGGACGATACCCAGGAATGGTACTGATTCTTCGAAAAATCCCACAGCATTGTGTGGCATCCAATGCTCGTTACGTCGGAGGCTACCTGACCGGTTATCAGAAAACTGACGTATTGCGGCAGGTGCAGCGCATACCGGATTTGGCTGAACAACTGCGGTTTGTCATGCTTGATTCGGTAAAGCATCAAGCCCGAGTTGAGGCTATCCAGGGCAGGTGAAGCAGTTTGAAGGCACATGGTCGCTTCGGTGCCATATTGCTGATAAAACTGTGTTCGGACAGAATCCGGGAATGGTTTCAGGTAGTTGTAGAGATAACCAACGGGTTGATTGGCTTCGCCCAGATAAACCAGACTGGCACCATAGGTTGAAAAGTTCAACGCCCGGATGGTGAAGTCTGGAAGCGCCAATACCTGATCCAGCGACGTACTGATCCACTGGCTGAGTTTGCTCAGGTCTTCACAGGGGTAACCGTCGTCGTCTGTACTTTCTTCAAATTGCTCCGATTTCTGCCAGACAATCTCATATCGTTCATTGAACAGGAACAGTTTTTTATTGGTCTTTCCAATATCAAAGATGGCTATTACGGGCGTCATAAATGATGAATGATGAATGATGAGTCATGAATGATAGATGTGAACCGATGCCATCATTTATCATTCATAATTCATCATTGGGTTAAAGTCCCGTTGCGATCGTTTTTGCTCCGCGTTCGCCAATAAGTTGCTGGCGTACATTTAGTTGGCGATAGAGAGCCAGGGGTTGTAAGGCTCCACCCGCCCGGCGACGTGCTTCGGCTACCAGTGGCCGGACATCCGTGCGGAAGGCATCCTGCAGGATTTCCTGAGCCTGCGCTACGTCGTTGGCTTCGCGGGCTTCTTCCAGTGCCTGCCGGTCAACCAGGAGTGCCTGTGCATACGCTAACTGAATTGCTTCAACCGATTGTAGCAAATCCTCCAGAGGGTCTTTTACATTGTGGCTGGCATCGATCATCCACCCCAGACTCGTCGCATGATTCATACCGCGCGCATCCATGCCATCAACCAATTCGTTGAAAATCAGAAATAACTGGTAGGGTTTAATGCTACCTGCGGTCAGATCATCGTCGCCGTATTTGGAGTCGTTGAAGTGAAAGCCGCCAAGTTTACCCTCGTTCAGTAAAATAGAGACGATCTGTTCGATGTTTGCATTAGGCAGGTGGTGGCCCAAATCGACAAGCGTGTAGGCTTTTGGACCCAGTTTGCTGGCATACAGGAAGCTACTGCCCCAGTCGCCAACGGTCATGGAATAAAAATTAGGCTCAAAGGCTTTGTATTCCACAAACATCTTCCAGTCGCCGGGAAGAGCAGCATAAATTTCGCTTAGGCTGTCGAGCGTACGGCTGAACGCTTTCCGGAAATTCAACTGGCCCGGAAAGCACGAACCATCGGACAGCCAGACAGTCAACGCCTTAGAGCCAAGTGCTTCTCCATGACGAATAACGTCGATATTGTGGTCGATGGCCTGCTGACGTACCGCAGCGTCGACGTGCTGTAACGAGCCGAATTTATAACTTAATGATTGATCGGGCTGATCCTGAAACGTATTGGAATTAACGGCATCGAAAGCCAGACCATACTCAGCCGCCAGTTTTTTAATGGCTTCAGCATCGGTCGGAATATCCCAGGGAATGTGCAGCGATATGGCTCCGCTCGCCCGGTTAAGCGCATGAAGCAGGCCTACGTCAGCAATCTTCTCTTCCAGACTACGTGGTTCGCCACCCCCGCAAAGCGGCCAAAGCGTGTGCCGCCCGTACCCAGGGCCCAACTAGGAATGGCAATCTGGAAATCAATCAGTTTCTGAATAATAGGCTCCGCAGTGGCAACTTCCTGCGTCCAGAAAGAAAGCTTGCGTTGATGGTTTTCCAGCTGGCGCTGATTAAAATCGGCTATGGAATTAGGATCGAGTTGCATAAGAAATAAGGGAGGAAGGAGAAATGGGATGAGTGGGAAAAGGAGAGGAGGGAACTATTTTTCCCCTCTCATCCCTTTCCTGCATCCTCCCTCTCTCCAGTTTTTATCGAACAAAAGCCATGGCCACACCACCGTCTACGTTCAGCACATTACCGGTCGATTTGTTGAGCAAACCACCAACAAAAGCAAAGCAGGCATTGGCGATATCGTCGGGAAGAATAATTTCATTCAGAAGGGTGCGCTTGGCGTAATAAGCCGGAAGTTCCTCGACCGTTATGCCATAGGCTTTTGCCCGCCCTTCGGCCCATCCACCGGCCCAGATGTTTGAGTCGGAGATAACGGCGTCAGGGTTAACGGTGTTAACCCGAATGTGGTCAGCGCCCAACTCGGCTGCGTTCAGGCGGCTAAGGTGAAGCTGTGCCGCTTTTGCTGAGCCGTAACCCGCATTGTTGGGACCAGCTACCAAGGCATTTTTAGAGACAATATTAATGACATCGCCACCGAGCGCTTGCTTGCGCATTACGTCTACGGCCGCTTTCGTCACCATAAACTGACCTTTCACCAGAATATCATACAGGCGATCCCATTCTTCGATGCTGTGTTCCGCTATGGGTTTCGAAATACTGATACCAGCATTGTTGATCACAATATCCACGCCACCGAATGCCAGACAAGCTGCTTTATAAGCTTCTTCAATACTGGCCCAGTCCGTTACGTTCAGGGTGGTAGTAGCTACTGAATCTTTACCAAAGGCGCTTACAAACTCCTCCTTAGCGCCGTCCAGTCGCTCCTGGTTAATGTCGTTCAGCACAACGCAGGCACCTTCCTGCACGAATTTTTTAGCGATAGCTTTCCCAATACCACCAGCACTGCCTGTGATGAGAGCGATTTTGCCCGACAGCGGTTTTGGCTTCGGCATACGCTGGAGTTTGGCTTCTTCCAGGAGCCAGTACTCAATGTCAAAAGCTTCCTGACGCGGCAAGGATGTGTATTCCGAGATCGCTTCAGCACCATTCATTACGTTGATGGCATTGATGTAGAACTCAGCTGCTACCCGTGCTGTCTGTTTATCCTTGGCAAAGGTAAACATACCTACGCCCGGATACAGAATAACAACCGGATTTGAGTCGCGGATGGCCGGACTATTCGGATGCTTACAGCTCTCGTAATACGCTTTATACATATCCCGGTAAGCAGCAAACGCAGGAGCGAGTTTGGCTTTCAGGTCTGCTACGTTGGTTAGATCCTCGCCGGGTGTCAATTCCAGTACCAGCGGGCTGATTTTCGTGCGCAGAAAGTGGTCAGGGCAGGAAGTACCCATCGGCGCCAACCGTTCGAGATCATTGGAGTTTATGTATTCCAGTACGCGAGCGTCGTCAGTGAAATGGCCAATCATGCGGTTCTGGCCAGAAGCCAGTCCCCGGAGTACCGGTGCCAGCAAGGCAGCCTGCGACAACCGCTGGTTCTGCGGCAGGCTTTCCAGTTTTGCACCGCCAAAAATTGGGCCTTTTTTACCGTAATTTTCTTCCAGATATTCGGCGCATCGTTCGATTACCTCCAGCGTATTTACGTAGCTTTCATAGGCCGTATCGCCCCACGTAAAGAGACCGTGTGATCCGAGCATTATGCCTCGTATACCCGGATTTTCTTTTACGCACTGCTCCAGTTGAAGACCCAAATCAAAGCCCGGTCGCTGCCAATCGACCCAACCAATTTGCCCATCGAATAATTCTTCGGTAATACGTTTGCCATCTTTGGCTGCGGCTATGGCGATAGCTGCGTCAGGGTGCAAATGGTCAATATGTTTGAAAGGCAGAAAACCATGCAGGGGTGTATCGATAGATGGTGCTTTGGAAGCTAGATCGTAGATAGAGTGATTGAATAGCTCTACCATTTCATCTTCGAAAGCAAGGCCCCGATAGCGGTTTTTTAGAGCACGCAGCCGATCCAGATACAAGGCTGCCAACCCACTACGTTTAAGCGTGCCAATATCACCCCCAGAGCCTTTAACCCACATCACTTCTGTAAGGTTGCCTGTGAGTGGATCTTCTGCCATCGCCTTACAGGAAGTGTTGCCACCGCCGTAATTAGTCAGTCGTAGATCAGCTCCCAATAGATTCGAGCGGTAGATCAACAGACCTACTTCATCGCCTTCTAATTGGGCAGCTTTGGCGTCGTCCCACAGATAGCTAACGTGCCGAAATGAGTCTGCTTTGGGTGTGTTGGTCGTGCTAAGCATATAGTTTAGAATAGTTGAAATCTTGATTTAATACCATTATTTTTTCAATTCTTAACAAGAATAAGCAGTCCGAATGATTCAACTTTCATCTACTTACCCTGTTTAAATAACTATTGTTGATTATTCCTATTTAGTTTGTCGGGTATTGACAGTGACCTTACTGCTAGAATCGTTTAGCCAATTTTTATGCGTATAGAGTTCATTTTGCGGGAATTAAGCTTGGTATAGACAAAATCAGCAAGCAATTTATTTATGAATTTTACCGCATACAAAAGGTAAATAGTGTAAATATTTTCATCTGTTAGGGTCGAAAAAACACATAGAGGTAACAATGTCTATAATGTTAGCCCTAAATCGCTCTGCAATTGACATTCACATATCAATCATCTCGACTAAAGATGACTGTACCTACCAGAGATGATAGCAGGTCCGACTAAAATATATAGTCGTTATGAGGACGCTACGTATTGACACGATTCACGACACTGATTCCGGAGCGAATATAATCCGATAATACGCTTTTTTGAGCAAGGCCACACGTAGACTAACAAGTTTTTAATGATTGATAGCTATACGATTGTTGTCTTATAAGCACTAGCTTGATTGATTGGTAATTAAAGTAATACTTTCATTAATCGGGCACTTCGATTTGTTTATTAGAGCAGAAACACAGCGACTGTCTAAGTGTCATTGCCAACAGAATTATTCGGGGCGGAGATTGGGCTTAAGGAGAGGCTATAAAAAAACGTCCTGACCATACTTGATCAGGACGTTTTAAGTAGTAAAAGTAAATGTCGAACGTTAGTTTATGTACGGTTTGTTGTTTGCCAATTGACGTCGAACCAAACTCCAGCGACGGCGTGAAACTGGCAGAACCTCTCCCGTTGATAAATGGACTAACCCGCCTGTTTCAGTACGTTCGAGACGTTCAACAAACTGACGATTAACAACACAGTTACGGTGGAGACGGATGAATAATTCGGCTGGCAATTTGGGTGCATAATATTTCAGCGTTCGTGGCATCAGCATACGCCGGCCATCTACCCAGTTGAGCCAGCTATAATTAGCAAGCGCCTGTAAATAGACTAAATCATCAACTGAAAAAACCTGGCGGCCTGACTCCCGCAGATAAAGTTTGAGTGGAGGCCATTCTGTGTTTTGCGTGCGGACTGAAAAGCTTAGAAACGACATGAGTGAAGTAGTTGGTTAGTAATGACAGTACAATACTATACTTCCGTTTTGCTGATATCTTGCTCTTTCGTAACACAAGCTATAAAATTTGTAACATGCAGAAAATAGAAATAAAATTTATAAAAAAATGTCGATTAAAAGCCATGAATAGATTACTTGTTTCACGGTTTTCTACAGAAAAAAACGGGTATAAGACTAGCTGAACGTACTAATCAATAAAAAATGCCAGCCGAATTGCTGTATAAAGCAACGGCTGGCAAAGTCAGGAAAGTTACCTTATTAGTAACTAATCCTATTTTTTTAGACCATTTCGTGGCGATTTTTATCGATGTACTCAGAGGGTGTTAGGTGGAATTGATCTTTAAACACCTTCGAAAAATAAGCCGGGGTATCAAATCCCACCCGATCAGCCACTTCGGATACAGATACACCCGTCAGCAGCAACTCAGCAGCCCGCTTCAGGCGAATCATCCGTATGAGTTCAACGGGTGTAAGGCCAGTCATGGCTTTCACTTTTCGGTTGAGATGCATACGGCTCATTTCCATAGCCAGCGCCAGTGGTTCAACACCAAATGATGGATCGTCGAGTCGAGCTTCGAGAATGGAATATATCCGGTTCATGAAGGCATCCTCCGGGTCCTGACTGGTGATAGGCAAATTCCCCTGACGAAGTAACTGGGTTCGGTAATACTGACGGATGCGCTGTAGTTGTTCAAGCCGATTCCGGACCCGGCCCCGCAGTTCGTCAACCTGGAAAGGTTTGGCAATATAATCGTCGGCGCCGGCTTTGAATCCTTCCAGGCGGCTATCTACGGCCGACTTGGCCGTCAGTAGTAAAATCGGTATGTGATTCGTGGCAGGATTAGCTTTAAGCTGGCGGCAAAGTTCATATCCGTTCAGCTCAGGCATCAGCACATCGCTGATAATCAGGTCGGGGCCGTTGGTTAAGGCTGCTTCAACACCTTCCCGGCCATTGCTCGCTCGTTGAACCTGCCACTCAACCGACAAGACGCTCATTACGTAGCCGGCTATGTCATTGTTATCTTCAACCAACAGAATCCAGGGGGCATCCTGATTGATGGAGGAGGGTTTAGCAAAACCCTGCCTGATAACTGAGTCAGATGCGGCTACGTCGCCAATTGTAATCTGTGCTGGGTCAGTACGTGCCTGGAGACAGGGAATGTCTACCGTGAATGTAGTGCCAAGGATAGGGTCGCTCTGTACGGAAATAGATCCCTGCATCATTTCAATCAGCTCTTTGGCTAACGCCAACCCAATACCTGTACCACTTACAGGGCCATCGGCTACCTGATCTGCCTGATAAAACCGGTCGAATACGTGGGGCAGATTATGAGGAGGAATGGCTGGTCCTGTATTGTGCACACTCAACTGAATAAGGTCAACAGGCTCTGGTGCATCGAGTCTGGAAATAACGGGTTCAGATTGCATAGAAACGGTTATTGAGCCACGCTCATCCGTAAATTTTAACGCGTTTGATAACAGATTGGTTAGGATTTTTTCAAGTTTATCGGAGTCGAACCAATACATGGGCTGACTCAGGTGGTTCGCATGTTGCAGGTGAATTTGCTTACGCTGCGCTTCGTCAGTAAATATCAGCATGGTACGTTCCACAAACTCTGGTAGATCGGCGGGAGTGGGCGTAACGGTAAGACTCCCGGCTTCGAGTTTTGCCAGATCAAGTAATTCGTTGATAAGCCGCAGCAGCCGGTGCGCGTTCCGGTAAACAAGTCCCAGCCGATTATGGAAAGGTGAGTTAGGTGTTTCGTTCAATACCTCCTCCAGCGGGGTAATAATTAACGTTAAGGGCGTGCGGAATTCATGCGTAATATTGGCAAAGAAGCGTGATTTGACTTCATCCAGGTGCTTCAACTGCGACGTTTCCTGTTCACGGAGCCTCATCTCACTTCGCTGATGCATTCGCCGAATACGTACCCGAACATAAATAACAAGTATTCCTAATAGCAGTAAGGCATAGCCCGAGTAAGCCCACCAGGTCGCCCACATAGGTGGTTTGATGACTACCTGCAAATGGTGATTGTACGGACTCCAGATGCCCGACGTATTTGAAGCATTGACAACGAATGTGTACGTTTTGGGCGGCAGGTTCGTATACGTTGCTGTGGCCTGATTACCGCTGTAAATCCAGTCGTTATCTAAACCCGTGAGTTTGTACCGATATTGATTTTTACGGCTCTGATTGAACTCCAGAGCGGCAAAATCAATGGATAAGAAGTTCTGGTCGTGGCTTAATACAATCTCATGGGTTTCATTAATATCTTCCCGTATCGGTGAGCCGGGCATTGTCGCATTGACCTGCTGATTATTGATACGTAACGCTGTTAAGGCTACAATTGGTCGAAACGCATCTTCCCGAATCCGTTTAGGATCGAAAATTGTATACCCATTCACCCCACCGAAAATCAGTCGCCCATCAGGCAGGGTTACCTCGTGTAACAGGTTGAATTCGTCGCTCGGAAGTCCGTCGTCGGCAGTGTAATTTCGGGCTTCGTAGGTTCGGGTATCAAACCGGCAGAGGCCCCGGTTGGTGCTTAACCAAAGATGTCCGCTTTTGTCGGGACGTATGGCGTAGATAACGTTGTTCGGCAAGCCCTGGCTCATGCTGAACTGACGTATCCGGCCCGTCAATTTGTCCAGTTGGCAAAGGCCCCGGCCAAATGTACCGATCCAGAGGTAATTATAGTGAACGGGGTCCTGAGCCAGGCACAGCAATGCATCATCGGGAAGCATACCAGCCCCCTGTCCTCCGCTTTGCCAGTGCAGCAGCCGTTTTGTGGAGAGGTCCGCCTGGAGTAAGCCGTGATTTTTGGTGGCCAGATACACCCGCCCGCCGTCGACGATCATGTCGCGAACAACGTAGGGGTTGTTGTTGGGCAGGGGCAGGGGAAAGGCGGTAAAATTTTTCTGGCTGGGATTATAGCGAACTACGGCCTGATTGTGTGGTGCTAGTAAACCCCAAATCTCGCCCTGATTTCCAGTGGCTATGGTTGTAAGCCGAAACGGCTCGCCGGGAGGCAGCCAGCGAGGCTCAATACCTGTTGGCGGGACTGCCATAAACCGGCGCTGAGCGGCATCGTACCAGTACGGAACGGTTTTTTCGCTGCTGATCCACAACGTATTACTTCGATCGAACCGGTAGCGTAAATCATAGGCCGATTGTTGCAGAATAGGCGCTGGAATAGCCGCGAGTGGTACGTTATATTGTTGTGTTAACCAGTCTGTCTGAAACTTGCCGACGTAAGGCCAGGTTTGAAACAAGCTCTCATTCAGATCGTATTTGATTACTCCGTCGCCATTCAGACCGAGCCAGAGTACATTGGTCCGGTCAACCAGCAATGACAGGGCAGTGAAGTGGGCTAGCTTTGAATCCATCACATTTAACAGATTTGCCGTCCGACTGATTAGGAGCGGCACCAGGCCATTCTGATCCGTATAGCGGGTTTGATTAACGTAATCGACGCCTTTGGAGTCCTGCGCAAACAAAGGTATATTCGCTGGATTTCCGGGCAAGGTAACCACCTTTCGAACCCGGCCGCTGTTGGGGTCAAAAATGGCGAACCGCCCTGAAAACCCAAGCAGCAGTTCGCCATTGGCCCGTTCATGCAAAGCATACACTTCATTTTGGGGTAAACCCTGAGCTACCCGAAAGCCTGCAAACTGACCCGAACGCACATCATACCGGAACAGGCCATCGCGCGCAGCCAGCCAAAGGCGGTTTTGCCGGTCGAAAAGAAGCGCGTGGAAGGCCCGTTGGATTGTATCGCCGTGCCGCTCCCAATATCGGTGCGAGACTGTGCCGTTGGCATTTAACCGGAAAAATCCATTGGTTTGTGTAATCGCCCATACATTGCCTGAATAATCAGGGTAAATACCGGCGAGCTGGTCACGACCCAGCGCCTGCCGAAACCAGCTTGTATTGGAAACGCGCTTCGACTGTTCAGTAACCGGATCGAAACAATCTATGTTATTATTTTCTGTACGTACCCAGATTTTACCCTGGTTGTTTTCTTTTATCTCATATAAACTGCTGAAAGACAACGATTTTGCTTGCTGGGGATCGTGGGCGTATATGCGGAACCGTACGCCATCGTAGCGACAAAGGCCATCGCGTGTTGAGAGCCAGATAAAACCATGCTGATCCTGAAGCATCGAATTGACGTATCCTTGAGGCAGGCCATTTCGCACTGTAAGATACTCTGGTTCGGGTGTAGCCGCCACTGACGAAACTACCCCACCGAGTAATCCAATTAATAAAAGATAAGCGAACCTAAAGGTAAGTCGCCACATAAACAGATTGAGAATTTGACAATCCGATTTAGAGGAAATCGGAAATAGAGATTCAAATTCGACTTCTTTCCTGGATTTATCAATTTTACGGTAGTTTTTTTTAGCAAAAGGCAAAAAATACTCTCCTATTACCCTCACAATCCAATTATTTGCCATGCATCTTCTTCTTAAAACCCAGGTTAACCAGTCACTCGCTACCGTTTGGGATGGTTTTAATCGAACCTTATTTGAACAACTTAGCCCCCCATTTCCACCTGTCAGGATAATTCGGTTTGAGGGTTGTCTGCGCGGGGATGTGGTGCATCTCCAACTGAATTTTTTACTATTCCGACAGGATTGGGTTAGCCTGATAATCGACCAGCAGACTACCCCTGACGAAATTTACTTTGTTGATAAAGGAACCCAGTTGCCGTTTTTCCTTTCCTTCTGGGAGCATCGCCATCGGTTAGTACGTGTTTCCTCGGATGAGACTGGTGGTGAGCAGACGATTATTGTCGACGATGTTACGTTTCGGACGCCTTTTTTATTGACCGATTATTTAATGTATCCATTGCTGTGGTTGCAGTTTGCGTATCGTAAACCCATCTATCGTCGTTGGTTTAAGGCTTCGGGGAGCCATTGAGTGTATTATCGTTAAGCAACTCAGGCTTAATGTGTAAACTACATCATATGACCTAAAATAGCTAATAAAAAAAGCAGATGAATGATTATATTTACCCAGATGCGATGTTGATCGGCTGATTCGCTGCCGTTTAATCTATATATACGAACTTTCTGAACTGACCGGATTCCATTACTTTTGTTCAATACGGTACTAATCTTATTGCATGAAACTTCCCAACCTGACAACACGTATTTTTCTGGGCATGGTGCTCGGTATTGCCATCGGTTATTTTTTTCCGGATACTGGTTCTGGTTTTTCGGGGGCCGATCTAAACGTCCTGTCCAAAATTTTCCTGCGGCTCATCAAAATGATTATCGGGCCACTTGTTTTTGCTACGCTGGTTGTTGGGATTGCCAAACTCGGTGATTTTGGTACGGTTGGCCGAATTGGCCTGAAAACACTGGCTTATTTTTATTTTGCCACCATTCTGTCGCTGATTGTTGGGCTACTGGTGGTGAACGTAATGAAACCAGGTGAGGTCATGAGTTTACCGTTACCTGCCAAAGGAACCGATACGGGAGTAGAAGCCAAGAAACTGACGTTTGACGGATTTATCGAACATATATTTCCAACCAGTTTTATTGATGCCTTAGCCACAAATGAGATTCTTCAGATTGTGGTATTCAGTATCTTCTTTGGCGTGGCAGTAGGGTCGGTTGGTGCCCAAGGGAAAATTATGATCAAAGCCCTGGACGCGCTGTCGCATATCATGTTCAAAATCACCAGTTACGTAATGTCATTTGCCCCATTTGGAGTATTAGGTGCTATCGCAGCCATCGTAGCCAAACAGGGACTGGGTATTCTGACGGGGTATGCTTACCTGATTCTGTGCTTCTTTGGCGGATTACTCTTCTTCATTTTCGTCGTGCTCGCCCTGATATGTCTGGTGGTGCGGATTCCCTACATTGCCTTGCTTCAGGAAATTCGTTCGGCTGTTATTCTTTCGTTCAGTACGGCCAGTTCGGAGGCATCGTTTCCGCAAACCATCGAAGCATTACGTCGGTTCGGCTGTTCAGAACGGATTATTTCCTTTGTGCTGCCTCTTGGGTATTCATTCAATCTGGATGGGTCGATGCTGTATATGACTTTTGCGACGGCCTTTATCGCGCAGGCTTACCACGTACCGCTTACCATCGAGCAGCAAATAACGATGATGCTCACCCTGATGATTACCTCCAAAGGGATTGCGGGTGTACCACGGGCATCGCTGGTCGTTATTGCCGGTACAATGTCGCTGTTTGACTTACCCATCGAGGGTCTGGCATTGCTGCTGGGGATCGATCAGGTACTCGATATGGGTCGCTCGGCAACGAGCGTAGCGGGCAATGCTGTAGCTACCTGCGTCATTTCTAAGTGGGAAGGCGAATTTAGAACGCAGCCCATTGAAACTGATGAGGTTACCGTTTAATAAAGCACAATCTGTTTCGCCGGGAATGCATTGAGGTTCAGGGGAGATTTCGTAGGTTAGGGACGTTATTTGTCTTTTTTGTTTCACCTAAACCTTTATGATTGTGGAACCCACGTATACCCCCGTCCCCGTAAGTACTTATGTGAAGGCAACTCCTTTACAACGATTCGTTGCTGCATTTATTGATGGTATTGTGGCTTATGTGCCGGCAATGATATTAATTGCGCTTTCCCGTAATTTAGGAATGATTGGGTACGTCATCGCTATCGCCTATATGCTCACGAAAGATGCCTTACCCGCCACGGGTGGTTTTCTGGGCGGACAAAGCGTTGGGAAAAAGTTAATGGGCATCAAAGCCGTCAAAGAAGATTCTGGTGCCAGTCTGCTGGGTGATTATGGTACAGCTATTACGCGGCAGGTACCGCTGATAATTCCCCTTTTCGGCATTATTGACGCATTGATGGTATTCAGTAGCGACGGCAAACGATTTGGTGATAAATGGGCCAATACCATTGTCGTAAAAGCCTGATTGAATTTTTATTTTATCGTAAAAAGCCACAATCCCGGCGGGTCGTGGCTTTTTTATGACCGTCTGTACAGATAGATTAGCTGTTCGTCCGTAATTTAATTGGCGTTGTGTAACAAAAAGCGGAAGTTTGGGACTTCTGAACACAACCATCGGTTTTACCTGAACTAAATGAATATTCTTGAAACGCACCACATTGTCAAACAATACGCTCAACATCGCGCTTTAGATGACGTAAGTCTGGCTGTACCTCAGGGCAGTATCTTTGGCTTGCTGGGACCCAATGGGGCCGGAAAAACCTCGCTCATTCGCATCATTAACCAGATTACGGCGCCCGATTCAGGCGAGGTGCTGCTGGCGGGCGAACACCTGAAACCCGAACATATCAAGCGCATAGGCTACCTGCCCGAAGAACGGGGTCTGTACAAAAAAATGAAGGTAGGTGAGCAACTGGTGTATCTGGCGCAACTGAAGGGGCTGAGCGAGAAGCAGGCCATGGAGAAGCTGAAAACCTGGTTTGTCAAGTTCGATATCAAAACCTGGTGGAACAAACACGTTGAGGACCTCTCCAAAGGCATGCAGCAGAAAGTGCAGTTTGTGGCCACCGTTCTGCATGAGCCCGATCTGATTATCCTGGATGAGCCCTTCTCAGGTTTCGATCCAATCAATGCTAACCTCATCAAAGACGAAATTCTGGAGTTGCGCGATAACGGTAAGACGGTAATTTTCTCAACCCACCGGATGGAATCCGTAGAGGAGCTTTGCGATTATATTGCGCTTATCAACCGGTCGCATAAGGTGCTCGACGGTCCGAAGAAGGCGATCAAGGAGCAGTTTAAAACCAATACGTACCATGTTGAGTATCAGGGCGAATTGGTTGACTTGCCGTCGGCGTTTGCAATACTCTCGACACGTCCGACAGATGACGGATTTCTGCGTGTCGATATTAAAATTCCGCCGGATGCATCTGTCAACGAACTGATTCGTCATCTGCTCGATCAAGTAGCCATCCGTTCATTCGGCGAGAACATCCCGAGTATGAATGATATTTTCATCAAAACCGTAGGAGAAAATAATGATTGAATGATCGAGTGATTGAATTGCGGACCGCCGTTGCGGTTAAATGGACGTAGCAAAAGGAGTCCAGTTCTATAATTCAATCATTCAACAATTCAGTCATTCAATCATTGAAATTATGAACACGATCTTTCTGATTATCAAGCGTGAATACCTGGTCCGGGTACGTAAAAAATCGTTTATTATAATGACGATACTGGGGCCCGTGCTGATCTTTGGCTTCTACGCCATTATTGGCTGGGCGGCTGTCAGTTCGATCAATCAGAAAAAAATCGCCGTCGTCGATGAGAGCGGCCGATTTGTCGGCAAGTTTAAAAACGACGACGAAACAGAGTTTTCCTTTCCGAATGAATCACTGGCCAATGCCAAAAAAACCTTCGTCAAGCAGGGATATAACGCTTTGGTTTTTATTCCGAAAGACGTAATCGAATACCCGAAAACCGTGCAGATTTTTGCCGAAAAAAGCGTCAGCCTGGCTCTGCAAAGTAATATAGAGCGAGCTATTTCGAAAGAAATCGAAACCATCAAGCTGGAGCGGGCGGGTATTACGCAGCGGATCATTGAAGATGCCAAAGTCAACGTCGATGCGCAGACCATCAGCATGAGCGATTCGGGTGAAAAAAGCAGCAATGGGATTGCCACCACCATCATTAGCGGCTTCTGTGCCATCCTCATTTACATCTCTGTCCTCATCTACGGTACGCAGGTCATGCGGGGTGTGATGGAAGAGAAAACCAATCGTATTGTCGAGGTAATCATTTCATCAGTGAAGCCGTTCCAGCTCATGCTGGGTAAAATTATCGGTGTTGCCCTGGTAGGTCTAACCCAGTTTATGCTCTGGATCATATTGACAGTCGGGCTGATAACGGTGGGATCAAAAATTATTGGTATGTCGAAGGAAACGGCCCAGACAACCGTGACGACCCGCATGAATGGAATGCCGGGACAGCAGGATGTTCAGCGGAAAATGGCTACTGCCAAAAATCCGGTTAACGAAATCATGAAAGCCGTTGAAACGCTACCTATCTCGTTGATTGTCGCCTGTTTCCTGTTCTACTTCCTTGGCGGATATCTGCTCTACAGTGCCTTGTTTGGTGCCATTGGTGCCGCTGTCGATAGCGAGACCGAAACGCAGCAGTTCATGTTTCCGATCATGATGCCCATCATTGCAGCCATTGCTTTTGCCCAAATCGCCGTTCGTGACCCCGATGGCCCGCTGGCATTCTGGACATCCATGATACCGTTCACCTCGCCTGTGGTTATGATGGTACGGGTACCCTTTGGGGTTCCTGGTTGGCAACTGGCCCTGTCGATGGCGCTGCTGGTGCTGGGTTTTGTGGGCACAACCTGGATTGCCGCCCGTATTTACCGCGTGGGTATTCTGATGTACGGCAAGAAAACCTCCTTCCGCGAACTCTCAAAATGGGTATTTTATAAGGGGTAAAAGGAGAAGGCAGAAGGGAAAAGGTGAATAAGTGGTAATTTCCTATACCTTTTCCTTTCTGCCTTCTCCCTTTTCCTTAAAATCCAATATCAATCACCAGCGGCTGTAGTAGCCATTGCCCTGTAGTGAGGTTATAAATACTGCGGAATCCGGCTTCGAACGAGGTACGCATCCGGAGAACGTTGAACACGAACGATACGTCGAGACCAGTGGTCTGATACCGGTTTCGTTGTGTTTCGTAGCCGCGAAGTCGTCCGTATATGTCTCGTACTTCAACGCTGCTCTGACCCTGCGCCGTATCGTAGAAGCCACCGGCTTTGATTCGTTGTACGTACAGCCAGCGCCCTAGTGACCAGTGCATATCAGCAATAGGGAGCCGATACTCGACACTGCCTGCCGCAATCTGATCATCACCGACGTAGGACTGACCGCGTGGGTAAAACACGAGCGCACCGAACTGATACGTCCCCTGCGCCTGCTGCTGATAACCTGCCCGGAAGCGTAGTGAGTGGTGTTTGGCCAGACCAGGAAAAAACAGATTTGTCTGCACACTCCATTGTTCGCCCGTCAACGAACCGCCAAAAGGCGTGTTTCGGTAGTTGACAGAAAGTGTCTGTCCCCAGCGTGGTGCTACATCACGTTTGCTTTGCCGCAAGAGTCGTGAATAGCTAAAACCATATGTTATGGCGTTAAGCGCCCCTCGTCCACCCACTTCCGTTACGTAGCGATAGGGCAGGTCATAGCCCGTTACACGCAGGTAATTGTAGTAGGCCGATAGGTTCATGCCCTGAACGTATTTGGAATTGGTCAGCTGGAAAGGCAAACGCACCCCCGCCGTAAGTTGATTGTACTGCCAGCGATCCGTCCGCAGGCTATCCAGCGGGAGGGTTTTATCAATATAAAGGGAGGTCCGTCGGCTGCCCGACTGAAAACTCAGGTCGAAGATGGGAAACAGTCCCTGATAGCTCAGGAGGGCATAAGCATTTCCCGCCCGCTCAGACTGATTGTAGGTGTAGCCAACGCTTACCTGCGTAGTGCTTAGCAAATCCTGTGAATTCAGGCCAACGGTTAACGCTTGCCCCGTGCTGCTGAAAACGGGTCCCCAACTGTAGATGTTGAGCGCATGAGCCAGCCGACGAAACCGCTCAGGCTGATAGGCTGTAATGCGTAGTGAATCATTGCCCAGAATCTGACGCCCCAGTACCGAACCTGGCTCCTGTTTTACCAGTGGCCCAAAATAGCGCGGAGTCAGCTCCCGAACAGGCTCACTAACAGGTTGCCAGCTCGCCGGGGCAAGCGTCATATCTGCAATGCGTGAACCTGTAGCCGCAAAATCCTCAAAAGCCAGCCGGGTGCCCGATGGCGATATAGTGGCGTGGTAAGCCGCCAGTGGCCGCGAGGTTACCTGAAATACCTGTTTCGACCGCGTGTCTACGGCATACAGATTGTCGATGCCTGAGCGGGGCGAATTATAGAATACGTAGTTTCCCCATGGCTGCGGATTACTGATATTCTCGTTGGCCAGTGGCAGCAAATCCGTATGGCTGTTGTCCGATACGTTGATTTGCCGGATTGTTTTCTGCCCATCTTTCAGCATGACCGTTACGATACGCTGATTGTCGGCCTGCCAGCGGGGATGCTGGTAAAAAACGTTGTCGGGGTTAGGGATTTCACTCAATAGTTTGCCCGATTTTGCGTCCAGAATCAGCAGGCGGGTTTTGTAGCGGTCCGTATTGTCAACTACCACGAGTTTAGTATTGTCGGGGGAGAGAGCCGCGCTCGTGTACCGCGCCCGATGGGTTAACCGGGTCAGTTTGCCGGTTTTCAGGTTGAGAATGCGTACGTTGGAATACAAGCGGGCGCCCCAACGCGAATCATAACCGAATTCTATCCAGCAGACGTTGGCAGGCGTAGCCGATAGCAAACTTGGGTCGTTCGTGAATCCCTGGACAAAAATCTGTTTTTCCGGCCTACCTTTTCTCAGGATAACCAGCCGGGGCGTATCACCCAAACCGCTTTTTACGCACAGCACGGTCGAGTCGGTCAGGAATTGCGGATACTGATAGTTGGTAAAAACGGGATGCGCCGACTGCTGTTTTTCGACCTTTACCGGAAAAAACGTGGCTGGCGTTAGACTTGCGTCCTGCTTCTGTTGCTGCCAGATTTCGGTTAAATCGTCTATGGTTTTACGGTACACCTCTTCCGTTCGTAAACTGGTTTCATCCCGGATGCTGGCCGAAAGAGCAAATGGCCACGGAAATCTTCGGTAATTACGGTTTAGCACCCGGCTCCAGACGTCCGGGCCGTATGTGCGCTTGAGGTAGGTGGTCATGAAATAACCAAGCACGTAATGATCCGGTACGTTGTCGCGGAAGGAACCGCAAACGGCTTTCGGGTAATCGTATCGATAGTCTGAAAGCAAATTGGCCCGCAGGCCTAGGTTAAAATTCGGAATACGCCCGCGCCCGGCTTCGCTCAGTAAGGTTTCGTTGCTAACGGCATCACCTTCGGCAAACCAGTCCGGTACGGTCTGCCGGGCCAGTTGTAAACCTGTATTTCCCAGTAACGTATAGAGTACGCGTCCGTAACCTTGCAGGGCTTTATCATTCTGGACAACATGCCGAAATTCGTGAACCGACAGCAGATCGAGCCAGTTGAACGTACCAAGTAAGCCAGGGTCTTGTGGAGCAACCACATTAAACTCAGCCCGGCGTGGAAACAACGTAACAAAGCCGTTGCTATTGGTAGTCTGGTTCTGAAGAATTATTGAAATGCGCCTGGGCTGTTTTTCGAGCGAAGCGCTGCCGGATTCGTACAAACTTTCCAGCCGATTGATCGTTCGTTGGGCAGTGGAATCCAGCCCGTCGGGGTAAAGTACGTGGAAATGGGGCGTCGATAACCGATACCAGCGTAGGTTCGCCGGGTTCTGATTCAGAATAGGAAGGGTTTGGGCTACGGTTGAAAGCGCAACCAACAGCTGCAAAGCTAGGAGTAAATATCTTCGTGACATGCGGTATCAATGATACGCAGATTTAACGAAAAAAACGCTCAGTCTGGTAAGGGCATCCTTCCGATGAAAAAAGAAAGACTGCCGGTGAGAGCAGTCTTTCGTAACGTTACGGTAGGCGTTTCCTTATTTGGTGTCCCAAAAAACTTTGGTGGTTAATTTATCGCCACCAATGGCTGATGCCGCCGTCGTATAGTTGGCGATGTTGGCATTCTGCTCCGAGTTCGGATACGTATACCGAAGCGGGAAATCGCCCTGAGGGATAGGAGGGGCGTTGAACGTCGGAAAGTCAAACCGACGATATTCCGTCCAGGCTTCCAGCCCACGATTGAACAGAGCCAGGTATTTCTGCCGGGCAATTTTCTGCAACGGAGTCGCACCAATAGCAGTGGCAAACGCCACGGTTGGCTCGGCCAGATACGTCGTAGCGGCTGCGGCCGTACCACCCCAATACAGAATGGAAGACGTAATGCCTGCATTATAAAAACTTTCGGCTGTGCCACCGACCGAATACCCGCGTGCTGCGGCTTCGGCCAGATAGAACGCTGTTTCGTCGTACGACAGCAGTACGCCGGGCGTAGTAGTGGCTGTCATGGCGGCACCTGCCTTCGAATACGTAATGAACGCGTTACTCCGTCCATAAATACCGCCGGAATAACCACCTGCGTTATCTTTCGTATAGTAAAGCGGGATACGCGGATCGTTTGACGCCTTCAGCATATCCATCATGGTATTCGACGCAACGTAATCTTCGCGTGAGCTTTGGATAAGCCCTACCCAGATTGGATTGGTGTTGGGCGTAGTAGCCAGATAAACGAGTGCAGCATTATCCGAGTTAGCCTTGAATACCCCGGCCGTCACAGCCGCTTCCGCCAGTGTTTTCGATTTGGCAGGGTTAACATCCGCCAGTGTCATAGCCATTCGTAACTTCAGCGTATTGGCAAATTTAATCCAGCTCGCTACGTTGCCTTTGTAGATTAAATCGGCGTTGCCAAAGCTTTCGGCGCTGGTGCTTAGCTGCGAAACCGCTTTATCCAGACGCGCGAACAAATCGTCGTAAATGGCTGCAGCCTCGTCGTAGGCGGGCGTAAGATTGTCCGGATTCAACGCCTGCGATTTCAAACCGGTGTTGGCGGCCCCTGAGTACGGAATGTTGCCGAACGTATTGACCATGATGGAATACGTGTACACTTCCATGATTTCGATGATCGCCAGTTTGTTTTGATCTACGGCCGGGTAAAGGCTCGGCTTGCTCGTGATGATCGTTTTGGCTTCTTTATAATCGAGCAGTACGTCGCGGTACATCGATACCCAGAAACCGCTACCCACATCAACCAGGTTGTAGGCCGTGGTGCTGAAGTAGGTGGTTTCGGCAAACTGCTGCGCCATGAGTTTGAACGTAAACCCATACGTAACAGCGTCGGTCAGATTCCGGGTAGCATTGCTGAAAAACGTTTCGCCCGGAACGCTGCCCGTTTGGTACGCTTTGGGGTTCGAGTTAATCGAGGTAATGTCGTCACTGCATGAAGTCGCTACGATCAGTAGTAGCACCGCAGCCTGCAACGTCTTTATCAATTTCTTCATGATGTTCGCAGAATTAGAATGTTGCTTTGATGTTAAAACCGACCGTCCGTACGTTTGGCAAGCTACCAACCTGTACGCCCTGAATGTTACCTGCTCCGAGGTTATCTTCAGGATCGGCGTACGGAATGTTTTTGTGGATGATCCACAGGTTACGGCCAACCGCTGAGAAAGACAGACTACGTAACGGATTGAGTTTCGTTATCAGCGCAGCGGGTAACGAGTAGGTAAATATCACTTCACGTAGTTTGACATAGCTCGCATCGTACACAAACTGGTGCGTTGGTCCGATGGTCAATGTACCGGCCTGTGGGTAATCGAGCATATTCAGGCGAGTCTTGTTGACATTTCCATCCGGATTAACGCCCGGCAGCAGGATACCACCCCCATCAGCAACGGCGCTCCGAACCGGTTTGCCAAGTTCGTTCAGACCGGCGCTTTCTTCGTAAAGGCCCGTAGCCAGCCCATAGTACATATCAATCGACAGAATATCACCACCCTGTTTGGCATCGAGCAGGAACCCAAGTGATACGTTTTTATAGCTGAAGGTATTCTGCAAACCACCCGTCCATTTTGGGTTGATATTCCCGATTTCGTTGGTCGTGGTGGTCGTTCTCAGATAACGGCCTGTTGTGGCATCAACCGTACGCTGCCCGTTGGTGTAGATGTAATCCGTTCCGTAAAGCGTACCATAGCTTTTGCCCAGGGGGGCGTTCGATGAGCCGCTGGCCTGGAAATCGCCGTTGGGCAGCGCGAAATTGGTTACGTTGTCGTATAGTTTGGCCACTTTGTTGCGGATACGCGTCCAGTTCAGGTTGACATCCCATTTGAAAGCGCCAGCTTTAACGGGCGTACCGGTTAAGGAAACTTCCCAGCCTTTGTTTTCCAGAACACCCGCGTTCACATACTTCGAGTTGTAGCCCGTTGCGGTCGAAACCGTAACCGGAATGATCTGATCGACCGACTGCGAATTGAAATACGTTACGTCCAGACCGATGCGTCCATCCAGAAACGAGGTTTCGATACCTGCTTCGTAACTCTTGGTCCGTTCGGGCTTCAGGTTGTTGTTGTTTTTCGTGCCCGGTACCGAGAAGAGGGGAACCGAACCAAACGCAGTTGGCTTGTCGTACAGGTCGGCCAGGGCGTTGAAGGGCGCATCAGCTCCCACTTCGGCGTAATTCAACCGTAACTTACCAAACGTAAAGATGGGATTCTCCTGAACAAATTTGGAGAACACGAAGCTGGTTGAAATCTGACCGTAGTTGTAGGCATTGTTACCCACTGGCAACGACGAAGCGACGTCACGTCTGAACGAGCCGTTCAAATAGATAAACTCCTTATAGCCAACTTCCGCATCCGCAAAAAAGCCATTTACCTGCTTGTTCAGGTAATAATCCTTTTCGTTTGGCGCTTCAATGGCGTTTACGGAGTTCGACAGCGCGTAGATTTTCGGAACAACAAGGCCGCCATTGGTTTGTGAGCTGACTCCATTCTGCTGCGTTTTCCGGATGTTGATACCCGCAGCCGCTTTCGCCGACAGATTCGGCGTCAGGTTTTTATTCGCCGTCAGCAAAAAGTCGTAGTTGTATTCTTTAAACGACAGGTCACGGCGGACGTAGCGCCCCTGTGGATACACGATGCTACCTACTGCGGTACGTTCTTCCTGAATCTGCGTATACGAATCCAGCGAAACCCGGCCCATGGCATTCAGCCAGTCGGTGATTTTGTAATCCAGTTTGGTATAGCCCAGATACCGCAGGCGGCTATCGTTGGGGGCGTTTTCGTAGGCGGCAAAATACGGGTTGTCCCAGTAAATGATACCTGTTTTGTTGGGCAGGCCGCTGGCCCAGTTCCACGTAATGTTCTGGCCGGTACGTTTGTAAGCGGCTTCCTGCTCTTTAATGTCTACGTTCATTTCCCACCACTCGCGAAAGCTGGAAATGTTATTGTTGCCGCCGTAGCCCTGCGCATACCGACCCTTACCTTCCACATTGGTAAAGTTGATCGCGGCCGTAGCGGTTAAGCGTTTCGCAATTTCGTACGAGGCACTGAAGTTGAGGTAGTCTTTTTTGAGCTGGCTATTGGGCTGAATCCCTTTGTCTTTGTTCAGCGTATACCCCAGCTTGAAAAAGCCCTTGTCGTTGCCCCCGTCGATGGTAACACTGTTGTTGGTCGTTACGCCCTGTTCAAAATACGAAAATGGGTCGTTGGCTGCGGCTACCCAGGGTGTTGCTTTCCGGTACGTTGGCGAGGTTGGATCACCAAAGGCATTCCATTGATAAACCAGGAGGTTTGGATCAAAGGGAGCGCCTACCGAAGCATCTTCATACGTAGGCACAATGTTGTCAGGCTTCCCATCACCATCAACATCGGCCTGGTCAAAATAACCATCTCCCGTTGGACCGTAGTATTTACCGTAGCCACCGCCGTACTGATGCTGGTATCTGGGAAAGGTGCTTCTGTCGGCATTGCTGAACGTAACGCCCGTGTTTATGGTAACACCCAGTCCTTTTTTGCGGCCTTTTTTCGTGGTAATGAACACAACCCCGTTGGATGCACGTGAACCGTACAGGGCTGTAGCTGCAGGCCCTTTCAGGATGGTTGTCGACTCAATATCATCCGGGTTGACGTCGGCTCCGGCGTTACCGTAGTCGTACCCGGCTGTACCCCGGCTCGTGCGTGAGGCATTGTTTGTAGAGTTGTCGATAGGTACTCCATCGACCACAAAAAGGGCCTGGTTGGAGCCATTCAACGATTTCCAGCCACGTATCACGATACCCGTCGAACCGCCCAGACTGTTGTTTTTCTGGATTTGTACCCCCGCTACTTTTCCGGAGAGTGCGTTCACGAAGTTGGCATCACGTGTGTTGCTGATGGCATCGCCACCAACGGTCTGCGCGGCATACGAGAGTTCGTTACGTGTTTTAAGAATCCCCTGCGCGGTTACGACAATCTCCGACAGCTGTTTGGTATCGCCCACCAGCGCAAGGTCGATCACGGACCGGCCATTAACGGGTTCTTCGGTGGTCTTGTGCCCAATGAACGAGAAGACTAACGTAGCGTTAGCCGACGGAACGATAATTTTATAGGTACCATTGGCATCGGTCACTATACCGCTCGACGTGCCTTTCAGCACGACGTTGACACCCGGTAGAACGCTACCATCTTCGGCCGAGGTTACTTTACCCGAAACCGTTCGATTCTGAGCCCACACTGTTGTAGACATCAAAATAAGCAGACATCCAAATCCTGATAGTAAGATTTGCCTCATAGACTAGCTTAGTTTGTTAATTTAAGTTAAGAAGGAGTTTTCGAGATCAAATTTAACGGATAATTAACCGAAATAAAATAGTTTCAATATCACTATTTGTGAGATAATATTTTGTGGGAGATTTATTTATAATAATTAAAAACTGAAATATTTAATAAATTAGATTTATTATTCTTTTCATTATATTTATCTGGAATTTATAATTATACCGGGTTAGCGCAAACGAACGGGAACTGACCGAAGAAGACCCGGAAGAGTATAGAAATCGGCAAATTCCTACAGGCTTAGAGAGCGGAAACAGGTAAGCAGGACATTACGTAATAGCGCACTTACCGGTTTAAACGTCTTGCTATCGCCACCCGGCCCCCTGAAGGGGGAGAAATCCAGCCCCAGAAGCCTCCCCCTTCAGGGGGCCGGGTGGTAAGCAGACCCAAACGTAACGGCTCCCCTCCAGGCGGCTGAAGCAACTACCCGCTGACAAACAAATCAGGAAAGAACGGGTTCTTTTTACTGTGGCGGGTACCATACCCCCGCGGTTTTGTTGTGAGCTAACAAGCCCCAGGATGAACGTAACCCATGCGACCATTAATTTATGACGTTGCCGCTTCCGTCGATAACTTCATTGCCCATACAGATGGCTCGATAGGCGGCTTCTTATCCGAAGGCGAGTTTGTTGCCGATTTTCTGGAGCGTATTAAAACGTACGGTGCCGTGCTGATGGGGCGCCATACATACGAATGGGGGTACGCCTATGGCCTGAAAAAAGGCGAACCAGCCTATACCCAGATTAACCCGGATCTGATGAATTATGTGTTCTCGAAAACAGTCACGTTCGAGCCGGGCGAGCGCATTCAGATTATCAGCGAGAACGAAATCGAATTTGTCAGGGAGCTAAAAGCGCAGGAAGGAAAGCCCATCTGGTTATGTGGCGGTGGCGAACTGGCGGGTAAACTGCTGGAAGCTCAATTGATCGACGAGCTGAGCATCAAACTGAATCCGGTTGTTCTGGGCGATGGTGTTCGCCTGTTTGGGTCGAGTAAAAGCAGGGCCGATCTTCAGTTGATTAGTTCCAAAGCCTACGATAATGGACTGCTGTTGGTAAAGTATCGGATTGGCTATCCATCCGCAAGCTAATCAATAGCCGTAGCTGACCACAGCTTTCGTGCATTATTACGTACCTAAACAGAAAATGAACGATGAATTTCGTAAAAGTATTTGACGTCGTTACTCCGCTTATGCTGCTTGCGCTGGTAGGGGTAATTATGATCGGATATGGCATCGTGCACCCGGCCCCGGAAAACAATGTGCTCCAGTTTATTTTCGGGATTCCCATCGCTCTCGGGGCAGCAGGTTTTCATTTTCTGATTCGTCGGATTGTTAGCTACAACACCTTGTATATGTGGATCATAGAGGCTGTCATTGTCGGGGCGCTCTGGTACGTATTTCCGAAGCTGTAGGTGATAAACGGCCCGTCGACTTATGCCATAAACTTTTTAACTAGTCTCACTTACCGAACATTTTTGCATCGACACAATGAATTTATCGAACAACAAAATCCTGATTACGGGTGGCGCATCGGGAATTGGCCTGGGGCTAACGGAGCGATTTATTCAGGAAAATAACACCGTCATTGTTTGTGGCCGACGGGAAGAAATACTTCGCGACCTGACCGATAAATTTCCGTCAGTCGTCACTTGCGTCTGCGATTTATCCGTAGCCGACGAACGGCAGGCGCTTTATCAGTGGATTGCCGACGAACACCCCGATCTGAACGTACTGGTCAACAACGCCGGTATTCAGCAGTGGATGTCCATTACCGATGCCGACTTTATGGAACGGGCGAGAGCCGAAATCACCGTGAATATCGAAGCACCGCTGCATCTGACGTCGTTGTTTATTAACCTGCCCTCGCTGACGGCCGTCCTGAACGTAACATCGGGGCTATCGTTTGTGCCGCTAGCTAAAGTGCCGGTTTATTCGGCTACCAAAGCATTTTTTCACTCCTTTACGCTGTCATTACGGTATGCGCTGAGTGCTAGAGGTATTGACGTAATCGAGCTGATTCCGCCCGCCCTCAATACCGATCTGGGCGGCAAAGGGCTACACGATCAGGCGCCACCCGTGAGTGGCTTTATCGATGCCGTTTTTGACCAGTTGAAACAAGGAAAAACCGAAATAACGTACGGCTTTAGCGAAGCAATGGCCACGGCAACACCCGACGACCTGAAAGCCACATTCAGTAGAATGAATCCGCCGACCTGATGCGGGCCATCTGGTTTTAAAAGCAGGCGTCGGTGTATTAACCTCCGGAGCCTGCTTTTTATTTATCTGGCGTACTCATTAAAAATGCTGGTCGAGCGGCTTTATCGGGTATGATGATCGTAAAACGCTCCCTACTCCTCGGCATTATTTCTCTGACCCTATCGGCGCAGGGAATCAATGCACAGTCGGCTCAAACCCGCACCCACATTATTCATCCGCTGAAGCTTGAGCAGGTGAGTGTGAACGACCTCTTCTGGAGTCCTAAACTGAAGGTTTGGGATGCCAAAACGGTGTACGACGTATTTGATAAACTGGAAGGGACCTACGAACCCGACCGCAAAGACCTGATTGAGGAGAAAGCCAAACTTGGCCGGACACGTAACGCCTTTCTGAACTTTGACCTTGTGGCGCAGGGTAAAAAAAACACGGGCAACCACGACGGTCCGCCCTGGTACGATGGCCTGGTGTACGAAACCATCCGCGGGGCCGCCGACCTGCTGGCCGAATACCCCGACCCGAAACTGGAAAAGAAAATCGACGGTTACATCGACCGTATTGCTGCCGCGCAGGCTGCCGACCCGGACGGTTACCTGAATACGTACACGACGCTGGTAAAACCCGATCAGCGGTGGGGCACCAATGGCGGAGATGATAAATGGCAGCACGATGTGTACAATGCCGGAATGCTGATCGAAGCCGCTGTGCATTATTATAAAGCAACGGGCAAAACGAAGCTGCTCGACGTAGCGACCCGATTCAGCAACTACATGTACCGGGAAATGGGACCGTCGCCCAAAAAGAACGTAATACCCGGACACGGCGGACCTGAGGAAGCTATTCTGAAACTTTACTGGTTGTTTAAAGACGAACCGGCGCTAAAAGCGAAAATGAGCGTGCCGGTCGATGAAAAGCACTACTACCAACTCGCTACGTTCTGGATTGAGAACCGGGGCAATTACGGCGATAAAAATGGTCAGTATGCCCGCAAAAGTGATGAGTCGTACAACCAGGACCATATGTCGGTCTTTCAGCAGAAAACCATCGAAGGCCATGCTGTCCGCGCTACGTTGCTGGCAACGGGCGTAGCGGCTACGGCGCTGGAAAACAACGACCCACGTTACGTCGAAACGGCCAACAACTATTGGGACAACATGATTGGCAAGCGGATGTTCATCACCGGGGGCGAAGGGGCTATCGCTGACGGTGAACGCTTTGGCAAGAACTTTTTCATGCCCGAGTCGGCCTATCTGGAATCCTGCGCGGCCATTGGTTCGGCGTTTTTCAGTCAGCGGATGAACGAGCTGGAAGCCGACGGCAAATACATCGACGAACTGGAACGGGTGCTGTACAACAATCTGCTATCCAGCGTATCGCTCAAGGGCGATCATTATTTCTACGAGAACCCGCTGGTGGCGACCGATCACAAACGCTGGGCCTGGCATAGCTGCCCGTGCTGCCCGCCCATGTTGTTGAAAATGGTGTCGGCCATGCCGGGTTTCATCTACGCCTACGACAAAGATGCTGCGTATGTGAACCTGTTCATCGGTAGCCAGGCCGACCTGAACGTAGCGGGTACCCGCGTCAACCTGAAGCAGGTGACGCATTACCCCTGGAAAGGCGAGTCGGTGATTGTCGTGAATCCGGCGGCTACCAGGGCGTTTACGGTGAAGGTTCGGATACCGGGCTGGGCGCACAGTCAGGAAAATCCGTTCAACCTGTACACGTCTACCGTAGGGGAGCCAGCAACGTTGAAAGTAAACGGAAAAGCTGTAGCGGTGCAGCCGCAGAACGGCTACGTAGCAATCAACCGAACCTGGAAAAAAGGCGACCGTATTGAATTGAGCCTGCCAATGCAGCCCCGGATTGTTTCGCCCAGCGATTCGATTCAGACCATCAAAGGCAAGGTCGCGCTGGCATCCGGCCCTATCGTCTACGGACTGGAAAGCCTCGACAACCCCAGCCTGAACGACCTCACCCTGCCTGCTACTACGTCCCTGAAACTAACCTACAAACCCGACTTGCTGAACGGCGTCAACGTAATTACAGGACAGGCCACTGATAAAAACGCAAAGCCCGTAACGTTCACCGCCATCCCCTTCTACACCTTCGGCAACCGGGGAACTTACCCGTATAAAGTGTGGGTAGCGGAGAAGTAGAAAGTGAATGAATCATTGTGGTAATGAAAACGCGAGGCCATCTGCCGTTTTTTCCAGTCCGGCTTTTCGTAAAGTCTGGATGACTTCCCGAGCGGTCTTCGGGGGATTTTTTAAATTAGCTACTTGTGAATAAAAAGCTTGTGTTACGGCTTCTGGATGAAGCTCAAACAGAGCGGTGATAAACTCATCAGGATGCTGAGCTTCTATGTCGTATTGACTTAAATAGTCATTGGGGAAATCTTTGAGATTAGCCGTCACAATGACTTGCACCTGACCAAGTATGGCGGCCGCCAGTATATGACAATCGTCTGGATCAGGCAAATTGAGAGAATTCATCAGAGCTTCATAATAGTGAACGGTTGCATCTGGAAAAGCACTGTTCATTGCTCTGGTTGTCCGTAGAAGTTGGTCGGCAGTTAAGTCAGGCCGATTGAGCAATAAATTTCGAGTCCATTCTTCGTGAATTCTGTCTGTCCATTTAGGCATATATAGCCCGGCATCCGCCAAGTGCAGCAATAAATCACGTATTGGAGCAGGGTAAAGCACGCAGGCATCCAGCAGGGCTGTAAGCTTTGAAAATTGAATCATTCGTAACCCAGGTTAAGTTCCTGCGCCTGTTGGGTTAAAAACTGTAGATTTTCTTGGCGCGTCTCCTTTTGCTGGTTGGCATAAATCAATAAATCCTCCAGCAAAATACGTCGGTGACTCCCCACTTTCTTAAACGGTATCATCCCTGCCTTTAGTAGTTTGACTACGTGCGGTCTTGATACGTTCAGCATATCAGCTGCTTGCTGCGTACTAATTTCTGAATCGGAGGGGATAAGGGAAATCGCCTTTCCCTGAGCCATACTAGATAGGATGACGGCTAGTAGATGCAACGCTTTATCAGGTATGGTGATTGATAATGAATTAGCCTGAATTTGAATACCTCCCTGCTCCGGCTCTTTCTGGGCGATTGCCTTTGTAAACAACGGAAGTGATTCGCGAGCTACCTGCTGGTCCTGTAAAGTGGGTCTTTCAACAACGGCTTCCATAGGTTTCTGAACTTTGTACAAGTATAATAAACGAAATAAACGAAACAAAGTTCTTGATCTACTTCATTTACCAGGAAGTAGATTGCCGCAATTGAGTTGTGTATATTTGGAAGTTAGCATAAACTTCCACACGCCTTCATGCCAGAACTATTCAAGTATAAACACGACGACTTACTCAATCCGACATTAGCGGCTCTACATAATCTGGGGGGCTCAGGTTCAATAGAAGAAATTGAAGAAGAGGTTGCGAAGAACTTAAGGCTGACAGACGATCAAGTAAACGAAATCCATAGAGGCAATACTAGCAAACTATCTTATCGCCTGGCTTGGGCCCGAAATTATTTAAAGCGATATGGACTTTTAGAAAATTCATCCCGTGGTGTTTGGGCTTTGACGGAGAGCGGTTTAAAAACACCTTTAGTAGACCAGGAGACAGTTAAAAGAAAAATTGTTTCGGAAGACAGGCAACAACGACTTAAGGGCAAAACAAAATCAAACGATATTCCGGGCGAGGCTGAAGTAGACGAAGAACTACAGAAATACTCCTGGCAAGAGCAATTAATCGAAGAACTTCAAAAAATTAGCCCGTCTGCCTTTGAGCGCCTATGTCAGCGCCTATTACGTGAACTTGGATTTCAAAATGTTGAGGTAACCGGACGATCAAACGATGGTGGAATTGATGGAAGAGAAACACTGCGGCTTGGCGGTGTTTTATCATTTCATGTAATTTTCCAAGCCAAAAGGTATAAAGGAACAGTATCGCCATCAATCGTAAGAGACTTTAGAGGTGCAATGGTAGGGCGTGCTGATAAAGGATTAATTATAACTACTGGTAATTTTTCGAGAGAGGCAAAACGAGAAGCTTCTCGAGACGGCGCCCCTCCGATTGATTTAATGGATGGAAATGACCTTGCTGAAAAATTAAAAGAATTGAAACTTGGGATTGAAGTTGAATTAGTAGAGAAAGTTCTCATCAAATCTGACTGGTTTAAAAGCATATAGAACTTGTGTTATTATATGGCTTTGGCACCAACTGTACCCTAATTTTTATAAAGATGCTTGAACAGGTTACGTTTTATCTGGGGATGGTGCTGGTCATGTTGCTGTTGATCATCCTGGCTCAGAAAATAAAAGTGGCTTATCCGGTGCTGCTGGTCGTGGCTGGGCTGGCCATAAGCTTTGTCCCCGGCGTACCGATGCTCGACATGGACCCGGAGCTGATCTTCATCATCTTTTTGCCTCCGCTGCTGTACGAGGCTGCCTGGTCCGTTTCCTGGAAAGAACTCTGGAAATGGCGACGTATCATTCTTTCGTTTGCCTTTCTGGTTGTCTTTGTTACGGCCTTCAGCACAGCTCTGATTGCCCGTCATTATATTCCCGGCTTTACGCTGGCGCTGGGTTTTTTGCTGGGCGGCATCGTGTCGCCCCCCGACGCGATCAGCGCGGCTGCCATCATGAAATTCGTTAAAGTCCCCAAGCGTATTTCGTCTATTCTGGAGGGCGAAAGTCTGCTCAACGACGCGTCCTCGCTGATTATCTTTCAGTTTGCGCTGATAGCTGTATCTACCGGTACGTTTGATGTGCGGGATGCCTCGCTTAGTTTTTTGTGGATGGTGATTGGTGGCGTAGGCATCGGTCTGCTGGTTGGCTGGCTGTTGATGAAAATTCATAAACTGCTCCCTACGGACGTCAATATCGATATGGCCCTGTCCATTCTTACGCCCTACGCCCTGTACATTGCCGCCGAAAGCGCGCATAGCTCGGGGGTACTGGGGGTGGTATGTGGTGGGCTGCTGATGTCCTACAACCGATACGAATTTTTGAGCGGCCGATCCAGAATAAGAGGCTTCAATTTTTGGGAAAGTACGTCCTTTATCCTGAACGGACTTGTCTTTATCCTGATCGGGCTCGATCTGCCGCAAATTGTTTCCGGGCTGGGCCATACCAGCATTAAGGAAGCGATTAGCTATGGCGTACTCATTACGGTGGCCTTGATTGTTGTCCGGATTATCTCCTGCTATGGGGCCGTCGTCACAACCCTGATAATGCGAAACTTCATAACCGTTGCTGACAGCTCAAATCCGGGCTGGGCGTCGCCCCTGTTCCTGGGGTGGACCGGTATGCGAGGGGTGGTCTCGCTGGCAGCCGCCTTGTCCATCCCCATTCATATGGGCAACGGAGCTGCTTTTCCGCAACGTAACCTGATCCTGTTCATTACGTTCGTTGTAATTCTGCTGACCCTTGTTGTTCAGGGTCTTACGTTGCCCACGATCATTAGAAAATTCGGTTTTGTGGAACGGGATTATACCAAGCCGGAAGAGAAGGTCGATGCGTTCATTGAAAAAGAGCTTGCTGCCCTGGCCGTGCAGTACATGCGCGAAAACCTGAGTGAGGCCGAACTGAAACAGCCCGTTTACAAAAAGCTAATGGATCACAGTTCCCGCAAACTAGCGGGCGATGAAGCGTTTACGCTCAGTGAGCCGGTCAAAGACCTTTACCAGCATATTCTGGACCGGCAACGGCAGTGGCTGGTCGATAAAAACCGACACTCCATGACCCTCGACGAAGACATTGTCCGTAAGCATCTTTATTACCTCGACCACGAAGAGGAGCGACTGTTTCTGCGTTGAATGATAGAACCATACCCGTACCAATTGCCTGACAGGGAGGTGTGTTTACTTTTCATTCAAAACGAAACGGCTACAACAACCGTAGATTCAGCTACACACCAGCATTCAGAAATACAGACCTTTGTGTAGCAAATGAAGGATTAGTATCGCCACAAACCGACAACGGGTAACGTAACGCTGATCGGTTTGGAAAGGCAGTTGCTATCGACTTCAACTAAAAACAGACACCTTATACTATGGCTGGCACAGGACCCCTTCGGTTTAAAACGATCACCGAATTTCATCAGTACAGGGGCTTACCAAAACCGGAGCACCCCCTCATCAGTGTGATCGATATGTCGTCTGTTCAGCAGGCACCTCCCCATGAAGCGAATCTGGTCAAGGACTTTTACTCCGTTGCTCTGAAACGGAATCTCAATGTCCGGATGAAGTACGGTCAGCAGGAATACGATTTCAACGAAGGCATCATGTTCTTCATGGCACCGGGGCAGGTATTCCGAATTGAAGTAGAAAGGGATTCGCCCGTTCAGCCATCGGGCTGGATGCTGCTGGTGCACCCCGATTTTTTATGGAATACGCCCTTAGCCAAAGCGATAAAGCAATACGAGTTCTTTGATTATGCGGTCCACGAAGCTTTGTTTCTTTCGGAGAAAGAAGAAACGACCATCACCGGGATTATGCAGGGTATTCAGCAGGAGTATCACTCCAACATCGATCAGTTTAGCCAGAACGTCATCATTGCCCAGCTGGAACTGCTACTGACGTATTCGGATCGGTTCTACCATCGGCAGTTCATCACCCGAAAAATTTCAAACCATCGCATCCTCAATCGGCTGGAAGAGTTGCTGACGGACTATTTTAGTGGCGATGAACTGGCCACGAAGGGACTGCCTACGGTTCAGTATATTTCCGATGCCTTAAACGTATCGCCTAACTATTTGAGTACTCTGCTGAAGGTATTGACCGGGCAAAGTACGCAGCAGCACATTCATGATAAGCTGATTGAAAAAGCAAAGGAGAAATTATCCACCACCGATCTGTCGGTCAGTGAAATTGCCTACGAATTGGGGTTTGAGCATTCGCAGTCGTTCAGCAAATTGTTTAAAAACAAAACGACCCTTTCGCCCCTTGATTTCCGGCGTTCCTTCAATTGAGTTCTCGTGGTGTCGGGTTCTCAAACCCGACACCACGAGACGCTTTTTAAGTCGTACAGGCGGTAATGAAACGGCTACAACAAGCATAGATTCAGCTACATGTCTGCGTTCATAAACACGGACCTTTGTTATGTAAAACAAACCAACGTGTTTATGAAAATTGTAGTAACGGGTTCTTTAGGACATATCGGCAAACCACTTACGGAAGAATTAGTACATCAGGGGCATTCGGTTACGGTCATCAGCAGCAAGGCCGAAAAGCAAAAGGATATCGAAGCCCTTGGAGCAATAGCGGCCATTGGATCGTTAGAAGACATTGATTTTCTGATCACGACCTTTTCCGGTGCCGACGCCGTATTTACCATGGTCCCGCCCAACTTCGCTGAAGCAGATCAGGTAGCGTATTACCGCCGGATCAGCGCCAACTACGTACAGGCGATTAACCAGACAGGTGTAAAACGGCTGGTAAATCTGAGCAGTTACGGTGCACATCTTGACAAAGGCACTGGTTATATCCTTGGTGCTCACTTTGCCGAAACGATTCTGGATAAGCTGACCGACGTAGCCATTACGCACCTGCGTGCGGGTTATTTCTACTATAACCTGTTCGGCTTTATCGATATGATAAAAGGTGCCGGTTTTATTGGCACAAACTACGGTGGCGATGATAAAATGGTGCTGGTAGCCCCCGTCGACATTGCTGCCGTAGCTGCTGAGGAACTGATAAAACCCGCAGGTAGCGAAACCATACGCTACGTTGTCAGCGACGAGCTTACCGCCAGCGAGGTTGCCCACATAATAGGGAATGCCATTGGCAAGCCAGATTTACAATGGGTAGTACTGACGAACGAGCAAATGAGAGCGGGCATGGAAAAGCGGGGATTGCCTCCGCACGTAATCGACAATTTTGTCGAATTAGGAGGCAGTCTGCATAGTGGGGCATTACTGGAAGATTATGAACAGCACAAGCCAACCCTGGGGCACGTAAAGCTAGACGATTTCGCCAAAGAATTTGCCGCCGTTTATCAAAACGGGTAATTAATAGTACGTCAATAAAAAAAGCTGCCTCGAAAGGGGTGGCTTTTTTTATTCGTCCAGCCCCGCCTTGTATTCTGTGCGTTTTCTTTGCCGGATAGGGTAGGTTGAGGTATAATCGCTACTGGAAATGCTTTTGGGGGTGTCTGTGAATGCTTTCCAGCGTACCCAAAACCAGTACACCTCCAACCTGAAACCCTCGACAATTCATGAAAAGTAATTGGTTGACTTTAGTAAACTGCTTATTGTTTGTGTTCACCCTGAAAGCGCAGGAAAGCCGGGTACGGGAAGTCAGAACAAATGTACCGCTGGATTCCATTACGTTGAGCGACCCGTTTATTCTGGCTGATCGACAAACAGGTATGTACTACATGACCGGAACCGGAGGGATGCTTTGGAAAAGTAAAGATCTGAAGCTTTGGGATGGTCCCTATAAGGTAACGAAAACGGATCCGAACTCCTGGATGGGGCCTACGCCGATGATCTGGGCGGCCGAAATCCAGCCGTACAAAAATAAATACTACTATTTTGCTACGTTCACCAACCGGGCCGTCAAGATTGATACCGTTAAAGGCAGGGCAATCGAACGTCGGGCCAGTCACATACTGGTCAGCGATAAGCCCGATGGTCCATACGTACCGATGAATGATCCTACCTATCTGCCCGCCGATAAGCCTACCCTCGATGGCACTTTTTGGGTTGATAAAAACGGGAAACCTTACATGGTCTATTGCTACGAGTGGCTACAGAATATGAACGGAACCATCGAAAAAATCGAATTGAAGCCCGATTTAAGTGGCTCGATCGGTACGGGTAAGGTGTTGTTTCGGGCCAGTGATTCGCCCTGGAGCCGGGAGAAAGACGACAACGGCAATGACCGGCCAAATAAAGTCACGGATGGTCCTTATTTATTCCAAACGAAAACCGGACGCCTGGGCATGATCTGGACGAGCTGGATCTATGACGTTTATACCCAGGGTGTTGCTTATTCAAAAAGTGGTACGTTAGATGGTCCTTGGGTTCAGGAAAAAGACCCCATTACGCCCCTCAATTACGGGCATGGTATGTTGTTCCGCACGCTGGACGGTAAACTGCTCATGTCCATTCATAGCCATAAAAGCGTAAATGGACGTACCGTTCGGGTTCCTCATCTGTTCGAAGCCGACCTGTCAGGCGATAAACTCGTCATCGGCAAGCCCTACACACCGGCCAATTAAATGATGTTGAATTTACGTTCTTTATATCGGCAGAACGGGAAGGGTGGTGTCAGGTTGGAGAATCTGACACCACCCTTCCCGTTCCACCGGCTTCAATCAGTAATTAGCTTTTTGCCGCTACCGCCTGTCCCTGCCGGATTCGGGTGAGCGTTTCGCGGGATACGCCCAGGTAAGAAGCTACCATATGCAGGGGTACCCGCCGAAGAATATCAGGATAAGTAGCTATGAAATACTGGTATTTTTCCTCCGCGTTGGCGCTAATATTTAGTAGAATTCGCTTCTGGGTGACGCCCATATTCTGGGTTATCAGCTTTTCTGAGAGCGTATTTATTTCTGGAATAACCGTCCGCAGGGCTTCAAAATCGTCGTGACTCCACAGAACCACGTCACTGGCTTCTATTGCGTCAATATTTAATTCAGAAGGCGTTCGATTGAAATAACTGTCCGGGTCGGTAATCCACTCATATTCAGGGGTGAATTTCATAACGTATTCACTACCATCGTTTGCTGTACCATAGGTTCTGAGCAAGCCCCGCAGTACGAATATTTTATGCTGACAAACCTCACCTTCGTGCAATAACACCTGTCTTCTGCGTACTTTTTTCAGAACAGACTTCGAGCGGATTAATTGCATTTGCTCCCTGGTAAGCCCAGGTTCGTATTGGCGGATGTAGCGTTCAAATTCGTCAAACATGATGAGAGAAGAAATATTCATGAAATAAAACAAAAAATACGGTAAAAATGTCCTCAGAAAATTGAGTCAAATGTCCTCGTTCTGAAGCAGTACGTCCCGTTAGTTTTGTATGACCAACAAAAGAAAAACTATATGCGCGTATTCGTAACGGGAGCCTCCGGGTTTATTGGCTCCGCTGTCGTACAGGAATTAGTGAATGCCGGGCATCAGGTCGTTGGCCTGGCCCGTTCAGAAAAATCAGCCCAGTCGCTCACTCAGGCTGGCGCTGAAGTGTTGAGAGGGAGTCTGGAAGACCTCGACAGTTTAAAAGAAGGTGCCGCTGACGCCGATGGCGTGATTCATACGGCGTTCATCCATGATTTTTCAAATTACGTAGCCGCTTCTGAAACCGATAAACGTGCAATTGAAGCAATGGGCTCCGTTTTGGCAGGTTCCAAACGACCGATTGTTGTGACCGGCGGTATATTAGGCTTACGTACCGATGGAAACTTCAGTACCGAAGACGATCCGGCGCCGGCCTCTGCTCGTGCTTCAGAAGCAGCGGCCATGGCGCTTGCCGAAGCGGGTGTACATGCGTCGGTCATTCGGTTAGCCCCCTCCGTTCACGACATCGGCGACTACGGTTTTGTGCCTTTCATTATCAATATGGCCCGAAAAAAAGGCGTGTCGGCCTACGTGGGTGATGGAAGCAATCGCTGGCCTGCTGTGCATCGGCTGGACGCGGCTCATCTTTTTAGGCTGGCGTTGGAGAAAGGAGCCATCGGCGCCAGATATAATGGCATCGCCGACGAAGGAATTCCTGTTCGGGAAATAGCCGAAGTGATTGGCGGGCATCTGAACGTACCCGTTGTGTCGATGCCGCCTGAAGAAGCAGCTAACCATTTCGAGTGGATGAGCCGTTTCATTGGTTTCGACAGCCCGGCAACCAGCACAAAAACCAGAGCACAACTTGCCTGGGAACCTACCCACCCCGGTCTGCTGGCCGATTTGGCGATGGGGCATTATTTTAAAAATTAATAAGCATTCCCGTTCGGAATTGCCGGGAGAGGATAGGTAAGATTATCGTCAAACGCGCAGGTAGATAATCACCCTGCATCCGGGTTTGAGTTGATCGCGTAGCGATCCGATGTTTATAGCTTTAAAAGTAATGATGACCAACTTGCCTGCCGCAGGTATGCTACAAACACTGTAGTAGCATACCTGCGGCAGGCAAGCTTAGGCAAACTAAACTATTCTATAAACGCACCATACATACGGCATGTAGCTACTTGTCGTTGTGAACGTGATGAACATTAACTTGCTTATTGCCAGGCTTCTTTGTTATACTTTGCTTTATATTCAATCGGCGACATGCCCGTGATTTTTCGGAATACTTCACGAAACGCTTTTACATCTGAATAGCCTACTTCATACATCACCTCGTTGATGGTTTTTCGGGTGGATTCAAACGCTTTTTTAGCCGATTCAATTTTTACCCGCTGGGCATATTCAATGGGCGTATTACCCGTTGCTTTGCTGAATCGCCGGTCAAAGTTTCGTCGGCCCACGGCGAATAAATTTGACAAATAGTCAATGGAGATTTTATCCTGAATGTTGCTTTCAATGTAATCCTGCGCCTTTTTCACCAGGTCGTCTCCGTGCTGTTTCTGGCCAGTAAAGATGGTAAAGGCTGACTGGCTTTGCCGGTCTATCTCTATCTGGAATAACTTGGAGCAATAAATGGCCGTTTGTCGGTCGTAGTATTTTTCGATCAGATAGATTAACAGGTTGAGAAACGAATAGGCGCCACCGTTTGTGTAAATGCCTTTTTCGTCGGTTATGAGTTTATCGGGTTGAAGTTTTACGTCCGGAAACAGTTGCCGGAACGTATCGGCAGCCGCCCAGTGCGTGGAACACATTCGCCCATCGAGCAAACCGGCGGAGGCCAGCATAAAGACTCCAGTACAGATGGTAGCTATTTCGGCTCCGCCCTTATACTGTCTGACAATCCAGTCGATTAGCGTGTCGTTACCCGCCATCGCTTCCTGTACGTTGTGATTCAGGGACGGGATAACGATGAGGTTGGTTTTGGCAATAGCGGCAACGTGGGTGTGAGGCTTTACGGTAAACAAATTACCGTCGAAGTCCACAGTCGGAGAAATACCCGCTAGTTCGATGGTGTACAGATCATTCCGGCCAGTTGCCTTCCAATATGCGTTCGCTTCTGTAAACAATTCGTACGCCCCAACAATACTGCTCAGGTTATTCCGACCGTCGGGGACAACTATGGTGATATGCTTCACAGTCTTTTTTTCGGCAAAGGTAACCGGCTAATATGTCCAGATCAACCCGCTAGATAGTCCATTTTACACCCCCTTGCTACCAAATTCAGACAATAGCTTTGTCCTCGTAAACGTATTAGCCGTTTGTAAAAACAACAATACTATGACGACAACTGATTTTTCCAGTACGCTGCTGGTCGACCAGCGGCCGGAAACCGTGTTTGATGCGATAAAGAAGGTACGCGGTTGGTGGACCGAAAACGTCGAAGGCAACACAGAGCATCTCAACGATTTCTTTGAGGTACGTTTCGACGATGTGCATTATTCCAGACAGCAACTGGTCGAGCTGATTCCCGCCCGAAAAGTTGTCTGGCTCATCACAGACAGCCGTCTAAGTTTCATCAGCGACAAAAGCGAGTGGACGGGTACCCGCGTCGTTTTCGACATCACTGAACAAGAAGGACAAACCCAACTCCGCTTTACGCACATTGGGTTGAAGCCTGAGATAGAATGCTACGGTGCCTGTTCAAATGCCTGGAGCGGTTATATGCGCAACAGTCTGTTCAATCTGATCACCAAAGGCGAAGGCCAGCCAGCTAAATAATTGAGTGAATGAGCGATTGAGGGAATATTTTGCTGTAATGCAATTGGGTATTCGCTAAATCAATCATGCACTTAACCAATCAAATCAACTGTATCATGAAAAAATTAAACGGAAAAAAAGTCGTAGTCATCGGTGGTAGCCGCGGTACGGGGTTGGCTATCGTAAAGGCATTGGTTAAGGAGGGAGCCGACCTGCTGGTTGTGAGCCGAAATCCAGCCTCACTAGCAGAAGTGGCGGCTTCGCTGCCAGGTGTACGGACGCTATCGGCCGATGCAACTGCCGAAACAACCATAGCCAGCGTTTTCCAGAACGAACCAGACCTTGTGGTGTTGGCAGCCGGTGCCATGCCACCTTACCAGCCCTTGCAGCAGTTAGACTGGGATACGTTCAGCACGAACTGGAACACGGATGTAAAAGCTGCCTATCTCATTGCTCATTACGCCCTTAATGCACCCGTTAAACCAGGTACGTTGGTGATTTTTGTTGCCAGTGGGGCGGCTTTGTTCGGTTCACCCATTTCGGGCGGATACGCTGGCTCAAAACGAACCCAGCTTTTCCTGGCCAACTACGCCCAGGAAGCCTCAAATCGGCTAAAGCTGGGACTTCGTTTTGTGGGCCTTGCACCATTGCGGCTTATGCAGGGTACCGGTGTGGGGGATGTCGTGATTCCAGCCTATGCAGCCTATAGCGGTATTTCTGAGAGCGATTTTAAGGCCAGAATGACCCTGCCTCAAACGAAAGAAGACGTAGCGCAGAGTGTGATTAATATGGCACTTCAACCCCCACCGCTTGAGGAAGGTAATATATGGTTCGTCACGGAAAAGGGGTTACTAATCGAGCCCAAACTGAAACAGCTAATGGGCGGGTAAATAACGGTTTTTATTGCGATAGTTCACTGATTTGTACATCCTATAGGTTAGCTTATTAGAGTAGTAGCGTAACGAATAATCATTTACTGTTTTATTAAGCATGAACAACGGATAGGAAGATGGGCACTCCCCTGATAAAAGAGTTTTATTATGATGCGCCGATTGAGAAAGTCTGGCGGGCTTTAACTGATAAGGATAAAATAAAGAAATGGTATTTTCCTCAACTTCAGCAATTTGATCCTGTATTTGGGTTTACATTTCAATTTGATGATGGTGCCGAATATCAAAAAGAATGGATTGTAACCAACGTGCTAGAAGGTAAAACGTTAGCACACAGCTGGGCTTATAAGGGATACCCAAGAAGTTCAGAGGTTATATTTGACTTATTTTCAGAAGGATACAAAACCAGATTAAAGGTTATGCAAACAGATCTGGATAGTTTTCCAACTCACCCGCATTTCACCAGAGATCGATTTGACCGGGGATGGGACAATCTTCTTGGACACAACCTGAAACATCTTCTTGAAGTCAGTAATAATTCCTGATTACAAAAAAGTAATTTCCTGAAATTGAACGAATTGAATATACGTTTCGGATTAACTATACAACCGTTAGCGACATTCAAAAGATTAGCTCCCAATGGCTTAATTATCTGTTCTAATCCAGCTAAAAAAGGCGGCCAATTGTCGATATTTACCAGGTAATTTCGGCTGTAGTACGTATTATAAGGAATGGTTTGGCAACTGAAAAACAAACAAATGAACGACTCAAAAAATCAAGCAGAGAACTCAACGTCACCGGCAGATACTACGCCTAAAGTAACAGGAATTGGCGGCATTTTCTTTTTTGCCGACAATCCGCAGGAAACGAAAGAATGGTATGCCAAAAATTTAGGGCTTGACATTAACGAGTATGGTTCAACATTTGAATTCAGAAATGCTGATAGACCTGACGAGATAAACCAGCTTCAATGGAGCCCTTTCAAAAACGGAAGCGACTATTTCGCACCGTCGAAAAAGGAATTTATGATCAATTAGCGCGTTCAAAACATCGAAGGACTTGTTGATAAACTCAACGCAAACGGCGTAACTATCCTTGATAGCATTGCGAGTTACGACTATGGAAAGTTTGTCCATATCATGGACGCAGAAGGCAACAAGATTGAACTGTGGGAGCCGGTTGGCAGCGTTTAGCAGCACACAGGTAATAAGCTGGTAAGGTGCTGTAAGCTGTTACTCTACAGCACCTTATCGGGCGTAATGGGCAGGTCCCGAACGCGCTTTCCGGTGGCGTTGAAGACGGCGTTGGCGACGGCGGCCGCGACGGCTACAATCCCCACTTCACCAATGCCTTTAATGCCCATCGTGTTGACGTGCTCATCTTTCTCGTTGATAAAAATAGCGTCCAGCTGGCCAACCGTTAGCGACATTCAAAAGATTAGCTCCCAATGGCTTAATTATCTGTTCTAATCCAGCTAAAAAAGGCGGCCAATTGTCGATATTTACCAGGTAATTTCGGCTGTAGTACGTATTATAAGGAATGGTTTGGCAACTGAAAAACAAACAAATGAACGACTCAAAAAATCAAGCAGAGAACTCAACGTCACCGGCAGATACTACGCCTAAAGTAACAGGAATTGGCGGCATTTTCTTTTTTGCCGACAATCCGCAGGAAACGAAAGAATGGTATGCCAAAAATTTAGGGCTTGACATTAACGAGTATGGTTCAACATTTGAATTCAGAAATGCTGATAGACCTGACGAGATAAACCAGCTTCAATGGAGCCCTTTCAAAAACGGAAGCGACTATTTCGCACCGTCGAAAAAGGAATTTATGATCAATTAGCGCGTTCAAAACATCGAAGGACTTGTTGATAAACTCAACGCAAACGGCGTAACTATCCTTGATAGCATTGCGAGTTACGACTATGGAAAGTTTGTCCATATCATGGACGCAGAAGGCAACAAGATTGAACTGTGGGAGCCGGTTGGCAGCGTTTAGCAGCACACAGGTAATAAGCTGGTAAGGTGCTGTAAGCTGTTACTCTACAGCACCTTATCGGGCGTAATGGGCAGGTCCCGAACGCGCTTTCCGGTGGCGTTGAAGACGGCGTTGGCGACGGCGGCCGCGACGGCTACAATCCCCACTTCACCAATGCCTTTAATGCCCATCGTGTTGACGTGCTCATCTTTCTCGTTGATAAAAATAGCGTCCAGCTGGCCGATGTCCAGATTGGCCGGTACGTGGTAATCGGCGAGGGAGCGCGTAACAAAATTGCCCCAGCGCGGATCAACGACCGATTCTTCCGTCAGGGCCATACCGATACCCCAGACGTTGCCGCCGATGATCTGCGAGCGGGCGGTTTTGGGATTTAGAATCTGACCAGCACCGGTCACCGCCAGAAATCGATTGACACGTACCATGCCCGTCGATTTATTCACGGCCACTTCGGCAAAATTGGCGTTGAAGCTATGGGCTGAATACTCTTCGGCGCTTTCGGGTGGTTTGCTGTCGACCCGGGCCTGGTAATCCGTTAGTTTCTCGGAGCGCATCAGCTGCGCAGCCGTCGGGCGTACGAAAAATTGTTTGCCCGACTTGGATAGCAATTCCTGCGTAATTTTCTCGCAGGCATCATTTACCGCATTGGCGTAACTGGCCGCGCCCACTGACCCCACCGCACCGGCAGCGGGTGGTAAATCGGAATCGCCAATTTTCACCTTAATCTTCTGGATGGGTAATCCCAGCGCATCGGCTGCCGTTTGCGTGAGGATGGTATACGTACCGGTGCCCAAATCCGCTGCGGCCAGTTCAACGGTGGCTGTTACGTCGTCGCCAGTACGTTTCAGCTTCACTGAAGCCGAGGTAGGACGCTGGTGGGCAGGGTACGTACCGGCCGAAACGCCATAACCAATCCAGTAATTACCCCGCTCATTCTGGCGGGGTTCGGATTTGCGTTTTTCCCAACCAAACGCTTTGGCGCCTTCCTGCAGGCACTGTACTGTAGTTCGCGACGACCAGGGTTTGCCGTTCGATGGATCGCGTTCGGGTTCGTTTTTGATGCGTAGCTCAATCGGGTCCATTTTTAGCTTGTATGCCAGCTCATCCATCGCCGATTCGAGGGCAAAACTGCCAGTCGATTTGCCAGGGCCGCGCGTATAGGTCGGCAGGATAATGTTCATGGGTACCACCCGATACGTAATAAGCGAGTTGGGCGTATCGTACATGACTTTGGAACAGTCACCACAGGGTTCGACAAACTCATTGTCAATCGCGCTATGGGTTACAATCTCATGTGCTAGTGCCGTTAGTTTGCCATCAGCTGTAGCCGCCAGGCTTACTTTCTGGCGGTTGTGCTGACGTAACCCCACCGAATTGAACATCTGCTGGCGGGTCAGGGCAAGTTTGACCGGACGATTAACCTGTTTGGCTGCTACCGCCGTCAGCGCCAGATTGGCCCATTGACCACCTTTTGAGCCAAAACCACCCCCGATGTAGGGAGTCACGATACGTACCTGCTCCGGTTTCAGATTCAGCGTGGCAGCTGCTGCACTTTGTGCGCCATTCACGATCTGCGCGCTACTGTACAGGGTCACTTTATCGCCTTCCCACTCAGCAATAGCGGCATGGGGCTCCAGCGGATTATGGTGCTCGATGGGTGTTTCGTAAACTTCTTCCACTTTAACCGTGGCCTGGCTAATCGCAGCCTGTACATCGCCCCGTTTGGCGTCGGCTTTCTCTTTATCTTTTGGCAGACGGGCTTTGTCGGCCAGTTTGTTAAAATCGACTTTAGGCTCTTTTTTATCGTAGGTTACGTTGATCAGCCGCGATGCGTACCGGGCCTGTTCGAAGGTTTCGGCCACGACAATCCCAATGTTCTGTCCGAAAAATTCAATCTCCGGACTTTGGAGCAGCGCACCTCCACGCAATCCACCATCGACCTTAAGTTTCGGCGCATTTTTGTGCGTAATGACAGCCAGCACACCCGGTGATTTTTCGGCGGCAGCCGTGTCGATGTCGCGAATGGTTCCGGCGGCAATGGTGCTTTTAAACAGAATGGCATAAGCCGGATTTTTCACCGGATGATCCATCGAATAGGCTGCTTTGCCAGTCACTTTGGCGATGCCATCAATCCGGCTGATGGGCGTACCGATCACTTTATTATCCTTCATGGAATTATTGGTCAGTAGTCATTGGTCATTTCGCTTCGCTGTCATTGGGTTTAACCGTCATTGCATTTTACACCAGTGACTGATAACCAATGACCAATGACAGCAACGCGAAATGACCAGTTGGTTAGGCTTTTCCGCCGTTCATGGCCATTTGCAGCGCCAGAACGATACTTCTGTTACCGAGTTCTACTTTAAATGCATTATGCTCTAATGGTTTGGCGTCGGCCATTTCGGCGTTGGCAGCCAGTTTGAAATTGGCTTCGGTGGCGTCTTTCCCGACCAGCATTTGTTCGGCTTTCAAGGCCCGCCAGGGTTTATGTGCTACGCCACCCATTGCAATACGGGCCTGTACGATTTTGCTGCCCTGCATTTCCAGAGCCGCTGCTACGGAAACCAGCGCAAAAGCATACGAAGCCCGGTCACGTACTTTGAGGTAATACGACTTATCGGCAAACTTGTTTTGCGGCAGTTCGATGGCTGTAATCAGTTCGCCATGCGTCAGAATCGTATCTTTTTCGGGCTGATCACCTGGTAATCGGTGAAAGTCAGCAATGGGGATACGCCGTTCCTGACCAGTTGCGCTTCGAACACTGACTACGGCATCCAGTGCCGCCAGTGCAACAGCCATATCAGACGGATACACAGCCACGCACTGTTCGGACCAGCCAAAAATGGCGTGCATCCGATTGATGCCTTCACGCGCACCGCAACCTGTGCCGGGTGCGCGCTTATTGCAGGGCATGGACACCTCGTAGAAATACGGACAACGGGTACGCTGGAGGAGATTCCCACCATTGGTTGCCATGTTCCGTATCTGTCCCGAGGCACCCGCCAGAATGGCCTGTGTTAACAACGGATAATGTTGACGTACCAGCGGATGATTGGCCGCTTCGGTGTTTTTGCCGAGCCCGCCAATCGAAATGCCCCCTCTATTGGTTCCTGCAACGATAGTTTTTATCTCACTCAGGCTCAGTTCGGAGATGTCGATAAGGGTATTGGGCCGCTCTACGTCCTCTTTCATGAGGTCCAGCAGATTCGTGCCTCCTGCAAGGAACTTAGCGTTCGGGTTTTCGGTCAGCAGTTTGCTGGCAGACGAAAGATCTTTGGCCCGGATGTACGTGAAGGGTCTCATCGGATGCGATTGGAAAAGGGTTAAACCGAGCGAAAAACCTGCTCGACGGGTTTCCCGCTGTGAACTTCCTGAATGGCGGCAACAATGTTGGGGTAAGCCCCGCAGCGACAGATGTTTCCCGACATCCGCTCTTTGATCTCCTCGTTCGATAGCTTGACCGGACCCGATGGCTGCCTGACGTTTTCGGTAACGTAGCTAACCTGGCCTTTCCGGGCTTCATCGAGCATTGCCACCGCCGAGCATATCTGACCGGGTGTACAGAAGCCGCACTGGAAGCCGTCGTGTTTCAGAAAAGCCTCCTGCACCGGATGGAGCTGAGCCCCCTGAGCCAGACCTTCAATGGTTTGCACCGTTTTTCCCTCACAGCTCGCAGCCAGCGTCAGGCACGACAGCACCCGATGACCATTCACCAGTACCGTGCAGGCACCGCACTGACCATGATCGCAGCCTTTTTTGGAGCCGGTCAAATCGAGTCGTTCCCGCAACGTATCCAGCAGGGTCATTCGGGAATCGACCGTTAGCTTGCGGGCCGTACCATTGACCTTGACTGTTACGTTGACGCCATTTTCAATGCTGGCCGGGACGAATTCGGTAGCCGATGGCTCGCTCATTGGCCGGGTCATCAGCTGCTCCGCTACGGCCGACTGGGCCGCCAGAATTCCCCCGCCCGCCAGCGTCATTAATTTGAGGAAGTGGCGCCGGTTTACGCCTGAATCGAGAATTTCGTTCAGGTCTTCAGGCATCAGGTCGGCAAACAACCGCTTTTCGTCCTCGGTCAGTTCAGGCGATTCGTGTTCGTCCATCGGGATTTATCAATTGTTGGTTGTCATTGGCGATTGGTCATTAGCCAGTGGGTTTACGTGTTCGACGCAAACACTGCTAACGAATGACAATGACTAAAACCACGCAGACTGGCTTATTGTTGGGCGAAAATTTATTGTAGTGTCGCCGTGGTGTCGGCCGCAGCCGTTCTCAAACCCGACACCGATTGCGAAGGCTAAGTGTCGGGTTTGAGAACGGCTGCGGCCGACACCACGACGTCATACAACCATGCGACCACTTACATACAAACTTCGATTGGGATAACCTTACTCTTAAACTAGTAGTTATCGCCTATATTCTACAGACCAACTGTAGATTCAATCAATTAACATCACTCAACGTAAGAATACAACATCATGAACGACAATCAATTGAGCAGACGCCAAGTTATTGGCGGAATAGGAAGTGGCTTAGCCGCTTCTGTGGTTGCCAGTCCACTCTTTGCGGCTTCCAGCTCGGAAAACCCTGGTGCGGCTGCGCCTGCAGTCCTTGTCGACCCGACGAGTAAGTACCCCAAGCCACCCTTTAATACACCGATGCAACCCTGGCCGGGTTTAGCCAGCAAAATGATTCCCCGGCCCGATCATGGCGAAACCAGCTACAAAGGTTCAGGGCGTTTGCAGGGGCGAAAAGCGCTAATTACCGGTGGCGATTCGGGTATGGGACGGGCAGCAGCTATTGCCTACGCCCGCGAAGGAGCCGACGTAGCGATCAACTATTTGCCAGCTGAAGAACCCGACGCTAAAGAGGTAATCGACCTGATCAAAAAAGAGGGCCGAAAAGCAATTGCCATTCCCGGCGACATTCGCGACGAAGCTTTTTGTAAGCGGCTGGTCGATGAAGCCGTGAAAGGGTTGGGCGGTCTGGATATTCTGGTTAGCAATGCAGCCCGGCAGCAACAGCGTGAATCCATTCTGGATGTTACGTCGGAAGATTTCGACGCGACCATGAAGACCAACATTTATGCGCCGTTCTGGATTATCAAAGCTGCGTTACCGCACATGCCAGCCGGATCGGCCATCATCGGTACAACATCCGAGCAGGCTTACGACCCTTCGCCCAACCTGTACGACTACGCGCAGACCAAGGCCGCTACCATGAATTTTGTTAAGTCGCTGGCTAAACAGTTGGGTCCGAAAGGCATCCGGGTAAATGGTGTGGCACCGGGGCCAATCTGGACACCCCTGCAGCCCAGTGGTGGCGCTACGGCGGAGAAACTGAAAAAATTTGGCGGTGATACGCCACTCGGACGCCCCGGACAACCGGCCGAATTGGCGTCGATTTATGTACAATTGGCTGCCAATGACGGAAGTTACGCGACCGGCCAAGTTTATGGAGCCGCCGGTGGTGGCGGACAGCCTTAAACGCTTATAACGTAAAACGCTTATAACGTATTGAAATCGAAAAGCCGCGTTCAGTTGATATTGAACGCGGCTTTTCAAAAGTCCTGAATGGTTCGCTAGACCAGCCTAAGCCGACTGGTAATGCAATAGAGCAATGCCAGATTCGAATGCTTTGGTTTCGACCAGTTTCAGGTTTAGTTTATTCGATAGTGCACCAAAGATCGACATGCCTTTGCCGATTGCTACCGGGTTGACAAACAGGTAATAATCATCAATCAGGTTATTCTGGATTAACGAGGAGACAAACTCGCCACCACCATAGGCAATCAGATCGCCACCCTCTTCGTTTTTCAGGGCATTAACCTCTGCGGCAAGATCGCCATTGTTTACCGTAGCATTTTTGCCGTCGATGCTTTCCAGCGTTTTCGAGAACACGACCTTAGGAGTGTCGTTCATCTTTTGGGCGCCGGGTACTTCTTCAGTGCTTTCGGCCCGCGACTGCCAGGCCGGAATAAACCCTTCGGCCAGTTTTCGGCCAAGCAGAATGGTGTCAATGGGTTCGGTGATGCTGCCGACGAAGTTCATAATATCTTCGCCCCAATTCATCGATAGCCAGTCCATCTCACCGTTTGGGCCGGCAATAAAACCATCAATTGTAATCTGTACCTGTAGTTTCAGTTTTCTCATGGTGAACAATACAATTTACTCCTATATTTCGCTTACCCCTGGCCTTCCGGGCCGAGCTGTTACGTTCTGATCAGTTTACCGATCGCTCCCTGAAAGGGGAGGAGTCCGAAGTAAATTTTCTCCCCTTCAGGGGGCGGGGGAAGAGAATCCGAGCGTAACAGCCCTGCTTGTATGGGAAAAAATTACTTTTTGATCTTATTTTCGAGCAGGAAGACGCCGTTTTTGTTGGCTACAATGATGTCAGGCTTCTTATCGCCGTTCATGTCGTGGACCGTTACGTTGAGGCCAGAACCGGAATCATTATCGATGATGTGTTCTTTATAGTAGGGCTCCTTACCGGGCGTAAACTCAAACCACATCAGAATAGCCGGATCGCTGTCGCCGGGGTCACGGCCGTGGTGCGCCAGGAATCGCTTCCCGGTGATGTAATCCTTGCGGCCGTCGCCGTTCAGATCGGCCATAATTGACGAGTGAGTCTGAGCTGTTGTATTACTCATCAGGTGTGTTTTGAAATTAATCTGCCCCTGCTCGTCAATCACCTGTTCGTGCCACCAAACGCCCAATGCGTGGGCCGATGCACTCACTACGTCGTTTTTGCCGTCGCCATTTACGTCCAGTATCTGCATGTGCGAGCAGGGTTCACCCAGATTGGCCGGATGAAATACCCAGTTGCCGGATTTTTTATCCGCCGTGCCTTCATACCAGCCTTCGCGAACCACTACGTCATTGAACCCATCTTTGTTAATGTCTCCGTAGCCGATACCGTGCGAAAAAATCTCGGTTCCTGGTACGTTCTCCTTGCTCAGCGCGAATCGTTGCCATTCGGTTTCACCCGGTTTCGAGGGCGCTTTTAGCCAGACAATCTGTTTTTTCGCCTTATCGCCACACAGAATGTCGAGCCGCCCATCGCCGTCGATATCAATAAAGCCCGGCGATTCATTCGCGATACCTACCGAATCGGCAAGGATGTGCTTCTTCCACGCAACCGGCTTGGATGCGTTCTGTGCGTTGTTTTTCGGATTCTCGAACCAGAAACCGGGCTTGCCCGGAAAATCAACAATCACTACGTCGTCCCAGCCGTCCTGATTTACATCCATGCCCAGGTTGAGAAAGGAATCGCTGTACTCTTTCCGCGGGTCATACGTTCGGGAGGGAGCCATTTCGTGACGCGTCCAGTTGGGGGCTTCAAACCAGTAGTAACCGGCCACAATGTCCATTTTGCCGTCCTTGTTCAGGTCTGCAACGGCGGCTCCTTCCGAAATAAAGTCGCGGGTGAGCGTCGTCTTTTTAAAATTGCCTTCAGGAACAGCCTGTTTGGTGGCTCGTTCGGTATTTGTATTGGCCGCCTGCTGTTCACGGACTTTTAGCAGGGTTTTATCCTGGCTGTAAGCATTGGTGAGCCAGCAGCAAAGCAACGTTCCGCTTAGTATGATTTTTGCTTTCATAATGCCATTTGGATTCTCTTTCGTAAAACTATTCACCCAATACTTTGGCAATCAATGCCTGAATTTCGTGGTTTTCGTGCGAGTGTTCCAGTTTGCCGACCCGGTCGTTAAATTCTTTCAGCAATTTTTTTGAATCCTCGGTGCCAATAGCGGCAATGCGCTGAATGGTGTAGGGCAGTTGCTTTGGCATTTTTGATTTTTGAGCCATATCCAGCGCCCGTTTCATATCGATAGCCGCCAGCGGTTCGGAAGCGTACCACAGCATCAAGGGCAGATTATGGTCGTCTTTGTCCTGCGATTTCTGAACGAGTGCATCCAGTACGTCCCAGCGCTGAGAAGGGTCCAGACGGAGCATGGCTGAGGTCAGATACATACGTACCAGCGATGAGTTGTCATTCTGAGCCATCGTCGCAAATTGCTTCAATGTTTCCGGCGAAACGGTTTTGTCTTCGGCTAATAGCTGAATGGCCCAGCTTCTTACGTATTCATTCTCGTTGGCAAGCAGGTCGGTCAGGTCTTTATCCGTAAGTCCTTTCGTTACGTGAAGAGCCCACAGTGCGCGAAGTTTGCGGGTAGCGTCCGGATTTTTAGCCAGAATGTCTTTCAGTGCTTTATGGACTTTTTTGTTGGGCCCGCGCTCCTGTAAAATTGTCCGGGCCTGGCGAACGTACCACTCATTGGGATTGAGTTGGGCGTTTACCAGTTCCATATCCGACGCTTTCGCCAGATCGACCTGTACCCATTTGTCGTTGTCGTGAGTGATCTTGAAAATTCGCCCCATTGTTTTGTCGTGCACATCTGGATTGGGGCTATGGCACTGGTTCTTATCGTACCAGTCAATCGCCCATACCGATCCACTGCCGTCATATTTCATGTTCAGCCACTGCGACCAGGAGTCGTTCATCGCCATAAAATCGGGTCGGTGGGTCACCATATAGCCCGATCCGGCGCGTGTGGGGTGGTCATGATTCAGCTTGGCTCCGTTGATGTTGTTCATAAAAATATCATTCCGGTATTCCTGCGGCCAGCTATTGCCCAGGTAAATCATGGCTCCGGAATGGGCATGTCCACCACCAGCCGACCCTGACCGGAAATTACCCGCGTGCGGGCCCCGCTCGCCCACCCAGTGTACATGGTCGGCGTGGGTTTTTATGTCGTCGTAGGTGTAGGGGTTGAAATGTTTGCCAGCCTGCCGTTGGTAACGCCCGCCCTGAATCATGTGATACATATGCGGAATCACACAGGCCGTTATGAAGGCATGGCCGTAGTCGTTGAAATCAAGACCCCACGGATTGCTCGTACCTTCGGCAAACAGCTCGAACTGATGCGTAGTCGGATGGTAGCGCCATACGCCCGCGTTGAGTTTTGTCCGTTCTGAATCCGTCGCCCCTGGTTTACCAACGTTTGATTGGGTAAATACCCCGTGCGTCCCATATAGCCAGCCATCAGGGCCCCAGCGGAGGCTGTTGAGGGTTTCGTGCGTATCCTGCATACCCCAGCCGTCCAGGAGTTTTTGAGGTGGTCCGGTTGGCTTATCCGTTTTGAAATCGGCGGGAATAAACAGCAGATAAGGGGCAGCCCCGACCCATACGCCACCCATCCCCACTTCCATGCCGCTGACCAGATTTAGCCCTTCTGTAAAGACTTTCTTACGATCCAGCGTACCGTCGCCGTTGGTGTCTTCAAAAATAAGAATACGGTCGCGTCCCTGTCCTTCAGGAGCCGGAACCGGATACGTATGCGACTCCACAACCCAAAGTCTGCCGCGTGAATCGATCGTAAAACAGATTGGTTTGACGATATCCGGTTCGGCAGCAGCCAGCGTAATTTTGAAGCCGCTGGGCGGAGTCATGGCCTGAGCCGCTTTGCTGCCCGACAGTCCCGCATTCAAAACGGGGTCGAGTGGGGGAAGAATGATGATGTCTTTTTGTTTTAGTTCATTCGGGAAATTCGGGCGAGTGGGGTAAAACTGAAAATCATCAAAATTGATATGCGCCCATTTGTCATTGGCTATGTACGGAATCTGCGAAATACCCGTCTCGTTATCAACGATTCGGATGTAAATCTCCTGATTCAGATATGGTTGCAGCTCAACAACGACCGGCTGTAGGGTGGCCCGACCCTGCCCGGTGCTATGGAAAATAACTTTATCCGTTCCGGCCTGTACCAGCTCGACGCGCGTATCCTGCAACGCACCCCCCGACACCTTGAAGGCCGCAAACGGCTGCGTAACGGTAAACGGCACCGACGTTAAGGTGCCCGTTTGCTTATAGTTGGTCGTACCGCCACTGCTCAGAAAATACTTACCATCGAAGCCAATGTGCATGTCTTTTTCATGAACCGGGGAGGGATCATCCTGCGCAAAAATCGGGTTCGTAAACGCATCTCCTTTGGCGGTCCAGTCTTTCAGCGTACCCGTTTCAAAATTCAGGTTAAGGGGCTGGCCGTTTTTCATCGGTACCTGGCCCGCTACGGCCGCGTCGGCTACGGAACCCTCAACAACCTCAAAACTGCCCACCATGCCCGCTGCCCGGTGACCCGGAACGGTGCAGAAATACGTATCGCTTTTGTCGGCTTTAAACGTAATGCTGGTGCGTGAGCCTTTTTCCTGAAGGGTCTTGCTTTTGATGCCCAGTTTTTCCAGGGCAATGTCGTGGGTCATCAACTCCCCATTGGTAATGGTAATCCGCACCCGATCGCCTTTGTTGGCCTTTAATGTCGGATTACGGGCGCCATCCTTCGCGAAAAACCCCAGCATGGTGGCTTCGAGCGCGTACTCACGGTCGACCTTCGCGGTATCGGCCATCAGTTTCGCTTTGGGAACCTGTACCAGCGCGTCCGTTCCGGCAACGAACAGGAGGGTAGAAAATAAAGGAATAAGATACCGAAGATTAAGCATAGGAATAAGTCATGTTAAGAATAATCAGGGATAAAGGAATGCCTTAACGTATCCATCACAGGTCTGAAATGGTCAGATCTCTAAATTCAACCTGCGCCACACCGCCACTGTGAATCTGAACCGCAATAACACCTTTCTGGGGAATTTTGCTGTCCTTTTCAATATAGTCGCAGGTTTTTACGCCGTTTATGTAAAGCTCATGCCGGTTGCCTTTGCAGCGAATGATATAGCTGTTCCAGCCGTCTTCTTTCAGAATGTGTTTGAGGGTTCGCAAATCGCCACTCACTAATTTCTCCCGGCGGTGTTCGTCATACAGATCGCCCCAATAGCCGTTGCCGATGTCGGCCTGATAGCCGATGATTTTGGCTCCCTCGATTATTGACCGATACTGAATGCCACTGTTGATCATACCCGTTTTGGGATCGCCCGATAAGCGGAACAGGCAGCGAAATTCGAAATCGCCGTATTCTTTCAGGGTATACAGATACGTATTCTCCGGAATCTTTTTTACTCCATCGCCACTTCGAATCACGCTGTCTTTTACAAACCAGAGATTTGCGTGAGCCGGGTCAACAGTTTTCCAGCCGGTCAGGGTTTTTCCGTCAAACAAGGCGACTGTTTTGCCGGGTGATTGCGCGACAACCAGCGTATCCACGAAAAAAAGGAAAGGACCAGCAGGACAATCAGACGTATTGACAGACCTGATTTGACAAGAACATGATTCCAGTTTGGGAGCATCCTTAGAGCGTTTAGGTAAAGTCTGGTTTGATATAGCATAAAGTGCTAAATAACCCTTCGATTACTCATTGACGACACAGATCAAATTAGGGAAACTTTCTGGGAGTCCCAAACCAATAGGAGGGAGTGAGCATTGTAAAAATCGGAGTGATCTACTCCGAAAGCGGCTGGATAGGGCTTCGAGCCACAACAAGGGTGGCTTTGTAACGGTTTATGAGTGAGCAACACGTTACCAGGAAAATACACCATCCATGAATGACCCACAACGATACTGGATTGCCGTCGCTTCGAAAGATCACGTTATGCGGGGCGTAGCGGGGGGCTTTATGCAGGCCAACCACGGCAAAAAAGCCCCGTTGCTGCGGATAAAACCCAATGACTGGGTTGTTTTTTATTCGCCGAAACAGGTGCTCGAACGCGATGAGAAATGTCAGTCATTTACGGCTATTGGCCAGGTGCGGGATGATGACATTTACCAGGTCGAGCTGGCCGATGATTTTGCTCCGTTCCGACGTAACGTAACGTTTTTTCTTGGCAAGGACGTATCGATTCTGCCGCTTATCAATACGCTTGACTTTATCCAGAACAAAAAATCATGGGGCTACCCGTTCCGGGTTGGCTTTTTTGAGATTGGTAAAAAAGATTTCGACCTGATTTATAAGCAAATGCTCAACGATAATCATGACTGACACACAACAACAATCGGAGTTTCAGCACCAGCAGCTTATGATAAAAGGGGTTTCGCTGCATGTGATTACAACGGGCCAGAGAAACAAACCTGCCGTACTGTTTCTGCACGGCTTTCCCGAAAACTGGGCGTCCTTTGCAGCCATAATGGCGGGCCTCCGGGATGATTTTTTCACGATTGCCTTGGACCTGCCCGGCATTGGTCAGTCGGGAAAAATCGCTGCCAACGACAAAAAGACCGTAGCGGGTTATGTGAAAGGAGTTATTGACGCGCTGGAACTGAACCTGGTAACGCTGGTAGGGCACGACGTAGGTGGCATGATTACGTATGCGTATCTGCACGCGTACCCCAATGAACTGACAAAAGCCGTGATTATGAACGTAGCCGTTCCCGGCATCGATCCGTGGGCGCAAGTGAAGCAAAACCCGAATGTCTGGCACTTTCGGTTCAATACCATTCCCGACCTGCCCGAAACGCTGGTAGCTGATCGGCAACGGCCCTTTTTTGATTATTTCTTCAACACCATATCCGCTAAACCTGAAAATATTTCGGAACAGGCACGCAGTACGTATGCCGAAGCCTATGCCACGTACGATGCCCTGCATACGGGTTTCGAGTGGTACCGAACCTTCGCGCAGGACGAGAAAGACAACGAAGCCACCAAAGGCAAAGCCCTTACCACCTCAGTACTTTACCTGCGGGGTGAACGTGAATACGGAAATCTTGATGACTACATAAACGGTTTTCGGGAGAGCGGTTTAACAAATGTGCAGGGCAAATTGATACCCGGTAGCGGCCATTATGCACCAGATGAGTCCCCTGAAGCGGTGATAGAAATATTGAAAACGTTTTTGGCGTAAAAGGCACCTTATCCCCTGATAAGCTGAGCAAATCAGATGTAGGTTACCTCTTCAAGAAAGGGCCATAAAAAGGAGAACTTAACCCGTATTGATCCGTCTCTTGGTACACCAGTAGTAGATCAATATATGGCGCGCTCTACATATTGGACAGTTTGTAAAAGATGGCGATTTTATTGCTTGGCTCCTGGATAGTGTCGACGTCTGTATCCTTGTCGGGATTATAGATGCGGGTAATTATGAAGTTTACCGGCCCAATTGATTCAAACTTAGGTAAATATAGGATACCCGCCCCCAAAAAAAGAGTAGAATGGGTAAATATTCCGTGTAAATCAGAACATTTAAAGTCGATTGAAGAATATAGATCAGCAGAACGCTGGCGACAAAGCTGGCGATTAAAAGCTGGAGAATAATTCGACGAGGATCAGGTAAATCCGCCCGCTTTAGGAGCAGACTTAGAACGGATGAAGGAAAGAGGATAAATAAAACAAACATGATGGGTAGGGGTAGATAGGTAATCAAATTACCCTACCTAAGTGCTATGGCTGACCAGGCAGATTTGACCGTAGGCTTACGCATTTGCCAATCGAAAATAAAACCCGGCTCCGGGTGTTACGTCGGGATGTAATCCGATCTGCCCACCCATCGACTGAATAAATTCTCTGGAGATCGCAAGTCCCAGTCCCGTTCCACTAAAGGGTCCGTTGAGGCCAGGCGCTTTAAAATAGCGGTCAAAGACCCGCTCCCGGTGTTCCTCCCGCAGACCTGGCCCGTAATCCCGCACCGTGAATTCCACCTGTTCCTCCACTTGTTGGACGGTTATGTCAATGGCCGACTGGTCCGGGCTATGCCGGACGGCATTGGACAGGAAATTAATCAGTACCCAGGACGCTTTGTCAGAGTCGGCTTTTACGGTGGGCAGGTTAGGGGAGAGGTTTAGCTTAAATTGAATTTTTTTCTGCTCAGCCTGGGTCTTAAGCGCATTGGTGGCCACCTGTACCAGTTCGGCTGGATCAGTCGCCTGGATTTGAAGCTGGATTTGGCCCGATTCGACCTGAGCCATGTTCAGCAGTTCACCGGTTAAGCGTAATAATCGATCCGTATTTTCCTCGACATGGGTGACCATTTCCTGCTGCTCGTTATTTAAGCTTCCCAATCGTTTGTCAGTTAAGAGCTTCAGACTCATTTTGATGGCTGAAATAGGCGTTTTTAATTCATGGGATACGGTGGCAATGAAATTGGTTTTTGCCAAGTCCAGTTCTTTATAAGGCGTAATGTTCAGTAACACAATCACATAGCCTGCGTGAATCGGCTGAGTTTCACCCGTTGGTGTCACTTCAACGGCATGGATCTCTTTGTTGTAGTAACATTCCTTTCCTTTTCCATTTTGGCCAGTGTCGTAAATTTTTAACAGCCCGTTTCCAGTCTCGTTTTGTCGTGACTGGGCTACCACCTCCGTTGTGGCTAACTCAGGCGCTACCATAATATCCTGAATCAGCGAGCGAAATAGATCATTGGATGTTGCTACATCAGGCGCGTATTGACCAATTAGCTTTTGGCGCTCAACGCCTAATAACCGTTCGGCAACTGGATTGATGAATAGAATCCGACGTTTTTCGTCCAATCCGATGATGCCTTCGCTCATGATCTCTACCAGCGTATCGATTCGTTTTTTCTCAAATAGAATCTTGGCTACGTTCGAGTGTTCAAATTCATACAGCTTTTGGGCCATGGAGTTAAACGAACGGGCCAGTTCGCCAAATTCATCGCTGGAGCGAAAATGCAGCCGCTCTTCAAAATTTCGACTGCTAATCTGTTTGATCCCTCGGGTTAGCTCCCGGATAGGGCCCGCAATGTAACTGGGTATATTGATGACAAACGAGAAAACAATCAGGAAACAAAACGTACCAATCGATCCCAGCCAGAGCAGAGCGTCTTTAGCCGTTTGCTCGGCTATTTTACTTTTGCGAATAATGGCCTGCCGGTTCACATCATCAATGGCAAAAAGATGCTGCCGGATGCGGTTGATCAACAGCGCATCGGTAGCGCCCGCCCGTAGCCGGATAAATTCCCGGCGAACAGCCTGGGTGGGTTGCCCTTCACCGACTTCCGTTACGTTGGCCTCCTGTTTTTTTAAGTTTGTCTCAAAGTCAGTCAGCGCATCAGGATCATCGAGCGTAGTGAGGGCTTTTTGCATGTTGCTGACAAATTCCAGTGAGATGTAATTGTCTTTCAGGATCGCTTTGGAATCCTCGGCCAGTTGATTCAGATAATAGGCGCCTAATCCACCCAGTACCAGAATGATACCAGACAGGAAGATAAATGAGAGCGATACTTTGGTTTTGAGTGTCATATCAGGAAAGAATAATCAGGTCCGTATCCGACTCGGAAAGTCTGGTGAGCAGTTGATTAAAGGCAAACGTGCGTAGAATGATCTGAATCAGATTAAAATGAGGCTTTCCAATACAGACCGTCGTGACGTTTCGTTTCTGAACTTCTTCCATAATGCAGTTGACAACATTAGACCCCTTCGCCTGAATCACTTCCGCACCTAGTTCCGTCGCCAGTTTGAAATTGTTAATCAGGTGACGTTGCAAATCCAGCCGGATGCGGTCGGGATCTTCAGCGGGTGTTTGCACGTAGAGTACGTACCAGCGGGAATTGTAATAGGCTGCTAATCGTGCTGTTTTGCGAATAACTCGGCGAGCAATTTCGGGATTTGAGCTAATGCTGGCCATGAACCGCTCGGGCTTGGCCTTTAAATTAATGGGGAGGCTCGTCTCAATCTTACGTTCGACGGCCGTAGCCACTTCTCGGAGAGCTAACTCCCGGAGTTGTAGTATCTTATCCGACTGAAAAAAATTAGTTAACGCTGTTGCTACTTTGGCCTGGTCGTAGATTTTACCTTCTTTCAGTCGGGTAATTAACTCATCGGCGGTTAAGTCGATGTTCACTACTTCGTCGGCCAGATGCAGTACCCGATCCGGTACGCGTTCGGTTACGTCGATACTGGTAATTTCATGAACTTCATCGTAGAGACTTTCAATGTGCTGAATATTAACCGCCGAAATGACATTGATACCGGCGTCCAGAATTTCCAGTACGTCCTGCCAGCGTTTTTCATTTTTTGACCCCGGAATATTGGTATGGGCTAATTCATCCACAATAGCCAATTCCGGATGTTGATTAATAATGGCTTGAACGTCCATTTCTTCCAGCTCTCGTCCTTTGTAAAATAGCTTCCGACGCGGAATGATGGGCAGACCATCAATTAAGGCATGGGTCTCAGCCCGGTTGTGGGTTTCAATAAAGCCAATCTTAACGTCAATGCCGCTCCTCAGGAGCGCATGCGCTTCCTGGAGCATGCGGTAGGATTTACCTACCCCAGCACTCATACCGATGTAGATCTTAAACTTACCCGGCGGGACTCCTGGATAAGCCGAAGAAATTGGTCAGCCGATTGGTCGCGTTCATCAGTCATGGGGACGTATCGTTAAAACCGTATGGTTGCTAAACTTCATTAAGGTGTCGACGCAGATAAAATGAATACCCGGCAATGAATACATAGACCAGCAAATTAGCCAGAATGCCCACTGACCAGCGATCTTGTCCCCGGACAAACAACATGACCAGAACGGTTAGTAGGTTGACTCGTATGGTCACCAAACGCGTTAGACTATGCACCCGCTGACGAATCGCCAATTGTCGGATGAAGGATTGGTTAGTCTGGTTTGGTTTAAGCGGTTCAATGAACAGTTCGGCAGGAACACCGTAATACACAAAGCTACTGCCAAATAGAAAGAAAAGAATCGGTAACCATTCCTGGTACAGGGGCCTTTGCCAGACGCCTTGACCGATTAAAAGTATCGAAGCCCCCATCATGAGTAACGCTGTCGATAAGTATAGCTTGACAAGTTGCGAACGCCCGATTCCTGGCTGGCGGCTCATCAAGTTTAGGAAAACAATTCGTATGGTACTCAATACCAGAATTGACCAGGAAATACTCGTTAGCCACTGGCGACGCGTACCGAATTGATCGGCTTGCCCAAACTGGTCAAAATGAAGCGGCAACTGATCGGGTATCCGCTCCCAGTTCCCCAAAAGAACCAGCATTGGCAATACGATCAGCACTGCGCTCAGAATTTGATAAATTCGCTTGATTCGCACGGTCAAAAGGGTCAGGGTTTAGGTACCGGGTGTTGTATTATCAGTAGTAAGCGTTTCTGCTTTCCGGAAAGCTTACTACTGATTAGTTTATTCACTTAATGAATTAAAAAGAGATCGCCAAACTGGTCGTTAGCGACGTATTGCTACGCCCAAAACCAGAAGTTGTTTCAAAAATGGCGTCCCTGCTGTTGTACACTTTGCCCTCAATTCGGAAAAGTGCATTGGGCAGAATAGCGTAGTCGTAATTGAGCGAATAACCCCAGGTCTTGAATCCGTTCGGCGTGCCAGTGGCAATGATGACTCCATTTTTATCATCATAGTATTCAATACGGCCGGCCAGATAGCTTTTATCACTCGTTGCGAGACGAGCAATAACCACTGGCGAATACCACACATACGAACCACTGCCCACCCGACGATCACCGCTCACAATAGGCTTCCGGTCCAGAGCCAATATCAAAGCCTAGAATAACGCCAAACTTACCAGTTGGATTAATGATGGCGTAGAAGTTATTGAAGAACCGGCCCTGCTTGAGCGAGTCCGGCCGATCTGAGCCGATGAATGCACTCCAGTTGAGCGTAAGTTTGGAAGAGGGGCGAAACTGAACCTGGGTACTAACGGATGGACCACTGTAACCCGGTAGTTTGGCTACTCGCTGCCAGCCATTTAACACCGAACCTAACAGTGTCCATTTGCCATTCGACGTATTATACGTTAGCTTGGCGCCAGACAGATAATACGGTGAGTTTTCAGCAAGAATACTTCGGGTCAGCGTCCAGCAATCTTTGGAAATCGCACTTTCAAAACCAATATGCGAGGAGAAAATTCCCGCGTCCAACCAGAGGTCTTTCTGGCCACTAAGTTTCACGCCCGCATTAGCCTCATAAATGTTCTTCACTAGATCCTGCTCAGCTGCGTAGTTGTATTGCGCATACGTACCGACCTGAAGGGCCAGGTTTGCCCGTACCCGCTCGCCTACATAAGCGCCTTTGATGAACGCCAGATTAACGTTGACTTCCCGGTTACGCTTATGGTTATAAATAAAACCTGGGCGTTCCTGGGCCGTTTTTGGCGCAGTGAAATCGTGACTATAATAGGCTTCGATATAACCTGACACAGTTAGTCCCGAACTGGGCGCTGCGGTCGTAGCCGAGACGTCGGACCGCGAGACCTCGGACCGTGCTTGTGTAGGGGCAGAGGTTGTTGTTGTGTCTGTTATCTGGGCCAGCGAAGTGGACAATACACCAGCGACTAAGGCTGATGTTGTAAAAATAGTTTTCATAGTTATTGTTTTGTTGTACTCACGTTATGAATAATTCCCGATGCACCCGATCGTGGGTCAGGTATGAATATTGAAAAATCAGGGCTTCTACCCCTGGGTTAAGAACTCAGCGATTGGCCCAATTGCCAGAGCCGGGAAGGAGCTTAATGCCCCAATGATGAGGATGATTGCTGTCAGCAGTAGTCCAAATGGCCACGATTCAGTAGGCAACACGCCTGCAGTAGGCGGGGTATAGTGCTTTTCAAACAAGAGGCCACCGATGGCCAGCGGTCCGATGATGGGAATAAACCGACCTAGCAGCATCACAACTGCTGTGGACAGATTCCAAAAGGGTGTATTATCGCTAAGCCCCTCAAAACCTGACCCATTGCCAGCCGCGGAAGAAACATACTCATAGAGCATGGTTGTAAAACCATGATAACCGGCCGGGCGGGCGTTCCCGTTACTCAGCCAGCCGATGTCTGGATTAGCATCCTGAATGACCACCGCTATTGCCGTTGCTGCTAAATACAAAAAGGGCAGAATAACAATGACGAAGGTGGCGATCTGTATCTCTGGTATGCTTACTTTTTTGCCCAGTAATTCAGGCGTTCGGCCAATCATCAGGCTACCAATAAAAATAGCCAGTATGATGTACAGAAACATATACAGAAAACCCGTGCCAACCCCACCATAAAACGCATCCAGTTGCATCCCTAGTAGCATAAATATGCCAGACAGGGGCGTGTAACTATCATGCATGGATGTCAGCGTACCGGCTGGAATGACAATGTTTACCCCGCACCAGAAAGCCGACGCCAGCGTGCCAAATCGCATCTCTTTCCCTTCCAGACTCCCCGTCGATTGGTCAATACCCATCTGACTAATCGTTACGTTCCCACCCAATTCCTGTTGTATCGTCGGGATGGTTAAGGCCAGCCAGCAGCCCGTCATGATCGTAAACAGGATGACGGCCAATTTTCGGCGGTTCAGAAAATAGCCCAGCAAAACAACAAACCCCATAGGCAGCACAAATACATCAATCAGGTTGATGATGTAGCTGGCAAAATTGGGGTTCTCAAACGGATGCGCGGTATTCGCACCGTAAAATCCACCCCGTTGGAGCCCAAATGCTTGATTGACAGCATAGCGGCTACCGGTCCGGTTGTCACCGTCTGCTCAACTTCTTCCAGTGTTTTAACGATCTGATACGGTTCAAAGGTCATCGGAACGCCCGTGAACGTCAGCAGTACTGCACTGAGCAGAGATATGGGCAAAAATATTCGGGTAATCGACAGCACAAAGTCCTGATAGAAATTACCGACACTCGAACTGGTTTTCGCCTGCAACGACCGCACCACGGCAACCCCAACGGCCAGGCTCGTTCCTGCCGAAACGAATTGGAGGAAAGTCAGTACTGCCATCTGGGTGAAGTAGGTAGCGCCACTTTCTCCGGAATAGTGCTGTAGATTCGTGCTGGTGAGGAAGCTAATCGCTGTATTGATGGCCAGTGTCCATTCCATCGACGGAATATTTCCCGCCGTGGATTCGGCCTGGTTCCAGAGCGGAATGGCTGACTGCACCCGTAGAACGATGAGCCCGTACACCAGCCACAAGCTATTGATGGTCAGCATGGCTACCACGTATTGTCGCCAGGTCATTGGTTGAGTCGGGTCAATGCCGCCCAATCGGTAAAGAAGTCGGTCGAGAGGAGCAAGAAAATCTAAAGCCGTTTTCTCACCTTTGAACACGCGATTCATATACCATCCAACGCCGATGGCTAACCCAACGGCCAGGCCAAACAAGAGCCCAAGCCCTATATACTGCGTTATCATACTGGTGTCTGATCGATGAACCGGTTAGTCCAGGTGTCAACCGGACTAACCAGCAACGGATTATTTTGCCTGGTCGAGTGCTACGTTTAAGGCGAGCACATTCACTTTGGACGGGCCAAAAATACCCAGCAGCGGGCCCTCGGTATGCTCATCAACCAATTGGTTCAGTCGCTCAGCGGGCAAATTGCGTATTTTGGCAATCCTGGCCACCTGAATTTTAGCGCCAGCCGGTGATAAATCGGGGTCTAATCCAGAGCCAGAAGCGGTTACGAGTTCGGCTGGAATATCGGCTTTCTTGATACCAGGATTATGAACCAGGAACGTATCGATACGCGCTTGGACGGTTTTCAGATATTCGGGGTTTGAAGGGCCTTTATTCGAACCGGCTGATCCGGCTGCGTTGTAATCCACCGCCGAAGGACGGCTATTGAAATACCGATCTTCGGTAAATTTCTGACCAATTAATTTATAGCCAACCACTTTACCGTTGACTGTAACCGTTTCTCCTTTTCCGGCACCAGGGGCTAATTTAGCAATGCCTGCCACGACCAGTGGATAAATAATGACTAACAATACCAGCATCACAAGTGTCAGGCGAATGGCTGGTCCAATATGGGTTTTCATGATTTTTATTATTTTTAACGTACCGCTATATACGTACCGCTCGAAATTGATATTAAACGAATAAACCGACTAGCAGGTCAATCAACTTGATCCCGATAAACGGGGCAACAATACCACCCACACCGTAGAGCAATAAGTTCCGACGTAGCAGCGCACTAGCCCCAATCGGTTTATATTCTACTCCACGCAGGGCCAGCGGAATCAGCATCGGAATAATGATGGCGTTGAAAATCACGGCCGATAGAATGGCTGATTCGGGCGAATGCAATCTCATGATGTTAAGGGCCTGCAAAGCTGGAATCGAAATTGTAAAAAGAGCTGGTACGATGGCAAAATATTTCGCTACGTCGTTGGCGATACTGAATGTCGTCAACGTACCACGCGTGATCAGCAACTGTTTCCCAATTTCCACGACCTCAATGAGTTTAGTTGGGTCGTTATCCAAATCCACCATGTTACCGGCTTCTTTAGCTGCCTGCGTTCCTGAGTTCATGGCTACGCCTACATCGGCCTGGGCCAGAGCGGGTGCATCGTTGGTGCCATCACCCATCATGGCCACCAGTTTACCGCCGGTTTGCTCGGTACGGATGTACTGCATTTTATCCTCCGGTTTGGCTTCGGCGATGTAATCATCAACGCCCGCTTTTTCCGCAATAAATTTAGCCGTCAGCGGGTTGTCACCGGTGACCATTACTGTTTTCACGCCCATTTTGCGAAGCCGCTCGAAACGTTCGGCAATGCCCGGTTTGATAATATCCTGCAATTCGATAACCCCCTTCACTTCTTCGTTTTGGATAACGACCAGGGGCGTACCGCCGTTAGCAGCAATTTCCTTGGCTTTTTTATCCGTTTCAGGGGGAAGCTATTGCCCGCCCGCTCGACAATGGTACGGATGGCGTCCGTGGCACCTTTGCGAATCCGCTCACCCGTAGGTAGATCGATACCGGATGAACGGGTTTCGGCGGTGAACTTAATCAGCTTTGATCCATTCGTGTTCAAATTTCGAGTGACATCATTACCAGCCAGTTCAACGATTGATTTACCTTCTGGCGTGTCGTCGGCCAGCGAGCTAAGGGCCGAAATACGGACCATATCCGCTTGTTTAATACTGGGGGCGGGGTAAAAGTTGGTCGCTTTCCGGTTACCAATGGTGATGGTTCCCGTTTTATCGAGCAGCAACGTATCAATATCACCTGCTGTTTCAACGGCTCGTCCCGATTTTGCAATCACATTAGCCCGTAAAGCCCGGTCCATACCGGCAATCCCGATGGCCGATAATAAGCCCCCGATAGTCGTAGGAATCAGACAAACAAACAGCGAGATCAGCGCAGCTATCGTAATCGGTGTGTTGGCATAATCAGCAAAGGGTTTCAGCGCTACGCAGACAATAATGAAAATGAGTGTGAAGCCAGCCAGCAGAATCGTCAACGCAATTTCATTCGGTGTTTTCTGTCGGGTAGCTCCCTCCACCAGGGCAATCATTTTATCCAGAAACGATTCACCGGGCTGCGTGGTAACCATCACCTTAATCTTGTCCGATAGTACTTTCGTACCACCCGTTACTGATGATTTATCACCACCTGCCTCGCGAATTACGGGAGCCGATTCACCCGTAATGGCCGATTCATCAATGGTCGCCAGGCCTTCGATGATTTCGCCATCGGACGGAATAATGTCACCGGGTTCGCAGATGAATACGTCACCTTTTTTAAGTTGCGCGGATGAGATGGTATGCACTTCGTCCAGCTTCATATTCCCAACAGGCCGAATGACTTTAGCGGGTGTATCCTGGCGAGTCTTCCGGAGTGACTCGGCTTGTGCCTTCCCTCGGGCTTCGGCAATGGCTTCGGCGAAGTTGGCGAACAAAACCGTGATAAGCAGAATCAGTGTAATAACGATATTGTAGGTCAATGACCCCTGCGTAGTATCGCCTGAGAAGGCGATGAAAGCCGTTACCAGCACCATAATTAGCGTGCCAATTTCGACGGTAAACATGACCGGGTTTTTAATCAAAATAGCCGGATTCAGTTTAACAAATGACTCCCGAATTGCTGTTCCAACAAGTTCCCGTTGGAACAGGCTAGGGGAAGAAGATTGCTTTGCCATTTCAGTATTTATGTAGGTGTTACACCGATCCCCCGGCATAACTAATTTTAGTTAAGTGAGAAATATTCGGCCAGCGGCCCTAAGGCTAATGCCGGGAAGAACGATAAAGCCGTAAGAATGAAAATGACGGCAAAAATCATCAGCCCAAACGTCGCCGTATCGACTGGTAGCGTACCCGAAGATTCGGGAACATACTTTTTACGGGCCAGCAAGCCTGCAATAGCGACTGGACCAATGATGGGAATAAACCGACCCAAAATCAGAACGATACCCGTAGAGAAGTTCCAGAAGAAATTGTTATCCCCCAGGCCTTCAAAGCCCGATCCGTTGTTTGCATTGGATGAGGTCATCTCATACAGTATTTCAGTAAAACCGTGAAAACCAGGATTATTCAGCCAGGCAGATGGTTTAACTGCCCAGTCAGCATCGCCATAGTGCATAAAAATCCAGGCGGCTAAAGCAGTACCCCCTTTTACGAGTAGCGCACTCAACAGGGCTACCAATGAAGCAATCTTGATCTCCCGCGCTTCTACTTTCCGACCAAAGAGTTCGGGTGTTCGTCCAACCATCAAGCCCGAAATGAAGACGGCAATAATCAGGAAGAAATAGAAATTGAGCAGGCCAGCACCTACGCCCCCATAAAAGGCGTTCACCATCATGCCCAGCAGTTCCATTACGCCAGAAAGGGCCATTGAGGAGTCGTGCATGGAATTGACCGATCCCGTTGAAATGATCGTTGTGGCGATGCTCCAGTAGGCAGAAGCCAGCGGACCAAACCTGACTTCTTTCCCTTCCATAGCACCTGATGGTTGGCCCACACCCAATTGAGCGATAGCCGGACTGCCACCTAGTTCAGTGACGATTGTAGGAATAACCAGCAGGAAAAAACCAATTGTCATCACGCCATAAATCATCCAGGCAAAGCGTTTTCGGTTGATGAAGAAGCCTAACGCGAAGATCATGGCAATGGGGATGATCATCTGAGCGATCATTTCCACCATATTCGTCAGGTAATTTGGGTTTTCCAGTGGGTGTGCTGAGTTCGCACCAAACCAGCCCCCACCATTGGTACCCAGGTGCTTAATGGCAATAAAACCAGCAGCCGGGCCTCTGGATACGCCCACCGTGTCTCCCTGCATTGTCACGATGGAGTCCTTTCCATCAAAACTGGCGGGGGTTCCACTGAAAGCAAGTATAGTGGCCATTACCAGGCTAAGTGGTAAGAGCAACCGCGTGATTGATTTGACGAACAGCACGTAAAAATTGCCTACTGTGTCAGTCATTTGCGGTAAAAACGAACGGAACAGCAATACCGCTGCCGCAATACCCGTAGCAGCCGAGACGAACTGGAGGAACATCAGTACCGCTAACTGCGTCAGATATGTTGCGCCCGATTCGCCGGAATAGTGCTGTAAATTACAGTTAACTACAAAGCTGATGGCCGTATTGAAAGCCAGGTCAGGCGTTTGAGAAGGATTCCCATCTGGATTGAAAGGCAGACTTCCCTGCGTGACTAGTAGGACAAAGGCGTAAACCAGCCAAAGCGCATTAATCGTAAGCAAGGCGACTAAGTTCTCTTTCCAGCCCATATCTCGGGTAGGATCGATTCCCCCAAGCGATAAATAAGCCTCTCCAACGGTTTCATAAAATCAAACGCGTTGGGTTCATTTTTAAACACTTTAGCAAGAAACTTGCCCAGTGGAATCGCCAGCAGGACCGTCAGGCCGTACATAACGATAACACCCATCCATTCAGTTGTCATTGTGTAGCTAAAAATAGGTTAAAACTTTTCTGGTTTAATTAACACGTAGAGCATGTAGGCGAAAACCAGCAACGCGATAATAAAGACGAGAGTAATCATGGTCAGTAGTGTTTATTTAGATGCGTTCGAACCACTCAATGGCTTTATAGAAGAAGACAATGCAGCCAAGTGCCGAACCAATCAGAAGCAGAAGCGTACCCATAGTTTTTGAGTAATACTGTTTAGTTTACCACACTATGCCAAAAACTTGACCAAACTTTTTTATATCAGTTGGCGTAGTAATTAAGTACCTGACTATCAGTAGTCTAATTTAGAGTAGAGGACGTAGAAGAAGACGGGGGAAACAAAAAACCTTACCATTTTGGTAAGGTTTTTCTCATTTTGGTAAGGTTCTTAGGTAGGGTTATCGGCAGTAAGTCACAAGTTCATCTTTGCAAAAATGAAGGTTTGGGTTACTCAATTAAAAGGGATAAAGGGCTTATCGATTGACGCAACTGTTGAAGCGTTCTGAGATCGGCTCTACAGGATGAAGCGATGGAGAGCATAAAAGACAGCGTATACCCTAGTAATTCCGTCAACAGCAGTAGATGGCTTTAGCTGCTGAAATGAGAATGGCCGTTGTCGTTATCAATTGATATTGCTCTATTTTTCGATACAAGGTACTCAAACCAATTCCGAGCAATCGAGCCGTTTTCGCTTTGTTGCCGTGCGTATAATGCATGATTTGGGCAATATGCTTTTTCTCGACGGTCTCCAGGTCAGATGCTGAACTTGTAATGGTATTCGCCGATGATTGCACATCCAGTGGCAAGGACTCAGGCAATAAGGTAGGTCCGTCGGCCAGAATGACGGCCCGTTCAATGACGTTTCTTAGCTCCCGAATGTTTCCCTTCCAACTATAGCTCATAAGCACATCTAAAAAGGCTGGACTGAGGGTCATCGGTTTTTTACCCAGTTTTACGGCGCTAATCTGAAATAACCAATTTTAGAAGCTGATTCACAGCTGTATCGACTTTTTCAAGAGTTACGTAGACGATATAGCCGGTTTAATGGATCCAATAAATGATTACCATTATATGCGCCTAAGCCTGTGTATTTTTAGGCCCACAAAGCCCATTCCACCATGGTTGAGATTGAAACGTTCCGGCAAATGGTCCTTTCGCTGCCTGAAATAACTGAGCAGCCCCACGCCGATAAAAGGTCGTTTAAGGTGGCGAAGAAGATCGTAGCTACCCTTAATGCCAAAGAAAATCGAGCTTGCCTGAAGCTGTCGGAACTCGATCAGGATTTGTTCTCAGCCTTCGATAAAACCGTTATTTATCCCGTACCGAACAAATGGGGGAAACAGGGCTGGACGCTGGTGAACCTGGGGAAAGTGGAACCCGAAACCTTACGGGATGCCCTGAATGCAGCCTACTGTGAAGTGGCCCCTAAAAAGCTGGCGGCCCTGATTCGGTCGGATTCTGATATTGACCTTTGAGGATTTACCGCTGCTGGACAATAATAAATGCCCCAAATTCAGATTCGCAGGGTTAGATACGCCACTTCAGCCCCTTTTGACTGACAGCTAAACGGAATTGTTTCTACTGTTAACGTATCAGCCATGAATCAAAATGGAAGCCTGTCTGCCAACTGTTTGTTCCGGTACGTCCTGGCCGGACTTGTTGTCGTAAGTTCATTCGCCCTGACGTATGGCCAATCGACGCTAAAAGGCACAGTGGAACGTATCAAGGTGCATGGCAAAGGGCTGGAAGGAAACCTGGAAGGGGATTCGCCCGACCGCGATGTATCGATCTATCTGCCGCCCAGCTACAAGACCGACACAAAGCGCCGGTATCCGGTCGTTTATTTTTTGCATGGTTTTACTGATAGCGACGCGCAGTGGTATGGCGTAACCAAGCATTGGATTAACCTACCCGATGTGGTCGATAAGGTGTTTACGGGCGGACAGGCACAGGAAATGATTATCGTTACGCCTAATGCCTATACCCGCTTTCGGGGCAGTATGTATTCCAACTCGTCGACCACGGGCAATTGGGAGGATTACGTAGCCAAAGAGCTGGTCGCCTACATGGATCAGCACTATCGCACCATTCCTAAAGCGTCAAGCCGGGGTCTGGCGGGCCACTCGATGGGGGGCTATGGTGCCATACGGATTGGTCAGAAACATCCGGAGATATTTTCCAGTCTGTATTTGCTTAGTCCATGCTGCATGACGCCCAGCACCGGCCGAACGTTCAGCCCGGAAGCCATTGCCAAAATTGAAGCGGTAAAAACCCCCGATGATGTTGTGAAAGCGGATTTCGGAACGCAGGCTCTTTTTGCCTCAGCCGCTGCCTGGTCGCCCAATCCGCAGAAGCCTCCATTTTTCATAGACCTTCCTATTGAAAACGGTCAGCCACAGCCGCTCGTTACGTCAAAATGGACGGCGAATGCACCTTTAGCGATGATTGACCAGTACATTTCCAACCTCAAACAACTCAATAGCGTCGCATTCGATGCGGGCAATCGGGATCAGAGTATAGCCGCCAGTATCAAAGTGCTGGATCAGGTACTAACCAATTATCAGATTGCGCATACCTACGAGGAGTACGAAGGCGATCACATAAACCGTATTGCCGAACGTATTGAACAGAAAATGCTGCCGTTTTTCTCGAAAAGCTTATCGAAAAAATAAGAATAATTTTCGCTAGAATCGCCGAAGCTCCATATGTAATAGCGGAAACGGATTCCCCTGACCATCAAGGGCTGAGCGACCTATCGACTGAAAACCTAGTTTTTCATAAAACCCAACCGCCTGTTCGTTCTGCTCATTCACATCGACCGTTGTAGCCCCTACCGTATCAATCGCATAGGCCATCAATTGGCGTCCCACTTTTTTCCCACGCCAGAGAGGGTCTATGAACAGCATTTCGATTTTGCCTTCGTGTGTACCGATGAAGCCCACGGGTTGATGATCAGCATCGCGCATACAAAAAAGCGACACGGCATCAAAAGCATGGTCGCGGACCAAGGGCTTCAAAGACTGAATATCCGTCTCTGACAAAAAATGGTGTGTTGCCCGAACGGAGGCCTCCCATATTTCCAGTAACCTGGGGTAATCTTCCGGGAAAACGGGCTGAATGCCTTGCTGTAAGGAGTTATTCATGTATTCAATCGCTCTGGTCACGAAAGATACTGGAATCAAGTTTACGGCAAAATGGACAGGCTTCAGGCAAATTTGGCGGCCGTCATCTGCCCAGGCTGCCGGGTACGCTGGAGCGGTTTCCAGAATCGGATCGAGTCGTCGTAAATTTCTCGTTTGATACCGTAGCCATTATTTCCCCAAAAATTAGTTGCCGCTGTTTCGTCCGTTGCGTTATCGGTATAGCTACTTGTTTTTTGCCCCATTTGCCCCCTGATCCAGCAAGCGCCTTTTGTGCGGGCAAAGGCTTCTACAGCTTTCAAAAGCTGGTTTCCCAAACCTTGCTGACGATGCGTCTGATCAGACACAACCAACTCATACAGGAAGAAATGAAGTTGTCCGTCGTACCACATAGCGTACTGCCGAAACTCACCTCTGGCATACCCAATTGGCTGGTTCTGATTATCAAACAGGAGAAGTCGGTAGGTTTGTGCATTCGGGGCAGCCTGGTCCAGTTCAGCTTGGTAGTTCATAGTCTTACGTCGTTTATGTTGCAAATAAAACATAAAAGTCGTAAAAATATAATACGTATATATTATTAAAAGAATGGACTTGTATTAGCTGTGGGTGAGTAATTGAGAAGTTAGAGACTATAATTCGTTGTTTAACCGGCTTCCGATCCTGATCACGTAACGGTCTAATGCTCAAAGCGTAGCTACTACGCCCCCTTTACAAATCTTTAACCTCCTTACGAGGTCTCCAGGTGTTGGCAGCCGGTGGCACTGGTTCGCCCGAGCAAACGCGGCATAAATAGACGATCTCCAGTGACCATCCTTTATCGACGTTGCCCAGCGAAAGATTAACCTGGGTTCGGGGTGTCAGCCAGACAGTGTTTTGAATCTCACCGACATTCGCTGTTTTTCCGGGACCATACTTTTCCGTGAGTAACGCTTTCAACTCTCCGGCGGCCGTTGTTACGTCGGCCTGCGTAATCACTGCGGTTGTATAATAGTAGTAAGAGGCTGAGAGCAGGGAGTCGCCATTGAACGTGTACTCCAGGCCAACCGTTCGATTGACCAGCGGTACGCGTGCATAGATGATTTTTTCGCTACGTGTTGAGCTGGGTTTTATGGTTTCGGCCTGTTTCACCTGCGCGGGTGAGAAGCCCCAGCGTACCTGGCGTATGTCGGGGCTTTGCTGGGCAGAAGCCAGTCGGCTGGACAGCAGTAGGCAGATCAGAATTATTTTTTTCACGGGTTATTCCTGGATGATTTTTAACAGTTGGTATTTGTTGGAGAGCCAGTTACTACGTACTGAGAGCTTGTTAATCCTGTCGGAAAACTCAATCACTCAAAGAAGCAGGAAATGTATTACTTTCTGTCGGACTATTGACAGAATCGGTGTTGGATGAAGCCTAATTGGCCAGGAAATTCTCATAAAAATCAGACAAGAGCCTGATTGCCATCATACTGGCAGTCGGCTGTTTTCGATTGTTTTACAGCATAAAACTTCGGCATTACGCTGTAGCAGACCTTTTTTCTATAAAAACGATACGTATGAAAACGCTTGTTCTTGCCACCGACTTTTCCAGCAATGCCCGGCAGGCAGCTTATTTCGCAGCACATCTAGCAAAAGAGCAAAAAGCCCGACTCATTCTGTTTCATGCGTTTCATCTCTGGCCCGATAACCCGGCAAAAACCGGAGATTTCCCGCTTTCGATCAAGACGATGCAGGAAAATAGTGAAAAGGCGCTGAATCACCTGGCCGACGAGATTCGAGCTGACATTCAGACCGATGAGCCCATTCAATGCATAGCCCGGGAAGGCCACACGATGAACGCCATTCGAGACCTGACAAAAGCCGAACGGGCTGATTTGCTGATTATGTCGACGGTAGGAACCGCGCCCCAGAGTGCTCAATTGCTGGGGAGCATTGCTACGGGCATGGTGGCTGACACCAACGTACCGCTGTTGCTCATACCGCCGGGCATAGGCTATGCCCACATTAAAAACATCGTGCTGTGTATTGATCTGGCCGAACCGCCCAACGTAGTAGCTCTGGAAACCGCGCTTATCTTTACCCGTCACTTCGACTGTGTGATCAACGTATTGTGTGTCAGCGAAACTCCAGACGACCCGATTCTGAAAGAGCGGGCTGAGCATGTACGTCGGCTACTGGTGCCCCAACCTCATACCCTGAGTATCGTAGCGGGTGAGACTGTTTATACGACACTGCTCGACTTCGCGCATACAAATAAGGCCGACCTGATTATGATGCTGCCGCAGACCCGAACCTGGCTCTGGAAGTTGTTTGCGGAGGGTGAAACCCAGCGCATGGCCCGCCTGACGGATATTCCACTTCTGGCAATTGTCTAACTGTTTGATGCCGGAATCGTGAATACCGTAGCGCCGTCTTTATCCATAATCAGGCAGCTTGTTCAGTTTTTCGGGCTGGCCTATGCCATCTCGTGGCTCATCTGGTCGCCTTACTATCTGCCTATGGAAGTTCCTGTAAATCAGCTGCCCTACGTTCATCTGCTGGGTAGTCTGGGGCCTATGCTGGCTGCGGTCATTCTCATTTATCGTGAACAGGGACCGAAAGGATTACGTCAGCTAGGCGGACAGACAACGTCGATACGTCGGATGGTACGCTGGCTGAGTGTGGGCATACTGGCTCCCGTCCTGATTCTGGTATTGATGATCAGTTTTGTTTGTATAACACAACGGCATTTCCCCGATTGGCAACACCTGTTTTCGTCGGCTGAATTTGGCTTCCTTTCACCAGCCGTTTACATACTCTATACCATTTTTTTCTTTGGTCTGGGCGAAGAAGTGGGATGGCGGGGCTTTGTTTTGCCACGTTTGCAACGGCAGCATTCGGCGTTTACGGCAAACCTGATTATTGTCGGATTCTGGGCGATCTGGCACTGGCCTCTCTTCCTGAATCCCTTAGGCGGCTATCGACAGATGGACATAGGCGGGATAATCGGCTGGTTGTTCAGTCTGTTTACGGGTGGTTTGCTGTTTACCTGGCTCTTTAACTCATCTCGTGGTAACGTACTGGCCTGTGCGCTGTTTCATGGTCTGATGGATGTCGTCTTTCTGGCTGATCTGGATGTGCCGCAACTGGCTACCTACACTGGCATGCTCATAACGTTGTGGGGGATTTATGTATGGCTTGTGTATAAACCTGCGAATTTGTCAAACTTTCCAAAAATAACAGCGTCCTGAGTTTTCGTATTACGCAAACGCTTACTTCCGAAACGGTGCACCTGGCCGTTCGGGTACGAGGTTACATCCATGAAAACAACCGGCTCAACGCTACGACTCTCAAAACGACTTACCAAAGGGTTGGTGACATCCACTTGTGAAGCTATAAAGCAGATCGCCCGTACCAGGCGTATTGATTTGATCTATCTGGAGCAGGAACATCTACCAGAAAATGGAGTAATAACTGCTTAACCGTACCCAAGTTGCATGATTAGTAACCAGCCTGGGTTTCCTGGGTTGGTTATTTGTTTAGAAATGGCCGTTGGCTGGTCGATTATTGCCGGGCTTGTATTTATAAATAGCTCACAGGCTGAGTAAAGTCATACCGTTTCAGAAATCTATTCCTGACCTTTGGCGACAAGCCCTAACTGTGACTATCATTTGCCGGATTTATGAGCCATAGATTGAGTGGAATCTCTTCTCAGGTGCTCGCACTGAACAGTGGTTCGTCGAGCCTGAAGTTTGCCGTCTTTACCGCAGGCGCTCAGGCAGCTTGCTGACCAAGCTGGTCGATCAAGTTTCAATCTGGTTCTGATTGACATTAACATGCCGGTGATGAATGGATTTGAAGTGCTCGACAAAATTCGATCCAGTCCGGCTCTGAAATACACGCCAACGGTCATCATGTCGACCAGCGACAATCCCGATCAGGTGGAGGCCGCCTACAAAAAGGGTGCTAACTCTTACATCAAAAAGCCCATTTCGTTCGGGGGATACAATGAACTGATCAAAGCCATTGAGACCTGCTTCCTCCGCGTAATAAAATACTAACTACCGCGCAAGACGTGATATCTCCTTGATTTAGTAGGGGCGGTTCTGGAGTGATACGTGGTGTCGGTTTCTCAAAACCGACACCACTCCCGACATCACCGAACTACGGAAAGCCAGAAACTGACAGTTAACTGACAACAAAGGATGTTGAATAATTTATATGCGTACGGGTTTGGTGCGGTCCTTCATCGTCAGAGATACGTAGCACCACCCGACCATCGATGTTTCCGGCGGCCATATCGGTTAGTACCTGATTGATATTTTCCAGCCGGTCGCAGTGGTAATGTACCTCTACTTTTCCCTGAGCCGCAAAGGCCAGACTCTCAACCAGGTCCTGCCGGGTTCCTACAATCGAGCCCCGTACGGTTTTTCGGGTCAGCACAATGTCGAAGATGTTGAGGTTAAAATCACCGGGGGGTAACCCAACCAGCGACAGCGTTCCATGACGACGTAACATATCAACGGCCTGCGTAAAAGCAGCCCGTGAAACGGCTGTGACCAGAACGCCGTGCGCCCCTTTGATCTGCTGTTGAATTACGGCAACCGGATCTTCCCGGCTGGCATTGATCACTAAATCAGCCCCAACGGCTTTGGCCAGCTTTAATTTGTCATCCTGAATATCAACGGCCGCTACGTTCATTCCCATCGCTTTGGCGTATTGAACGGCAAGGTGTCCCAGGCCGCCAATGCCGGATATGACCACCCACTGACCGGGTTTTACTTCGGTTTCCTTCAAGCCTTTGTACACGGTAACACCGGCGCAAAGAATGGGAGCCGCTTCTTCAAACGAAAGGGAATCGGGTATGTGCCCCACGTAGTTCGGGTCAGCCAGTACGTATTCGGCATAACTTCCCTGTACCGAATAACCTGTATTCTGCTGATGCTCGCACAAGGTTTCCCAGCCCGAAAAGCAGTGTTCACAGTGGCCGCAGGCAGTATACAGCCAGGGCACACCCACACGGTCGCCAACGTTGACCTGCGTTACACCTTCACCCACCGCTACAACGGTTCCTACGCCCTCGTGGCCCGGAATCAGGGGTAACGTAGCTTTCACCGGCCAGTCTCCATTGATGGCATGCAAATCAGTATGGCAAACCCCACAGGCGGCTACCTTGACCAGTATCCGACCCGGCGTAACGTTCGGAACAGGCACATCTTCAATCTGGAGCGGCTGACCGTAGGACCTGGCAACGGCAGCTTTCATTGTTGTTGGGATCATGGCATATTCGGTTAAATAAAACGAACCAGCTGAGCGTGGCAAAAAATGAGTATGACAAAAGTAGACGTAGCCATATGGCCGATACATGATACGTATCAGGCGCCACAAAAACCTTCATCAGTTGCATTGCCGTGAGCAGGCTTACAGGCAATAAGGGCCTGAAAATGAGTAGAATCATCAGTACGTCCGGTCGCCGTCATGTTGGCCGGGAGAGGTATTGTCGAGCTTTACGGATGGAGAGCTTTTCCGGCTGAACCGTTCATTCGTACTGACTCGATTTCAGGGGGTTTATCTAATCGTTGTAGCCTTATGAAAAAAATCGTATTTCCAACGGATTTTTCCGAGGAGGCCGCAAAGGCGCTGCCTGTTGCGGCTCAATTAACCCGTCAACTGGCGGGTACGTTGCATCTGGTGCATGTGCTGCCTCCTGCGTCAGGCGAATACGTTTCCCTGCTTCATGATGCTGATGCGCAATACCGTCAGGCATTGGGTGAGGTGGACCTGCTGTTTGATGAGCTGCTTACCGCACCCTGCCTACAAAATCTGAAGGCACACACGCATCTGGTAAAAGGGGCTGATCCGGCCGATTTCCTGGACGATGCCCGATTGGCCGACGCCGATCTGCTGGTGGTCGCTTCAACAGGGGCTGTTGGCTGGAAAGAAACGCTGACGGGTTCGAATGCCGAACATCTGATACGTCGTGCCAAAGTGCCCGTTTTGGTACTGAAAAATCCACCGGCTTATCTGTCGGTCAAAACGATTGTATTCGCTTCCGACTTTCAGGATCAATATGATTCGGCCATCGACCTGCTGCAAACCTTACTCGATGAGTTCGACTACCCGACGGTTCATCTATTGTTTGTCAACACACTCAGCCATTTTATACCAACTCACAAAATAAAGCCCCGAATGGATGCTTTTGCAGCACGGCATTGCCTGGGGGATGCATTCTGAATCAACTGGACGAATACGATCCGGAAACAGCCTTATTGCATTTCGCGCAGGATAAAAAAGCGGATCTGATTGTGCTCGGTACTCACGGATACCAGGGGCTGCGTCATCTGATACAGGGAAGCTTAGCCGAAGATGTTGCCAATCATGCCCCGATTCCAGTACTCACATTGCCCATTCTGCCTGATTCTGCGCCGAAGAAAGTCAGACCTAAAACCGACCCTGCACTTATTCAGCCCGAATCCTGATTGACTGCTACGTCGATAACTGGAGGATGATTGCGCATACGGCAAGTCTGGAATTACTCGCCAGGCGTAACTCGTTTGTGTCGATCAGGCCATTTGGCCGATTCAATGCCCAAAGGGCCATTCGGTAGTTCACGCCTGGTGTATTGGGGCAGCCTTCCACAAAGGCATTGGAGTGGCGCTTTAGTCACGATGCCCGAGGGAGCACTACGCTGGTGGCAACCATTATTACCATGATGGTAAAAATAAAATAGGCCGTAAGCATTCATTCCGGCTGGCTTGTGAGAGTCAGCCGGAATGAACATTTTTAGAAAGCGGGTTCGGCCGCTATATACCGTCGGACTCCGTTTTTGAAGGTCCGGAAGTCAGCGTGGAAACTATCCATTTCTTCGCGGAGGTACTGTTGATTCAGGCGGGTTTCCTTGTCCAGCACATGGTCGGTACGTACGCCGAGAGCGACCTGTTCATCCAGACTTTGCAAATCTTCCTGCAACCGCTTGATGAGTCGGCGAAAATGGTGAAGCTGCCCCAGTTCCATCTGCCAGGTATCGTCAAACGTCGTTTTGTTGGCGTCAAGGTTTTCGTCCAGACTGCCCAGTAACTCTTCCCAAAATGTTACTTGCTGAAGGGCCAGTTCCAGTTCACTACGCCAGATACGTTGCAGCAGGTGAACTTCATTAAGCTGATGGTATTTATCGGTTCTCATGGTCGGGTTGATTTATAGATACGTGGCAAACGGAATTTCGTCGATTGCCGATGACTCGTTGGTGGTAACCGGAGGAATCGCTTCATCGTAAAGGGTTAACAGCGGTACGGATGGGTGAAATGCTATGGAACGACTGATGCTGTTGCGGCTGAGCACATCAAACAGACTTTTGTGGTGCGGCACCATAACCAGCAAATCGACCGTATGCGTTTTTAGGTACGTATTGATCCCGTGGAGCACATTATCGTCATGGATCGTGTACGTGGTCGTCTGTACGTTGTCCAGTGCAGCCAGCACAAACTCACGGGCGGGGACCGGAGTATGGGTACCGGGCCTTTGGGGATTTTCAATTGTCAGCAGTATTAACTGAGCGGCTTTTCGGCTGGCCAGGTCATCGAGTAATGTCAACGACTTTGTATTGTTGATCGAGCGGTAGTCGGTAGCCAGCACCAGCTGCTCAAGGGGCCGAATCGGCGCTGCGGCAGGCACAACCAGTACGTTTGTTTTTGCCTCACGGACCATATCTGTAGCAACGCTGCCCATCCATTCACTCCAGCCTGAGCCACTGGCTCCCAGTACGATCAGATCAAACGGGTCCTCGTCCTGCAACTGGTTAACGATTTCGGTTGGAGCGCCCATTTTGAGGAGGGTACGGTATGTATGGTAGCCCGGTTCGGGTTGTTGCGTCATCTCAGCCCGAAGCTGAACGAGCTTCGGTTCTGCCGCCTGCCAGCGTTCGGCCAATAGCGTAGCCCCCGCATATTCCATCTCGGGTTCAATGGGGCAGGCGTAAAGAAAACAGAAATCGGCGGCTGTATCGGCAAACAATGCCTGCGCATAGGCAATGGCATGTTTTGATGCGGCTGAGAAATCGGTTAATAAGAGAATCTTCATGGTATGTTGAAATTTGATGGGTAAGCTTAACAATGGCCTTGTCGACGAGTAAGGGTGGCGTATCACACGCGCTCAAGCAACCACCACAGCGGCTTGCGTCGACGGATAATTTTATAATACTGTTGTACGAACGTCTGAATATGCTGCTGGGCTTCCGCTACGTCGTCGGTCAGGCAAACGTATTGCAGGTCTTTTTCGCTGATGGTTCCTGCCCGGATCATATCCTGCATGTAAGCCAGCAATGGCTGGTAATAATCGCGCCCCATCAAGACCACCGGAAACCGCTGTATGACGCCCGTTTGCACCAGGGTCAGGGTTTCAAAGAGTTCGTCCATGGTGCCCCAGCCACCGGGCAGCACAACAAACGCGTACGAGTATTTCAAGAGCAATACTTTTCGCACAAAGAAGAAATCAATGGTTACCCGCGTGTGCAGGTAGGGGTTAGGCTGCTGCTCAAAGGGCAGCCGGATATTACACCCGACAGATCGGCCACCGGCTTCGTATGCACCCCGGTTGGCGGCTTCCATTACACCTGGTCCACCGCCGGTCATAACCGTAAATCCCAGTTCGTGAATGGCCCGACCTACCTGACGAGCGAGTTCATAATACGGATGCCCTTCCCGAAAACGGGCCGAGCCGAAGACCGTAATGCATGGACCCACAAAATGAAGGGTTCGGAGTCCTTTCAGAAACTGCCACCCCACCTGAAGAATAAACCGCAACTCCGACCTTCGGCCTTTCGGGCCGTCGAGAGCCTGGGTCAGCGTATCCGTCAGCAGCGGGCGAATGGTGTGCCGGGGATGTGCTTCGACGGTGGCTGGCTCAGTTGGTATCATAGTGTAGGATAAGGTTGTTTGGCAAATCCGAAACAAACATAGAGCGTGTCCAAAGGTAGGTCACTGTCTATGGTCAGACGAGCGGTTGAGAGTAATCAGGCGAACCGTTGCTACGTATTCTGACATCTCATGCACCAGATTGGTAGTCGGTAAGGTTAATGGACAGGCAGCGAAACACGGCCGCGATGGTGCACCCGTCTTGCCGTCGGATGCGTATGCCGACTTTCGAGCCGAAAAAGCTGATAAAAAGCCATGGCCAGCAGCAGCGTAGCCGGGAAAGCGGAGCCAAGTTCCAGCGGAGCTATGGCTATACAGAAGATAATTCCGGCCAGACAACCCGCGCGAAACCAGGCTCCTTTCATAAACATCGACACTGCAATACACGCCTGCGCTGCGGCTATACTGATTACCAGGGGCGTAGTGAGGGGTTCAAAAGCCCCAAGGATAAACCGACGGTAGAGCGGTACGGCGTAGTCGGCATAACTCTGATAGACCCAGGGCGTTTCGAATCCGTTGCGCGTGTTGATGATGGCGGCAAGGATGAAAATCAGGAAGAAAATCACCCGGGCGATAGCTGGCCAGCGATAACTGCCGATCAGTTGTACAACGGAAAAGGCGTTGATCCCTACGTAGGCCAGAGTGATCAGATTATCCAGTGTTTCCATGAGTGAAGGCGAGTTTCGTGAAAGCGGTTTTTTTGAGGGGGTTACAAACTGGGAAGTGATTGAACGTAGTAAAACTACATCTGACCTGACTATGAAACCCGAAGCCTGGTCAGCTGAAAGTGTGATATAAATCAGCGCGTTACACAGCGGTTGTCAGGATATGGGCAGGCTTCGCCGGGTTACTTTGTTACGAAATCAAAACCGACCGACGCATGAATACGATACTTGTTCCAACCGATCTGAGTGCCGATACCGATATTGCTCTGTCAGTGGCTGTTGACCTGGCCCGAACCAGTCAGTCTACCATTCGGCTTGTGCATTCTGTTGTCTATCCTTTACCGATGCCGGCCTATGCAGAGGCCGCACCGATTACTGTAAACCGAACAGTGGAAGAATGTCAGGAAATTGAACAGGAGGCAAAGGCCGCGCTGGATCGATTAATTGCCAACGAAAAATACAAGGGGGTGACCATCCTTCCGACCTTGCTGGCAAATGGCGAAGGACTCGTACACAACGTAACGGATCGCCCTGCCGACCTGATCGTCATGACCTCAAAAGGGGCCTCTGGTCTGGAAGAGTGGTTAATCGGGTCAAATGCCGAAACCATTGTTCGGTATGCTCACTGTCCGGTACTGATTGTGAAGCACCCGATTGCGCATTTTCGACCTGAAAACATCGTCTGTGCCATCGATATCGACGAGCGCCTGAAAGCGGTTCAGCATTATCCTTTTCAACTGGGCAAGCGGGGTTTACACCAGTTTCTGTACGTAACAACCCCAACTGATAGCCGGGTCCCTGAGGGCGTACGGGACTGGGTGAGCGAATTTGCCAGCGCCAAAGGTATTACGGATTTTGAATGTACGGTACGACAGGCCAGGGATGTGTCTGATGGCATTATAAACTATGCCGAGGAGGTCAATGCCGATCTGATTGTTTTGTTCACGCACGGGTATAAAGGGTTGCGGCATATGTTTGCGGGTAGCGTAGCCGAAGACGTGCTGAATCATGCAAACACACCGGTATTGGTGATGCGTATTGGCCGCTAGATAACGCTACGTGATAATTGTCACGGATTGGGCCGGAATGGTTTAAGAGATTTGCTCCATAAACTCATAAAATTTATCGAATGATGAATCTACTGAAATCGCTTTTTGGCGGAACCAGTACCGCTGCTATCAGCGACGCCTTATCGCGCGGAGCAGTCATTGTTGATGTTCGCTCACCGGGCGAATTTACCGCAGTCCATGCGGATGGGGCTATCAATATTCCGCTGGATCGGCTGGGGACCGAAATTGATACCCTTAAACGTTACCAGAAACCCATCATTCTCTGTTGCGCGTCAGGTATACGTAATGTGCCCGGGCCAAAGAATTTCTGACTAGTCAGGGCGTTTCTGATCTGCACGATGCAGGCAGCTGGAAAAATGTAAAATAAGCTTCATGGGCAGTCAACAAAAAACGCGGGCTAACAACCCGCGTTTTTGCATTTCATCCTTTATCTATTAATCATACTCGTTAGCTGCCATCTGAATGGGCTTCGGCGACCATACCCCCGCCATACCAAAGGCGTTAGCGGCAGGACCAGGTTTCTTCAATTCTGTCGGGGTCGCCCCGGTAGCTGAAACGTAATGTCGTGCTGGTCAACTCATCCAGCCGATGGGGACCTGGAATGCCATAAATATTCCAAGTTCGGCTGGGAAGCGTAATAGTAATGGAACTGACGGCCCAATTGCCAAGCGACAGGGGGGCGGTATCTACACCCGTGCACCGTGACCGATCCACCGTCAATTTACCATCCTGACCGAAAACCAGCCGATAGCATCTGGGTGCGAGTCCGCCAATAAATGAGCCCTGAGCAGTTTGACTTGTCGTTGACCATCCTACCGTACAGCCGGTTAGGAGTTGGTCAGGAGTGGGTTGAGGTTCGTGATCCGCGCATGACCAGAAAACCAGCGCAGGCAGACCAAAACAAAGAACCGGAAGAAGTTGAGTTAATGATTTCATGAGCTGATAGGTAGTTTACGAGACGGATTCTGCCAGCGTGCTACGTGTCAGTACAGCACCGGCTTGTTGTAATCGATGTCGGTTATCTCCCACTGGTAGTAATTGAAGTCGCCGGCAGGTAATTTCCAGATAACATCCCCCTTAACAGGAATCGTGACCCCATCCATTAGCTTCCAGTCGCGAACGGGTATGTACCAGTCGGCCAGTTGGCTTTCCGCACCACTGCCTTTGTAGCGTTTGGCGGAAACACCGGCCAGCCGATGCTGCTCATCGAACATGAAGATGGCCGAAGCCGATACGCCTTTGTAGGTCATTGTTGCCTGAGCGTGGTAAGCATCGATGCTCTGCCAGGTGATGAACGGGCTAAGAGCTGCCGATGGGTACCAGCACATTTCGCCCAGATACCGTAGCAACGTTCCCTGATCGGTTTTGGCATCCGACGCATTGACGATGGGCAAAACGGATAGCGCCTTTATCAGCATATTTCCTTTCCCATTGGCGTACTTGTCCCGGCCAGCCAGGGGCAGGAACGACAGCATACGGACATCCGCCTTCCAGATAAAGCCGGGTTCATCCACACCGATATATTGTTCGGCTTCGGTGGGGAGCCACTGACCATCAGGACTGGTCCGCATAAGGCCGTGTTGCCGAAGGCGTACCGTATGAACGCGCTCTTTCCCAACAACGCCACTGGTAGTCAGCCATTGCTGAACGGGTGTGGGGAGCCCAACCAGCATCGATTGGGTAACGATCGTTTTATCAGAAGCTTCCTGGCTCATAAGCTGCTGAGCTTCTGAATCGGCCCGTTGCTCAAATTGAGTATGGGCATAGCTGAGTCCCAGGGCGAGCAGAATGAGTACGTTACCCACTGTGCCCGTACGGGCGTCGGTCCAGTACAGAATAATAAGCGCCTGCGACAGAATCACGCTGACCAGCGCTACGGTCTGCCACCAGTCGTGACGGAACCAGTAGCCCACCAGAGCCACCAGAAAGCCGAGGCTGATGAGTAACCAGCACAGGCCCAGCCATTTTGACGTAACGACCGCAACGGGAATCAACGTTTTGTTGGTCATTTGCCTGACCGCAGCCAGATGCCATTGGTTTACAAAACCCAATACATGAATGAGGCCATGAGCCAGCAGCAGGAAAGCAAACAGGATACGGAACATAGCATAACGTATTGAACAGGTGATGAACGGAGTACGTCGGCCGGGAATACCAGAAATTGCTTGCGATGATAATCAGCTGGACAGGCTTGGCGCAGCGTGTCAGACCAACCTAGCACATCGATGCCTTGGTGACCATCATCATCTGTTGATTGGCGTAGAAAGTAAATTGATTAAGCAGATTACGTGCCATCTGCCGTAACGCTTCTTCGGTCAGGAATCCCTGATGAGCCGTCAACAGGACTTTGGGGTGGCTCCGTAACCGATTCAGCAAGTCGTCTGCAATGGGTTTTGTCGAGTAATTGTAATGGAAATAGGGCCATTCCTGCTCATAAACATCGGCGGCATAACCACCCAGCTGATCGGCATCGAGGGCGTTCAGTACGGCTTTCGTATCGACCAGCCGTCCACGGGCGGTGTTGATCAAAATGGCGTTCGGTTTCAGGGCCGACAACGAATAGACATCAATAATGGTGTCCGTAAGCGGTGTTAACGGGCAGTGAAGCGAGATGATATCCGACTGGGTTAGTATGTCGGATAACAGGCAATACTGAACTCCGGCTTCAATCAGGCGTGGATCAGGGCGCAGGTCGTAGGCCAGTACCTTACAGCCAAAACCGAGCATGATTCGGGCAAATACTTTACCAATACGCCCGGCACCAATAACGCCCACTGTTTTTCCGTGAAGATCATTGCCCATCAGTCCGTCAATCGCAAAATTACCCGTTCGGACACGGTGATTTGCTTCAGGCAGGTGCCGAACCAAACCGAGCAGCAATGTCACGGCCTGTTCGGCCACCGAGTAGGGCGAATGGCCTGGTACCTGCAGAAGCGTAATACCCAGGTCAGCCACTGCTTTCAGATCGACATTATCGAGTCCCATGCAGCGCATACCTATAACGGATATGCCCATTTTTTTAAAACCTGAAGCACAGGCCGGCTCAAATCGTCGTTGCTGAAGGCGCAAACAGCGTGGTGTCCTTTGGCCAGTATCGCCGTTTTTATAGTCAGTGCTTTCGGGATATACGTAATGGAATGACTGGAATAGGTGTCAAACCAGGGTTGTTCGAAAGAGTGTGCACTATAAAAGGCGATGTTCATGACGAAGGGTAGATACGTTCTATGTCAACAAAATTGGCTTATTTGTAGGCGTCGGTCTATGATATTCCTCAGGAGAATACATGCCTTTCATCAGTTAAGCAACGAATTTAGCCGGGTGTGATTAGTCCATCAGTTCACCCTTCTAAGTGGAATATATGTTCATTTGCTGGATTCCGGTAGCCTATTATTGAGTTCAGCAAGCGTTTTTAGAGGCAAATTGTCGGCTATTTTAAAACCGGATTTTGAACACTGCTTTATGACTATTCTTAGGTAACCGATTGATTCTAATCAGCATACTTGGTAGTCTGGGTCATGAACAAACCTGATCAATTACCGTTGATTTGCAATAGTAAAAAAGGCCTATACTGCCGCTAAAACATTTACATTTTATGGTTTCAATCATGGATAAGGACTTACAGGGAAAAACCGCCCTGGTAACTGGAGCTGCTTCGGGAATTGGCAAAGCAACCGCTTTACTGTATGCCCGGCACGGAGCTAAGGTCATGCTCTCGGATGTCAATGAAACGGCAGGACAAACCGTTGTTGAGGAGATCAGTAGCCAGGGTGGTATCGCTCAATTTTTCAAGGCTGACGTTGGTGATCCAATGCAGTGCCAGCAACTTATTCAGGAAACCGTCACGACATTCGGGCAACTGGATATCGCCTTCAACAATGCCGGAATTGGGGGTGAAATGAACCTGACGGCCGATTATTCAGTAGCTGGCTGGCAAACGATCATTAATGTTAATCTCAACAGCGTTTTCTATTGTATGAAGTACGAACTGGAAGCCATGCTGAAGCAGAATAGCCCCGGTTCCATCGTCAATATGTCTTCCATTCTGGGTAAGGTGGGTACGGCGCAGGCCCCCGGTTACGTAGCGGCCAAACACGGCGTGGTGGGACTGACCCAAACCGCGGCCATAGAATATGCCGCCAACGGTATTCGGATCAACGCCGTGGGTCCGGCTTATATCGATACGCCTTTATTAGGAGTTCTGCCTCAGGAAGCCAGAGCGATGCTGGTTGGGCTTCACCCTATCGGGCGGCTGGGTAAATCGGAGGAGGTGGCCGAACTGGTTATCTGGCTTTCTTCAGAAAAAGCATCGTTCGTGACAGGCTCGTATTACCCGGTCGATGGGGGGTATCTGGCCCAATAAACAGACTAATATTCTGATTCAGGTGTAGAGTTTCCCCACATCCAGGCCGGATGTGGGGAATGATTTTTTGCGTGTATTTCTGTGGAAGGATACGTAATGGACAGATATCGACGGCAATACGTAACCTATACCGAATTCATAAACTGTTGCCTTGCTACCTACTAAAAGGTACGCGTTTAAAAAAATCGTTTATGCGTCAATGTTAGAATTTTTTTTCGATACAACCCTTTGCTGGTAGATGGCGTTTTAAGGTGGAGTACATTAGTTCATTACTCACGCTAAACAGCCATCATGGAAATTATTCGTCGACTTCTAACCCTGTTTTTACTATGCATATTACCTGATTGGAGCTTCTCGCAGGTTACATTACCCGTATCGCGCATTGTGTTTCAGCGCGGTAGCGATAACCGCGCAAACGTGCCCATCGAGGGCACATGTTCAGCCAATGCTACATCGATTCAGGCTAAAGCCACTCCCCTTAAGGGAGGGCAATCTGTCGACTGGACAACCGTTGGTAGTGCATCGAATGGAAGCTTTGCTGGCAAGATTTCGCTGACAGCAGGTTGGTATCAACTTGAAATACGTGCTCTGGCCAACACTTCCCAAACGGGCTACTGGATTATTGATCGCGTGGGTGTAGGCGAGGTGATCATCGCTTCTGGTCAATCCAATGCACAGGGCTTTCCCGGTGGACCTGATGCGACCGACGACCGGGTGTCCTGCGTGGCCGCTGTTGACGGGGCTATCCGGGAATATCAGCTGGCTCTTCAGTTTCACCATCTGGACGGGGCGGCTACGGTCGGGCCAACAAACAACAAGCAATTTTACGGGGCCTTGGGCGATAAGCTCGTCCAGCGGTTGAATTGCCCGGTGTTGATACTGGGTGCTGCGATAGGAGGAACCAGTTCCGAGCAATGGGCCAGAACCGCCCAGGGCAATCTGAACGTACCGGATGCTCAGCTCTGGAGCGGACAGGAAGCCCTTCAGCCGTATCGGGCTTTGGGCGCTACGCTGAATCACTACGTTCGGCGAACAGGGCTTCGGGGAATTTTGTGGTTTCAGGGCGAGAGTGATAAAGGGAAATCGGGTGATGCGTATTACAACAACATCTCAGCGCTCATCAATAAAACCCGGTCGGAGCTTAACTTTTCGGTGCCCTGGATCATCTCGCAAACCTCCTGGATCGATGGCGGAGGGGACGAAAACATCCGATCCGCGCAACGACGACTGGTGAGTACCGTACCCAATTGCTATGCCGGGCCTAATACGGATAGTTATGGCGATGCCTTCCGCAATCCGGATCGGACGCACTTTTCTCCCAATCAGATGGGATTGTTAGCGGATTTGTGGAGCCAGTCCTTACCCGATGCTTTCTTCAATACAGCCCAGGCGTATCGGCTGAATGACCTGCCAGCTACGATTACAGCGGCACTGCCCGCTCCGGCCCGGCAGTATGCGGGCGGACACCTCTACGTGAGCTACATGACATCTGGACCCGCTGCAACTGCCGTATACAGTGTGGAGCTGATGAATGAATCGGGTAATTTTGTGGCTACGCTTGGCTCCGGTACGGCTAACCCGCTGCTAGTGTATCTACCCTCTAATGCAAATGGTACGTATCGGGTTCGGGTGGTTTCATCGGTGGCGGGCAATTCGTCGGCCTATTCGGAGAAATTTCAGGTGTTTCAGAATGGCCTGAGTAAAGGGAGTGGAAATGGCCTGACGGGAACGTATTTCCCGAATCAGGAGCTGAGCGGCTCGCCGGTCATTACCCGTGTCGACAGTCCTATGGATTTGACCTGGGTGAGTCAGGTTGGGCCGGGTATGCCGGCTGATAACCGGAATTGGACCGCTCGCTGGATGGGCCAGATCGAAGCCCCAACAACAGGTACGTATCAAATAAAAGTCGTGTATAATGACGGGGTTCGGGTCTGGCTAAACAATACCCTGCTGGTTGATGACTGGACTGTACATCCCTGGTCGATGACGAAGAGTGCTTCAATCCACATGGAGGCTGGCAAACGCTATGACATCAAACTAGAAATAAGGCAGGACTGGTATGCAGCACAGATAAAGCTGCTCTGGATTTTGCCCGGCCAAAACCAGTCTCAGTTTGTGCCTAATGACCGACTATACTCCATGATGCAACAAGCCCCGGTCGTTGCGAGGAGTCTGGTAGATCTGACGGGTACGTAGGGTCAGGCCGTATCCTACTCGGCTTCAGGAACCTGCGGGTATTCTTTAGGCTTTACACGCCGGTTGACACATACAGAAACCAGTTAGTAGTCCGATGGAATTCGTCACCGCCAATACCTAACGTAACGTACTATTCATATCCGCCTAAAGTGCGGTTAGCCCTGATCGGGATGCCGTTGATAGCAGCGGCCTGTTTTGCTGGTAATACGAATTCGATAAATAACGGGGTAGACAACTTTGTGGCCAACAGGCGCATCAACACCAATATAGCCAAGTCGTTCATCCGCGAAGACCGGAATTTTTCGCTGTTGAAGTAGCTGCAAAGCTGAATCGCGATCATCCTCCTGTAATTCTTCAAAAATTCCTTCAATCACTACGCTGCGCCAGGTGTCCTGGTTGAGCATTTCGTCGATTTCAAACGCTACGTTCGGATTCTTTTGCAATAGTTCGGTTTTGGTGCCCTGGCGGGTAAGCCCGTAAATCGAGTGGCCATCGTAATAATACATGACTGGCTCAATCAAAACCCGGCTCTCATCAGCACAGCCAATACGACCGAAATACTGATTGACCAGCATACTCTCAATTACGTCAGAAGATAATTTGCTCAGCATAGCTCAGGTAAGCGGGCTGTTTCCGTAGCCGCTGGGTTAAATGTAGCGGGTTGGTAAGCCATAGAGAATGCTATTAATCAGACAGTAAGATGATTGTGGACAGGCCGCAGAGAAAGACTTGAAGCAGGAAGGTACACACTCATTTCTGGCCAGTAATCGTACCGTATTAATTTGATAGCCGACTCAGTTGTTTTTCGATGGCCATGAGCAGTTCGCTTTCGCCAAATGGTTTGATCAGGTAGTCATCGGCGCCTAATTCTATTCCCTTGCGCAGATCGGTACGTTCAGTTCGGGCCGACAGAAAAATGAACGGTACACCGGCTAACTGAGGGCTACTGTTGAATGCCTGAAGCACCCCATAGCCATCCATACCGGGCATAGTAATGTCGCAAATTACCAGATCAGGCCGGGTTGCCAGCGCTAACGTAATGCCAATAGCTCCGGTAGCTGCTGTCAGCACCTTATAGTGAGCAAGCTCCAGTATCTCAGCTGTCGTTTCGAGAATTGCATTATTATCTTCAATCAAGAGGATGGTCTTCATTCGGCAATATGAACGTAACGGTCGTTCCTTTATTTAATTCACTTTTCAGGGAGATTGTCCCCTGCATTAATTCAATATACTTGGCCACAATGTGCAGACCCAGCCCAGTTCCCTGCACATACGTAGCGTTTCGCGCCCGATAAAACTGTTCAAACAGGTGTTGCTGGTCGTCGGCATCGATACCGATACCCTGATCGATCATCGAAAAGGTAAGGTGATGATCGACGCACCGGGCTTCAATCCGGATCAGCGACCCTTCATTGGAATATTTTATGGCATTCGACAGCAGGTTGACGACGACTTTCCGGAGCAAGGAAGGATCGAGCCAGATCGAATGACCGCACTTGATGTCGGCCTGAATTTCCTGCCCGGCTTTCAGCAGACTGTTCATGTCGTTGACAACCTCCTCCACTAAAACTGGCAGATCGACCCAGGCCGGATGGGCTCTGACTTTGCCTTCTTCTAAACGGCCTACCGACAGGAACTCCTCCAGAATATCATTGAGGTGCTTAACCGACGACCGGATACGCTGAAGGTGCTTGAGCCGTTTATCCTGCTGGTCAGTATCAGGGTATTTTTCAATCAGTGTCGTTGAGCTCAGAACGGTCGTCAGAGGAGTCCGAAACTCATGGGAGGCCATCGATACAAAGCGTGATTTCAATTCGCCTAACTCCCGTTCGGTTTTCAACGATTGAGCCAGTTCGTCTTTCGATCGCTCCAGTTGCTCCAGCGTATCCATCAACGCCTGCGTCCGGTCGGCAACTTTCTGTTCCAGCTCCGTATTGAGTCGTTCAACCTGCGTTTTTTGCTCCAGCAACTGCCGTTCGGCTTCCTTTTTGAACGTAATATCAACGATGTAGGCAACAGCGTACAGGGTATTGTCGAGGTGAAAATAGCTTAAGCTGATTTCGACCGGAAACAGGCTATTATCCTTGCGCTGGGCATACAGATCACGGTTGTGGCCCATGGGTCTGGCCTGCGGGCTGGCATTGAAAGACTGACGTAGTTTCTGGTGATACTTGCTAATGCTGTTGGGTACCAATCGCTCGATAGCCTGCCCCGTCAGCTCACCCGTATCATAGCCAAACAGTTGATTGACCAGGTGATTGGTCGATACAATTTTTCCTTCTTCATCAGACACGATAATGCCTATGGTCGCACTCGTGAAAATAGCTTCATAGCGCCTGACACTATGGTCTAGCTCCCGTTCGGTGCGGTGGAGCCGGTCTATGTTTGTTATACGAACCAGACCCAGTTGGTCGTCCGAAAATAACTTGATCGTTATACGTCCCCAGAACGTCTCCCCATTATACCGGACTAACTCCGTTTCTTCTTCGTAGTAACCCGTTTGAAGTATTTGCTCGATAACGCTATTCTGTTCTTCAGCAACTAAAGGCCGGTTTCTGAATGTGAGCTGAGGCAAATCCATCAGCAACTGCTCAGAGGGGTACCCCAGCATATGAACGCCGACCTGGTTGATACGTAGGTAACGCTTTTGCTGGAAATCATACACAGCCAGAAAGTCGTTGTCCTGTTCAAACAGGATGTTCATCAGAACGTTGGCATAGGCTTCCCTAAACATGGATTGGGCTCTGCAGCGGTTAATGGTTATGAGGTGGTATTTTACAAACAAATAACGCGAGTAAAACCTCGTCAGAGCAAATAATAATTTATAATTCTAAACGGAGATGATTTTGTACTATAGCAATAAAAATTTAAGCTGCTCGGACAAAAACTCACCGCAATTGCTTGCGAAGGTACATTATGTTACCGTAAATGTAAAATGTTATAATAAAATATTATTTGAAAACATGACGACGGTCATGTCCTGAAAAATAATTGCTATACATCTTTGCGTCGGTCTATGATCTCTCCCCTGAAAAAGAATAGGGTACTCTACTTTATGAATACAAGTCACACGAAGCTGATGATGTCTGATTCGGCATTACCTGTATTACTAACGTTTTTGCCAGCCGATGTCAAGCCAGTTGTTCAGGAAATGGTTGCGCAGTTGCAGCCGCAGCTTTCTGGGAAAATTCGGGTAATAAAAATTGAGGAAACTGCCCATCCTATGATCGTGCAGAGCTTTGATCTGAAACAACTGCCCGCTTTTGTGTTGCTGTTACAGGGTATTGAGTTATGGCGGCAGGAAGGATTGCCGGAAACAAATCTGCTGGCCCTGTTGCCCAAAAATCTGCTGAATGATTGATCAATTGCCTGGCCGCTTCCACCAGCGGTAGGCTACTACCCAGCCTGTCCCTGCAAAACTGATCAGGATACACTCAAAGAATTGGGTAATGCGTAACGGTGCAAACTGCATCAGGAATCGAATATCTGGAACCAGCAGGGTTATGCATAGAATGGAGAGCGTAACGCCAATGACGCTCCACAGAACCGGGTTTGGCTTTTGAAGAGCTTTCAAAAACGTATCCTGATTGGAACGGCTAACAAGCGTTAACCAGATATTGCTCATGATTAAGCTCGTAAAGGTCATGGTTCGTACGATTTCTGCCGAACTTCCTGCCTACATGGCCTGATAATAAACGCCCAGCGTAGCCAACGAAATAAGCAAACCCTGAACAAGACTCATTCTTAGTTCGGCTGAGCTGAAAAATGTTGTGTTGAGCGGCCTTGGCGGTTGCTGCATTAGCCCATTTTCGGCGGGTTCCTGTTCGAAGGCAATGGAGCAGGTCGGGCCCATAATCAGTTCAAGCAAAATGATATGAATCGGACTGAACAGATTGGCGTATTGCCAGCCCGCCAGTAGCGGAAGGGTGACGGTCAGGATAATCGGAATATGGATGGACACAATGTACGAGACCGCATTTTTCAGGTTTTGATAAATTCGCCGTCCGAGCGCAATTGCTTCCACCATACTGCCCAGATCGTCTTCTGTCAGAATAAGCGATGCTGCCTGTTTGGCTAATTCGGTTCCCCGCTGCCCCATGGCTACACCAATGTGCGCGGCTTTGAGTGCGGGGCCGTCATTGACGCCATCGCCGGTCATGGCTACCACCTGCCCGTTTTCTTTAAGCGCCTGAACAATCCGGAGTTTTGCCTGAAGCAGCATACGCGCAAACACATTCACTTCCGTAACGGCTTGGCGCAGGTCATCGTCGGATAAGGCCATTACCTGCGTTCCAGTCAGCCATTGGCTTTCATGGGCCAAACCCACCTGCCGGGCTATAGAAATGGCCGTTTCGGGGTAATCGCCCGTAATCATTTTGACCGTAATACCCGCTTGCTTAAACTGCTCAATCACCCATCCGGCATTGGCTTTCGGCGGATTCTCGAAAGCGATAAGTCCTTTAAATGACCAGTCGAAATCATCCTGACTGGCTGGATACGCACTGCCAGACCAGTGGCTCCCGGCAACCGCCAGCACGCGGTAGCCTTTGACCGATAACTGGCTGGCCTGCTGCAAAATGGCATCGGCTTCGTTGGTTGGTAACTGGCAAATCCGGACAATCCGTTCGACGGCTCCTTTACCCGCAACCTGTATGGAGCCAGTTTGCGGATCGTATACGTGGGTCATCATGGGTGGTGTTCCAGAAAGCGGATATTCGTGCACCAGCGGGCGCTGCAACGGGGCGTCTGGTGAAGCATAAGCCTGATAAGCGGTGAGAATCGCTTTTTCCATCGAATCGAACGGCTCAGGTTCACTCGCCCAGCGAGCGTAGGAAAGTACATCCTGAGCAGATGGCGTTAACGCGTCGGTCAGTGATTCAAGACGGTGTTCGGAACCAACGTAGAGTTGTGCTAAGGTCATGCCTTCCTGCGTAATGGTGCCCGTTTTATCGACGCATATAACTGAAGCCGATCCTAAACTTTCGACCGTTTGTGGCTGCTTCGTCAGTACGCCAAAACGAGCCATGCGCGCGGCTCCCAGGGCCATGAAGCTGCTAAAAGCAACGGGAATTTCTTCAGGCAGAATGGTCATAGCCATTGTCAGGCCCGCCAGCAACGAGCTGATCCAGTCGCCGGAGCGAGCGTAGTTGATCGCCCACACCAGCATAAACGCGCCCAGTCCGACAAAAGCCATTCGATTCACAAACTGGTGTATCTGTTGCTGGAGGGGTGTTTTCTCCTGGGTAATGCTTTGGATCGACCGGCCAAGCCAGCCTATTTCGGTGGTGCTGCCAACGGCCTTGATCTGAGCCCGGCCAGCGGTTAGCGTCGTTCCGCCAAAAAATGGCATTCCTATATCAAGCTTCGGTATGGGAGCCGATTCGCCTGTCAGCATGGATTCATCCACAGAACAATCATTGGCGTGTAAGAGCAGCCCATCAGCCGGAACGGTTTGTCCTTCAGTCAGCAGCACCACATCGCCAACAACCAACTGCTCCGTAGGCAGATCGATAAGCTGACCGTTGCGCATTACCTGAACGGTAGGCTGCGTCAAGTGTCGGAGAGCCTGCAACGCCTGATTGCTACGAACGGATTCAAATACGGACAGACCCGCGACGAGGAGCATAGCGATTCCCAGAACAATCCCTTCGTGCCATTCTCCCAGAAACACGTAGATAGCGCAGGCTCCAGCCAGCAAGCCGAACATGGGTTCTGTCAGTACGTCTTTAAGAAGCCGCCAGTTGTTGTCCTCATCGGGCAACGCATTGGTGCCATAATGAGCACGTGACGCATTGACCTCATCAGTCGTTAAACCCGTCAGGGTGGGAGGAGTCGATATTGCAGCTATGGCCATAAATCGGGCTTTACGTTTTGGTATAAAGGTGCAGTCGTTTGAGTATGGGCTAATTGATACGTGTTTGTGCAGCGCCTGACTTTTATCAGGGGATGGGTATTTTCTGATGAAAGTCATGGGTGAGCCTAAGACCTGTCAGCGTAGCCGAGTGGGGTATTCAGCAAATTTGTCTGGACAAACCAATGTCTGATTTCACAGCCGCTACATGTCAATTCCTATGGAGCACCTAATCGACTTTCCTGTTATTGAGCCCACCCGTCAACGGCTCGCCGATGTGAATCGCTACTGGCAGGCAACCAACTACCTTGGTGCCGCCCAACTGTATCTGCGCGACAATTTTTTGCTGGAACGTCCGCTAACGGCAGCTGATATCAAGCCACGTCTGCTCGGCCATTGGGGAACACAACCGGGTCTGAATCTGGCGTATGCGCACCTCAATCGACTTATTCAGGATACCGATGCCAACGTACTGCTGGTGGTTGGACCGGGGCATGGGGCACCGGCTATTCTGGCGAATCTGTATCTGGAAGGTACGCTGGGTGAATACGATGCTCGCTATACATTGGGAGCCAGTGGAATGAGTGAGCTAATCCGTCAGTTTTCATGGCCATACGGGTTGCCGAGCCATCTGGTGCCCGGTACGCCCGGTCAGATACAGGAAGGGGGTGAGCTGGGGTATTGCCTGTCTCATGCCTTTGGTGCCGCCCTCGATAATCCCGACCTGTTGGTTGCGTGTGTGGTGGGCGATGGTGAAGCCGAAACCGGGCCGTTAGCGGCAGCCTGGCATTCCAACAAATACCTGAATCCGGCTACATCGGGAGCGGTGCTGCCGATTTTGCATGTCAATGGCTACAAGCTGTCGGGCCCAACGATTTACGGACGGATGAGCGACGCCGAATTGACTAACCTGTTTACGGGTTTGGGCTATCAGGTACGTATCGTCGGCGGCAGTGATCCAATGCAGGTTCATGCCGCTATGTGGCAGGCCATGAACTGGGCGTACGAAGAAATTCAGACCATCCAGCAAACTGCCCGGACAGGAATGCTTACCGGTGTGCCAGCATGGCCGATGCTGATTCTGCAAACACCCAAAGGCTGGACCTGCCCCCTCACGGTTGATGATCGACCGATTGAAAATACGTCGCATGCGCACCAGTTACCCGTTGCCGATCCGGCAGGAAAACCTTCTCAACTGACGATTCTGGAAAACTGGCTGCGCAGCTATCAGCCTGAAGAGCTGTTCGATGAAGATGGCCTGCCTGTTGAAGCTGTAACTGGGGTTTGCCCGATTAAGCCGCACCGAATAGGCATGAACCCACATGCCAACGGTGGTGACCTGCTGGTTCCGCTTGAACTCCCGAACAGTGCCGACTATGCCGTAACGGTATCGTTGCCCAGCGCTGTATCCGTAGAGGGAACGCACACATTAGCCATGTATCTGCGGGACGTATTCTGGCTGAACGAAAAGGCCCAGAACTTCCGGGTAGTGTGCCCTGATGAAACGACATCGAACCGCATGACTCCGCTGTTTGAAGCCACAAGCCGGGCCTGGATGGGACCGATGGTGGAAACCGACGAGTATCTGGCGCCCGATGGCCGGGTAATGGAAATTCTGAGTGAACATACCTGCGAAGGATGGCTGGAAGGGTATCTGCTAACGGGCCGACACGGTTTGTTTGGTTGTTATGAAGCCTTTATACCGCTCGTCGATTCGATGCTGAACCAGTACGCCAAATGGCTGAAAGTAAGTAAGGAAACACCCTGGCGTAAACCACTGGCTTCGCTCAACTACCTGCTCACGTCGCACGTCTGGCGGCAGGACCACAACGGCTATACGCATCAGGTGCCCAGTTTTATTAATTCAGTCGTTGCGAAAAAAAGTGCTGTAGCGCGGGTGTATCTGCCGCCCGATGCCAACTGTCTGCTTTCGGTAATGGACCACTGCCTGCGCAGCCGCGACTACATAAACCTGATTGTGGCTTCCAAAGCCTGTCAGGCCCAATGGTTATCGATCGAAGCGGCTCGGGAGCATTGCAGACGGGGCTTGTCGATCTGGGAGTGGGCTGGCAGCGCCGGAAATCAGCAACCCGACGTAGTGCTGGCCGCTGCGGGCGACGTACCCACCAACGAGGTTGTAGCCGCTGCGGCCATTTTGAAAGAGCATCTGCCCAACCTTCGGGTCCGGGTAGTAAACGTAGTGGATTTGTTAAGTCTGATGTCGCCGGAGGATCACCCGCACGGTTTACCGGAGTCGGAATTCATGCATCTCTTTACAACCGATCGGCCCGTAATCTTTGCGTTTCATGGGTATCCAGCGCTGATTCACGAGCTGATTCACCATCGGACCAATCCGAGCCGGTTTCACGTTCGGGGGTATATGGAAGAAGGACGTACTACCACACCGTTTGATATGCTGGTACTGAACAATATGAGTCGGTATCAACTGGTGCTGGCTGCGCTGCAGCGCATTGTGAAACGGCCGGGTATACAGGCGCTAACGATGTGGTGCCGGAATAAACTCGCTGAACATGATAATTATATCCGTTCGGAAGGGCAGGATATGCCGGAAGTTAGAAGCTAGCAAATTCACCCCCGCCCCCTGAAGGGGAGAGAATCCACTTCGGAGTTCTCCCCTTCAGGGGGCGGGGGTAGCCGACGGATGCTACGTAGCATCCGTATTACAACGGTAATTTCCACCAGCGATACGGATCTTTATAAACGACAACGGCCCCGGTCTCATCAACATCAAGAATGTTATAGGCAACAATAATCGGCACCGCCTTTGGCATGACTATCGTTCTAGGGCTGGCCTGTTTCTGGAAACTGGTCAGAAAGGAAGCACTGAAACGGGGACTGCCCAACAGCAGATTCGCCAGTTCAACGGGTTTCTCTACCCGAATGCATCCATGACTAAGCGTACGTTTCTCGCTGGCAAATAACGTTCGTTGATTGGTGTCGTGTACATAAATATCGTACGGGTCATTGATCGTGAACTTTATGAGACCCAGCGCGTTATCGCAGCCGGTTGACTGGCGGAGCCGGTAGGGAAAGGTCTTTATCGTAAGCACCGACCAGTCAATTGATTCGGGCGAAACAATACGTCCTTTGGCATCAATAAGTTGCAGTTTCATATCGGCCAGCACCACCGACGGATTTTTCCAGATTTTTGGCAGCAGTTCGTTTACCGCAATCGAACGGGGTACGTTCCAGTACGGGTAGGTAACGATATTCGTAATCTGGGCATTGAAGGAAGGCGTTGGCGTACTGGCTTTCCCGACGATAACCCGGCTGTTCAGTAAGGTTGTTCCTTCCCGGTCGATTACCTGCAACGTAGCCGAGGGGATATTGACGATCACCCGTTTATCGTCCGGAAACCGATTAAGCCAGCGGTAAAAATTCAGCGTTGATCGGATCTGCTCCATCGTTAGCGAATCGGCCATATAATCGTCGATCAGGCAGCGCATACAATACGCTTTCAACTGCCGGTATTTACGGTCGTGCGATTCCAGCGAATCCAGCAGTGGGCACCAGTCGGCACCCGCCAGAAACTGCCGCGTGAGCCGACTGAGCCGCAAGGTATCAAGCCGCTCTGGTAAGCCCTGATAGCCAAGGCGTTGGTTTGGCTTTCCGTAGACAATCTGCGTAAAGTACGCCTTCAGGCAGGCCGCATCGGGTTGCGGGCAGAGACTATCTACACCGATATCCGAAGCGTACCGACGCAGTCGATTCCAGTCGTCGTTCGTTTGCGCAATAACCAGGAAAGGAAATAGCAAAAAAAGTATTGTCAGGGTACGTAGCATGGCGGTTTAAGTTGGATGGATTACGCTGAAATCAGCCCAAAAATGCATGTAACGCCGTCTCCGTTTACTGATTGTTATCAGCGGATTGCCTAAACTCAATCATCCTGATGGCTGACTGTTATCATCGTCCATAAGCCTCACAACCACCACTTTTGTTAGGGCGGTCAGTTTCTGAAAAGCTGGTTGCCGCATCATTCACTAATCCTCTAAAGCAATGACTTTTGAACCGGCTTCTCAACTACTGGCTTTTGTGCTGCCCATGTCTTTTCTGAAAGGTGATGTCATTTTTAGCCCCGTAGGCAACGTTCGTGAAGACATTCAGATTCCAGTGACGCCTTCTGCCAAATGCCGCCATGTCATTTCGACAGCTGAGCTTGCCAAGGGGTTCTGGCGGGTATGCCTGAACTGGTCGGATGGGCGGCAGCAGTACCATGATGAACAAATAATAAGTGTCGGCTGAGTCAACCTTAAACGACTAATTTCTATGAAAACGAACCGGTATTTACTTGTGTATATGGGCGAAGGTGCCATGCCATCGGCCGATGTGGCGTATTTCAGGGCTTCCAGCCATGTGCTTGACCAAAGTCGTCGCTGTCTGCTGGTAGACGATCAGGCCGAACACCTCCGTGAACTCTTACGCATAAAGCACCAGTGGCAGTTTCAGCCCGAACAACTCCGTAAACCCCTGGCATCATGAGCACGTTCTTTTCGAATTATATCTTCTGGATGACCTATTCTGCCAGCAATCTGGCGGCTATCCTGCTGATGATTGCCTGCTACAAACGTCCCCTGATTGCCCGGTTTTGTCTGGCGCTTCTGTTTGGCTGGGCAAGCTGGTTTAATGCCACTACCGCCGTCGAAACGCCCTGGGTGTACACTGATTTTGCCGATTATGCTGTACTGGGTTATCGATGGTTTATTCTGGGTCCGTTCGAGCCGATCACCACGCCTTTTGTTCTGACTGTGGCAGCAGGTCAGCTACTGATTGCTATTTCGATGCCTCTGACTGGCCAACTGTTCAAACTAGGCTGTCTGGCAGGAATGGTATTCTCTGTTGCTGTTCTGCCACTGGGTTTAGGGGCTGCTTTTCCCGCCATGCTTTTTCTGGCCCTTGGGTTCTATCGGCTTTGGCAGCATCCTGCCGATCGGTTACTCTGGAGACGTAATGCCGGACGGAAAATACACAAGCACCTGCAACCTCACTGAACAACCAGGAAATTGATCTTGATCTGCAAAAGGCTATTGACCCATGAGTTGTCGTCACTATTTCGGATTCCTAACAGCGTTCGTTATCGCTACGTTTAACTCCGTCGGTTATGCTAAACCCATCTGGAAGTTCGGGGTGGTCGTGGCTGTTGAAAAGCGTACGGCCGATTTCTACCAATCGATGCTCAGCAAGTCCATTGAGTTGATTGTCAGAGAACAAATGGCAACGGTCAACGCAAATTTCAACAGTACGGATCGTTTCGACGGGGTCTATAACTTCCAGGTTGATTCGATCTATATGTTCGATGGTGCGGCAACCGATGAAATCATACGCCCACACCCCAACTACCGCTACTGCGTTGTCATTGATGGCTTTTCGGTTAATGGACAGGGTGGGGGGTGGCTAGGCAGTCAACAGGTTATCTATCATAAATGGCCGTGGAGCACTGATTTTGGGAGCGGACCATTTGGCCCCGGTGCTACCGATGGATTAACGCATGAATTTGGGCATGCCCGGGGCGCCATTGATATCTATGGATTACGGGTCGAAGGGTCCAGAAATCCGGTCAATGGCGAAACGTTCGAACCGGTTAATTCCATCATGAATTTTCCCTACGGTAACATCGTATGGGACGAACACACCATCCATTTACTGAACTCCACCGGGGACGGTACCATCGAGGGCGACCAGTGGATTACACGCCCGTTTCCCAATACCATTGCTATAAAGGCAACAGATGATGAGGGCTTACCGGTAGAGGGCGCACGGCTGGACGTGTATCCTGTCGACTGGTTTTCTTATGCCGTTGCTGACAGTCCGGTCGTCAGTTCAGAAACACAAAGTAACGGTACGTATTCGTTTCCGTCCAATCCATTTCAGCCTACCGCCATCAATTATCCCTGGCACATACGCTACAGCAATTTTCTGATCAAAGCGACTTATAATTCCAGTGTCGTATACAAGTGGATGCCGTTGTATGACGTACAGAATACGTACTTCCGAAACGGCACTAACGCAACCTATATCGCAGCCATTCAATTTCCTGCCAGTACGCCCATGATTCGGGTAAGCAAGGTAAGCAGCACAACCGTGTGTGGCGACAAACCAATAACGATTACCTTTAAGCCATCCGATGCGTTTGAGCCCGGTAATGTCTTTATGATCCAGTTGATTGACCAGTTTAATAACTCATACGTTTTTAGTCGTGTGGAGGGGACTGGGGAATTGACCATACAGGGAGACGTACCGAATTTATCCGAGAATACGTACCGGGTCAGAATTATCAGTAGTAAACCGTATGCACGAAGCAACGACTACCCGATTACGCTCGTACCAACGCCTTCCCCACCCACGGTGCAGGCGATAACAGCTTGCCAGAATGCGACGGCTCCCCTTTTGCAGGCAGTTGGCCAAAATCTGCTCTGGTATACGTCATCGACAGGTGGTACGGGTTCCGCTGTTACGCCCGTTGTAAGTACAACTGAGGCTGGCCAGCGGGTGTATTACGTCAGCCAGACGCGAAGAGGGTGCGAAGGACTACGAGCAGCCCTGGTTGTGAACATAAAATTATTACCAGCAGCACCAAGCGTAACCCAAAAAACTATCTGCCAGTTTGCCGCTCCCGAGGCTGTTGTAGCTGAGGGCATAGGACTGACCTGGTATAATGCAGACGGACGTGTAATCCGAACGACACCAACCATCAGCACCGATAAGGAAGCCGTCATTACGTATCAGGTAACGCAGACTATCGACGGTTGTGAAGGACCAAGAGCAACCTTAGTGGTAAAGGTTCGGCCATTGGCTACAGCTACGTTAGCGGGTAGCCAGACTATCCTCGAAGGGGAATCCGCAACCTTGTCGGTGGCTTTTACAGGCGATGGGCCCTGGACGTTCTCGTACCGCGACAGCACCATATACGGCGCTGGAAACGTACTGACTTTATCCGCTAACGCTAGCCCATACACGCTTACCTGTAAGCCAGTAAAAACGACGGCGTATCGTCTCACCAGCGTAAGCAATTCCTGTGGTGCGGGAACACTAGCCGGAAGCCTTGTCATTGTAACTGTAAATCCATTATTAGGTATGGATGATCCAACTCTCGCCGATCAGACAGACGTATTTCCTGTTCCTGCTACCGCGACGTTAACGGTTCGCATACGAGGCCTGATGCCCAAAAACCCAGCCCGGTTAACTCTGATGAATCTAACTGGTCAGGTACTGTTGCAAGAATTAATGCATACAGAAACGGTCATCCTGCCGCTAATGACATATCCCTCCGGTACGTATTTACTCCGAATTAAGCTCGGCAACCGAGCCGCTACCAAACGGATAGTGAAATTGTAAATAATCGCTTTGTCAGAATCGTCAGTATCCTAATTGATTGTGGGGCAATACTGCCGAATCCAACGTAGCGATAATTAGTAAGCGTATATGCCTATGCGTTAGTGCTGGTGAGAATTTATTGGCAGGCGCTTATCTGGGTCAGGGACAGACAGATAGTACAACAAACCTTTCTGCATATAAAAGGGGGGATGGTTCAATGAAGCAGTATGGACTTATTCTGTCTCCCCAAGTTTACGGCGAATTGAACGTAGTAAAGTGGCTGAAATTCAGAACGGGTCTTATCTACAATTTTTACAGCTTCTCCAATCAAACCCAACTTGCAAAATCTGATGTTCAGAATGTGGCCATTACGTTCGGTTTCTGCTTTGGTAAGTTTTACTAAGCTGAAAAATAGCTCAGTCATCTTTTCTGGATTTGTCATCACGGAAGCCAAACCTTTGCAGGTCTTTTGAGACTGGTTAGCCTATTATATAATAAAACCAGCTTTATTCACAACTGACCCAGCTACGCTCTTGCGAGAGTTGTACAAAAAATACAATTCTTATCTCCGATATAGTCTAGTAAAGTGATGGCTTTTGAAGAGTCGTTACGTAGCAATATTAGCTTATAAACTAGCTATTTCCCGTAATTGGCAACGTTCCCGGTAACGATTGCATAGAAATAATCAAACTTTTGCTTGGCAGGTTTAAGTAAACTACTGAATTTAATAGGTAGGTAACGTAACACGTACTTGTTGGATTAGTAAACTGTTTCTGGAAAATGTCCAAATTTTAATCTGCTTAGCCGATACTAGTTCATGAACCTTAAATCGCTTTCCGACGAAATATTACTGATCCGCCTTCGTACAGGCGATGAAGCAGCTTTTCGGGAGATTTATCAGCGATACTGGAAAAAACTGTTCAGCATAGCCCGACGCAAAATCGAATCGCTGAATGCGGTCGAAGAACTGGTGCAGGACATATTTCTGAAGCTTTGGGAACGACGTAACGAGTTGCGCATTGAACGGCTGGACGCTTATCTGTTTACGGCGATCCGTTACGCGACAATCAACCATATTAAATCGACGCTGATCCACGAAAAATACGCCGATTACGCCTATGCCCATTTGCCAGAAGCATCGTCGACAACGGAAGAACAAATGAATCTGGATGAGCTGATTGAGGCTGTGGAGAAACAATTAAATGACCTTCCCGAAAAAACCAGCCAGATTTTCAGGCTGAATCGTCTGGAATATCAATCGGTAAAAGAAATTTCTTCCCAGCTGAAAGTGCCGGAACGGACGGTTGAATACCACCTTAGCCAGGCGATCAAAGCACTACGTATTTATTTACGCGACTATCTTCTGACCAGCCTTTTCCTGGCTTTTTATCTATAGGTTTACCTTTCTCTACAATCATTCTCAGGAATCGCTCATAGTATTATTTAGTGAATTATCGCGTATTTAATCAATATCAGTGGTATTTTTTCAATAACAGATAAAGTTATTTGCGGTCCTTCGCCCAGTTGTTTGACTTAGGTAATGTAACCCCACTGCTACCGAGTCATGAGCCGAAAAAAATTTGGGCAACTCTTACAAAAATACCTTCGCGGAGAATGTACACCGGCCGAAAAGGCATTTGTAGAACACTGGTACGGCCTACTGGAAACCGAAACCAGCGCAACAGGAGAGGAGCTTGATATGGACGAATTGGAGAATCGGCTCTGGAACCAGATTCAGCGTAAAATGGATACTGAACCGGCCTACAACGAAGGACGCGTACTGCCTTTGCATACGGTTCGGTATCGCTGGATTGGTGTGGCGGCTTTGCTGCTCCTGATTGGCTGGTGGTATTTTTTCTATCCAGCGAGCCAGAAGTTTCCCACCGTCGATTCACCGGTTGCGGGCAGTAAGCCTGGCTGGATTGAACGAACAAATACCACCGGTCAGCCGCTGGTGGTCCGTTTGGAAGATGGTAGTACCGTCCGGTTGGCAGCCCGTAGCGCCGTCCGGTTTCCAACCCATTTTACGAAAGAGAAGCGGACGGTGTACCTGACGGGCGATGCGTTTTTTGAGGTGGCCAGGATGCCCGCCCGCCCGTTTTATGTGCACACCGGCAGCGTTGTCACAAAAGTGCTGGGAACAAGCTTTTTCGTCAGAAGCCAGTCGGCTACAAAACAGGTACGGGTAGAGGTAGTAACGGGGCGGGTTGCGGTCTATCAGGAAACGCCCCGGCAACAGACAGCGAATGGGGTTGTACTCCGCCCTAATCAGGCTGCTACGTTTTTCGAAAAAGAACAGCACTTTGTCACTGGCCTTGTCGACGCCCCCCGGATTATTCAGACCCCGGAAGTTGAAAAAAAGCCCATTACGTTTCGATACGACGATGCGCCATTATCCGACGTGCTGATGCAACTGGAACAGGCATACGGGATCACAATTGAAGTAGAAAATGAAAGCCAGAACGCCTGTCCGCTAACGGCTGATTTAACCGATCAGCCGCTTTATACCCAGCTGGAAATTATTTGTGCTGCCCTGAAAGCCCGATATGAAGTACGGGGAACCACCATCTTAATCAGCGGAAAAGGATGTGAAAATTAACGTACCGACGATTCGATAGACCTCAATTTTTTAATCCTCATACCCTATGATCACACAACTTTTCTCCCCCTGAATGACAAAGAAGACGCTGGTCATGCAGCGAACATGAGCCAGCGCCCGATTTCTCCCTTGTCGACCAGACCGCAAATCATGACCCGACAATAGGAGCGATTTTGTCAACTTTTCATTTAACAAAACCCTTAAAAGTATGAAAAAAAGAGAACCTATACGTATCACTGGCTCTCCGGAAGGGCGTCTACACTCGTTTCTACGGCTTATGAATGTTTCGATTGTCCAGCTTATTCTGGTCCTGGTCTGCGCCAGCCAGTCGGTTGGCTTCGATGGGTATGGGCAGGAATTGATGAACCGGCCGGTTACGTTAAAAATAGAAGGGCAACGGCTGCGGCTAGTACTCACGCAGATTGAACAGCAGACGGCCGCCCGTTTTGTCTATAGTTCAAAAGCGGTTAATGTAGATCAGCCAGTTACGATTACGCTGACCGACAAGCGTCTGAATGAAGTCCTGGTTGAGCTGTTAAAACCGCTGAAGTTAACCTACCGCCTTGTTGGCGGGCGAATTGTGCTGGAATCTGATGCAGAAGGGCACACGCAGGTGCTGACGCCCGCGGCTGAATCGGCTGATCGCGTAGTGACCGGAAAGGTTACCGATGAGAAAAATGCTGCTTTGCCCGGTGTGAGCGTGATTGTGAAAGGATCGACACGCGGTTCCACAACGGATGCCAACGGTGCCTTTCGGCTAACGGTACCCGACGGTACTGGTGTACTCCTGACGTTTTCATTTGTGGGGTATCAGAGCCAGGACGTAGCGGTTGGCAGTCAGACAACCATCAACGTATCCATGACGCCTGATGTCAGCGCACTTGACGAGGTGGTGGTAATCGGCTATGGTGCCGTACGTAAAAAAGACCTGACCGGCTCTGTTGTTCAACTCAAAAGCGAACAGTTAAAGGAAGTGCCAACGGCCAACGTACTGGAAGCGGCTCAGGGGAAAATTGCCGGAGCCGACATTACCCGGAGCAGTGGTCAGGCGGGTGCCAAAGTGAATATTTCCATCCGGGGAAATCGCTCCATTGGGGGTAATAATGCCCCCCTGATTATTGTCGATGGGATACAGTACAGCAACCTGGAAGATATCAATGCCAACGACATCGAAACGATGGACGTACTGAAAGACGCATCGTCCATTGCCATTTACGGGTCGCGGGGTGCTAACGGCGTTATCCTGATAACCACCAAAAAAGGCCGGTCTGGAAAGCCTGATATCTCCTTCAACGCTTACTCGGGAATTTCGCAGGTGACCATGTACCCCAAAGCAATGGATATCAACGCCTTTCGCGATTTCAAACGGGAAGCCTGGCGGGCAGCCGGTGTCTGGAAAAGCCCCGCTGATGATGCGGCTATTTTTACCAATGTAGCCGAATACGAAGCGTTGCAGAAAGGAATCTGGACCGACTACCAGGATGCCTTGATCCATAATGGACTTCAGCAGGATTATCAGGTTGGCGTTCGGTCTGGTACGGATCGGCTCAAATCGTACATATCGGTTGATTATTACAACGAAAAAGGAATCCTGAAACTCGACCAGCTCAAACGTTATACCGGCCGCCTGAATGTTGACTATACAATTACCGACTGGATGAAAATCGGGCTTCAGAGCCAGCTTACCTACTACGACCAGAGCGTTCGCCGGGACCCCCTGAACCAGGCTAACAAAATCAGTCCGCTGGGTTCGCTGTATGATGCTAACGGTAATTTCAACTACATCATGCTTGATGGTCAGACTGCCAACCCCCTGTCAGACGAGCAGCCCAACGTATTTACCAACTCGGTGCTGACGACTCGGGTTCTGACCAACGGCTACATAGAACTGACGCCGTTTAAAGGGTTTACCGCCCGGAGTACGCTGGGCGTCAATCTGGCTTCCATTCGGGATGGGTCGTATGCATCGCCTAAATCCATTGACCGCTCATTAACAGGTAAATCGCTGGCAACCTACAACGCCAGCAACAGCCGAAGCATAAACTGGGAAAACGTAATGACGTATCAGCGGAGCTTTGGCCAGCATGCCATGACCCTAACGGGTATTGCCAGTTACATCGGCAATACAGGCGACAACGTAGCGGCATCGGGGGTTAATCAGCTCCTGGCTTCGCAGTTATTTTATTCGCTGGGCAGTGCAACCGAGGAAATCAAAATCAATTCGGCCTATAGCCGAAACAACCTGATTTCATTTGCCGGTCGGTTAAACTACGCGTTACGGGATCGGTATCTGCTCACACTGACGGCCCGGGAAGATGGATCGTCTAAACTGGCGACCGGCAACAAATGGACATTTTTCCCCTCAGCGGCCTTTGCCTGGCGGATTATCGAAGAAAAATTCATGCAGGGCGTAAAAGGACTAAGCGACCTGAAAGTACGGGCGAGTTATGGCGTTGCCGGTAACGACCCATCGGGACCGTATGCCACGCAAACCACCCTGACCCGACTGGCTTTTGGGTACGACGAAGTGCCGGCACCGGCTTATACTTTCTCGCGAAATGTAGGAAATGCTGAATTGGGCTGGGAACTGTCGTACACCAAAAACTTTGGGCTGGACTTTGGCCTGCTGAATGGCCGGATCAATACGTCGATCGATTACTACGATACCCGGACGGCTGACCTGCTGCTGGACCGTGGACTTCCCCCAACAACGGGCGTAACAACCGTAAAGCAGAACATTGGCAAAACGCGTAACCGCGGAGTGGAGGTTACGCTGGGTAGCACCAACATCCGCACCACAAACTTCAGCTGGACCAGCAATCTTACCTTCACCAAAAACAAGGAAGAAATAACGGAACTGGTTACGGGTGGAAATGATATCGGCAACGGCTGGTTTATTGGCTCACCCATCAATGTGTATTACGATTATGAAAAAACGGGTATCTGGCAGACAACTGAAGCGGATGCAGCCGCCAAACTTTCCCCAACCCAGCTGCCGGGCGAAATAAAAGTGAAGGATCAGAATGGCGACGGTAAAATAGACGCCGTCAATGACCGGATCATACTCGGAACACCCCGCCCGAAGTGGAGTGGCGGCTTCGACAATACAATTAAATTTAAAGGATTCGATCTGAACGTGTTTTTGTATGCACGTGTCGGTCAGATGATTAACTCCGACCGCTCGGCCCGTTTCGATCAGCAGGGCGTGGGTAACAGTACCGCCGGGCTGGATTACTGGACGCCCGAAAATCCAACGAATGCCTATCCGCGACCCAATAAAAATGGGGGATTAAAATACCTCTCGACGCTTGGGTATGTGGATGGTACGTATGCCCGCATCCGGAACATTACCCTCGCGTATAACGTACCGGCCAGCTTTCTGCGCTCAAAGGTTATCCGGGGGTGCGGCTGTATGTGACCGGCAAAAACCTGTTCACATTCACTAAACTGAACTACGACCCCGAGCGGGGCGGTTCCGAGAACTTCCCCATGACGAAGCTCTACGTATTCGGCCTGAATGTCAATCTATAATCCCTAAACTCTGTCATACACATGAAATCTTTTTTTATCAAAAAAACAGGGTTATTGGTACTGCTCCTGATTGCCTGTACTTCCTGTAACGATGTGCTGGAAGAATACAACCCAAGCGGCCTGACCGCCGAAACCGTGTATACCACCCCCGAAGGTTTCGAAACGTTGGTGAATGCCGCCTATACGTATCAGCGCTGGTGGTACGGAAAAGAGGAAGGGTACAACATCGCCGAAACAGGTACCGATATCTGGACGAGCGGATCGGGCGAGGTGTACCGTGACCTGACGCAGTACCTGAATCTGCAGGGTAGCAATGCGGCACTGACCAGCGAATGGCGGGAGTTTTATGCGGCTATTAACCTGTGCAACGGTGGGATTGCCCGAATCGATAAAGCTGGTTTGTCGGCTACTTTACGGCCCATTCGCGAAGGAGAGCTGCGGTTTCTGCGGGCGTTTTATTACTGGCACATCGTTGAAACCTGGGGGGCGTTCATTTCACCACTCAGGAAACGAATGGTATCGTTTCGACCGCCAACCGAACACCCGTTGAGACGATTTATAACCAGATTTTTGAAGACCTGAGGTTCGCAGCCGCCAATCTGCCCACTACGCAGCCTCAGTATGGAAAAGTGACGAAAGGAGCTGCACAGGCCTTTCTGGCGCGGATGTACCTGACCCGGGGTATGAACAAAGAAGCCCTCGAAATGGCGCAGGCTGTATTGGCAAACACGAGCTACAAACTGGAAGCCAACTATGCCGACCTGTGGAAAATGAGTAATCTGAAAACCAAAGAGGCTATTTACGTAGTGGATTATTCGGCGAACCTGGCGATCAATGACCTGGCAAACGCTACGTTCAATCCGTACGGGCACAGCCGGGGGAGCAACAATGGTCACCTGTTGTTTTTGATGAAGTACGATGACCGGCCCGGTATGACGCGGGATATAGCCAACGGCCGTCCCTTTAACCGGTACATGCCATCCCGGTTTCTGCTCGATCTGTACAGCGATGAGGATGCCCGCTACGAAGGCTCGTTTCAGCAGGTTTGGTACGCTAATTCCACCTCTCGCCCGGCCGGTATGAACCTGGGTGATACAGCCGTATATTGTACAAAAAGGAAATCCCGGATGCGTTTGAAGCGACGCGCAAATACCAGATTTACGACCGTAGTAAGATTTATAATGCCAACGGAACCGTAAAAGACAACCTGCGCTATCCCACATTGTCGAAGTTTATGGACCCCACACGGGCCAGTTTGAACGAAGCCCAGAGTGCCCGCGATGTATTTGTAATCCGGCTGGCCGAAGTGTACCTGATTGCAGCCGAAGCGCAGATGAAGCTGGGTAATTTGCAGGCCGCAGCCGACTACATCAACGTAGTGCGGACGCGGGCGGCCAAGTCGGGGAAAAGCGCGGCCATGCAGATTACGTCGGCCGAGGTGACGCTGGATTTTATCCTGGATGAACGGGCTCGTGAACTGGCCGGGGAACAGATTCGCTGGTTTGATTTGAAACGCACGGGTAAACTGCTGGATCGTGTCCGTGCGGATGCGCCTGATAACGCGGTTAATATTCAGGAGTACCATGTGTTACGTCCCATCCCGCAGACCCAGCTGGATGCCGTAACCAACAAAACCGAGTTTACACAGAATCAGGGTTATCAATAGCCGCCGTCAGGACGTACCTGACCCGCCATCCATAACAGACATTACGTTGCTCAATTAACAGATTAGACAAACACTCTTTAGAGGCTCATTGCTCAGTTGGTATGAAAAAACTCCCATTTACAATCGGCTTGCCGCTTCTGGTATTGACCACCTGGTCGGTACAGGCCCAAACAGCTCCGGCCTACAGCTGGACGAACCTGCCTAAAATAGCCCAGCCGACGTTTCGTAAGGACACGATATCGGTACTGGCGAATGGCGCAAAACCCGACGGTGTTACGGTAAATACAAAGGCAATCAATGCCGCTATTCTGGCGTGTAGCCAGAAAGGAGGGGGTGTGGTGCTGGTGCCCGCTGGTTTGTGGATAACCGGCCCAATTGAGCTGAAAAGTAATGTCAATCTGCATCTGAAGAAATCAGCAACGCTGCTGTTTACAACGGATAAGAGTCAGTACGCGCTTGTCGAAGGTACATACGAAGGGAAGCGGGCAGCCCGCAACCAGTCGCCGATATCGGGCGTCAATCTGGAGAATGTGGCCATTACGGGTCAGGGAATTGTGGATGGCAACGGCGATGTCTGGCGGGCGGTCAACAAAAATCAGCTGACCGAACCCCAGTGGAAGGAGAAAGTGGAATCGGGCGGGGTGCTGAAAGAGGATGGCAAAACCTGGTATCCGAGTGAACAGTTCAAACGGGCCAGTACCGAAAACCGGAGTATGCTGTTGACAGCGGGGAAAACACCGCTGGATTTTGCCGATATGAAAGACTTTCTGCGGCCTAATCTGCTGGTGCTGACCGGTTGCAAAAAAGTACTGCTCGACGGGGTTACGTTCCAGAACTCACCCGCCTGGTGTCTGCATCCACTGATGTGTCAGGATCTGACCATCCGGAACGTAACGACAAAAAATCCGGAATACGCCCACAACGGCGACGGTATGGATATTGAGTCGTGCAAAAATTTCCTGATCGAAGGCTGTACCCTCGATGTGGGCGACGATGCCATTTGTATCAAATCCGGGAAAGATGAAGAAGGGCGTAAGCGCGGGATGCCCACCGAGAACGGCGTTATTCGAAACAACAATGTTTATAACGGGCATGGCGGGTTTGTTGTTGGCAGCGAAATGAGTGGCGGAGCCCGGAACATCTTTGTCTACAACTGCACATTCATGGGAACCGATAAGGGACTGCGCTTCAAATCAGTGCGTGGCCGGGGTGGCGTGGTCGAGCATATTTATGCGAAAGATATCTACATGAAAAACATTGCCGGAGAAGCCATCTTCTTCGATATGTATTATTTCGTGAAGTTCGCTACGGATGGCGAGCGCGACGAACGCCCGGTTGTGAACGAAGGAACGCCCATATTCCGGGATATGCATTTTGAAAATATTGTCTGCAACGGCGCCACGAAAGGGGTTTTTATCCGTGGCCTGCCCGAAATGGCGATCAAAAATATCACAATGGATAAGATGGTGCTGCAGGCCGATAAAGGCGTGGAACTGATCGACGCAAGTGGAATCCAGTTCAAAAATGTCCGGCTTATCACCAAAAGCACAAAACCTGTTATTCTGGTCGACAACAGCCATGATTTAACATTCGATGGCATCCAGTACGACCCGCAGGCCAGTCTGTTATTTTCCATAAACGGCGAACGTAGTCAGGAGATTCAGGTGAAGAATACGGACGTAGCAAAAGCGCAAACCAAAGCCGAGTTCGGCAAAGGGGCGCTGGAAAAGAATCTGATTCTATCCTCAAGCCGTTGAGTCTGCTCGTCCGCGCTACAATCGCGGACGAGCAACAACACAAATGATATGAAAAATCTGTTTCGGAGAATTTTGGCAGTATATAGCTTGCTGGCGCTTTCCGCTTTTACCCCACCACCCGGCAAGATTACGGTTTATCTGATTGGCGATTCCACCATGTCGATCAAGCAGGTGAAAGCTTATCCGGAAACGGGTTGGGGTATGCCTTTTGCTTATTTTTTCGATGAAACCGTTACGGTTGATAACCGGGCGCAGAACGGACGCAGTACCCGAACGTTTATCGAGGAAAAACGCTGGCAGCCCGTAGCGGATAAGTTACAGGAAGGCGACTATGTTTTTATTCAGTTCGGGCACAACGACGAAGTGCCTACCAAAAAAAGTTACACAACCGAACCCGAGTTTAAAGCCAATCTGATTCGATTCATCACAGAGAGTCGGGCGAAGAAAGCCACCCCTGTGCTTATCACCCCCGTGGCACGTCGGAAGTTCGATGCTGCCGGAAAAATTGAAGAAACGCATACCGTTTATTCTGAATTGGTACGTACTGTGGCCGCTGACTATAAAACACCCCTGATTGATTTAGACAAACAAAGCCAGCAACTGCTGCAACAAGTTGGCGTGGAAAATTCAAAACTTTTATTCCTTCAGCTCGCACCTGATGAGCATCCTAATTATCCGGAAGGCAAAGACGATAACACGCATTTCAACGAACTGGGTGCTCGCCGGATGGCTGAAATCGTACTGGCCAACATTAAGTCGCTGAAGCTGGAGCTGGCTGACCGTATCGTTAAGCCGGAAATCGTAAAATAAAGGTGCTCACCCGATTATCGCTAAATACAATTGGTTCTTTTCGTCAGCATTACAAAAACAGCCTTATTATCCCGTTCCTCTCAAATGAAAAAATTGATTCTGCTTGTCTGCTTACTAGCCTGCACACGTATTGGCTGGAGCCAGGCAACGCTATCGCCTACGACCTCCGTAACCTTTACCGTAGCCCAGGATGGCAGCGGTACTTACAAGACCATTCAGGAAGCCGTCAATAGTTTCCGCGACCACATGCAGGTGCGGGTAACGCTCTACGTAAAAAACGGCGTGTATACCGAAAAGCTCGTCATTCCGTCCTGGAAACCCAACATTCATGTTATTGGCGAGAGCCGGGAAGGAGTCATTATTACCGGAAACGATTATTCGGGTAAAGACTACCCCGGTGGCAAAGACTGGACAGGCAATAGCAAATTTAGTACGTATACCTCCTACACCGTTCTGGTCGATGCGCCGGATATTATCTTGGAAAACCTGACCATCCGAAATACCGCCGGTCGAGTAGGGCAGGCTGTAGCGCTCCATGTCGATGCGGATCGATTCGTTTGTAAAAACTGCACACTGCTGGGGAATCAGGATACACTGTACGCGGCCGCCGAAGGGACCCGGCAGTATTACGAGAACTGCTTTATTGAAGGGACAACCGATTTTATCTTCGGAAAATCGATTGCTGTTTTTCAATCCTGCACCATCAAAAGCCTGTCCGACTCCTTCATAACCGCAGCCGCTACGCCTGATTATCAGCGGTATGGCTTCGTTTTCTTCGATTGTAAACTGATTGCCGATCCTGCCGCCAAAAAAGTTTACCTCGGCCGCCCCTGGAGACCGGGCGCCAAAACGGTTTTCATCCGAACGGATATGGGCGACCATATTTTGCCTGTAGGCTGGGAAAACTGGGGCAATACCGCCAACGAGAAAACGGTCTTGTACGCTGAACAGGGCAGTGTTGGAACTGGTGGCAATACGTCGAAGCGAGTGGGCTGGGCCAAACAGCTTATCGCTAAAGAAGCTAGTGCCTATACGCTGGCAGCAATTTTTTCTGCACAATCGGCCTGGGTGCCAGAAAGAATGATGAATGATAAATGATGAAGTATGAATAAGTCGATCAATCCTGCATTCAACATTCATCATTGCCTTATGAATTTCTTGTCAACCAGCGCTTTACTGCTCCTGTTAACGGGTTCGACTTTTGCGCAAACGGTACGTCCAAAAACGGCAGCCGAATCGGAGATGCCATCCGTCTCGAACGTGTGGGTGCCTGATTTAGGAAATGGTACGTATAAAAACCCGGTTCTGAATGCCGATTATTCCGACCCGGATGCTTGCCGGGCGGGCGATGACTATTATCTGGTGGCGTCGAGTTTCGATGCCGTTCCGGGTTTGCCCATTTTGCATTCAAAGGATCTGGTCAACTGGACCCTCATTGGTCACGCGCTGAAGCGCCAGCCGCCGTTCGATCATTTTGAGAAAACCCAGCATGGGAATGGCGTATGGGCACCGGCGATACGTTATCACAACAAGGAATTTTATATCTATTACCCAGACCCCGATTTTGGCATTTACCTGACCAAAGCCAGCAATCCGGCTGGCCCCTGGTCGGAGCCGGTGCTGGTAGAAGGTGGAAAGGGCCTTATTGATCCGTGCCCTCTTTGGGACGACAACGGGCAGGTTTATCTGGTACACGGCTGGGCAGGTAGCCGGGCGGGTATCAAAAGCATTCTTACCATCAAGAAATTGAATGCGGAAGGAAACCGGGTTTTGGATGAGGGCGTCGTAGTCTACGACGGTCATGAGAGCGATCCGACCATCGAAGGCCCAAAGATTTATACACGTAACGGGTATTACTACATCTTCGCGCCAGCGGGGGGCGTGTCGACAGGCTGGCAACTGGTGTTACGTTCGAAGTCAATTTACGGACCTTATGAACGGCGGGTTGTGATGGATCAGGGAAAAACCTCCATCAATGGCCCGCATCAGGGCGCCTGGGTCGATACCAGACCAGTAAATGGAAAGCCGGGCGAAGACTGGTTTCTGCATTTTCAGGACAAGAACGCCTATGGGCGAGTGGTGCATCTGCAACCGATGAAATGGGTGAATGACTGGCCGGTAATCGGTATCGATACGGACGGCGACGGCAAGGGAGAACCTGTACTGACGCATAAAAAACCGACCATACCAACCGACAACGCCGGTAAAGAATCACCAATTGGTACCCCGCCCGAGTCAGACGAGTTTAACACAACGACACTGGGACGACAATGGCAATGGCAGGCAAATCCCAAAGGTATCTGGCATACCACCGGCCGACGCTTCGGCAGCAATCAGGGATTTTTGCGGCTGTACTCGTATAAAGCGCCCGAGGAGGTCAAGAACATCTGGGATGCTCCGAACGTATTGATGCAGAAGTTTCCGGCCGAGCGGTTTATGGCGACCACAAAACTGACCTTCAGGCCGAATCCGAAGCTGGAGAACGAGCGCGTCGGTCTGATTATCATGGGGTTGAGTTACGCAAATCTGGCCTTGAAAAGCGGTAAGGATGCCGTTAGTTTGGTGTACGGTGTCTGCAAAAAAGCATCGGAAGGCAAGGCGGAGGTCGAAACCGTTCTTACCACTGTTAGTAAAAACAGCCCGGTCTATCTCCGCGTCGTGGTGACCGAGGGAGCGAAATGCCAGTTCAGCTATAGTCTGGATGGGCAGAACTTTACGAAAGCTGGAGATCCTTTTCAGGCGGAAGTAGGCCGGTGGATTGGTGCTAAAATGGGCATTTTCTGTACGCGTACCACCCAAATCAATGACTCAGGCTACGCTGACTTCGACTGGTTTCGGGTAGAAGCCGTACCCACACAGAATCCATGAATACCCACACCATCCGTGAGGTCAGGTTCTTAAACCTGACCCTGAGGTTTCTCAAAAACCGAACGGTTATTCACTAAGCGTTCCCTGCATTCGCGGTATGGTGGTGTCAGGTTCTCAAACCTGACACCACCATACCGCGAATGCACTGGAGGAATCCCTGAAAATCAATCAGTTCATCACTTATTCAATCTAGCTGCTCGAATGAAAAACGCTAACAAGCCAAAACCAGTCTGCTTCTTAGGAAGGTGCCTTATTTACGTATTGATACTGGCCGCATTGATAGACGCAACGGTTTGGGCGCAGCAAACGGACGCCAGTGCGCCCTGGTCAGTACGTATGGCCGATTCCGATATAGCCCGGAATCCGAAAGGGTGGATGCTCGATTTCTCCAAAGACCCTCGCTGGGGGTATTGCAACGGCCTGGTGTGTAGCGCACTCGAGAAATTGTGGCAACAGTCGGGATCGGAAAAATGCTACGCTTATATCAAGGAGTATGCCGACGATATGATCAACCCGGACGGTAGTATAAAAACCTACACGCTGAGCCAATATAACATCGATGCCCTTAACGCCGGGAAGTTCCTGTTTGCCCTCTACGAGCGCACACACGACCCAAAATATGAAAAAGCCATCCGGTTATTACGTAGCCAGATGATTACCCATCCGCGCACGAGTGAAGGCGGATTCTGGCATAAAAAGCATTACCCGCATCAGATGTGGCTCGATGGGCTGTACATGGCGTCGCCGTTTCTGGCGCAATACGCTCAGGTTTTCAAGGAACCCGACTTGTTTACCGACGTAGCGAATCAGATCCAATTGATTGATAAACACAACAAAGACCCCAAAACGGGCCTGTATTATCACGGCTGGGATGAAAGCAAACAGCAGCGCTGGGCCGACAGGGAAACCGGTAAATCACCACATGTCTGGGGTCGTGGTATGGGCTGGTATGCCATGACGCTGGTAGACGTTCTCGATTATTTTCCGGCCAGTCATCCTCAGCGGGAGCAAATTCTGACCATTACCCGACAACTGGCAAAAACGCTGACTGCGTATCAGGACCCGCAAAGTGGCCTTTGGTATCAGGTCATGGACGTTGGCAAGCGAGATGGCAATTATCTGGAATCGTCAGCTTCGACCATGTTTGTGTATTTTCTGGTGAAAGCCGCCCGGAAAGGGTATCTGGATAAACAGTATCTGAACGTAGCGCAAAAGGGCTATGAGGGTATTCTAGCCCATTTTATCAAAACCCAGCCCGACGGTCAGATTAGCATCACCGATGCCTGCGCTGGCGCCGGACTCGGTGGAACACCCTACCGTGATGGTACGTATGAATATTACTGCAGGGAAGCGAAACGGGACAACGATCCTAAATCTGTTGGACCATTCATTATGCTGGCGCTGGAATTTGAAGGAATAAAGCAGGGAAAACAATAGGTATACGGTTGTTCACGATCGACTTTCCGGCATAAACACTACTTTTACCGTATGAGAAATAACGTCGCTATTCGCTTATTTTCTGCCTTTTCGCTGCTACTATATCTGACTGGTGCTGCTCAGCCTTCCGCGAGTAGTCGGCAGATGCTGCTACGTGATGAGGGGCTGTCCAAACTGAATTATGTGGATCTGGCTCATCCCGAACGCAACTACTACATATCGGTTCCGGCTGGTCGGGATCTGCAACTAATAGGGCAGGGGCGGGTGATGATCGGCACCGGCAAAGGGTATGAAGAGCGGGATATTAAAACGGGTGCAAAAGTTGCTGAACTCACTACGTTCGACGGAACTATTGCGGCCCGGCGTTTACGAAATGGCCATACCCTGCTCGTAGGGTTAAATTGGCAGGAGAAAAAAGGCATCGTACTGGTTGAGCTGGACAAGAATCAGGCCCAGCAACGCGTCATCAATTACCCGGACTTTACGTATGTCCGGCTGGTTCGGGAAACGGCAGATGGTAATTTTCTGCTTACATCCAATGATCGGGTATTTGAAGGGAAACCTGACGGCTCTATTGTATGGCAGGCGCAGCTCACCAAACAGGACAAAGCGCAGCATGCCTGGCAGGCCCAGCGACTCGGTAATGGGCAAACGCTGGTAAGTGGGGGCTATTCGGCAAACTTCCAGCGGTTCGATAAAAAAGGCGCTTTCGTAGATAGCATCAGCGGACCGCCCGTTGTAAACCCTCACTTTTACGCTGGTTTTCAAATCCTGAAAAATGGAAACTGGGTCGTGGCAAACTGGCAGGGGCACGGTTCGGATCACGGAGCCAGCGGTACGCAGATACTGGAGTATACCCCGGCGGGTAAGCTGGTCTGGTCGTGGAAGCAGGACCCCAAACAACAATCGTCCATCCAAGGCGTATTGGTGCTCGACGGACTGGATCTGAACCACCTGCACGTAGAGGATGCGCAGGGTCGGCTTGTGCCGAACTAGTTATTGATCACTGGTGATTAGGCATTGGTTATTAGTCATTGGTAGCAATAAATGACTAGTGCCAAATGATCAATGACAATACATGACTAATGACTAGGTTTCCGGTAATACCCGATGCAGAAAATCAGTGATATAGGTCAGCGTGGGCGTAAACCAGGGGTTGAAAAACATGAACGTATGGGGCGCATCGGCAAACGTATGTACTTCCGAATACGTACCGAACTTGTTCAGTTTTTTGATCAGATCGTCGCGCCCACCATGCATACGGTCAACGGAGCTGTTAATGAACAAAATGGGCGGGGTAAGTTTATCGATGTGATTAAGCGCAGAAGCCTCCTGCCACAACTCAGGCTTTTGCGTTTTGGAATAACCCAACCAGTACGTAGCCGCTGATGTCGATTTTGTGTCATCCCCTTCGCCTGATTCGGGATGAATGAACGCCAGCACCCCATCAATGTCGATAATGGCCTGAACGTCACTCGAAAATTGGGCATTGCCCCCCGCCCCTTCAAACGCAGGATTCTTATTCGTGCTTCCTACCAGCGCGGCTAATTGTCCGCCGGCCGAAAAACCCAGTACGGCAATTCGCTTTGGATCAATACCATACGTACTGGCATTGGCCCGTATCCAGCGGATGGCCGCTTTCAAATCGTGCACCGCTGCCGGATACAACGCTTCTGTTGACAGGCGATACCCAACCGGAACAGTCACAAACCCTTTAGCAGCCAGTTGCCCCGCCAGCGTATTGTTATGCGACCGGTCGCCGGATCGCCAGCCACCGCCATGAATCATTAAAATGCCCGGCGCTAGTTTGCCAGCAGTAGCCGCAGGCGCATAAACATCCAGCAACAGCTTTCTATCGGAAACGGGGGTACTATACGAAATATTTCTGACCGCACGAACCCCAGCGGGCAACGTAGAATCGGCCAGCGTAATGGCAGGATGGTATTTCTTTTCCTGCTGATAGGATTTTCGCACCGTAAACGACGTATCCCGCCCACCCGTTGGCCCCAACTGAGCCCAGGCTGTCAGGTTTAGTACCCACAAAGCGATTCCAGAAAGGAGTGTTCGTTTTCCAAAGCTATTTGTCATAGAGGCTAATAGTTTAACCTAAACCTGTTATACGTATATAGGTGACCGTTTATTTTATGGCCGGAATAAAATTCATTTCCATCAGCCAGTTTTCGCAGAGAGAAACCCATTCCTGTGTTGAACCTGGATTGTTCCGTAGCGCAATCGCGTGGGCACCCTGCGGAAAAATATGCAGACTGGAGGTGATTTTCTTATCAACCAATGCCTGATAAAAAAGCAGACTGTTCCGCTGATCGACGCCCGTGTCATTGAAGGCATGCACCAGAAAGCAGGGTGGTGTGGTCGAAGTTACGGCATTTTCCAGCGAATAGGATTTGAGTAATTCGGGAGAGGGGGTAGGCCCCAACAAATTTTTGCGGCTCCCGGCGTGTGCGTACTGACCCATGGTGATTACTGGCGAAATCAGAATGGCAAAATCGGGGCGGAAGGGGTTCCGGCTGGTGGAGTCGCCGAGGGCTGATGCCTCTTTGGTTGATGTTGCCAGTAAAGCTGCCAGATGGCCGCCCGCCGATACGCCCATAATGCCCACTTTATCGGTCTTGATCCCCCATTTAGAGGCATTGGATCGAACCAGTTGAACAGCCCGCTGAGCGTCCTGTAAAGGGCCAAGTTCGCGCTGTTTCAGATCGGGCGAATTCGGCAAGCGGTAGTTTAGAACAAAAGCACTGATTCCTAACGTATTTAACCATTTGGCCAATTGCCACCCGCTGATAACATAAGCCAGTCGCTCATAACCACCACCCGGACAGATTATGACAGCCGCGCCTTTGTTTTCCTGAGCTGATGGAAAAAATGTGTACATACCGGGCGTTCCGACCCGATATACCCGTTCGTTTGCAATGCTGTCGGTCAGCGCTATCCCTTTCGAGTTGGGCATCTTTCCGACAGGCCACAGAGGCAGGAAATTTTGAGCTGTTGCATAACCTGTAGCAACCAGCAGCACTAAAATCTGGCAGAAAATATGACGCATGGAGAAAAAGATTGATACGTAACGAATCCCAATTCAGAAATGAGCCGATGCAAACCTATACAGTTTCTGGTCAGCTATTTATACACTCAACTATGGGTATTAAAACGACCGCTTTGCAGGACAGATCAGCCTATCAGTTTGCTAGGCAATAATAGAGGAGCCGGGACCAGAATGGCTTGACGTGGCCCAAGATTAAAGAAAGGCATTGGATTTAACAAAGAAGCGTTTGGGCATTTTACGCAAACGTTCCCGGGAACGTTTGCGTAAAAATGCGCTCGATAACCGATTATGAAATATCATTAAAGCTATTTTAAGTAGTAAATTACGTACCTTGGCGCACCTATTCTGATGGAGTCGCTTCCCGTATGGATTATAAAACCTCTACCGATTCTACTTTATTAGCGTACTTAAAGGAGGGAGACGAAGCCGCTTTTCAGGAAATCTATTTCCGGCACTGGCGAAAGCTCTTTATCATCGCCAAAACAAAACTGCCGTCTACCGAAAGCCCCGAAGATTTTGTTCAGGATCTGTTTGTTCGGTTGTGGGAACAGCGAGCTTTCCTGCTGATCGATAATCTGGCAGCCTACCTGTACACCTCACTCAAACACGCCATAATCAACCGCTATAAAGCCACGCTGACTCAGGATAAATATGTGCTCTACGCCCAGAATCTGCAAGCCAGCGAACATTCGACGGAGGAGCAGATCGCGCTGAGTGACCTGATGGCTTCTGTTGAGCAGCACCTGAATGAATTGCCCGAAAAAACCCGGCAGATTTTTCGACTCAACAGGCTGGAGTATAAATCGGTGAGAGAAATTTCAGCGCAGTTATCCATTCCCGAACGAACGATTGAGTATCACATCAACTCGGCATTAAAGATACTACGTCCCTTGTTAAAAGATTATTTCCTCATTGCCCTCCTGCTCTGGCTCTGAAAAGGCGCATATCATTTATTGTATTTTTTGACTAATTAGTTGCCCGATCAGCCAATTAAATTTCAATTTTCCTATAATTTATAAAACCATTTGCGGTCGGAAGCGGGCAAATCTGTCTTGCTTATAACGATCAACTTCACCACCATGAGTCGAAAGGAATTTAGTTTTCTGCTACAACAGTACCTGGAGGGTAAATGCAGTGAGGATGAAAAAGCCTTTGTTGAACATTGGTATGGACTTATCCAGACTAAACATGCAGAATCGGTTCAGGAAACGGACATGAAAGCGCTGGAACCACTGATATGGCAACAGATTCGGGATCGGACGCTGGCTAAGATGCCGGAGGCTAACGTAGTACCGATGCCCGTTTCGCCCGAACGTCAACGGTTCGCTTACGGCTGGCTGAGCGGTATTGCCGCAGCGGTCGTGCTGGTGCTGCTCATGGGTTGGTGGTTCTATTCGGAAAGCATCAATAAAACACGGCCAGTGGCGGCTGAGCTGCGCGAGCAGAAAGGCTGGCGCACACAGACCAATTCGACAAAACAGCCGATGCTTATTGAGCTGACGGATGGCAGTATTGTGCGGCTGGCTCCCCATAGTTCCGTTCAGTACCCGCAACAATTTGCCGCAACTAAACGGGAAGTGCGACTTGTGGGAGAAGCCTTTTTCAACGTACAGAAAATGCCATCAAAGCCTTTTCTGGTGTATACCGGCCAGGTTGTTACGCGGGTATTAGGCACCAGTTTTTTCGTAAAAGCGCAGGCGGATGCCAAACAGATTTCGGTGGAAGTGGTAACGGGTCGGGTAGCCGTTTATAAACGGACAAACGATACCCATAAAGCCGCCAGTCAGGTGGTACTGACGCCCAATCAGAAAACAATATACTCGATTGATAACCAGCAATTCACGACGGGACTCGTTGAGCAGCCACAGCAGATAGCGTCGGCTAAATCCGACGAAAACGCACTTTCTTTTCAGTTTGAAGATACCCCCCTTCGTCAGGTACTTGATCGGCTGGAGAAAGTTTACGGCATTCAGATTATCGTTGAAAATCCGGATCAGAACAATTGCCCGCTAACGGCCGACCTGACCAGTTTTCCTTTATTTGCCCAACTGGATATGATCTGTGCGGCTACGAAATCTACCTACACGGTAGAGGGAACCTCCATCCACATACGTGGAAAAGGGTGTCAGAATCTGTAAACCGGATCCAAAAAGCGTATAACCCTTAACCTCTGTTGCCTATGTAAATCCGATACTTCCCCGCTGAAAAAAAGAACTGGTCCTGCTGCGAACATGACCAGTTCCTAATCATCCCTCTGCTTCTTGTAGTCAGCGATTCATCGGACGGCATGGCACTGCCCCGATGAAAGAGGGGACCGTTTTGTCAAATCGTTCATTTAACAAAAACCCTTAAAGGTATGAAAAAAATTGATGCAGCTCTATCAAGCTGGTCACGTAGCCGACGCGCAATTATTTTTCTGCGGCTTATGAAACTGTCTGTTCTTCAACTCTTTTTATTAACTACGTTCGTTGGTCTCTCGTATGGATTCGACGGGCAGGCTCAGGAACTCCTCAACCGGTCGGTATCGCTGCATACCGATGGGGTACGCCTTCGGGCGGTTTTGGGTCAGATCGAAAAGCAAACGACAACCAAATTTGTCTATAGCTCCCGTAATATCGGTGCTGACCGACCGGTAACGATTCATGTCAGCAATGTTCGACTGGAAGATGCGCTCGCGGTACTGCTCAAGCCGCTGAACCTAACGTACCGGATCATAAACGGGCAGATTATTCTGGATAGCATCGTGTCGGAGGATGAAGCCAGCCTGCAGCCAACAATTATGGTTACGGAATCTACAGAACAGGTAATTACGGGGACGGTGACCGACGAGAAAGGCGAAAAACTGCCGGGTGTCAGCATCGTTATCAAAGGCACCACGCGGGGAACCACCAGCGACGCCAAAGGGCAGTTTCGACTCAGCATTCCCAATGGCGACGTTACGTTGACGTTATCGTTTGTTGGGTACCGGAGCCAGGAGGTTGTTGTGGGCAGCCAGACGGCCCTGACCTTGGCGATGCAACCAGACTTGAATTCGCTGGATGAAGTGGTGGTGGTCGGGTACGGACAGGTACAGAAACGGGACCTAACGGGCTCCGTGGTATCGATCAAAGAAGCGCAGATTACCTCTACTCCGGTCGTAAATGCACTGGAAACCTTACAGGGCAAAGTAGCCGGTATGGACCTTACTCGAAGCAGTGGCGAAACCGGCGCTCCACTCAATTTCACCATTCGCGGCAATCGATCGCTCAACGCGTCCAACCAGCCGCTTATCCTGGTCGATGGGATTCAGTACGGTTCGTATATCGATATCAATCCCAATGATATTGCCTCCATCGAGGTGTTGAAAGATGCTTCCTCCACAGCTATTTACGGGTCGAGGGGTGCCAATGGCGTTGTGCTGATTACCACCAAAAGCGGAAAGGTTGGCAAAACGAAAGTTGAGTTCAATAACTACTACGGCATCAATGATCCGGTGGCTTATCAGCACGTTACCAATACCCCACAATACGTTGCTATGACCCGTGAAGCCTACCGGGCGGCCGGTCAGTGGAGTAGCCCGGCCGATGATGAGAAGATTTTCAATGTGCAGATGGAAAATATTCGGAAAGGAATCGATACCGACTGGGTGAGTCTAATGTTACGTAGTGGGAGCGTGCAGAGTAACCACATTGCTATTTCGGGCGGTAACGAAAAAACGAAGTTTCGCCTGTCTTCGGAATATTTCAACGAGCGGGGCCTGCTGAAATATGACCAGCTACGCCGGTTTGTTCAGCACCTCAACCTGGACCATCAGGTGCTGAGCAATCTGAAAGTGGGGATGGTGCTGAATTTCAACTCATCGACCCAGCAACGGCGGAATACCAGCTTCTGGAATCTTCAGAAAAACTCGCCACTGGGTATTCCGTACAATGAAGATGGCTCAATCAAAACCTATCCGTTTCCGGGTGCACTGGTGTACAACCCGCTCCTCGATGAAAGCCCGGATAACTACTCCAACCTGACTACCAGCACCCGGATTTTTATGCTCGGTTTTGGCGAATGGTCGATTCTGAAAAACCTGTCGTTACGTTCCAGTTTCGGTATCGATATTGCCAACAGCCAGCAGGGCATTTTTGAAGGCAAAAATACCACCCTGGCGGGCGTGAACAGCGGGTACTCGCGGTCTGCACTGAACGATATCAAGAACCGGAACTGGACATGGGAAAACGTACTGAATTACACCAAAACGATCAATGACCACTCCCTCAATGCGATGGTTGGCACGAGTATGATCAGCTACCGGACCATCAATTTTTCGGGAGAAGGGAAAGATCAGCCGTTTTCGTCGTCGCTGTTTTATAACCTGAACACTAATACCAAAGACATTATCACCAACAGCAGCCTGGTCGAAAGTTCGCTGGCATCGGTGTTTGGCCGTTTGAACTACAAGTTTAAAGACAAGTATCTGTTGACGGCTTCGTTACGTGCCGATGGCGCGTCGGTGCTGGCTGAAGGGCATAAATGGGCTTACTTCCCATCGGTGGCGGTAGCGTGGCGTATGCTCAATGAGTCGTTTATGACAAATACCGGAAACCTGCTCTCCGAAATGAAACTGAGAGCCAGTTACGGTATTTCGGGAAACAGTGCCATTGCGGCCTATCAAACGCAGGGCGGACTTAGTAAAATCGCCTACTCCTTCGATGAAACACCAGCATTCGGGTACTGGCCCAAACTCCTGGCAAACAAAGATTTAGGCTGGGAGAAAACGGCAACGGTCAACGTAGGGCTTGACTTCGGGTTTTTCAAAAACCGGCTCACCGGCTCCATTGATGTGTACCGAACCAATACCAGCGATTTGCTGATGGATCGGATTCTGCCTTCGCTAACGGGTTACAGCACCACCGTAGCGAACGTCGGAAAAACCAAAACCAGAGGAGTTGATCTGCTGATTTCTACTCGCAATTACACCTCGCCCAAGTTCTCCTGGTCGACGGACCTGAACCTGGCAACGTACAAGGAAGAGATTGTGGCCCTGAGCGTTGGGGGCGATGATGTATCAAAAGCCTGGTTTGTCGGGAAGCCACTTCGGGTTTTTTATGATTATGAAAAAGTCGGTATCTGGCAAACGGACGAAAAAGACGTAGCTTCTAAATACAGCAAAGTACCCGGAGAGATTAAAGTTCAGGATCAGAACAACGACGGTAAGATTACGGCCAGCGATGACCGCGTTGTGCTGGGGCAGGCCTCACCGAAATGGTCGGGTGGTATCACTAACAACTTTACGTACGGCAATTTCAACCTGTCGGTGCTTATTTACGCTCGGGTAGGTCAGATGATTTCCAGCCAGTATCTGGGGTACTTTTATCCAGGAGGTACGGCGGCCGTAGCCGATTACTGGACCCCCGAAAACCCAACCAATGCCTACCCACGTCCGTGGCTTAGCCATACTGATCAGTACCTGTCGACCCTTGGCTACATTGATGGCTCGTTCTGGAAAATAAAGGATATCCGGTTGAGTTATAATCTGCCGAAAACCATGCTGAAAAAGACACCGCTGAGTAACGTAACGATCTATTCGACGGCTAAAAACTTTTTCACATTCAGTAAGCTGAAAAATTACGATCCGGAGCGGGGTGGTTCTGTCGATTTTCCACTAACCAAACAGCTCATTGTTGGCCTGAACATCAGTTTCTAAAAACCCGGTCTGTCTGATTTTGATGTTGACTTGCTGATTTGTCATTTACAATTAATTGATGATTAGTAGTTTACAGTGATCAGACGCACCGGAAATCCAATTGACACTGTCTTTCCTTAATCGTATTATGAAGAAGATCCTCAATTATATAGTTCTCTCCACGGTATGCATCGGGCTGCTGGGCCTGTATTCCTGCTCCGATTTTCTAGAAGAAACCAATAAAAACACAGTAACCGCGAATGTCTTTTATAAAACCACAGAAGGCATTGAAAGTCTGGTTAATTCATGTTATGCACCTACCCGTATCTGGTACGGCAAAACGGTTGGTTATCTGTTGACAGAAGCGGGGACCGACGAAATGCTTTTCGGCAATACGGCCAACGGGACGTATCCCTATTATGATTATAATTCGAACCTGCAGGGAACTGAAGGCGGGTTAATTTTCGTCTGGAAAAGCTTTTACCGGGGTATCAATGCGTGTAATACTGCCATCGCACGGATTAAAGAGTCTCCGCTGCCCGCCAACCTGAAAGCGGTCCGGGAAGGGGAAGTTCGGTTTCTGAGAGCCTTCTATTATTACCATCTGGTAGAAACCTTCGGCCCGATTCCGCTACGTACCCAGGAGACGACCGAACCGGAAATAACAGCCCTTCGAGCACCCGTCGATGACATTTACACGCTTATTTTCAGTGACCTGGAAACGGCACTGACGAGCATCAAAGGGGTTGTGGCCCCGCAGGGTGGTCGCGTAACGGAACCGGCCGTGGCTGCGTTGCTGGCCCGCCTGTACCTGACCCGTGGAAAAAATACCGAAGCGCTGGCAATGGCCGACCGGGTTATCAAAAACTATGATTTCAAACTGACAGAAAATTATAAATCGCTCTGGGATATCGCCAATAGCAGTGGCAGCACCAGTAAAGAAGTCATCTGGTTTATTAACTATTCAGAAAATAACACCCTCAACGATTACGGCCGCTACGACGACCTGGGGTATTACTGGCTCTGGGAGGGAGGCCATCATGGTCACCTGATGTTTATCCCATATTTCAATGGATTGAAAGGCTGGCAGTATGATCTCGAATCGGGCCGGTCACTGCTGCAGTACATGCCTTCAAAATATTTGCTAGACATGTATGATGAAACGAAAGATGCCCGGTGGGCGGGTTCATTCCGGACAGTGTGGTGGGCAAACGACCCGACAACGATGCCCGCCGGTATGAAACTAGGCGATACCATTGCCGTGGTTTCCAAACGCGCGGTTACCGAAACGTATCGCAAATCGAAACCTTATGCGATTTATGATGTCAACGATGTGTATCAGGCGAATGGCGTACCAACCATTCCCCGGTGGCGATACGCCGGACTCTGGAAATTTGCTGATCCGAGTCGTTCTGCCAAAGACGTAGTAAATAGCAAACGGGATGCCTTTGTTTTTCGCCTGGCCGAAATGTATCTGATTGCGGCAGAGGCCAGTATGAAACTTGGCAATACCGGTGGCGCAGCTGATTATTTCAATGTCGTTAGAAAACGAGCGGCCATCCCCGGAAAAAGTGACCAAATGCTGGTGACTGCCGCCGACATGACGCTGGATTTCATGCTGGACGAACGGGCGCGTGAATTTGTGGGTGAACAACTTCGCTGGTTTGATCTGAAACGAACCGGAAAGCTGATCGAGCGGCTAACGAAGTTCAATCCGGATGCGGCTGCCAATGTAAAGCCCTTTCACCTGATGCGGCCAATTCCCCGCGTGGAGATCGATGTGCTGCAAAACAAAACCGAGTTCGTTCAGAATCCCGGATATAACTAACAGAAATTTAGGTATCAATACCCTTTACTGGCCGCTGGATATCAGTAAGGAACAGGATTCTACAATTGGTTCGCTTATATCATAGGTTGGTAGTACAAAAAGCCCATTGGATTTCCATATGGGCTTTTTTATAGTTTCTGGCGCCCAGTTCAAGCCAGAGCGCAACTACTTTGGCAACAGAGAAGTTAACCTAGCGACGAAAAATGAGTTAACCTTATCAGGGTACTGCTTCGAAAACCATTCCGCCCGACACCTATGAGAAACTACATACTGCTTGCTTGCCTGTTGCTGCCCCTGATTGGGTATTCACAATGCAAGGCGCTGCGAAAGAAAAAAGAAAAGTCTACCGGCAAATTCACCATTACGACCGATCCCAGAGAACCGGTCAGCATGTCGAAAGTGATTCAGGAGGGCGCCACTACGTATTACATCCGGCTTTTGGCACCGGCCAGCGCAACCGGCGATAAAAAAGGGGTGTTTGTGAATGTGGCAGATAAAACGCTGTTAAAATGGCCCGACGAAGCCGTATCCGTAACCGCTGAGCGTCAGCGGGCCTGGCGAAATAATCCACTTACGGCCAGCTCAACCCTGAGCCTGACAGCTGACCAGCTACACACCTTCGCAACAAATCGAATCAGTGATTATGAGCTAAGTGAGTTTGAATGGACGCTGAAAGGTGATTCGGGTGAGCTGTTTCGCAAGCAGGTCGAATGCCTGGTGAATACGATGCCCAGGCAGAAAAAAAGACGTGATTAGTATTGATCCATCCAAACGTAACGGAATCGCTTAGCGACCCGGAACAAATACATAGCGCTACACGTGCGCTAAAAAAGCGGACTCCTTTTGGGGTTGGGTAAGCTTAAGCAGCGGGTTATCCAGACTGGCACAAATTAGTTTAATAGCCTCTTCAATCCGTTTCCAGCCCTGATCGCTGCGCAAATCCATCCCAATAACGGATCGATCAACCTGAGCTTGTAAGGTTAAATACGAGAGGCCACCCAGGAGAATAGCACTTATGGCCGAATTATCATTTTGCGAAATCGGATTCAGTTGATCCACAAATCGGGTTAACTCCGAATCAAGTGTTTCGCTGATTTGATCGGTCATAGATTCACGCGATTTGACCGTTGCTTTAAGAAGTTGCCGGGCTGGTCGGGACCGTCGAAATCGCCGAAACAGATTCAACACCTGATTTGACCAGCGCTGTTGTCCCTGAACAAGCTGAAAGTAAGCCAGTTGGTCGGGCGAATGATGGGTTATCAGTGGTGTCTGCTGTATATAGCAGTCGGCTAATCCTTCGAGGCTACCGAAGTAGCGGTAGATAAGCACTTTACTCACTTCAGCCTTTTCGGCGACGGTACTAATGCTTACTCCTTCAAGTCCACTTTCCCACAAAACTTGTTCAAAAGCATTCAGAATACGCTGGGTGGTGTCAGCTCGGTTGCGTTTAATTTTTTCCATTCTTAGATTATTTCGGTAGAGGAGGAAGCCTGGAGTCTATCTCCTGAATGTATCAGCTAGATAGTAGAGACTTAATACTATTTACCAAAGGTACATATTATGGTTAGCTGATTCGTCAATTAGTTAATGAAAATTAGGTAACGGTACAATTTTATAATCCATAAGTAATTTAATAACGAATTGCGTAGCAACTTGTTATTAACTAATTACTATTTCTACGGAAAATGTAGACTGATATTTGAGTGGTGTGCAGCTGCGGCTCGATCTGAAAGCCGTAACTGTATGGGCTGAGTGCGATCACCACGTAAATAAGGCTAATCATAGCGGCCTGTTCGTGGCCATTTTTTACCAGAAAAACCGAAATTTTAACTGTTTATCGAAAAATATAACATTTTACAATTTGTTACTGTTATATTTGTTTAGTTAACAATAAATGATTTTATAGTATATTATTTTTATTAGTGAATTAATAAATAATCCATCTGCAACTTGAACTAACTGTACTAACTGATGACTGATGTAAAAATTGATCAAGTCGCGGAGGCTCTTGAAGCCCTTGCCCATCCATCACGGTTACAGATTCTGGTAACCCTGACAGAAAGGTATTCGTTACCCCTTACGTCTTTACAGCAACAGCTTCAGATCAGCTTTCCGGTTCTATCCAGCCACTTAACACATTTACAGGAGCAACACCTTCTGGTCAGTCAACAGCAGGGCAACGAACTGCATTATTCGCTGGCGGATGCATCCTTGCGACAGGTAATAAACATTATACGGACCAAGTATATGTAATCCGCTGCGTGTATTTATTGTTTATAAAGGGTGAGTGTGTAACGTCCGGTCCATCATGAGACCGGGCGTTTTTTTGGTACACATCCATGGGGCAACACCCGGCAGATCGTTATCCTTATGGAACGTAGTTGATCCATTTAACCGCCAATTGCTACCAAAAAACGGGCAAATACGCCAGTTTGTCGAAATGAAAACAACACAGCTGTATGTTACTATACATTTGGTAAGTAAACTAATTATTAATAGCTAGTCTACTCCGTCCCGAACGTATTAACCGGGTAATTTCAGGCAGGGCTACCAACGAAACAGCCAACCCTAAGCAGAGCTGGCTGTCTATGTAAAACACCTGTTAACTATGGCAATGCAGAAACGCGTTTAAAATAACACTATATAATGTACAAGGAAAGGAAAGTTCGGTTCGTATTGAAACCGAGCTTTTTTGTTAAACTGTTTCTAAAGTTAAATCGATGAAAATTAAAAATCAACTATTTGTTGAATATTTTTAATTAATAGTAACAAAAAATTATACCAGAGCGCTAAATGATGCTCCAGGTACTCACAAGAATTTGGTTCCGGGCAACGTAGCTTTTGTGTCCTCACGATAAAATAGCAGCTTATCCTCCGGGATAATTAGTTTGATGGCAGAAAGTCTGGTTCAGCTTGAAACCGGACTTTTTTTATTACCACTGTATAGCTGTAGTGACTGCTGCAACCAGGATTGACATTCCAGAAAGTTAGGGAAAGGAACGTAGAGCCCAAGCGTTCTCAGGTTGGTTTCGCATATGAAGTACGTATCAGACCAATGGAAGCGTAACGCGAAATTCATGGCCATCATCTTCAATAGTGGGAGCGGGCTGTCCCAGCATCTCATATTTGCTTAGGATATTGTGCAACCCCACACCATTGCTCAGGACCCGATGCGGCTTTCGCTGGAGATTGTTGCTAACGATTAGGTGTTGCTCATCAGTAGTGCTAAGCGCAATAATCAAAGGCTGTTCGGGTAAGAGGATGTTGTGTTTCACTGCATTTTCGATCAGCAGTTGCAGGGTTAACGGAGGCAGCTGACGTGCTTCCATACCCGGCAGAATATTTGTTTCTAATAGCAGCGAGGCACCATGACGGGTCTTCAGCAGATGATAATACGAATCGATAAAAGCCAGTTCGCTTGACAGGGGCACCAGCGACGATTCGTTGCTCCGCAGTAAATAACGATAGACCGAGCTAAGCTCTTCGGCATAGGCACCTGCCTGTTTAGGATTTTCGTCGATGAGAGAGATGAGGGAATTCAGGCTGTTGAACAGGAAATGGGGGTTTACTTGCTGACGTAGTGCGTCCAGCTGAGTCTGTAACTGAGCCTTGCTGAGAATTTCCACTTCCTGGCGGGATTGTTGCCAATAACCAAAATTGTAAATGTTCTCGTAGGAGACCGTAACGATGGCATCAACAATGATTACTAATAACACTCCGAGTGCCAGCCGAAGCGGATCAGCTACGAAGCCGGGCAGATCGATCCATTGGTAGATAAAAAAGGCGAGGCTAAAGTGAAGACAGGAGATTACAGCGGTGGAGATAAACTGCCTGACCGTTCTGGTTATATACTCATCCGGCTTGAGATGTCTGCCACCACGCATCCGGGAAGCAATGAAACCGTTGGTAGCAAAGTTGCTAATGGCAATGGCCATCACGATGCCCGTTGCCCAACCGAACGTAGTCCAGTTCTGCCAGTAAGCCGGACCAATCAGTAGCCAGTTGAAACAGCTGATGAAAAGCGGCATAATAATGACTTGCAGGAGTATAAAATACCGGGGGTTGTCGGGCCATTTCATGATGATGCAACGGGTTCAGTACTCAAATCTACTGATTGCTGCCAAATAGTGAGTGACCATATGCCTGATCCTGGTGTGTAAATAATCGGTAAGGCTGCTTGACTGACAACTTTTTCCGTTTCATCGATGTAGGTGCTGGGTATTGGTGCTGAAGGAGCAACCTTTGATCGAACTAATAAGCCCAAAACCATGGAAAACACAACGAATTTTACTCTTCCCCATACTATTGAGAACTGCATCGGAGAAAAACTGATCTTTCAGAAAGTGATACACGAGCCAGAAGGTGACCGGCTTCTCGTAGAAAATTTTGTGGCACCCGGCAGCGGTCCCCCGATGCATGTGCATTGGCTGCAGGATGAATGCCTGACGGTCGTTAAAGGCAGAATCGGTTATCAGGTCGAGGGACAAAAAGAGTGCTTTGCAGGCGAGGGAGAAACCGTTCTGTTCAAGCGGGGCGTGTACCATCGTTTCTGGAACGCTGGTACCCAAACGCTTCAGTGCACAGGCTGGATTAATCCGGTGAACTCAATCGTGTTCTATTTATCGGCGATCTACGCTGCTCAGAATAAATCGGGTACGGCCCGGCCTGAGAGCTTCGACGCAGCCTATCTACTGACGCGGTACGCAAGCGAATATGATATGCAGGGCATGCCCGGCTTTGTCAGGAAAGTTGTTATTCCGATGACCTATCAACTCGGGCGATTGCTGGGTAAATACAAACACTTTACCGGCGCTCCTGAGCCACTACGTAACGGAATCAGCGCATAACTCAAAAGCGGGCAGCCTGCGTGATTTGGCGACCAGAAGAGCCAGCGCCAATCCGTAAACGAAAAAGCCATAGAATAAGGAAATGAGCCAATCGTGCCTCTGAAAAAGACGATTGGCTTTGTTTTTTGTAGTATTCCCAGACGAAGATTTAATCAACTGGAAAACGTTATGGATAGTATTAATCAACAGCAGCCCGAAGAAAATCATCAGGATTTGGTGGGTTCGCAAGCCGGGGAAAAGATAAAAGAACTGGTCGAGAAAAATAAAACGTGTTATTTCTGTACCCAAATCACAACGGGTGAGCCGTTAAAAACAAGACCGATGTCGGTCCAAAAAGTAGATGAAGCGGGCCATTTCTGGTTTTTAAGTGCTGACGACAGCCATAAAAATGCAGAGATTGGAGTCGACAACAAAGTTCAGCTTTTGTTTCAGGGTTCGCCCCATTCCGACTTTTTGAGCGTCTACGGAGTAGCCACCATCTCCAAAGACAAGCGACTGATTAAGGAACTTTGGGAACCGCTGTTGAAAACGTGGTTTACCGAAGGTGTCGATGATCCCCGTATCACGGTGATCGAAGTTGACGCACAGGATGGCTACTATTGGGATAATAAACACGGTAATGCCGTGGCGTTTGTAAAAATGGCTGCCGGAGCCGTTCTGGGCAAAACCCTGGATGATTCGATTGAAGGTAATCTGACTGTATAAACTTTGCTATTTGGCGAGGGCTGTTTATCCGGCCGAAAGCTGCCCGGAAACTTTTTGGTTCGATCATAAACTGAACGTAGCGCCCTGCATGGGGCGCTACGTTCATATAGTGAAATACGTTCGTTTTCTTTCGGTTGTTTGAAAAAAAGCAAACCAATAAAATCAGCTTGCTTTCTGAATTACCAATTTTTAAACAGTTAAAATTGGTAAACAGAACCCGGTAAATCTGAACAAATCGACAGATAAGCCAATCTGATCGCCCAATTGGCTTATTTAATCGATTAAGCTCAATGTATTCGCTGTTTTTCTTGATAAATCAACGGCCAGACGAGCCCGTTGGCAGAAGTTATTTTTTATCAACCCGGTATAACCTGCCCTGGTCGGTAATGGCATACAGAGCGCCGTCTTTCCCCTGCGTTACGTCCCGGAACCGCTGATATTGATCCGCCAGTAACCGCTCTTCACCTACTATTTTACCATCCTTGATAACGAGCCGTACGATGTGCATACCACTCAACGCGCCAATAAAGAGATTGTTCTTCCACTCCGGAATACGATCACTGCTGTAGAAAGTCGAACCGCTGGGCGATACAACGGGGTCCCAGTAATAAGCGGGTTGCTCCAGGCCATCCTTTTGCTGAATGGCATCGCCTACTTTCTTGCCACTGTATTCAATACCATAGGTGATAGTCGGCCAGCCGTAATTCTTTCCGGGTTTGATGTGATTGACTTCATCACCCCTCTTGGGCCGAATTCATTCTCCCACAGATCACCCGTTACCGGATCGATCGCCAGTCCCTGTACGTTCCGATGCCCATAGGAATAGATCTCGGGTCTTACACCGGCCTGCCCAATGAATGGATTGCCGGGCGCGGGTTTCCCCTCTTTCGTAATCCGAATAACTTTTCCCAGGCCTGAATTGAGCGACTGAGCCTGTGGGCGGGTTACCAGATCCGAACGCTCGCCGGTGCTGATGATCAGATTCGCATCTTTATCGATAAGAATCCGGCCACCGTAATGCAGATTTCCATTATAAGCTGGCGTAGCCCGGTAAATGACCGTAGCGCCCTCGATCTTTTTCTCATCGGCAGCGAGTTTACCCTTGGCAACTGCCGTTACGTTACCCTCGGAACTGGGTTCTGAAAACACCCAGTAAACCATGCGGTTTGTGGCAAAATCGGGATCAACCCGAATACCCAGCAAGCCACCCTGACCCGATGGATTAACCTTGGGAATCCCCGTTATGGCCTCACTTACTTTACCGGCGGGCGTAACGATTCGCATCGTGCCTTCTTTCTCGGTGATGAGCAGTCGGCCATCGGGCAGGCTCGTAATACCCCACGGAAATTTGAGGGATTCCGTCAGTACTTTACCTTCATAATTCGTGGCTGATTTTACACCGGCTATTCGGGTTTGGCCAGCAAAAGCCGGTTTATAATCTGAATTGGGCTCTTTGGTTTCCACAGGGCTCGTTTGCGTAGAAGCCATTGTGGTGTTGTTGGATGCCGTTTGTCCGAACGATGCCACTGCCAGCGAAGTGCCTGCTATGGCTATCAGAATTCTGTTTCTCATCTTGATTGTGTATTTACTTTTTTAACGTGAATTCGGGATTAATAGTAACGTATTGGATAAACTTACTGATTTTGGTCGCAAAGCCGACCTGCCGTATCTCAGTTTCGCTGGAGCACTTCCTCCAGTTTGGCTTTATAAATTCGACCAATGGGAATTTCCTCATTATTGATTCGAATATACGTAGCACTAACGGCCTGGATGTGATCCAGCGATACAATAAATGATTTATGAATCCGGACAAAGCGGTCAGGGGGTAATTTTTCCTCCAAATAACTTATCCGCAGGTAAGAAACCAATGGCCCCGACAGCGTATGAATCCTGACGTAATCCTTTAGTCCTTCTATCCATAAAATATCTTCCAGAAAGAGTTTGACCATCTCTTTGTTGACCTTGAAATACTGATAATCTTTCCCGGTTTTTGCTGGCTCCGTCAATTCCGCCAGTGCAGAAGTGGATGAAGAAAACCGATAGATTTTACCGACTGACTGGAGAAAGCGCTCAAACGAAATAGGCTTTACCAAAAAGTCCAGTACGTCAAACTCGTAGCTGTCCAGCGCATACTCCCGGAAAGCCGTCGTGAAAATTACCTTTGGTCGATACCCCAAAGGACGTAGTAAATCGAATCCCGACAAACGGGGCATCTGAATGTCCAGAAAAATAACGTCAACCGGAGTACCGGCCGCTGGTGCCTGTTGTAAAAAGTGCAGTGCCTGTGTCGGGCTATTGGATACACCCACCAGATCCAGATCGGGTAACCGATGGATATAGTCTGTCAGCAGATCGGTTGCCAGGGGTTCATCATCCAGCACAAAACAACGAATAGCCATTAGTTTACATTGAATTTTAGGACGGCCAGAAACTGACCATCTTCCCTGAGCGTAACTAATTCATAGTTATCGGGAAAGAGAATATCCAGTCGTTTTTTTAAGTTGCTTAACCCTAAACCGGTTGTCGTCGGGCTGGATAACCCATCGGGTAACGAGTTTTCGGCCGAAAAAATCAGGCGGTTACCGGTATGTGACAAATGTAGCTGAATCCAGCAGGCTTCTTCTGTTTGGGCAGCTCCATGCTTGAAAGCATTCTCCACAAAGGGAAGCAGCAGCATTGGCGGCACCATCAGATGGGCCATACTGGTCAGCTCATTAAAGTTCGTCATTACGTCCAGACGGTCCGGGTAACGAATCTGCTCCAGCGAAATATAGTCTGTCAAATAGGCTATTTCTTTGGTGATCGGTACTGTAGAGCGGTGGCTTTCGTGCAGTTGGTAGCTGAGCAATCCGGCCAGCCGTTGCAGCAGATGCGGTACCTGAGCGGGTTGATGCATGGATACCGAGACCAGGTTATTAAGCGTATTGAACAAAAAATGAGGCTGAACCTGCGATTGAAGCAGCCGGTATTCGGCCGAGAGCTTTTCCCGGCGGTACGTCTCGCTAAGCCGCTGCTGCTGAAGCGCATGGCGAACCACGTTCACCGCCACAAAGAGGGCCACCACTAAATGCAACTGCATGGATTCGGCCAGAATTTTAGGCCAGTACAAATAGGGTTTGAGCAAGCCACTCGGGTAGTAAACCGGATAAAGCCAGATATAATTAATGGCTCGCCGAAGCAGACCAAAAACCAGTACTCCTCCAAGTAGACTGACCCAGAAGCCCGCCATACGACCCGATAATAGAAAGTGACGGACGGTAACCAGCAGATGCCAGTAACCCGCTATAATCAACAGAGGAATATTCAGCGAAATACCATAGAAACTTTGGGTGAAGTTATCCATGTAGGCTCCCGTATTGAGCCATTCGAATAGAAAATAACCCAGCCAGAAAAGCCCTTGTGGCCAGGTTTCCCGGTAAGGTTTAAGTGCACTGAAACGAGCCATTGTCAATGATTTGTTTCAACATGAAAGGTCAAAATTACAGCTAACTTCTGATCGACTGGCGAATCATTTGACCAACAACGTACCTGAACTCCTCAACAGGGGAAACGCTCGACAAACAACCGATTTTTTCGACCAACAGCGCTGGGGAAGCATAAGGGGTTATGTGAAGGACCTATCGTGTCGTTAGTCTAAAATCTTATATACGTATCGAAGCAGTCAATTGCTTTGCTACTGGTAATACAACCTTAAACGTGTGTTTGTTAAACAATTCATTTGGTATGCAGCACGATCAATCCATCTCACTCAACAGGCCTGTTACGTCTTTTCCGGCAAGCCAAACAGCCAGGCCCCAGTTAAATCCGGTCTGTAAGCAAACGTATTTCGTATGGCTAAGCGTATGTATGCTGCTCATGCATGCGCAAACGAGCCGGGCTCAGTTTGAGCAACTTACTTACCCGAACAAGGCAGAAGCTGATTCGTCCAAAGGCTATTGGCGGCTTAAAACTCTGGCGGCCAGCCGTAGTACGTTGGTTCAGTTTTTTGGTCCCGCCGGGCAACTTCTCTACGAAGAAAACCTGCCTGAAAAATGGGTCAAACTTAGCCGGAAAAATCAAAAGCAGTTCGACCAGTTATTAGAACAGCTACTGGCTAATCAGCTCCTTTCCTCACGTATTAAAACCGAACTGTTGCCGCCAACGCCAGTGCTGCCAACTCGGGCCCGCACAACCATCAGGACCAGCGATTCACCAAATGCTACGTCAGCAACGTATCGGGTGCATGCCTATGTCAATCCGTCTGGCAAACTGTACCTTATTGTCGATAATCCCGACCAGTTGCGTTATAAAATTCTGGTGGCCGATCAGCAGAACAGACCGTTGTATGAAGAGTTTACCAATCACGAACAGTATCGGCGAAAGCTGGATTTATCGGCACTTCCCAATAATGCCTGGCAGGTAACCGTTCAGATTGATAAGAAGCCCTACATCTACAAAGTAAGAAAACAGGAAGCCCGGTTTGCCTACAGCATTCTGCCTGAGTCAATCATATCTGAAAAGGAGACTACTGATCCAAAGCAAGACGATAACAAGCCTGTGCTTAATCCCGTTACAATCGATTTATAAGGTCGGAAGTTTTCGTTAACCACCCGTATCCGGAGCACGACCAACGGTTAACTTATTTACTCAACAACGAATCAACCAAGCCGTTATGAATGATGATCAACAGCAAGTTAATCAACTGGCGAATCTCTTTAAGGCGATAGGGCATCCCCTTCGTATTCAGATCGTTCGGATTATCGCCAAAGAAAGTCTGGTCAGTATTCCTACCCTTCAAAACGCATTACCCGGCATCGATCAGTTTTTTATCTACAGCAATTTACGGTTCATGCACAAGAAGCATCTGTTGAAAAAGCTGCGAAAAGGGCGGGAAATCTATTATGGCCTGTCTGAAAAAGCCATTTCGGCTGGATTTAGTACGTTCTTTCACGAGCAGTACAGCCAGAATTCCGCACGAACCGACACCAAAATTGCTGTTCTTGAGCGCGCTCCAGCGAGAGAAACGCCTGTTTTTGCGTAACCAATAGCAGCGTTTATGAACGGCTAAAAACAAGCTTAACGCCGATCGCATTCTACAGGAATCGAAAATTCTTCTCAGGCATAGCGTCTGGGGCGTATCGGAAATTGCCTACGCATTAGGTGTTACAGAAGTGACCCATTTCAATAACTTTTTCAAGAAGCATGTTCAAGCGGAATTCTTATTGAAGGGGCACAGAGGCTATTTTAACAAGCGCTATATTTGTTGGAATATAACGCTTCTATGAAATACTTCTTCCTCGTCTTGCTCTTTATCAACGTAACCTACAGGGCGGTTTGTCAGTCCGATACGACCAGCATGCAGGAAGATTCATTGCGGAAAATTCAGCTCGATGAGGTGGTTATATCCGCTTCCCGAGTCGCTGAGAGTATTCTGAAATCGCCGGTAAGTATTGACGTACTGGATGCCCGTCGTATTCGCCTATCTGCCCAACCCTCGTATTTTGACGCGATCGAAAACATTAAAGGTGTTCAGTTACTCACGTCCAGCCTGGGGTTTAAAGTTTACAATACCCGCGGTTTTGCCGCTACCACCAATGTGCGCTTTGTGCAGCTTGTCGATGGTCGTGATAATCAGGCTCCTCACATTGGCGCGCCTATTGCCAGCGCATTGGCTCCCTCTGACCTTGACATTCAACAGGTTGAAGTTGTGCCGGGAGTGGCGTCGGCTTTATATGGCATGAATGCACTCAACGGCCTGGTCAACATGTTAACGCGAAACCCGTTCGATTCGCAAGGGTTAAGTATCGGGCAAAAAACGGGCGTTAACCACGTTAATGATGCCGCTGTATCAGCCAAAGCTTACTCCGAAACCAGTCTTCGATACGCCCGTCGGATTGGCAATCGATTCGCCTTTAAAATAAACCTGGTGTATCAGCGTGGCTACGATTGGGTGGCAGGCAATCGCGATGATCTCAACCCCAATGGTAATGCTTCGCTTGGGTTATTCGGAGCTGACAATCCGGCCTACGACCCGGTCAACGGCTATGGGAATGAAGCGGCTAACCGGCGCACTCTGACACTGGGTGGCAAACGCTACAGTATTGGGCGAACGGGATACTACGAAGCCGAGGCTACGGATTACCGACTGCAAAATCTGCGGGGCGATATCTCGCTGCATTATCGGTTTTCACCGACGGTCGAACTGGCTTATACGTATCAGGGAGCTACTTTAGACAACGTGTATCAGCGCACGAACCGCTTTCGGCTCGACAATTACCGACTTGATCAGCACAGCCTGACCTTTACCACACCCTCCGTACAAATTCGGGCGTATCGGAGCAGCGAAAACACGGGCGACTCTTATAATATCCGGTCAATTGCCGAAAATATCGACAAGTCGTTTAAAAGCGATAATCAATGGTTTTCTGATTTTACAAACCGGTTTAATGCCGATACGCAGGCTGGTCAGGCCGTGCCGGATGCGCTACGGGATGCCCGTTCAGTTGCCGACCAGGGGCGCCCGGTTCCCGGTTCACCAACCTTCAACGAGCTGGTTTCCAAATTACGTGACATCAACAACTGGGATATCGGAGCCGCTCTACGGGTGCAATCCTGGATGTATCATGTAGAAGGTCAGGTCGAACCGACGCGGGTGCTCTGGCAACAGTTTCGCAAGCAGACCGGTATCAGTATTCAGGCTGGTTTTGATTTTCGACGGTACGTCGTTTTTCCGGATGGAAATTATTTTATCAACCCTACCGAGCCCGGTAACAATCTGGTTTATGGTAAAACGGGTGGTTTTGTTCAGCTAAGTCGCTTGTTTTTCAACGATCGGCTCAAAGTGGCTGGATCGCTTCGGCTCGATAAAAACAGCTACTTCGATGCTCGCCTGAACCCTCGGCTGTCGGTCGTTTATTCGCCTGCAGAAGCACATACTATTCGCCTGTCGTACCAGAACGGCTACCGGTTTCCGTCATTATTCGAGGGCTTTACCAACATCAATTCGGGAGGTGTCAAACGGGTTGGGGGCTTACCCATTATGTCGAAAGGCATTTACGAAAACGCCTATCTGGTCACCTCGATCAATGCTTTTCAGGCAGCCATCACCACCGATGTCAATACGAACAAACTCACGACAGATCAGGCTATTCAGAAAAATAAAGGCCTGCTGAAAAAGAGTCCATATACCTATCTCAAACCGGAACAGGTGAACAGCTATGAGCTAGGTTACAAGGGATTACTGTTTAAAAACAAGCTTTATATAGATGCCGATGTTTACTACACCGCCTACCAGAATTTCATTGCGCAGGTGAATGCCAATATTGCTAAAGGCACGAATCCGGATTCGCTGGTGTATTACTTTTCGGCCTCAACTACCCAGGATCGGTATCGGCTCTGGACCAATTCGCAAACACGGGTTTATAATTACGGAGCCAGCTTAGGGCTTCGCTATAGCCTGACCCAAAACTGGTCGGTGGGGGGCAACGCTTCCTTTGCCAGGCTCGATCGGGCCGATAACGGCGATGGACTGGAAAGTGCATTCAATACACCGCGCTGGATTACGAACCTGAACATCTCAAATGGCAATCTGTGGCAGGGGCTTGGTTTCTCGGTTAATTACAAACATCAGGATGCATTTTTGTGGCAGTCGGAACTGGCCACGGGTACCGTATCAGCCATCAACACACTGGATGCCCAACTGAGTTACCATATCTCGAAAGCAAACGTATTGATAAAACTGGGTGGTACGAACCTACAGAACCGTCCTTACTATACGTTTATTGGCGGCCCCGCCGTCGGCGGATTTTATTATACAAACCTGATCTGGGAATTTGCCAGGTAAGACTACATTGCTTTGGTAACTAATAAGCCAGGCTACTTCGTGCCGATTCAATCAATAATTTGGGAGACGATCCGCTTAGCATTATCTTCCGCCCATTAATGGGTTTGGGGCTCTAGTGGCAAATTCCTCTTTGCGAAGTCAAACCTGTAAACTTCTTTACAGGATTTGACGAATTCTATGCGGTTTAAGCCAATAACTCTTACAATTCGGCTTAACTTATTTAATGAGTACGTATGGCGAGTGAGCTGTTTAATCGACGCGATGTTTTAGCTTATTTTATTGTGGCAGCTATTGGGGCTTCGCTGCAATTAATTGCGGGGAGTGTCTTGCAGGAGTGGTTTCGGATCAGTTATCGTCAAGCCTTGTTTATTGGTTATCTGGTCGCCATTCTGGTTGGGTTTGTTCTGACCAAACTCTTCGCCTTCAATGCGAAAAACTTGGCCCAGACCCGGCGGGAAGCCATTAAGTTCGGGCTCGTTTCCATCTTATCCTGTCTGATTACGGTCTATGGCTCTTCGTTTCTGTACGATTTGTCAACCACTCACGGCAAGCGACTGATGGTGCTGATTCCGTTGTCTGTCAAAGCAGTCAATGTCAATAAGCTGGTTGCTCAGGTGATCAGTATGGGGCTAAGTTTTTTAAGTAATTATGTGCTGCACAAACGATTTACGTTTCGTGACACGGGCTTTTATGAACGCTTGAAAAAGCTTCTGAATTTATAAATCAGAAAAACCCCGATATGCACCTGGATTTGCCTATCTCTTGGAAAATAATACGAATTGCCCCTTCAGCATAGTTCAATTGTGAGCAGAAGAGCAAATCGGCAATCCTTCTCCGATTGCTTTTGGCGTCGCTTGATACGATCTTGTCCAGCAAAGTAACGATCACAATCGGCTGATTAGGCTGTTTGATTTTCGTAAGTTCCTGTTTGTTTTTCGTTGTTAAACGTTCTGGACTCATTGTAGTTTTGTACGATACATTATAGCTATCGTTATGAGTACAACAATGCAAAAACGCAGACTGGGAAACAGTGGCCTTGAGGTATCAGCCCTTGGCCTTGGTTGCATGGGCATGAGCTTTGGCTACGGTCCGGCGAAGGACACAAACGAGATGATTTCGCTGATTCATGCTGCTGTCGAGCAAGGCGTTACGTTCTTCGATACAGCTGAAGTGTATGGTCCCTACACGAATGAGGAATTGGTGGGTGAGGCCCTGGAGCCGTTCAAAGGCAAGGTCGTGATTGCCACTAAATTCGGTTTTAACTTCCAGGATGGGAAACAGGCCGGGTTGAATAGCCGTCCTGAGAACATACGTAAGGTAGCCGAAGCGTCTATGAAACGACTACGCGTCGACGTAATCGACCTGTTCTATCAGCACCGCGTTGACCCAAACGTACCCATCGAAGACGTAGCGGGCACGGTTAAAGAACTGATTCAGGAAGGTAAAGTGAAGCACTTCGGCCTGTCGGAAGCGGGGGCGCAAACGATTCGTCGCGCTCATGCCGTACAGCCGGTAACCGCCCTGCAAAGTGAATACTCGCTCTGGACCCGTCAGCACGAGAAAGAAATCATCCCGACAATTGAAGAGTTGGGCATCGGCCTGGTAGCCTATAGCCCACTCGGGAAAGGTTTTCTGACCGGCAAAATTAATGAAAGCACCAAATTTGCCGAGGGGGATATTCGTAACATTCTGCCGAGATATACCGAAGAGGCCCGTGCTGCCAACAAAGCGCTGCTGGATTTGCTGAATCAGTTTGCCCAGCGCCATAGTGCTACCACCGCGCAGATTGCCTTAGCCTGGGTGCTGGCGCAGAAGCCCTGGATTGTTCCCATTCCGGGCACCACGAAGCTGCACCGCCTGACGGAAAACAACGGAGCCGCGGCCATTCAGCTTACAGTACAGGAACTCCAGGAGATCGAGACAGCCTCTGCTCAAATTAACGTAGTAGGCACTCGCTACACCGAGCAAATGGAGAAATCGACAGGACTTTAGTAAGCTAGTTTTTCTGGCAGGATTACAGGATGTATCGGGATTATCGGTTAATAAAACTCCATAAAATCCTATAATCCTATCAGAAGCAAATACTTGCCTTTACCCGCTAACGGCCATGTTCAATCGTAGCGTTTGCCCGGCTTTATTCTAGAATGGATTAACCGTTGAACGACTTTGACTCTAAGTCAAAGTCGTTCAACGGCTTTTGAAATATTACGTCAATTTCAGATTGACAGGGTCCCAGTGCACGATCTGTTTGCTGAAATAACTTGCATTACAAGCCAGGGGCGGCTGCCCGAAAGCCAAACGTAGCATCCTCCACGACGGGTTTCCCCATTCGGATCGAATCAAAGAAATTGGTCAAATGATCTAAATGGTCACTGTAGCCTTCGGGAGCTTTGAACACCATATCTTCCTTACTCATTCTTTTGCGCTGGTCAGGTGTCCATTTCGCATCATATTCGGTTTGCATTTTCTCCTGCATACTTTTAGCGAACGTGAACAGAGAATCATAGCCGCCAAAGCACGGCGCCTGAGGCAGTAGACTGTGTTTAACGATGATGTCATTACCAATCACATCAATGACGCCTTCCGAACCAACCAACCGGATCACCTCTTGCCCGCCCGTGCCACTAATAAAATTGACCCTACAGGTCAATTGAAACGCAGCGTGTTCTGAGCTGTCCGGATATTGCATCACCCCCGACATCACATCCGGCATATTCCGCCCATCTTTCCAATAGCTGAATTGTCCGGTGCTGTAGATGCTCTTAGGTCCCCTGGAATTGGTGATAAAATGCGTGCCACTCAGCAGATGGATAAACAAATCGCCTGCTACGCCCGTACCTACTTCTTTGAAGGCCCGCCACCAAAAAAACTTTTTAGCATCGAAGGGCATTTTGGCCGTAACTCCAACAAACCGCTCCCAATCGGTCGTTATGGCATCCGCATCGCTGGGAATCGTGTACTCCCAGGCACCAATCGAGCTTTGCCGGTCATACACGGCATTGACCATGTTGAGCCTGCCAATTTCACCAGCCGCCAGCAATTCTTTCGCTTTGGCATACCCAATGCTGCTGACCCGCTGGCTACCAACCTGCAACACCTTACCCGCCTTTTTGGCGGCTGCTATCACCGGGTAACCCTGACTTATTTTGTACACCATCGGTTTTTCGCAGTACACATGCTTACCGGCCGCCAGCGCGTCGAGGGTGATACGGGCATGCCAGACATCATGGGTGGCAATAATTACCGCATCGATGTCTTTGCGGGCCAGCAGTTCTTTGTAGTTACAAGTCGTGAATAACGTATTGCCAAATGTTTCTTTAGCGTTTTCCAGTCGGCCTGTATATAAATCACAGATACCAGCCAGTTCGACCCCTGGTACTTTCAGCGCCGTACCAGAATCAAAGTGGCCCTGCACGCCATACCCAATAATGCCCAGTCAGACCGTATCATTGGACGAAACCGGCTTCTCATAGTGCAGGATACGTTGTTCGGCTTTTTCCTGGGCGGCCAGTGACGACAAAGGTGAGGACGCAGCTACCAGACTAGTCGCCCCAATTTGCTGCAAAAATTGCCTTCTGGAAGAATGATTGTCTTTTTTCACAATACAGGAAGTTTAGGGGTTGTGTTAGTTGACCTGGTAACTGACAAAGGCAATTTTTCGGCTGTCAGGGCTCCACGAGGGTACATTGATGGTGCCCTGGCCACCATAAAAGACTGGGGTAAGGTCTTTTATGGCTTTGGTTTTGAGGTTCATCAGGCGTAGTTTAACGTCTTTTCCAAACAAATGGGCTTGCTTTTGATCGGACGTATAGGCGATGTAAGTGACCCAATTATTGTCAGGCGAAGGATGAGCAAACCAGTTCGAGTTTTCATCCGAGGTCAGTTGTTCGGGTTTTGACCCATCGGCCAGCATCCGCCAGATCTGCATATGCCCGGTACGGTACGAGTTGAAATAAATGTATTTCCCGTCGGGCGAATAATCCGGTCCATCATCCAGCCCTTCCGTACTGGTCAATCGGGTTTCGGTGCCCCCATCAATCCCAATCGTGTAAATATCAAAATTACCATTACGTTCCGCACAGTAGGCTAACGTCTTACTGTCCGGTGTCCAGCCATGCCAGAACGATGGCACCTCGGGAGTGATCCGTTTGGGCTGTCCACCAGCTATAGGGACAATATACAACGCTGATTTATAGGATTTTGTGGACGGATCGCTTTTGTCATTATGACTGATGGCTAACCACTTCTTGTCGGGCGAAATACCGTGGTCGTTATTGCATTGGGTAGCGAAACCTGTATTGAGTTCGGCTACTTTTTTCGACGCCAGATTCAGCGTATAAATTTTGCCTTTGCTGTTGAGAATCAAATAATTGTCGGGATGCCAGTTGGGGGCTTCAAAATGAGCCTTGATGGCGAGGACGGTATCAATCTTTCCGGATTTTATGTCAAGGGTTTGAACGTAACTTGTGGTGTCAGGCTTGCTCTGTGCCATGGAGCTAAACGAATAAAGTAGCCAAACGACAAAAGGACTAAGTCGGTTAAACGGAGGCAAAGCTGCCCTGAACGTATTAGAATTTTTCATATAATTAAGATTTGGGATAAGGACACTACCTGTTGACAGAGGCAAAAATAAGAGGATTATTGTTATATTATAAAAAAAATAAAATAGATTATAAAAATAAAATAATTTATGTAAATAGTTATATATCTTGAATATTCAGGTAAGTAGATAAGCTCTATTTTTGTGGAACGATGAAGAAATTTGGCGAGGACAAATACATAGCTCACCTGTCGATTGACTGTGTGATTTTCGGCTACCAGGATAAAGAATTGAAAGTGCTGATTTCCAAATTCAAATTTGGGAAAGGAAGCTGGTCTTTACCAGGCGGCTATATCCTTAAAACAGAAGGGATTGATAAAGCAGCCAGCCGAATACTAAAAGAAAGAACCGGTCTGGAGAATATCTATCTGGAGCAGTTTCGCGTATTCGGTGACGAAAACCGTATTGCCAGCAGTCAATACAGAGAAATTGTGAAGTCGGAACTGAGTAAATTCGATGAGCAACGATTTACGTCCGACGTAACGGACTGGATGACAAGCCGATTTGTTTGTATTGGCTACTATGCCCTGGTTGACATTAATAAAGTGGCTCCACAAGCTGGCGAGTTTGACGAGTACCTGGAATGGCGCAGCATCAAGGATATTCCTGAAATGATTCATGATCATGGTGAGATTCTGACTGTTGGGCTCGAAGCCCTTCGCGAGCATCTTGATCAGAAACTCCTTGGCTTTAATCTACTACCCGAAACGTTCACGATGCGGGAAGTTCAGCAGCTCTACGAGGCCGTTTATAACAGGTCGTTTGTTATCACCAACTTTCAGAAGAGGTTACTGGATCTGAACGTGTTGGAACGTCTCGAAAAGAAATATACGGGTGCGGCTAACAAAGCACCCTATTTATACAGATTCAGAAAATAGCATACTCCAGTGTTACCCCGAATCAGGGGAGGTTTTCGTAGACGATTTTCATGGCAATCAGGTAGTGGCCGTCAGGGGCGAAAAAAACGGTCAGTAACCCGGTAGTCAGTGCAGGCTGTTTGCTTTAGTGTAAAAACGTTTCTCTGCCTGATATTTTCAGGTTAACCAGTTTTTACAACATGCAAAACAACCGATTGTTAAGTACCGCCCTGGCCGCACTATTTCTCACGGGCGGTCTGCTACCTGCCACTGGCGAAACACCCGAAAAATCCACTGTTCAGCTACGTCTTGCCAAAGCTGCAACCTATACGGTAGACCCGGCCCAAAGTACAATCAGCTGGAACGCCAAAAAAGTAACCGGAGAGCATAACGGCATTGTGAAAATGGCCAAAGGCCAGCTCACTCTGGAAGGAACCAAACTCACTGGCGGCACCTTCGTGGCCGATATGAGCACCCTTCGCGATGTAGACAAGGGTGAAGCGAACCCGTTTAATGAACGGTTGGTAAATCACCTGCGCTCGGATGACTTCTTTGCCGTGGAGAAATACCCGACTTCTACTTTCCGGATAACCAGCGTTAAGCCCATCGCAGGTGCCCGAACCGGCGAACCTAATTATACGGTCAGTGGTGAACTAACCATGAAAGGCATTACTAAAACCCAGACGTTTCCGGCTACGGTAAACCTGTCGGGAGACGTAGTGCAGGCTACTGCCAAACTTTCTGTCAACCGCATTGACTACGATATAAAGTACCGGGCTGCCATCATCGGCACGGCAGCCGACAAAATTATCGATGATACGTTTTCACTTGATTTAAAACTTGTGGCCACAAAAACACCTCTCTGATCAACGTTTAGCACACAGTGCTGCCCCTTGAGTAAGTAAAACAGATGGCTGTTGTTGGCAAGGAGGCTCAATCAGGTCAAATTCATAACTTAGGCTAAACCAGTATGTCGATGAGCAACATAAAGAAAGAAGATATCAAACAAGAAGTGTTTGACCTGTATGATGACTATGCCCACAACCGGCTCGAACGGCGGGATTTTATGCAGAAGCTATCGGCCTATGCCGTGGGGGGCCTTACCGTAACGACTCTGATGAGTTTTCTTATGCCTGATTACCAGGGCGCCATTCAGATTAAAGCCGATGATCCTCGCCTAAAATCAGATTATGTTACGTATCAGTCGACAAAAGGCGGGGGGGCTATAAAAGCGTTGCTATCGATGCCTGCGGATACGAAAAAGAAGCTCGGCGGCATTATCGTTGTGCATGAAAATCGGGGATTGAATCCGCACATCGCCGATGTAGCCCGGAGGGCGGCACTAGCCGGTTTTATCTCGCTGGCTCCGGATGCATTAACGCCCCTCGGTGGCTATCCGGGTACTGATGATGAGGGCCGTGCCATGCAGAGCAAACGGGACAGAAATGAAATGCTGGAAGATTTCATAGCAGGCTATGAATATCTGAAAAGCAACAAAGACTGCAACGGCAAAGTGGGCGTTGTCGGCTTTTGCTTTGGCGGATGGATTGCCAATATGATGGCCGTACGCATTCCTGATTTGGCGGCAGCCGTTCCTTTTTACGGTGGACAGCCGGCAAGCGAAGATGTTCCTAAAATCAAAGCTCCACTATTGTTGCACTACGGCGAGCTGGACAAAGGCGTGAATGCAGGCTGGCCAGCTTACGAAGCAGCTTTAAAACAGAACAATAAAGAATACACAGCGTTCGTCTATCCGAATGCGAACCACGGCTTTCATAACGATACAACCCCCCGGTATGACAAAGCCGCAGCCGAACTGGCCTGGAAACGTACCATTGATTTTTTTAAAGAGAAATTGGCGTAACAAAAAGGGTTATCGGCGTCTTTTCCTGCATATCCAGGAGAAAGCGGTCGGTTGTTTTGCAAATACGTAGATTAACGAGCAAAGGGCTATTACCACAAAAACGGTAATAGCCCTTTGCTCGTTAGGAGTTTTAAGTCGGTTTTAGGGAAACAATTCTCTACGTTACGCAAATTAGGGCTCCAGCCGATACAACTCTACGTAGCGATCCAGTCCTCGGGTAGGGTCATCAATCGAGTACATCTCAATTTAGTACCGAAAAAAACAAGACCAGGAAGAGGGGGTGCTTTCAAAAATGACTGGGCAAGGTTTAAATATTTACCAGGCAACTTTAGTCAAAAGCGCACAAAAAAGCCCTGGCGGTAGTACCACCAGGGCCTGAAAGCTTATTGAACTATAAACGCTGCATGATCTGATTTATTGTGCCACATGAAACAGAAACGTATTATTTAGCACTTTTTTTAAGGGTAAGCACCGGATGTACTTTTAAAACTAATTCATACTTACGGGTTGATTTGCGTTTCGCGAACCAGGCTGTCAAAAGACTACTGTTTACGCTTCACGAATAGGCCGTTCCCTGCAAGGGCCATGCGGGTAAAATTGTCTGCAAAAAAGGTTTTAACATCACTCAACTTATCTGATTTATGACACTGGTTGCAGCTCGTTTATTTGCTTGTCTGTTAGCTGGCGTTATACCGCTGGCTTGCGTTGATCCCGAAGACATTATACTGAATGGTACTAATGATATTCTTGTAGTCGATGGTACGATTACCAACCTATCAGAGCCACAAATCATCCGGCTCAACCGCTCGAAGGCCGACCGGCTCACCGGGCGCTTTGGCACCTTGCCAGTTACAAAAGCAACAGTGGAAGTGATCGTGGATTCCTCACTGGTCATTGCTGCCCATGAAACCATAGACGGCAGTTACCAACTGCCCAGTACTTTTAAAGGGCAAGTCGGTCATGCCTACCAACTTCGGTTCACACTCAGCGATGGTACGCAGTATATATCGACTCATCAGGTTATGCCATCGGTGCCACAGATTGCAAAAGTGAGTTCGCAGTTCAACCCCAAAAGCTTGTCTCCGCAAATGCTGAACGGGTATACGGCGGCCCATGATATTTTTATCGAGAGCCGGGATCCCGCTCTCGAACACAATTATTATCGCTGGGACTGGACGCTTTACGAACGGCAATACTGGTGTAAATACTGTCTGAATGGCGTGTATGCCGTTCATAAAGTTATTCCCCATCGGTATAAGGACTTCATTTATTTTGTGGCGGGCGATGAACTTTATGAAGCCTGTTTTACTCCACCCCCAAAACCCGAATGGCAACTGGAGTATGGAGAGCCCTTGGTACCCGGAGGTTTGTGGTATTATGACTACCGCTGCCGCACGACTTGCTGGGAAATTCTCTATGGAAATGACATCAACGTATTAGACGATAAATACACCAATGGGGCATTAATCACGCACTATCGGGTTGCTCAAATCCCGTTTTACGATTACCAGCCAGGTCTAGTCGACATTAAGCAGCTGGCCCTTACAGCGGATGCCTATCGATATTATAAATTGTTTCAGGACCAGACCGAGAAAACGGGGGGGCTGGCCGATACGCCACCCACGGCGTTAGGGGAAATGTGCATCAGGTAGATGCCCCTCAACGTATTATTGTCGGTTATTTCACGGCCTCGGGAGTTTCGCTGGTTCACTATTGGCTCGACCGTAAGGATTATCAGGGGGTTGCCTATGGAACTTTGGATGCGAGTGGCCCGCACGTAAACGTGGGCGATGATTTCTTTTTCGCCCTTAATCAGCGTCGGCCCTATGCCGAACTCCCGCCCCCGTATCAGGGAGAGCGGGAATCGCCCAAAGATAAGATCTGGCCCAACGCGGACCGTCCACCCGAAGCACCCTGCCTGCAGAGTGACAATCGAACGCCGATTAAACCTGAAGGCTGGCGAGACTAATTTTATAGTCGGTGTGGCTGTACCAAACGGTTTCGACGGTTGGTAGGAAGAAACAGGGGCCGATCGTCACTGATAAAGAATACTGAACAGACGGTGTTCAGGTCTTCAGCCATACTTAATCCGCGATTGGCTCCCACGGTTAGTCGATCTTATTCTTTTGACGTGAGTTTGCTCGCTAGCCAAAAGGAGAACGTAACGAGTGTCGCCTGAAGGATATTCATGGACTTGTCGGGCGGGGGCGACACAAAATACAAATCCAGCTCTCCGTACTTCTTTAGGACCCGGTCAAATCGAGCAGGTCCCGGTTTTTCGGGCAGATCATGATTTGGGTAAGGTGTACACAGAGCATCGAAAAAAGGCTCAAATAAACCCGGCGTTAACAAGCCGATAAACTTGGTGTAGGGACTGTCCAGCCGATAGGAATGTTTGGTCAGGGCGGGCGCATGTAAAAAGTCGCCGGGCTTCATCGCAATAGGTTGTCCATCATTCCACATCGTCATGTTTCCTTCCAGCACAAAAAAACATTCGGTGTGGCGCTTGTGGTAATGCTGAATAACTGCATTGCCTTTGGGACCTTCGGTCAAAACAACCAGAAACCGCCCCTCCGTATTGTTTTGTCTGGCCAGAAACGTCTGCAACTGGTCTTCGACAAGTAGATGTTCGCCACCGCCTTTTCTGATTACGTAGGGCTGAAGACCATCCGGACGTACTACCGAAAGATTTTCTTCGGCCGGCAGTGAAGCCTGAAAGTCTTCAACCAGCTCAAAGTCAACGTTTTCAGAGACAGGGTAGGCAGGTTCATTTTCCGGTTGTTCGTATTGTGCCAGTTCTGTAAACAAGGAAGCGTAGCCACCGGGTCCCGATACATACAGCGTTTTTGAGGCTGGGCTAATACTCTCGATCTGATGCGCTACGTTTTTGGGGATCAACCCAAAATCACCTTCCTTAAGGTGATACGTTTTGTCGGGTAAGAATAGAAGAAGCTCACCCGACAGCACAAACAGGCTTTTATGGGTTCGGGTATGTCGATGGGCCGGAAGCTTAAAGCCTGCCGGAGCCGACACGGTAACGATTTCGATCAGTTCACCGGATTGACCACGGGTAGCGATCAGGTCAATCTGAGCCCCCCGAAACGGAACGGTGAGGCTTTGTCCGGCCTGGCGTAAATAAGCCGGCGAAAGGTTATTTTTCATTAAAGAAAGGATAAGAGCCTGTTTAGAAACCGAGTAACCCTGAAATGCAGTGTGCGGATCGAGTCGTTACCAGAGGGATACATTCGGGCGGCCTTATCGAATCCATTCGTAGCTTTAGGCGTCAGCCCATTGTTTTTTTACGACGGCCAGTCCTTGTGCCGCTTCGCTGTCAAAATCCTTCCAGACGCATTCCAACGACAGTCCACCCTTATACGCTATTTTTTTTAAGGCCCGGAAATACGGTTTGAAATCATCCCCCATAACGCCCGGCGCTGTCCGGCTCTGTTTTTCGGCAATGTGACAATGAGTAATGTATTGACCGTATTTCACAATCTCATCCGGACTTTCATTATCCTTCAGCATGTGATAGATGTCGCATTGAAGCTTAAACCAGGGGTTATTGACGGCCTGAATGATCTCTACGCCCTCGGCGAGGCTGTTGATGAAGTTGGTTTCACTGCGGTTCAATGGTTCTACTGCTAACGTAACGCCGTATTTTTCGGCCAGGGGCGCCATCTTTTGGCACAGGTCAATGTGCTGCATTTTAGCTTTGGCCCGATCGAACCCATCGGGAATGGCCCGCGAACCACCACTGCCAAACACGATGTTTTTGGAGCCACATTCCTTTGCCCGACGAAGAGCAAGATCTGCCCGCTTTAAGATAGCTTCATGATGCGTATCGGGCCCTACAGACTTCAGGCTTCCAGGGAAAAAATAGATGTATGACCGAACAGGAATGTTTTCTGTTTCAATTGCCTGCCGGTTCTTCGCATACTGTTCGTCGCCTGCATCCGGTATGAGGAACCGCCCAACACTTTCCTCCACGAACGAATAGCCTAATTGCTTCAGCATGCCTGCCTTGTCATAAGAAGCGCAAATACCTATTGGCAGTGAATAATCGGATAATTCAGATAGTCCGGGCAGCGCCAACGTATCGGCTATAGGTATTCCGGCAAGAGCAATCGTTACGCCCTTTAAGAAATCTCTTCTTGAGTAATGATGATTTTCGAGTTGGTTCATTCGTTTACAAAAGGTGGAGAATGTAATGTATTGTGTGAAATCCGATTATCAAGTTACTGAGCTACGATAAGTCGCTACCAGACAAGAAAACGGTTAGTTATACGTCCCAACCAGTGTTACGATCGACCTGGGCTCCAGGCGAATTTGGCCACTGGGAACGGTGGATTTTGCCAGCGTTTTTGTTTCTGTCGTTGTGTAACAGGCAAAGCGGCTGTTCCGAATGGCCAACCCCTGAAGTTGTAAGGGCGTTGGCTCGGACGCCATGTTGATGCAAACCAGAACAAGTTGCCTGGTACGAGGGTCTTTGTAGGCTGAAATCATGCATTGACTAGCTTCTTGTATGGGATGGCTATCGGCCAGCCGGACAGCAACTCGCTTCATGCCGGGTCGAATGAATCGGGCATAGTTGCCAAAGGCCCACAATTGTTTGGAATCCAGCACCTGCCCGTCCAGGCGAGCCTTATCATGCTGGTTGTACGTTCCCGCCGGACTGTTGAGATACACAAGCCCGTCGCTGTAATTATACGGGTTAATGGCCAGCCACCACTGCCAGGACGTAACATTAGCAATAGTCAGATCGTTGTGAATAACTTTAGCCACATACAGGCCGTAATTGATGTCTGTATGTCGTGGACTGCCGTTATACTGGCCGCAGATGTCACCCAGCACGCCAAACTCACTTTGCCACAGCATCGGATTGCCCAGCGCCTTTGCACGCTGAATGGCTCTCTGGCGCGTGTCGACCAGCAGTGAGTCGGGGCAGGTCGTGAAATAGCTGTGATACGCCCAGACCGGCTCAACGTTGGGAAGTTTAGACAGTGGTGAGGCTGCATTCGACGAGAAAAAATAGGAGAGTTGATTTCCCCGGCCACTTTCCACTTTATCATAAAGAAAGTTAAGTTGCCCCGCTTCACCCAGCACAACCCTGGTTTTTGCTCGCTGGGCCGCCAGCTTTGTTGATAACATCCGGGCAACGGCAGCGATGTCGGTATTTTCGGCAGGGGAGCCTTCCTGACCAGCTCTTCCATTTTTTCCGGCGGTCCAGTCCCATTGCGGTTCGTTGATGGGGCTTAGGTAATCGAGTTTAAAATGATCAGCTACTTTGACCAGAAAGTCAGCGAAAGGAGCCAGAGCCGTTGGTTTGAGATTAAAGGAACGCCCTCCCGGCGAAAACGCTTTGCCATTTCGGGTCATCTGTACGGGGGCAGAGTTGCTGAAACCAAGCGCGTAACGTACCCCTCGTTGCCGGGCTGCCTGCAAAAACCACTGACTTCCGGCTTGCTTGGTCCAGTCGAAACGTCCCTGACTATCCAGAAAACATTCCTCCCTACGCCAGGGGTCGCTTATTTTGCTGCTGTCGCCCTGTTCATAGCTTCCGGCCCCGATGTTCATCCGCCACAGCGAAAGGCCAATTCCTCTGGGTTGACCATTTGCCAATGTATCCAGGCTAAACAACAGGTCGGCAATTTGATTTTTCTTTGCTTCGTCGGTCCATTTGCCGATAAACTTAGCCGACCAGCAATCCGAAGCGCCGAAACTATGAATAGTCTGAAATTCTTCCTGTAAGTTGATGGTTGCCTGCTTACCAATCGGCTGAGCGGGCTCCATTGGTTGGGCAGAGGGGCTTACCCTGCGGCTGGCACCGACAAGGCTAATAAAGGCAATCAGTACAAGTAGCTTGATGTCAAACGTACGTTTCATTGACAAATGGCGGTCAGTATGCAGGCACTCATGATAGGGAGCCTGATCCTCTATTCAACAGAGGGTACCTTCGCTAAAGAGCAGCGAACATGCTTCTATACTTGTCAAACGCTATTGGCAGTCAGTCGCTACGATTAAATACGTATCATATCTGCGGCCAAGGGAAATCTAGCGTTAAAACGGTTACTTATGGGAATCCCCTGACGGGAACCTGGTTTAAGCACAAGCCAGATTCCTGTCAGGGGATTTACCTTAGTTTTATTCAGAAGAAAATCGTAGATAGCTTCTGGATAACGGCAAGACATTCGGTTACGTCCTGTCGTTACTTCCATCCGCCACCCAATGCCCGGTAAGCATTGACCATGGCATTCATTTGCTGCACTCGGGTTTCAATAAGCTCCATTCGGGCTTCCAGCACATCACGCTGAGTTAGCAACACTTCCATGTAATCGGCTCTGGCGGATGTAAATAGCCTGAGCGATATGTTGGTCGACTGAGTAAGCGCCTGAACCTGGTTGTTTTTCTGGGTGTACTTTTGATCCAGGTTGTTAATATTTGACAACTGATTCGCCACTTCAATGTAGGCGTTCAGCACCGTTTTTTCGTAATTGTAAACGGCCTGTATTTGCTTGGAATTAGCACTTTTATACGTAGCTGTAATGGCATTCTTATTAATCACCGGGCCAGCTATACCACCTAACAGAGAGGCCACCAACGATTGGGGAGCACTCAACAGATAGAGCGGATTATCAGGACATAAAACCCAGAAACGCTGTGACATTTAACGACGGATAAAAATTCGCCCTGGCTACAATCACATCCAGTTTGGCAGCCTCCAGATTTAATTCAGCTTGTTTGATGTCTGGCCGGTTGGCTAATAACTGCGATGGAATACCTGCGTTAACCCTGCCCGGAATCAGATCGACAAAATTTTGGGAACTTCGTTGAACATGCTGCGGAAAGCGGCCTATCAGAAAGTTGATTCGGTTTTCCGTTTCGACAATACGTTGCTGAATTTCGAACTGAAGACTTTGCGTTTTGGATACTTCGGCCTCAAACCGGCGCACAGCCAGTTCAGTCACCTTAGCCGCTTCTTTCTCCTGCTTGGTAATCGACAGGGCATTATTAAGAATAGTAATGTTATTTTTAATAATATCCAGTTGATTATCATACGCCATCAGCTCGTAATAATTGTTGGCGATTTCGGCAACCAGGTTCGTAACCTGGAAATTTTTTCCTTCAATAGAGGCCAGATAACTATAGACAGCCGCTTTTTTCGAATTACGTAGTTTGCGCCAGATATCCACCTCCCAGCTGACAGTTGGTCCGAAATACAGATTTGGCAACACTGCGGGTGTGGGTACGCCCGGACGTATTTCTGTGTATTCATCAGCGGCTCCCTGGCTGGTGTAGCGAGACACTTTGTCGACTCCGGCGCCCCCACCCAGACTAACGAAGGGTCGGTAGGCCCCCGCTCTAGCTAACACTTCGTTGTTGGCAACCTGAATTTCCTGTAACGTGATGTTCAGTTCCTGATTGTTATACAAAGCTGTATCAATCAGGGCAATCAGATTCGGGTCAGTAAAATACTGCCGCCAGGTCGTCTTGGCCGAGTTGGTCGAATCCTGCGAGTCATTGTAACTCGCAGGAACATTCTTATTCTCTGTTTTCTGAACCAGACGCGGTACAGTACAGCGGCTAAAGAATAGGGTAACTAGTGTTATCCCTACCCAGGTCATTCGTCTTTTATTACGCATTATCTTCAATTTCTTCTGGTTGTGGGAAAATATCAACGGAATGAACCAGATTTTCAGTTAGAGAATCATTTTCTTCATCCCTAATCATCTTTCTGCCATCAGCCAAACTGCCAAATATGTAGTACAATCCAGGGATGATGATGACCCCGAAAATGGTACCGAACAGCATCCCGCCCATGGCAGAAGCCCCGATAGTACGGTTACCGATGGCTCCCGCGCCGGTTGCGCTGATCAATGGTATCAATCCGGCAACGAATGCGAACGAGGTCATCAGGATTGGCCGGAAACGGACCTTAGCCCCTTCGATGGCTGCATTCAGAATCGTTTCTCCCTGATGGCGCTTCTGAACCGCAAATTCTACAATCAGCACGGCATTTTTGCCCAAGAGACCAACCAGCATGATGAGTCCGATCTGGGCATAAATGTTGTTCTCAAGTCCCATCAGCTTGAGCAACAGGAACGAACCGAAGATCCCAACCGGCAGGGAGAACACCACGGCCAACGGAATGATAAAGCTCTCGTACTGGGCTGCCAACACAAAGTAGACGAAGGCCAGCACGATCAGGAATACATAAAGTGACTCATTACCCCGGATCGATTCGTCATACGAAAGGCCTTCAAAAGCGATATCGTATCCTCTTGGCAGCGTCTTGGCGGCAACTTCCCGGATGGCTTGTATGGCATCAGCCGTAGTATATCCCTTAGCCGGAAGGCCCTGGATGGCAGCTGAATTATACAGATTGAATCGGGTAATTTCGTTGGGTCCCTGTCCTTTTTTGAGCCGCATGAAGGCCGAGTAAGGCACCATTTCGCCCGCGTCATTTTTAACAAACAGCTTTAACAGATCGGACGGAAGCCTTCTGTATTTAGGATCAGACTGCACATACACTTTGAAGAACTGGTTAAACTTGGTAAACCCTTGTTCGTACGTACTACCAATCATGATGTTCAGGTTATCCATCGCTTTTCCGATCGATACGCCTTTCTGCATGGCCAGGTTGTTGTCGATCTCCAGTTCGTACTGCGGATAATTGGCGGCAAAAAAAGTAAATAAGCCCGTTAGCTCTTTCCGCTTGCCCAGGTTCTCCATGAACTCCTTGTTGATCTTGTCAAATTCACGGTAGTCTGTATCGGTTGTTTTATCCAGCAAGCGCATGGAGAAACCGCCTGACGTACCAAATCCAGGAATGGCTGGTGGTTCAAAGAACTCAACCACGGCACCCAGATTTCTCGTTTTGCCTTCCAGCTCTTCCATGATTTCCTTCACGTTTTTGTCGCGATCGCCCCAGGGTTTCAGGTTGATCAGACACGTACCGGCATTGGAGCCCCGGCCTTCGGTCATGATCTCGTAACCAGCCAGCGATGATACTGATTCTATACCCGGTACCTCTTCACAAATTTGCTGTAGGTGCCGGGAAACCTGGTTTGTTTTCTCCAGTGTCGAGCCCGGGGGCGTCTGGATAATGGCGTAAATCGTACTCTGGTCTTCGTTCGGAATAAATCCAGCTGGCAGAATCTGATTCTCGTAGAATATACCTGCGCAGAATCCCGCTAAGATCAGGAACGTAACGACCCGTCGACTAACAATCAGACGCAACAAACCCACGTAGCGTCCGGTAAGTTTTTCGAACACCCGGTTGAAACTGTCGATCGCTTTGGTCAGGAAGTTTTTCTTCCGTTCGGGATGTCCATGATGGTTTTTGAGCAGCATGGCACACAACACGGGCGTCAGCGTCAGAGCGATCAGAGCCGAAATCACAATGGAGCTGGCCATAGTAATCGAGAACTGACGATAGAACGTACCAACCGGCCCCGACATGAATGAGATGGGCAGGAATACCGATACCATCACCAGGGTAATAGCGATAATGGCTCCACTTATCTCCCCGAGTACTTTTCTGACGGCGCCAAAAGGGGATAGGTGCGGCTCTTCTTCCATCTTGGCGTGCACCGCTTCCACCACCACAATGGCATCATCTACCACAATACCAATGGCCAGTACCAGGGCGAAGAGCGTAATTAAATTGATGGAGAGCCCAAAAGCCTGAATCACAAAAAACGCTCCGATTAAGGATACCGGAACCGCAAGAATCGGGATCAGAGTAGAACGCCAGTCGCCGAGGAATACGAACACAACCAGGGCTACCAGGATAAAGGCATCGCGCAACGTATCAATTACCTGCTCGATCGAGGCATCCAGGAAGCTGGAAACGTCATAGCTGATTTTGTAATCCACTCCCGGAGGGAAGGACTCTTTCATGACTTCAAGCTTCTTTTTTACTTCTTCTATGACATCACTGGCATTACTGCCATAGTTTTGTCGTAATACAATTGCCGCCGATGCGTGGCCGTCCAGGTTGGAATAGATATCAAAGAATTCACTGCCCAACTCGACGCGGGCTATGTCCCGTAAGTGGATGCTTTCCCCTTGTGCATTGGCCCGGATAATGATCCCTTCATATTCTTCCGGCTTGTTATACCTGCCTTTATAGGTAAGCACATATTCCAGCGACTGGGCAGCTATACCGGAGCTTTGACCAATCCGGCCCGGCCGGCCGATAATACTTTGTTCACCAACGGCCTTCATCACCTCTTCTGTGGAGATATTATAAGCCCGCATGCGCTCAGGATTCAACCAAAGGCGCATCGCATAGCGACGGCTACCCAATATCTGTGCCCTGGCTATCCCTTTGGTCCGCTGGATTTCGGGGATCATTTTAACGGTAGCGTAGTTGAACAGGAATTTTTCGTCAATACTCTTTTCCTTGGAGTAGAGATTGACGTACATCAACATACTGGGCTGCACAGGCGAAATGATAACCCCTTCGCGTTGAACCAGTTCGGGCAACAGCGGCATAACCTGGTCCACCCTTGTTTTCACCCTGATCACGGCGACGTTCGGGTCGGTACCCGGTTCAAAAATAATCCGAAGGGTTGCCTCGCCAGCGCTGGTAGCGTCGGTTGCTATATAGCGCATGTCCTGAACGCCATTGATCGCCTGTTCCAGCGTAATGAGCGTAGATTTCACCAGTACATCGGCACTGGAGCCGGGATACGCAATAAAAATGTTTACGGTTGTGGGGGCAATGTCCGGGAATTGAGAAATAGGCAGTTTCTGAATAGCCAGTATGCCGATAAAAACTATCATGATCGAAATCACAATAGCGAATACAGGTCTGCGGATGAATTTACTAAACATAACGTCTGCTTTAAGTAAATGAATAATTTAAAATGAACAATTAATAATGGCTTGATAATGAGGAGAATTCATTATGCATTATCCATTCACTTACTCGGCATACAAACTTAAATTTGAGATAACAGACTCAGGCTTTACGAAGGTGTAGTCTATCTTTTCGTTTTCTTTTACCTGACGTAAGCCTTCCAGAAGGATCTTATCATCTTTAGTCAGACCGGATCGAACAACGAAAATGTGGGGCAGTTCTGCAGCTATGGTGATCTCCCTTGACCGGATTTTGTTGTCTTTATCCACGATATAGACGTACTTTTTTTCCAGAACTTCGAAGGTGGCTTTCTGCGGGATGATCAGGGCGTTTTTCATCGGTAGAGTCATTTGGATATTACCAGTTTCGCCGTGCCGTAACAGCCCGTTGGGATTGGGGAACGTAGCGCGGAAGGCAATGTTGCCGGTTTCGTTGTTGAAGTCGGCTTCAACGGTTTGCACAACACCGGGGTAATTAAACACCTTCTGGTTAGCCATCAGCAGATTGACGTGCTGTAAGTTTTCTTCCTGAGCGTGGGTTTTATAGTTCAGGTATTCGGCTTCAGGTACGTTGAAATACACCCACATTTTGCTGTTGTCGGAGAGCGTAGTCAGCAAATCGCCCTCATTGACAAGGCTACCGAGCCGCACCTGGAAATGGTCCATGATACCATCGAACGGGGCTCGTACCTCGGTGAAGCCCAGGTGAATCTGTGCTACGGATACTTCAGCTTTTGCCTTATCCAGCTTGGCTTTGGCCAGGGCCAATTCATTTTTCGAAACAATATTACTATCCGCCAGTAGTTTCGTGTTTTTGTATTCGACTTCCACAAAATTGGCTTCAGCCTGGGCTTTCAACAGTTCGGCCTGGTATTGTATAGGCAGAATTTGAAACATGAGCTGCCCTTTTCTGACGAGCTGCCCTTCATCCACAAAAATTTTCTGCAGGTAACCTTTCTCCAGAGCTCTTATTTCGATGTGCTGGATCGAATGAATCTGAGATACGTAATCGTTGGTGATGGTCGTATCTTTCCTCAAAGGACTGGTAACCTGATACTTGGTTTCCTCTTCCTTTTCTTCTTCTTTATGTGAACAGCTTGTATAGACTAACAAAGCGCAAACGCTCACAAACATGAGCATGATAATCCTCTTCATAGGAATCTTTTTTTTCACGAGACTTTTTTTATAATTTTTAATGAGTGGGCACCGGTTCACCTGATTTGCTGACGATTTATTCTATTTTTCAGCTCGGCAGTGGCTCGTTCGCATTCAGTTCTGACTGCACTTATGTTGGTTTCAGCATGATGTCCGGAAGGCGACCTTTAGGTAGTGCGCTCAAGACGGATAGGAAAATTTGCTTGCATAGAGAAAAATAAAATGAACGTAGCATGGTGGAGACGTAAGAGTGTTTTCGAGTACAAAAAAGGGTATATCGATTGATGGGATATACTGACCAGCCTGCTTCATGTGCGTATATACTTGACAGACGCTCCTGCTTTGGCCGACAAAATTCCCCGTACACCCGTGGAAGACTAAAGTCGGAAAGCAAAATCGAGGAGAAATACCTGCGTCGCATAACTTGTGTCAGAGCTACTTTTACACAAAACAGGCATTAAGAAATTAAAATGGCGTGAGAAGGAAATTAAAAAGTATTAGAAAGATGCTAATGTCAGGCTTGACTATTGGAACGAATAAGGCTTTTGTAATTAAAAAATGCTATTAATTATTTTAATGTGGCAATTGTTCTGGCGGACTGCGTTTTGGCATTAATGTCAGGGAGTCCGGCGGGGAGTTGAAAAAGTGAGTCTACAGGCGAAGAAAGACGTAGCACAGCGTTTATTGGCACTATTGGCAATAAATGTTCATGGCTTTCGAGATACAGTGACAAATTTTAATCTGGCTGATAAACCGGAAGATCAACAATCAATCTCACAGGCACGGGTTCATTAGTTCATATAATAAGTGCCTACAACCCATACAGGTAGTGGCCAATCGACGGTATGAATATTTTTTGAATAAAAATTGGTGTCATATTGACATTAATAATTATAAGTGTCAATTTTACATCCAATATTAAGTGTCATATATACACCAAAAGAATTATAGGTCTTTGTATGGGTTAGCTAGGTTGTCAGGAAGCTGTCATGCCGGTTAGCTTTCATCAACAACTATTCAGGAGAAATCATAAGCGAGGTACGTCTAATCATTGACAAAAATGGCATCCTATTTACTGGGTTATGATATTGGCAGTTCATCGGTGAAAGCTGCGTTAGTCGACGCCAATACCGGTCGATTAGTCGCTTCGGCCACCTCTCCCGATCAGGAAATGAAAATTCTGTCTCCTCAGTCAGATTGGGGGGAGCAGCATCCTGACGACTGGTGGCAGGAGGTAATCAACGTAACAGGTCGCCTGAAAAAAGCTTATCCGTTTTCTGGGGCCGATGTGCTGGCCATTGGTATTGCCTATCAAATGCATGGGCTGGTTGTGGTCGACAAAAATCTGGACGTATTACGCCCTGCAATTATCTGGTGCGATAGCCGGGCCGTGTCTATTGGGCAGCAGGCGCTCCGTGAACTGGGGGAAACGTATTGCCTGGGCGATCTGCTGAATTCCCCGGCAACTTCACAGCCTCTAAGCTAAAATGGGTAAAGGAGAACGAGCCACGGGTATATGAGCAGATTCATAAAGTCATGCTACCCGGCGATTACATTGCTATGCGCCTTTCCGGGCAAGCCCAGACGACCGTTTCGGGTTTGTCGGAAGGAATTCTGTGGGATTTTAAACGTAGTCAGGTAGCTCATCATCTGCTCGATTATTTTGAGATCGACCCTGCTCTTTTGGCCGACCATGTACCCACTTTTGGCTATCAAACTCAGGTTAGCCAACGGGCCGCTGATTTATTGGGGCTGAAAGCGGGCACGCCGATAACGTACCGGGCAGGCGATCAGCCCAATAACGCATTTTCACTGAATGTACTTCGGGCGGGAGAGGTTGCTGCCACCGCAGGGACATCCGGTGTGATTTACGGAATTACTACCGAAACGTCTTCGGACAGACTAGGACGTATAAACACTTTCGTTCACGTAAATAGCCAGCCATCAGACCCTCATCTGGGCGTTTTAGCCTGTGTGAATGGGACTGGAATTCTGAATAGCTGGCTGCGCCGACTGGTGGGTAATCTGCCGTATGAACAGCTCAATCAGCTCGCATCCCAGGCACCCATCGGCGCGGCTAATCTGCTGTTTTATCCGTTTGGAAACGGCGCTGAACGTATTTTGAGTAACGCAACTCCAGGGGCTAATCTGAAAAATTTAAGCCTGACAACCCATCAGATCGAACATGTTGTTCGGGCGGCACAGGAAGGGATTGTGTTTGCGCTTACCATGGGCCTTCACATCATGGAGTCGGTCGGTGTATCGGCCAAGGTGGTACGCGCTGGTCAGGCTAACATGTTTCTTAGTCCGGTATTTCGGGAAGCCTTCGTCAATACTACGGGCGCGACCCTTGAATTATACAATACGGATGGCGCTCAGGGGCGGCCCGCGGTGCGGGTGTGGGCGCTGGTATCTACGCTACGTTCGAAGAAGCCTTTACTTCCCTACAGCGGGTTAGCCTGACTGAGCCTGATCCATCATTACAGGCGGCTTATGCAGAAGCATTTGACCGCTGGTATTCTCAATTGCAATTAACTGAATCAATTTACGCATAATTCCCTGACCAATTATGGCAACTGTTACGCTAGGCGACAAAGCCTATTTTCCCGAAGTAGAATCTATCAACTACGAAGGTCCCAGATCAAAGAATCCATTAGCCTTTAAATGGTATAATCCAGAACTTATCATTGGGGGAAAAAGCCTTCGGGAACAACTCCGGTTTGCCATCAGCTACTGGCATACTTTCTGCGGAACCGGTGGTGATCCATTCGGTCCCGGAACCCGCGTGTTTGCCTGGGATCAGGACAATGATGCGAACGTACGGGCAAGGCTCAAAATGGATGCCGCTTTTGAATTTATCACCAAAATCGGTGCGCCTTATTACTGTTTCCACGACATTGATCTGGTCGATGAAGGGCCATCGGCAAACGATTATGAAAAACGGCTGGAAGCCATTGTGAATTACGCCAGGCAGAAGCAGCAGGAGAGTGGTGTAAAGCTTTTGTGGGGAACGGCCAATGTCTTTTCGAACCCACGCTACATGAACGGGGCATCTACCAATCCGGATTTTGCCGTTTTAGCGTATGCCGGAACCCAGGTCAAAAATGCCATTGATGCTACTATTGCCTTAGGTGGAGAAAATTACGTTTTCTGGGGTGGACGGGAAGGCTACATGTCGTTGCTGAATACCAATATGAAGCGGGAAGTTGAGCATCTGGCCCAGTTTCTGACCATCGCTCGGGATTACGCCCGTAAGCAGGGTTTCACCGGTACGTTCTTTATTGAGCCCAAGCCCATGGAACCTACTAAACACCAGTACGACTACGATGCGGCAACGGTTATTGGGTTTCTAAGACAGTACGGTCTGGATAAGGATTTCCAGTTGAACATTGAAGTAAACCACGCTACGCTAGCGGGCCACACCTTTGATCATGAACTACAGGTAGCCGCAGATGCGGGTATGCTGGGAAGCATCGATGCCAACCGGGGTGATTACCAGAACGGTTGGGATACCGATCAGTTTCCTATAAATCTCTACGAACTGGTTGAAGCTGCCCTGGTGATACATCAGGCAGGGGGCATCAAACCCGGCGGGATCAATTTCGATGCGAAAGTGCGCCGTAATTCGACGGATTTAGAGGATCTGTTTATTGCCCACATCAGTGGTATGGACGCGTTTGCCCGCTCCTTTATTGTGGCAGACGCTATTCTTCAGGATTCGGATTACCTAAAATTCCGTCAGGAGCGGTATAGTTCGTTTGACAGTGGTCAGGGAAAAGCCTTTGAAGAAGGAAAGCTGAGCCTGGAGGATTTACGCAGTTACACGCTGGCGAATGGTGAGCCACAGCTCCGCAGTGGTAAGCAGGAATGGCTTGAAAGCATTATTAATCAGTACATCTAATTTTCGGTTCATTCACACCTCAACCTGATGGATGCCGAAGGTCCCTTCGGCATCCACTCTAATGAATTTAGCCACGTAATGCTCCTTCCCAACCCACAGGGCCATTCACCGGCAGTAGCATCCTCATTCATTTCAACTACACAACCATGAAATTTTTTATCGACACAGCTAATCTGGCTGATATTCAGGAAGCTGCCGATCTGGGCGTACTGGACGGCGTAACCACCAATCCATCCCTGATGGCGAAAGAAGGCATTGCCGGTCAGGATCGAATTTTAAAACACTACGTTGATATCTGTAACCTGGTCGACGGTCCCATTTCGGCAGAAGTCATTTCGACGGATTACGAGAACATTATCCGGGAAGGAGAAGCCTTGGCCGCCCTGCACGCGAATATCATCGTCAAAGTACCGATGATCAAAGACGGTATCAAGGCCATAAAATACTTTACTCAAAAAGGCATCCGCACCAATTGTACGCTGGTTTTCTCGGCCGGACAGGCTTTGCTGGCCGCGAAAGCCGGAGCTACCTACGTATCGCCCTTTGTGGGCCGACTGGACGACATCTCCACGGATGGGATGGCTCTGATTGCGCAGATACGGACGATCTACAATAACTACGGCTTCCAAACTCAGATTCTGGCGGCTTCGGTACGTCATCCCATGCATATTATTCAGTGTGCCGAAATTGGTGCCGATGTAATGACAGGGCCACTGAGTGCCATTCTGGCCTTGCTGAACCATCCCCTGACCGATAGTGGACTGGCGAAATTCCTGAGTGACTATAAAAAAGTAAACGCATGAAAACAGATGAATTAAGCAAGGTAGCCACACAGGTGCGCCGGGATATTGTCAGAATGGTTCATGGGGTAGCCTCCGGTCATCCGGGTGGATCGCTGGGTTGTACGGATTTACTGGTGAGTCTTTATTTCCAGGCTATGGATTTGAAAACAGACGATCAGGGCTCGGTGGTGTTTGACATGAGCGGTTCGGGTGAGGATATGTTCTTTTTGTCTAACGGCCATATTTCGCCCGTCTTGTATTCGGTTTTGGCACGCCGGGGTTATTTTCCGGTTAGCGAGCTGGCCACTTTTCGTAAGCTGGATTCCCGTCTTCAGGGACACCCTGCTACGGCCGAACACCTGCCGGGAATCCGCATCGCTTCCGGCTCGCTGGGGCAGGGTCTCTCAGCTGCTGCCGGAGCCGCCTACGGTAAAAAGCTTAGGAAAGATGAGCACTTTGTTTATTGCCTGATGGGCGATGGCGAACAGCAGGAAGGCCAGATATGGGAAGCTGCCGCGTTTATTCCGCACAAAAAACTAGACAACCTGATTGCGATCGTTGATTTTAACGGGCAGCAGATTGATGGGCCAACGGACGTAGTGCTGAATAACCGGGATCTGGGCGCTAAATACGAGGCATTTGGGTGGAAAGTGCTTCATATGAATGGCAACAACACAGAAGAGGTGGTTGCGACCCTGAAAGCAGCCAAAGCGGCTAGTGGTAAAGGAACGCCCGTATGTATTATCATGAAAACGGAAATGGGCCAGGGCGTTGATTTTATGATGCATACCCACAAGTGGCACGGAACCGCACCGAACAACGAGCAGCTTTCGGCTGCCTTAGCTCAACTGGAAGAAACCCTCGGCGACTACTAATTCTGATCCATGATAACTTACACATTTACCGAAAAGAAAGACACTCGTTCTGGTTTTGGCGCGGGTATGGCTGAGCTGGGCCGCTCGAATCCGAATGTGGTTGCCTTATGCGCCGATTTAGTAGCCTCGTTGAAACTCGACGCTTTTATAAAAGAGAACCCGGACCGATTTGTGCAATGCGGAATTGCCGAAGCCAACATGATTGGCGTAGCGGCAGGATTGACGCTGAGTGGACTCATTCCATTTGCGACCACCTTTGCCAATTTTGGCTCAAGCCGGGTGTACGATCAAATTCGTCAGGCGGTAGCGTACTCAGGCAAGAACGTTAAAATATGCGTATCGCACGCAGGCTTAACCTTGGGTGAGGATGGGGCAACACACCAGGTGCTGGAAGATATTGGCATGATGAAATCACTGCCGGGGATGACCGTTATCAACCCCTGCGACTTTAACCAGACCAAAGCCGCTACCATTGCTATTGCTGACTACGACGGACCGGTTTATCTGCGGTTTGGCCGTCCTGTGGTTCCTAACTTTACGCCCGCCGACCAGCCGTTCGAAATCGGGAAAGCCATCCTGCTTAACGAAGGTACAGCCGTATCGATTATCGCCACCGGGCATCTGGTCTGGCAGGCGCTGGAAGCGGGCAAAATTCTGGCCGAACAGGGGGTCGATGCCGAAATCATTAACATTCACACAATCAAGCCGCTGGACAAGGAAGCGATTCTGAAATCTGTCTATAAAACGGGCTGTGTTGTCACGGCCGAAGAGCATCAGATGAATGGGGGCCTGGGCGATAGTGTGGCTCAGCTATTGTCATTAAACCATCCTGCTCCCCTGGAAATGGTGGCCGTAAACGATTCATTCGGAGAGAGTGGTACACCTGAGCAGCTCATGGAAAAATATGGCTTGACGGCCTCGTCCATTGTGGCCAAAGCATTGGCCGTTATTCAGCGGAAAAAATAATCAGTACGTATCCTTTATACTCACTACACATGAATAGAAAGTTACGAATGGGCATGATCGGGGGCGGAAAAGACGCATTCATCGGAGCCATTCATCGCCATGCTGCCAATCTGGACAGTACCATCGAATTAGTATGTGGCGCCCTGAGCATCAATCCCGATGTAGCCGTGGCTAGTGCTCAATCGTTGTTTTTGCCGTCGGAACGAACGTACCTGACGTATCAGGAAATGCTGGAAAAAGAAAGTGCCTTGCCCGCCGACCAGCGTATGGATTTTGTGACGATTGTTACGCCTAACTTCGCTCATTTCGCTCCGGCCATGCTAGCGCTGGAAAAAGGCTTTCATGTGGTCATCGAAAAGCCCATCACCTTTACGCTGGACGAAGCTAAAGCGTTGAAACAAAAAGTGGAGGAAACTGGTCTGCTGTTGCTACTTACGCATACGTATTCGGGGTATCCTATGGTGAAGCAGGCTCGTCAGATGGTTCAGAATGGCGAGTTTGGAAAAATACGTAAGATATGGGTAGAGTACCCACAAGGCTGGCTGAGTCAGCTCACAGAACGGGAAGGAAACGCGCAGGCTGCCTGGCGGACTGATCCCAAACGGTCGGGCAAGAGCGGCTGTATGGGGGATATCGGTACGCACGCGGCTCACCTGGCGGAGTACATATCTGGCTTGAAAATCACGGATTTGTGCGCTCATCTGTCGATAATGGTCGACGGACGTGCCCTGGATGATGATGGAAATGTGCTGCTGAAATTTGAGCAGGGCGCTACCGGTGTACTCATGGCTTCGCAGGTAGCGGCTGGTGAAGAGAATGCCCTGAAAATTCGGATTTATGGCGAAAAAGGCGGCATTGAATGGGCGCAGCAGGAGCCCAATACCCTTCTGGTAAAATGGCAGGATAAACCGACTCAGATTTACCGGGCCGGAACGGGTTATGCTCATACGTTATCCTCCTTTGCCATTCAGAACAGCCGTACTCCCGGCGGGCATCCCGAAGGGTATCTGGAAGCTTTCGGAAACCTATACCGTAATTTCGCTCAAACGCTGATGTGCCGTCTCGACGGGCTAACCCCTTCTCCCGAAGCGCTTGATTACCCATCGGTTGATGAAGGAATTCGGGGCATGGCCTTTATCGATAATGTCGTAAAAAGCCATCAGAGCGACCAGAAGTGGACTCCTTATGAACTCTAAAGAGTCTACGTACTGATTGTTCAGACACAGTTGATTTAGTAGAGCTTATTGCTTGATGCCTACTGCTTTTTCACCAGAATTTGTGAAAAGCAGTAGGCATTAACGTTTCAGCAGGCCATCAATTCTTTCTGCTGGCGATTCTGTCAAATGCAGCTCAAAAGTATAAATGCCTCAAGCCATACTTCAGCTTGTAATCACCTCAATCAGATGAAGTCAGCGTTAACACTCATTGCCCTAAGCGGGTTGATTTTGTGCGGTAGTTTTGTGCTACGGGCACAGCCGCTTTCGCTAAAAATTACCAAACGATACCTGAACCTGCCTGTGGCTCAAACCCAGCAGCGGGGATCCATGCAGTTCAGGATACAGGACAAACCCGAACGGTCATTCAAGATTCGTCTCGCTGCCGATAAGCCAGATTATTGGGTGTTCTGCGACGTATCGGCTCTTCAGGGAAAAACCATCACCATTAGCTATGACGGCCAGTCGGAGGGATTACGTAAAATTTATCAGGACGATAAAATTGCCGGTCAGGATTCACTGTATGCCGAAACCAAACGTCCGCAGTATCATTTTTCTACCCGCCGGGGCTGGATCAACGATCCGAACGGAATGATTTTCTATGAGGGCGAGTATCATCTTTTTTATCAGCACAATCCATACGAACGGGAATGGGAAAACATGTCGTGGGGACATGCGGTGAGCAAGGACATGATTCACTGGGAAGAATTGCCAACGGCCCTGGCGCCCGATAGTCTGGGTACGATGTTTTCTGGCTCAACCGTTATCGACTACGCAAATACGGCAGGCTTTAACCAGGGAAATGTGCCCGCCATGATTGCCCTGTTTACGGTCGACAATCCGGACAAACAGATTCAGTGTATGGCCTATAGTCTGGATAAGGGCCGCACCTGGACAAAATATGCCAAAAATCCGCTGATCGATTCAAAAGCGAAGTGGAACAGCAAGGATACGCGTGATCCGCGTGTGTTTTGGTACAAGCCCGGTAAACATTGGGTGATGGTGCTTAACGAGCGGGACGGACACTCGATCTACTCCTCAAAAAACCTGAAGGAATGGACGTATGAAAGCCACGTAACAGGATTCTGGGAATGCCCCGATCTGTTTGAACTACCTATAGATGGCGACACTGGGAAGACAAAATGGGTTATGTATGGCGCTTCCGCTACGTATATGATTGGCACTTTCGATGGGAAAACCTTCACCCCTGAATCGGGCAAACATTATTATACCAGCGGAAGCATCTATGCCGCGCAGACTTTTGCCAATATGCCTGAAAGCGACCCCCGACGTATTCAAATCGGGTGGGGCCGAATCCCGCAACCCGGAATGCCCTTTAACAACCTGATGCTCCTGCCTACCGAATTACAGCTTCGTACTACCAAAAACGGGCCGCGCCTGACTAGTGTGCCGGTCAAGGAAACGGAGCAACTGTTTACTCCAGTTCTACAGGAATCGTCACTGAGCGGAGCGGAAGCTACTGAGAAATTGAAATCGGTTACCCAGCTAGACCGCTTTAGGCTAAAGACAACCCTTAAATTATCACATGCCACCAGTGCAGGCGTTTCTCTGTTCGGTCAGCGGATACTCGATTACGATCTTAATTCCAATTTGATAAATGGGGTTTTCTATTCGCCGGAAAACATGACCAGTATGGAGATTACGGCCGATATTTACGTTGATCGATCCTCCATCGAGGTATTCATCGACGGGGGTGCTTACTCATATTCCCTGGAAAGAAAGCCGACTGCCACGAATAAGGAGGGTCTGCAATTCTGGGGTAATCGTATTGATGTTAAAGAACTTAAGCTGTATACGGCCAAGTCGATCTGGAAATAGACGCTTTGGCTGTATTGCTTTTGCTGGCTACGTTACTTAAACCCAAACAGCAGCGGAAACCCAAACAACACGAAACTTGCCCAAAGGCAATAAACAGGCAGGTACAGGGCAATGGCTCTTCCAACACCAGCCAGGCTGCCTTTCTGTGTAATAACCTTAAAAAGCTGCACAGCTACGAATAGTAAATTTAAGAGGATCAGGACGTTACCACCCAGAACGGCGGCCCGGTTCGGTGTTATTCCCCATTCTGAAATCCGAAACAGGATGGCCGATAAGGCAATGCCATTCACGAGTATAGTCATGCACGATAGCAGGAAAAGAACCCAAACTTCCGGCTGGCTTTTAGCTGCTTTCGATGTTTCGGCTACGGAAAAGAAAATGATGGCCATAACACCAATTAACAACGCATTAAACATCAGCAGAAACTCCCGATCGTTGTAGGGGTCTTTACCCGAATAAATGATAGCGATGAGATAAATGACCAGCATTACCAGTACCAGCGGACAGAATAATTTAGCCAGAACCGGCGACACTTTATCAACTAGTTGCGGATTGGTCTGAGTCAGATACGTGCCCACAATAGGGGCGGAGGGAAGTCCAACGATGACAATGTAATTGAAATAAAAATTTTTGATATCCAACCCGATCAGATTAAAAAGGCCAACGGTAATACCGGTCATGATACCGCCTGCTATCAGGATGAGACCTGTCATCACAATCAGATCGCCGTTATACTTTAAGTAGCCTAGCCGCTTCTCTACGTTATTTCGCGTCTCACCAACAAAAGCGAACCCGACTATCGACCATAGAAACAAGGGCAAATGGATGCAGGATAACAGTAAGGTGTCGCTCTTTTGTACATCCGGCAGAAAATTGATGAATAGCAGGCTGACAAGAGCAAGGGCAGCTATACAGGCAATCTTGCCGCCTGCTAATTTATTTTTCCAGGCAAAGTATAGAGCCAGCGCTGGGAAAATAATAAACCCGACATTTCTGGAATAGAAAAATTCTTCATTCACCGACAAGATTGCCGGCAGCTTTGCAATCAGACCCGCCACTAGTGAAGCAGCGGCCACAACGATCAGTTCTTCACTTGTTCCCCAATTGATGCCATCACTTTCATAATTCAGCCGTTCATTCCAGAAATCGGCGAGCGTATTGCCTTTAATGTCTGGATAGAGCGAGACAAACGCCCGCTTGAAAAGCACTTTGTTCGTTTGGTAGAGCTTTTCGAGCTGCCTGGGCTGGTTTAAATAATTGAGTATTTCGTCTTTCATGAGTTTATGTACGTTTCGTTAATATCTATTCTGATCAGTTAGAGTGGCTTAGTCTTCTAAGGCACTTTGAATTTCAAAGTAAACGTGCAAAAAAAATCGGCCTATCATTCGTGGCTTCATTTAGTTGAAAAATTTAGTCGGGACTACTTTATTCAGCAATGCCCTTTATCAATTTTTCCAGGGCATTCAGGTGGTCGTTAAACGCTTGTCGGCCAAGCTCCGAAGCGGCATAACTCGTGTTTGTTTTTTTGCCGATAAATGCTTTTTCGACCTCAATAAATGCTTCTTTTTCCAGGGCTTTCAGGTGGCTCGCCAGATTGCCGTCCGTCACGTCAAGAAATTCCTTCAGTGAGTTAAAATCAAGCCTGTCATTGACAGCCAGCGCTGCCATAATGCCGAGCTTAATCCGGCTTTCAAATGCTTTATGTAAACCACTGATCGATATTTTCACCTTTCGTACCGGTAATGCATATAAATGCCGTACATAATATGGAAGACGCCAAACCCTAATGCCCATCCTAATACGCTGTACTCAACAAAGTAGGCACTAAGTAAGCCCAACCCGATCTGAATCAGCCCTAAGCTTTTCACTTCTTCGTAGGTGAACTGGCCGGCGTTATATAAGGCTAGTCCATAAAATACTAGCGTACAGGGGATTATCAGGCCAACTAACCCGTTAGCGAGCAAAATCAGGATCAGAAGCCCACCGGCGACGAGTGGAACCGCCATATTGATTAGCAGCCGACGGGTAATCGCATGCCATAGCTTCTGCCCCTTTCTTGCCGCCTTTTTGTAGGAAAGCAGAATAGCGGTGCCTACAGCGAGAATCAATATCAGAATGGCCAATAAAATAACTTTCAGTAAATCAGAAGATAAGCTCCCAGCGAGCGGGGTGTTATAGACAAGTTTATCAGGAGCAAAATCAAATACGCTATAGGCAATGTAGGCCCCCGTCAATGCATACAGACCAGCCATGATGCCTGCCCAACCAGCGAGCGAGAGAAATTTGGAAGACCGCTCCATCATCGAGCGTATCTCGGATAAATCCCGAATGTAATCCTGTTCTTTCTTCATCTGAAAGTACTTTGAATTTCAAAGTTAATTTGAAATTTGCAGTTATACAAATGTCGCCGGATGGAATAATCTGCTTCTACTGCCAGTCGCCAGAATAACTACCACTAATCGATTGGAAAAAGCTTCCAAAGTAGCGAAGGCTATCAAAGAGGAGCCAGTTTTACTTGATAGGTAGATTCAGGTCGATCAGTTGCTGGTTCCGCATGACACGTACCGGAATAGCGCTCATAAAATGGAGCTGTTGCTGGATAGTTGTCAATTGCCCGATCGTTGCTACGTCGGTACCATTGACCGAGCGGATCACATCGCCCTTTTGTATACCAGAAGCCGCCAGCTTACTCTCTTTCAGTACTGTCAAAACCACGATTCCATGCTCGTCCGGTAACCCAAAGGCGGAGCGGTCACCCAAGCCCTGAACATTACGTATCTGTATGCCTAACCAGGTCATTTCTGTTACGTTCTTCTCCTGTTGCAGGTTGATGAGTGTCGGCAATTTGGGTGTATGGGCCATTGCACGCAAGGAGGCTTTCTGAACGCCAAATTGATTCATCGGGAAATTCTGAAAGCCAACGGTCAGCGCCGGACTCGCTTTCCCTACCCGATAATCGCCCCGGTCGGGATTAAGGAATTGCGGATCACCGAATCGGCTGTGCACATCCGTATTACGTTGCTGAGCTGATTGTAAGGCGGGCGGGTCGGGAAACAGGTTGTAATCCAGTGCTTTACCCCAGTAGTTGATCTGAATCGGAAAATACGGACGCATAACAATGTTTTTCCTGAAGATGTCATCACTGTTTTTAAACCATACGTGTGGATGGAAGGAGTTGTTCAGAATAACATTGTTTTCGGCAGTACGATAGAATCCTTCCCGAAATTTCAGCCCGCCATTCAGGAGTACATTGTTATAAATGAGATAATTACTACTTCCGTCATCCAGATCAACATCCCACCCATGATCGCAGCGAAATCGATTATTACGTATAACAACTGGTTTCTGAGCATCGAGCCTGACTAATTCCGGGTGAGCAGCCACGAGGCTATCCATCGTCTCTCGGTTTGGATGCCAGAAGCGGTCGCGCCCCCAGGAATTAAATGCACCATGATCACCGGTTTCCAGTACCGTCTCGAACACATCATTGAATTCTAACAGATGCCCGCCCCAGGTTCCATCGCCGATGTTGATGCCCGCCCGTGGCACATGATAAATGGAATTATGACGTACCGTAATGTCGGAAGCCATCGAAATTTCGACGCCCGTTGACTGTTTTTCAATCTCGCCAATGTGGTGGATCAGGTTGTCTTCGGCAATACAGTGGCCCGGATACCGGTTATTTTTTGGCCCCGGTCGAAGGTCCATGTCAGCATAGGGGACAAACCGCTCATATCGGAACGCGGGCGAACGTACCGCCGACGTATCACCAACAAAACCAATGGCTGTAGCCCCAATGTGATGAATATAGCAGCTCTTCACGGATGCGTTACGATTGTACCGACTGACCAGTATGGCATTACTGCCCAGGTTAGTCAGTTCGCAATCGTCGATACGGCAGTCTTCGGTATTTTCCAGATAGATGGCCGCCCCTCGATACAACATCCAGTCACTACGTAGCAAAGGCTCGTAAGCCTCCATAAACGTACGTTCGGTATTGACCAGCCGAAGCCCCTGAATACGAACGTGACGTAGTGGCGCATCTGGCATTCCGGTTAGCTGGATTAATGATTTCAGCTGCGATACCTCCACTACGGCGGTTGCCAGATCGATTCCAGCCGGCGGAATTACCGAAAGAGTCTGAGTCATTCTGTCGTAAAACCATTCACCGGGCGCGTCCAATTCTTCGGCAATGTTCTCGACAAACCGCTCCTTCGGATGCAGGCCCATCGGGCGGTTATTCTGCCAACCTCCTTCATAAGTTATTGTATCGTTGTGCTTGCCTGTAATCCGGTAGTGGAAATCGCCCCATTCGTGCCTGTGAAGCGCATGGATGTAGCCGCCCGCCGGGTTTTTCCACCTCTTAATGCGCTCTTTGCTGATAGCATCGGCGGCTGTTCCATTAAAAAAACGAGCTGTCGAATCGTAATTCGGGTAACGAGCCAGTGTCTGCTTCTGACCATTGATGAACAATTGCTCGAAGGGTTCTCCCGTTACGGTAGCGGTCCAGATACGTTCCCCGCTTTTGTGCCAGTTTAATCGGAGCTTACGTCCACCATTGAGTTCCACCTGCTCATTGTTATAGGCGCTGATTAACAGCTTTTTAGTGCCGATAATCTTTGGCTCGATACGTACTGGTTGCGGCAAATAATAAACGCCTTTTCGCAGAAAGATCTGCACCTCGTTTTGTGGGGCTGTTTTTACTTTCTCCAGCGCTTTACCAAGCGTTGCCAGGGGGGAAGTCAGCGTACCTGTCTGTTTATCATCTCCCGCAGGAGCCACAAAAAGACGCGTCTGTGCAAACGTCAGCGAAGACGTAGTCAGCACCAGCAACACTATTCGTTCAAGCGTACCCCTTGACCATTGGCGCCAGCTAATCATGTTCTGTAGCCAGGATTTTGATCAAGGTTTCCGCCCGTTTGAAGGTAAAGCAAACGGCGTCTTCAGGTTTATTCCATATTCGTTCCATATACTTTCCAAGCGGTCGTCTGGGAATTGAGTGTAGTGCGATGATGCCCACGCTCCACAAATATATTCTATTCAATCTCGCAGGAGAGCGGTATTTCTGGTAAACTTTGCTGCATATCAAATCAACGTACTATAGTGGCGGGGTAAACGGTCATGTTCAAAACTATAGGGGGCTATCACTTGATACGTGTAAACGTTCGTGATAAATCCGTTTTTCAGGTTATACCGTCTTCGCACAATTCCCCTTTCCCAAATATGGTATTCGAATCTTCAGCGATTGTCCAGCTATATCGTTGTCTGAAACCGGGTGCATCCCGCCACCAGTTCACTACGTTATTGTCAATGGATACGTTGTATTTTCTTACGCTGTTCATTTGCCACCGATACACGCCTAAGACCCAACAACAGGTTAGAAACATTTGGACTTTTCAACAATCAACTTTGGCCTTTTAAACAAACAGACATCCCATCTCATGATTGAACTTTGCGGTATCAACATGTCAATCATAAAATGGAAAATAAAGAGACCGTATTGGTAACGGGAGGTTCTGGATTCATTGCGTCGTATTGCATCATCGCTCTGCTCAGTGAGGGGTATAACGTGAAAGCTACGCTACGTTCGCTTCAAAAAGCGGAATCAGTAAAACAGATGCTCAAACAAGGCGGGCTTCGCTCAGTAGGCGGTCTATCCTTCGTGGAAGCTGACTTACAGAATGAGCCAAGCTGGGCAAAAGCCGTGGAAGACTGCCAGTACGTGATGCATGTCGCTTCGCCAACACCGCTAACGGATGCACAAACGGAGGATGATTTTGTTATCCCGGCAAGAAACGGGGTACTTTTTGTGCTTCGGGCAGCCCGAAACGCGGGCGTAAAACGAGTGGTGCTTACGTCGGCTTTTGGGGCAGTGGGGTTTGGTACCATAAAAACCACGCCCTATACTGAGCAGGATTGGACGGTATTGAACGATACGGTATTTCCATATCAAAAATCAAAAACCATTTCGGAAAAAACGGCCTGGGAGTTTATTCAAAATGAAGGTGCTGGCATGGAGCTTGCCGTGGTCAATCCGACCGGAGTGCTGGGTCCCGTTTTATCGGACGATTTTTCGCATTCCATTCAGAATATTAAACAAATGCTGAAAGGTGAGATGAAAGCCTGTCCTAAACTGATTTCGGGTTACGTGGATGTCCGTGACGTAGCTGACTTGCATTTGAAAGCCATGACAATGCCACAGGCAAGCGGTCAGCGCTTTATTGCAGTTGCAGGCGAAGGATTTTCCCTGTTGGATATCGCCAATGTGCTTCGAGAAAATCTGGGTGAAAAAGCAGCGAAAGTTCCAACCAGAGAACTACCTAACTGGCTCATTAAAGTACTGGCGCTACTCATTCCAAAACTGAAAGTGGTTGAACCGTATCTAGGCATGATCAAAAGAGCAAGCAGTGAAAAGGCGATCACTCAATTAGGCTGGAAGCCTCGTTCTGCCGAAGAAGCCATTTTAGCAACAGCCAATAGTTTAATCAAACTGGGTATTGTCAGCTAAACAGCTATGAAACTAATCATTACCGGGGCTACTGGATTAGTAGGCGAAGGCGTTTTGCTGGTTTGCCTGGAAAACCCGGCAGTGACCGAGGTGCTTACCATTAACAGAAAACCACTTGCCCGTAAACACGAAAAGCTGAAAGAGCTGATCGTAACCGATTTTTCAGAAATTGAACAGTACAGTGAACGACTGAAAAACTATGGTGCCTGCTTTTTTTGCGCCGGTGCTAGTTCGGTTGGCGAAAATGAAGCCTCGTTTACAAAAAAGACGTATGATTTTGTGGTGCCGTTTGCCAAGACGCTTTCCGGAATCAATCCTCAACTGGTGTTTATTTATGTTTCAGGAAACCGTACTGATAGCAGCGAGAAGGGAGACGTGATGTGGGCCAGAGTGAAAGGGCGAACCGAAAATGCGTTGCTGAAACTGCCCTTTAAAGCCGTCTATGCTTTTCGTCCTGGATTTATGAAACCGGTCAAGGGGCAACAGAACGTACGGCTGATTTACCGTGTTTTCGAAGCGCTTTATCCATTATGGCTATCCATTTTACCCAATTGGACCTGTATGATGCGAGAAGTAGGTCTGGCTATGATTCATTGCGTATCCAGAGGGTATGACAAAGCCATTTTAGAAGTGCAGGCTATTAAATTGCAAGCAAAGCCATGAAAGTAACGGAAATAAAATCGTGTTTTGTCGGACCTGCTCTGTCACCGGAACAATTCGTTGCCGAACATTTCTTTATATTTTTGGCTAAAGGAATTATGAACGGGTATGACGGCACTAAGCACTATACTCTCCGGGCTGGTGAAAGCTGCCTGGTCCGTAAAAACAGACTGGCTCGCTATAACAAAGTAAGAGACAATAACGAGTTTGAAAAAGTCGTCTTCTTTTTTGAAGAAGCCTTTTTGAGAAATTTCCAAAAAAAGCACCACGTTACGTTTCAAAAGCACTCCTCCAAAGACGCTTTTATCCGACTCAAAAAAGACAAGCTATTGAATAGTTTTCTGCTGTCGCTGGAGCCTTATTATACTAGTAGCGGAAGTGTCAGCACTACGTTTTCTGACTTAAAAAGAGAAGAATTGCTGCTTATCCTGCTGGCCATGCATCCCGACTTATCGGATGTGTTGTTCGATTATGGCGTTCCGGGCCGGGTAGACCTGGAAGCGTTTATGCAGAAGAATTATAAATTCAACGTAAATCTCGAACGATTTGCCTTTCTGACCGGGCGCAGTTTGTCGTCCTTCAAAAGAGATTTTAAAACTATTTTCGATGAAACACCCAATCGTTGGTTGGTAAAACGGCGGTTGCAGGAAGCCTGTTTCCTGATCAAAGAAAAGGGTCAAAAACCCACCGATATCTACCAGGATTTAGGCTTCGAAGATTTATCGCATTTTTCGTTTGCGTTTAAAAAGGAGTTTGGAACAACCGCCACCGCACTTTATGAACAGGGGGCGCTTATTCGCTGCTAATAAGTTTAGCTTAATAACGACTGCTTACTTTTTAAAGTCGGTCACAGTTTTTCCATCATAACGATACACGCCATCGGCGCCGAACCATATATTCCCTTTATCGTCTTCTAAAATTCCAAAAATCATCCGTCCTTCTCTTGGATTTAGTTCGGTGACCGTGGGCGTTTTGTTTGACAAGGTCGTTGCATCAAACCGGGAAAGTGCCCAACCCCAGTTGGTTTCGGAACTTGTCCACAGATTGCCCTTTTTATCTTCGTAGATATACCCGACAAAATGCTGGGTTAGATTGGTAAATGTGCGGCCGTCATAGCGCCAAAGGCCATTAGTGCCACCCAGCCAAATAGTACCTTTTCTATCTTCAATTATCGTGCGAACATTAATAAACGGTTGACCCTGATGGGTTAAAACGGTAAATGTGTTGCCGTCATATGTATAAGCATTGTCCCTGGTGCCAAACCAGAACCTGCCTGTTTTGTCTTCAATTATAGAATTAACCTCATGTGGGGGACGTGTAAAATCCGGAAACGTTTTTCCGGTTCTATCATCAGCCATTGAATCTTCCTTCAGCAAAAAATTTCGAAAGGATTTCCCATCGTAACGACTGACTCCGCCATTTGCACCGAACCATATATTGCCGATTTTATCTTCATAAATACAAACAATCTCATTATTCAGCAGTCCATCCCTGGTTGTGAAATTTCGAAAGGATTTTCCGTCGTAATAATAAACGCCTGAGCCAATAGAGCCGAACCATAAGTTACCTTTCCGATCTTCTAACGCCGAAAAAAAGCGAGCTGAACTCACGTTACGTGTCATATTGGTAAATGATGTTCCATCATACCGAAAAACACCGTCAAATGCAGCCATCCAAATGTTACCCTTTCGGTCCTGCCTGATCGTACGAGTGATCTGAGCAGGTCCGGAGGAAGTGATAGCCTCTTTAGGTTGGGACTTGATAAGATCTATTGGCAAGTTAGTTTTAGGTTGTCCTTTACAGGTCGTGTAAAAAACAATCAGCAACAACGCGTATACGGGTACGTATTTCATCATGAGTTCTTTTTGTAGCCAAAGAATTATGAACAAACCTACACGTCTTCGTGCTGGGATGAAGTTAATGGCTTGTAAAAGAATGTTAATGAGATGTTAAGAAAGGAAAATTCCCCAATGTGTACTGGCTGACTGCTCGTACGATCTCTGTTTTGAAAAAAGGGTATGTAGGGCTCATGATTTCCAGGGAAGTAGTTCAATTCTGTAGGTTCGAGCCGTGGAAACTGAAATAGCTCAGGAAGGTTACGTTAGCAATAGAGCTTTTTCTTATTAAAACTATACAGCAACAGCTACGTCATGACCGATCGATTTGTCGATTTAAGATCGTCCAGGCGTGTGCCATTAAGTTTTTGTCCCTTCGCCTATCTGGATACAACAAACCGTATTATAGCTACTATTAGGAGAAGGGTCTGCTGTAATTTTGTGGTGTTGTTTAAGTCAAAGACGACAACGAATCGTTCTGACAAAAGCACGTTATACGATGAAAAAGGAAGAAACAGACATTCGGGTTATTGAGTCGATAAGCCAACTGCATCGGCTGCTGCATCTGCCGAAGCCAGAGCACCCGTTGGTGAGCTTGATCCACCTGGAAATCATAGCCGATTCCCCTCAATTAGGCCATGAGCGGATCATTTATCCCTTTTTTCAGATATGTATGAAAAAGAATTTTGAGGGGAAGTTGCGGTATGGGCAAAATTATTATGATTTTGACGAGGGCGTGCTTTCTTTTATTGCGCCTGGGCAGTTGCTGGCCAGCGACGTGGTAGCTCACGAAGGCTGGGTTTTCCTGATCCACCCGGATTTCCTGCAAGGCTACCCGCTCGCCCGAACCATTCGGGAGTATGGATTTTTCTCCTACGAAAGTACTGAAGCCTTGTTTGTTTCCAGTAAGGAACAACAGCTTCTCGAAGCCATCCTTGGGCAGATTGAAACCGAATACCGGGCCAACCTTGACAGCCATAGTCAGGCGATTATCATTACGCAAATTGAGCTGTTGCTGCACTATGTCGAGCGTTTCTATACGCGTCAGTTCATCACCCGCAAAAAGGTCAACAACGACCTGCTTAGCAAGCTGGAAAACGTCCTTTTTAGCTATTTTCATGGCGACCAGGTGATGGAAAAGGGCTTGCCGACGGTTGAATTTGTCGCTGGTGAGCTTGGTCTTTCTCCGCATTACCTAAGTGATTTGCTACGTAACATGACCGGTCAGAATGCCCAGCAACACATTCAAAACAAGGTCATTGAACGAGCGAAAAGTATTTTGAGCACGACCAATCTGTCCGTTGGGGAGATCGCTTACCAACTCGGTTTTAAATACCCCCAATCGTTCAACAAGTTTTTTAAGAACAAGACGAACCTATCCCCCCTGCAATTCAGGCAATCATTTAACTAAATTTTTATTATGTCAGATAGTAAGAGCAAGGCTACTTTCCTGCTGGGAGGTGACCTTGAAGTGAACCGTATTGGCTATGGTGCCATGCGCATTACCGGTCCAGCGATCTGGGGTATGCCCGAAAACCCCCAAAATTCTATTGATGTTCTGCAAAGGGCTGTGGAACTTGGTGTAAATTTTATCGATACGGCCGATCAGTACGGTCCATTTACCTCGGAGCAATTAATCGCCGAAGCCTTACACCCCTATAACGACAAGATGGTCATTGCGACCAAAGGCGGACTCGTTCGGTTTGGTCCATGGGCAGACATCCACAACGATGCCAGCCCGCAGCATTTGCACGATGCTCTCGACGGCAGTCTGCGTCGGCTTAAACTCGACCGTATTGACCTGTACCAACTCCACCGTATCGACCCAAAAGTACCTGCCGACATCACCTTTAACTTCCTCAAACAAGCGCAGCAAGAAAACAGAATACGACACATTGGCTTGTCAGAGGTATCAGTGGAGGAAATCAAACAAGCACAGACTTTTTTGAGGTCGTTTCGGTTCAAAACCGGTACAGCATTTACAACCGGGAGTGGGAGTCGGTACTAGATTACTGCGTGCAGCAAAACATTGCCTTCATTCCCTGGTTTCCCATCGGCGGTGGCCTGGACGCTCGCAGCGAAGAAACGCTTCAACGCATGGCTGATTCAAAGGGCATCAGCGTTCACCAACTGGCCTTGAGTTGGCTGCTGCATCGGGCGGAGAATATCTTGCTTATTCCCGGCACCTCTAATTTATCCCACCTGGAGGACAACATGGCTGTGGGTGACCTTGTACTAAGCCAGGCTGAAATGGCTCAGTTAAATGAGCTGTCGGCCTATTAGATAACAGGAACAGGGCAGACCGTCTGCCCTGTTCTCTGCTGAAAATAGACCCTGAATAGTCGGTTTGTTTCTGCCATAGATCGAATAAACCCTCATTTGGATCCCCTTGAAATAACTTGATACTACCTGTCTGGAATAAGTTCAGTGCAATAGAACAGGTAGATTTGCACGTACTGAATTTACTACGTTCATTCATCACCAAAATGGGATTGATTTCATGTGCCCTGATTAATTTATTCATTCTATCTGAGGGCAACCCCACTGCCCGAACCATAGCCCTTCGCACCTGACAAGCGTGTATCTGCAACGGCTTTATAACCGGCATTCCCAATCAGTAACGCTTCTGCATTGGGTATTCGCCAGGGTTTGTGCACTACGCCACTCAGGGCAACTCGTGCTTTGAGCATTCTTTGTTTCCTGGGCAACTGCCACAGAAACGTCGTACCCGCATACCTGTGGCCCGAAAAACGGCATTCGCAATGGCTGCGGCCACAGGCTTGCAGCCCAGCAGTATTGCCGGGGGAGGCTTATTATTGATTGGTCTTTTAAATTAGCAACACTATCAACCGGAGAGAAAAGGGTGGTACGTTATCCAAAGGAAAGACGGACTGTCTCGTCTCCTAAAACCTCACTTCAGGCTGTAGTCGCTATCTATTTTTGAACAAAACCAGGTTTTCTCTAAAGTCGTGACAGCTACAGGGATTCAATGACTGGCTTTCCGTTTGCCGTTGGATAACAGGTACTTAAGTCTGCTACGCTTCCAGCGTAAAGCTGTTATTTTTAACAGCTCAAACCCAGACTTACTATGAAACCCTCCTCAGCCTTTATCCTCGCCCTCTGGCTGGTATCGACAGCAGCGGGAGTCTCTCAGTCAATACCAGCGAAAGGCATATTTCTTGATTCGATCACCTGGCTTCAGGCCGCTAAACAACTGACGCCACAGACAGTAGTGGTGATACCCTTAGGGGCTCAGGCCAAAGAACATGGACCGCATTTGCCCCTGGGCACCGATTATATCCAGGCTCAATTTTTTGCCAGGCAGATTGCCACTACTGAACCGGTCGTTATTGCTCCTCAGTTGAACTACGGCTTCTACTTTCCCTTTATCACCTTTCCCGGCTCAACCTCGCTCCGCCATTCGGTCGCTAAACTTATGGTCGTTGATATCTGTCGCGGCCTGGCTGCTTTTGGCCCCAAGCGATTTTATGTTATCAATGAGGGCATTGCGACCAATGCAGTCTTAAAACCAGCCGCCGACTTACTTGCCCGCGAGGGTATTTTACTGAGCTTTACTGATTTGAGAGGAGAGGAAGTAGAAGCTCTGGTGAAGCGAGTTCAGCAGCAAAAAGAAGGCTCCCATGCCGACGAAATAGAAACCTCAAAAATACTTTACATGCAACCGAAGCAGGTGAATATGAAGTTGGCCAAACAAGAATATGGTATCCGAAAAGGACGTGGTTTTCCCACCTATGATTCCACCCAAAATGGCCACTACATTCCCAGTGGCATCTACGGGGATGCCACCCTGGCCAGTTATGCGAAAGGTAAAACGATTACGGAAGGCATGCTGCACATTATCAAAGCGGATCTGGATCGTTTACGCCAGACGTCCTTGCCAGCCGTTAAGATGCCTGACGTAAAGCTCTACACTGGCCAGTATGAGACAGCGGATAAAACGATGGCAACGATCAGCGATGATCAGGGGCTGGTTTGTCAATTCAGTTCCTTTCCGGCTGAGAAACTGCACGCAGACGGGGATAATTATTTTGCAGGTTTCTATTATGAAATTTGGTTTCAAACCAATGATGCCGGTGATGTCATAAGTTTACGTTTAGTTGACGTAGGTGGTCGGATCAGTTTAGCCAAAAAAGTAAAGTGATGTGTATCGAATACAGCAAACAAAAAAATCTTTAGCAGAAGTGTGCCGACAAAATCACTTTTTTATTTCAGCCCCTCGTCTGGACTTAAAATATAATTATTGGTTTTGCTGTACTGGTATCTCCCCACAATCGGGGATTGCTCTTGACAAATGCTTTGCCGTAGTTTGTTTCATAATCAACTGGTTAGGCTCATCATGCGCGTCATTCTCTACGAAGACAATACAGCCATCCGCGATTCGCTCTCCATTCTCTTGGAGGGAATGCCCGGTATTGATTTAATTGGAGCCTTCCCCAATCCGGTTAGCTGGGATCACCAACTTCGGGATGCCCAACCGGACGTTATTATGATGGATATTGAAATGCCTGGTCTGGACGGCATTCGGGCGACCCAGGCCATCCACGCCAAATACCCCGCCATCAATATCGTCATGCTGACCGTCTTTGAAGAGGAAGACAAAATCTTCCGGGCCCTCTGCGCTGGGGCGGTGGGTTACATCCTGAAAAACTCGCCCCCTGCCCGTCTGATCGACGCCATGCAGGATGCTCACGCAGGGGGCGCTCCCCTCTCGCCAAGCATTGCCCGAAAGGCCGTACAAGTGTTCCAGCGGGTAATGCCCAACCGATATGCTCCCTCTGACGCAGAGCCACTGACCCAGCGTGAAAGCGAAACGCTCAAATATTTAGTGGAGGGATTAAGCTATAAAATGATTGCCGACCGCATGGGAGGCATTAGCTACGAAACGGTGCGCTCCTATATGAAAAGCATCTACCGCAAGCTCCACGTAGCCTCCATGACCGAGGCCGTAGCCAAAGCACTGAAAGACGGTTTGGTATAGCGTATCATCTTCTTTATTCTCTACGGCAACGTTCTTAGGATGAGGACCATGTATCCCCACATTCGGGGATTTACATGCCTATTCTTATTGGTGAATTTTGTCCCGGTCTGGATAGCGTATTGTCAGACTACCATCTGATTCAGCCAGATACGTCAGTTTTTTCGGCTGTTCGGCCAAGTGACCAACTGCGCAGTCGGATCGAGTTAACTCATTCTTAAACCTTTTTAACCATTTTCAACATGATGACTGCTGAATTACCCATTGGCCAATTCCGGGCCAGTTTACAGGGCCATGTGCTCGAACCTCACGATGTGGAGTATCAGATCGCCCGCAGCGTGTATAATGGCATGATTGATAAGTGCCCAGCCCTGATTGCCCGTTGCGCTGGTGAAGCCGACGTAATCGCATCGGTCAACTTTGCCCGCGAACACGGTCTGTTATTGGCCATCAAAGGTGGTGGACACAATGGGGCGGGTCTTGGTGTGTGTCAGGAGGGATTAGTCATTGATCTATCGCTCATGAAAAACATTGAAGTCAAGCCTAACGAGCGAACGGTGCGGGTGCAGGGGGGCTGCCTGTTACGTGAATTAGACGCAGCAACGCATGCCCACGGTCTGGCTGTACCAACCGGTATCAACGGAACGACCGGTGTCGCCGGATTGACGCTGGGCGGGGGCTTAGGCTATCTGACCCGTCAGTGTGGTCTGACTATCGATAATCTGCTCGAAGCCGACATTGTGTTGGCCAATGGGCGATTGGTGAAAGCCTCGGCAAACGAAAACGCCGATTTGTTTTGGGCCATTCGGGGTGGGGGCGGCAATTTCGGCGTGGTGACGTCTTTCCTGTTTCGGGCGCACCCCATCAGTACAGTAGTAGCCGGGCCGATGCTCTGGGACATGGCCGATGCTCGCGATGTTTTGCACTGGTACCGAATGTTTATTAAAGAGGCTCCCGATACGCTGAATGGCTGGTTTGCCTTCCTGACCGTGCCACCCGGTCCACCCTTCCCCGAGGAGCTTCATCTGAAAAAGATGTGCGGCATCGTGTGGTGTTACAGTGGCCCGGTCGGCGAAGCCGAATCCGTGTTTGAGCCAATACGTCGGTTTAAGAAGCCCGTTCTGGAAATGCTTGGCCCGATGCCTGTACCGGTTATGCAGGGCATGTTCGATGCCCTGTATCCGCCGGGGCTGCAATGGTATTGGAAAGGTGATTACGTGAATGAGTTGAGCGACGAAGCCATAGAATTGCACCTGAAACACGGCGAAGCACTTCCCTCGATGCTCTCCACCATGCACCTCTATCCCATCGATGGGGTAGCCTCGCGGGTAAGTAATGAGTCCACTGCCTGGGGCTACCGTCAGGCAACCTGGGCGATGGTGATTGCCGGCGTTGACCCCGATCCGGCTAATAAAGATGCCATCACCAACTGGGCGCGTGACTACTGGCAGGACCTGCATCCCTATAGCGCTGGTGGGTCATACATCAATTTCATGATGGAAGAAGGTGAAGATCGGGTCAAGGCTACCTACGGCGACAACTACCCCCGTTTAGCGGGTATTAAAGCCAAGTACGATCCTGGCAACCTCTTCCGGGTCAACCAGAATATCCGGCCCCAAGCTGGCTAACGGGTTGTGTCCGGTCGTCAACGCTACGTTTATAGACGTAAGAAGGGTAGCACTACCCCGAATTTGGGGATTGTGCTGCCTTGATCGATCGACCAACTTTGATTCAAGCTTAACCGACACTGAATCAGGTATGTTAAACGGTCACGGTCATGAAAACTTCGCTACTTACAATCGCTTTTCTCGCTGCTTTCTCCGATTTATTCGCGCAAACGCCAGTAAACAGTCAGCCAGCCGTGATCGACTCTCAGGGTACGGCTGGCCAAATCAACATCACAGGTGGTCTGGGATGGTACCCACGTTTGGGGAGTTCGCTGTCGGTGAATCACCGCCAGAAAGAAGCATCGTTTTACGTACTGTATTCAGTAACGAGTGACAAAACTCCGCAGCAAATCAGTAACGAATGTACTAGCCCAGTTGGTGATGGTTTCTCACACATGGCCATTACGATGAACCGCGTCGTTACACAAACCAATCACTCCCTGCGGATAGGCGCTGATCTCAATCTGGGTCAGAAAACGACGCTCGGGTTGCTGGTCTCCGGCTTCAACAACGAATCGCAGATCGATGCACACTATCGGATGCTGCTGGAGCAAAGTTCAAATCAGTCTGAGAAGACAAGCCCCCTAATCGATGGTCAGATGCTTGAAAACCGGCGCTGGCAGCAACGAATGGCTAATGTATCGTTACGGCATCAGTTGGCACCTGGTCACACCCTTTCCGTCGACATTGATTACCTTACTTATACGGACACGAATCTGAACCGATACGTAAGTCAGAACGCCGATGAACCTGCGCCCGAAACCGGAACAGCACGCCAGAATGTAACCCGGCAAACGCCCATCCACATCTATGTCGTGAAAACCCACTACGTTCGGCCAGTCGGCCAGCAAAACACGCTGGAAGTCGGCCTGAAAGCATCTCAACTCGCATTACTCAATCAGATTGATCGCCATCAACTAACCGCAACCGGCTGGCAATCGGACGTAGCATTCAGCCGGAACGACCGACTGAAGGAACGTATTGGGGCAGTCTACACGAACCTGACTACTCGCTTTTCGGACAAAACTACCCTGATCGCTGGTCTACGGGCGGAGTACACAAACAGTCAGATGTATGATGCGCTAGACGTACCACTTCTCGATCGTCGGTACATTAGCCTACTGCCCAACCTATCGTTCACCCACAAATTGAGGGATACCGAGCGTATTGAACTGGGGTATGACCGCCAAATCACTCGTTCCCCCCTCGATGCGATTGCTTCGTTCAATCTGTTCTGGGACCCACTATTCGCAACGGGTAACCCAAGCCTTCGCCCAGCGTTTGCTGATGTTATCCGGGTATCTTACACAAAGAATCAATTCACGCTGGCACTGCTTTACAGTCGCGAGCAGAATCAGCTGAGCCGATTTGCGCCGTTCATCCATCCAATCAACAACGCAATTGGTTTCGGGCCAGGCAATTTAGGCCGCTCTGATGCACTTACCTTAACCCTGAATCTACCCGTTACCATCCGCCCCTGGTGGCAAACGCAGAATAGTTTGGTGGTGACACACGGACAAAATTCACTCACACTCCAACACAGAACGTATCACATTGGTCAGGTTGGCGGGCAGTTCAATACGGACCACACATTCCGGTTGCCGCATGATTTTAAAGCAAACGTAACAGTATGGTATGCTACGTCTACGGTCAATGAATTTGGTTATCTGTGGAGCCGTGGCGAGGTAACGGCGAGCGTTCAGAAAAAACTGGCAAACAACCGGGGCACACTAACAGCCTCCATCAGCGATTTGTTCTGGACCAATCAAATTCGGTCAGTTACTTCTGTTCCTGAATTGCGCTTAGATAACCGGACTACCTTCGCCCTGAATGAACCCCGAATTGTGCGGCTGACCTATACGAGGAGTTTTGGAAAGGCTGGAATAAAAGTGACTAGCCAACGTATCGTAGCTTCCGACGACGAACGTAAACGAGTGAATTGAGCTAGGATACGATTCTGTTTATTGGCTTAAAGTTCTGTATATTAGTTTACTATTCAGTAATATACCAATGAGAGACTTGCTACAATCATCGGTCATAGGACGATGGATAGCCGCCAGTTTTTTGGTTGGCCTAATGAGTGGTTATCCGGTGTGGCTTTGGGGACAGACTGCTCCAATTCGCTGGCAGGTCGATTCATCCGCTTCTTTTGAACGCCTGACAACGGAACAGGGCCTTACCAACCACTTCGTTATCACCATCATGCAGGATCGGAAAGGCTATTTGTGGTTTGGTACTGCTACGGGATTGGATAAGTACGACGGCTATCGGTTTACGAATTATAAGTTTGATCCGCGTGATACGACGTCATTGACTAAAAATCAGGTTCTTACGCTCTGGGAGGACCCGAATGGACTGATTTGGGTGGGTACCAGTGAGGCTACCTGCCGATTCGACCCCCGTACCGAAACCTTTACGCGATTGGAGCGGAGTCCTGTCAATCCCTATGCGTTTAAATACGTCCAATCATTCCAGGAAGATAAGGCGGGTAATCTTTGGGTGGGCGGTAGTTTTGAAGGAGAGCTACGGCAAATCGACCGAAAAACGGGCATCTTCTCGGCCATCAACTACACTAATTTGCTCGGAGTCGATTCCAGCCGCACGGAGCGATTGCATCAGATTTTTAAGGATAAATCGGGTACACTCTGGGTCGGTAGTCCGACGGGTCTGCATCGGATGCACTGGTCAACCCGCGGCCCTGGTCAACCGGCTCAGGTCAGTTTCACCCATTACCGACACAATCCCACTGATCCCCGTAGCTTAAGCCATAGTTACGTAACCGGCCTGTTTGAAGATCACCGGGGGGTACTTTGGGTGATCACGGCCGATGGCGTACTCCATGCTCTGGACCGACCGTCGGGCCAGTTTACCCGCTATCCCCTTGACCCTACCCACCGACTTGTTCTCTATCGATTGCTAAAAACGTATATAGCTGAAGACCCTGACGGCAACCTCTGGATTGGCACTCTACAGAACGGACTTTTTAAATTCGATGTCGAACGTAGAATCATGACCCGATTTAGTCACGATCCAACTGACCCGGGCAGTATCATAAGTAATGGCATATATACACTGCTGGTCGATAAATCAGGTACACTCTGGGCGGGCACGAGTGATGGCGTCATTAAACTGGACCCCAATCGGAAGCCCTTCGGGTTGTACCGCCATAATCCACTGAATCCCCACTCGTTAAGTCAGAATAATATCGGGGCCATCTGCGAAGACCGACAGGGAATTATCTGGATTGGCACCTCGCGAGGGGGCTTAAATGCCTTTAATAAGACAACCGGCCAATTTACCCGCTTCCAACACGACTCGGCTAAACCGAACAGTCTCCGCAACAACTCAGTTGGGGCCATTCTCGAAGATCGGGAGGGTGTACTTTGGGTGAGCAATAGCGAAACACTGTCCCGGTATGACCGCAAACGAAACACATTTTTCCACTACAGGCTGAGTCATCCGTTTGTAGTAACCGGCCCGGTCGGCACTGATATCTACACCCTATACGAAGACCGCCAGGGGCTATTCTGGATGGGAACAACAAACGGTATTCTCAGTTTTGACCGGAAAACGGGTAAAACCGTCAGTTATCCCTACAATCCTGACAACCCGAATCAAATTAGTGACTGGGTGGCCTTATCTATTTTAGAGGACCGAAAGGGTAATTTATGGATTGGCCCGGGAAGTCAGGCACTTACCCGGTTCGACCGCAAAGCCGGAACCTATAAGCAGTACCGATACGATAGCCGCAAACCGGGCAGTATCAGTTCCGCCACCATTCCCTGTATCTATGAGGATTCCAGAGGTGCACTCTGGTTCGGCACGGGCGAAGGGGGCCTATGCCGGTTCGACCACGCTACCGAAACCTTTACAACCTTCACGGAACAGGATGGTTTGGCCGGTAACTCGGTCTTTTCCATGCTGGAAGATAATGCGGGAAATCTCTGGTTGGGCACCAACAAAGGTCTTTCCAAATTCTCTTTAGCCAAACAGACCTTTACCAACTATAGTGCCGACGAGGGATTGCAGGGGAATATGTTTACCACCCTGTTCACGGATGGAGCCGCTTTTAAAGGCCGGGATGGAACGCTTTATTTTGGCGGCACCAACGGCTTCAATGCCTTTGACCCGACTAAGATTCGCCCCAACCCACACGTACCAACCGTTGTGATCACTCAGTTTAAACTCTTTGATAAACTCTTGCCGGGTAAAAGCGAAGCCAGGGAGATCGTACTCGATCACAACCAGAACTTTTTCTCGTTTGAGTTCGCGGCCTTGAATTACACCAATTCTTTAAAGAATCAATATGCTTATCAATTGGTGGGTCTGGAAAAAGACTGGGTTCACAGTGGCACCCGGCGCTATGCCAGCTATACCGATTTAGGACCTGGTACGTACATTTTCCGCGTCAAAGGCTCCAACAACGACGGCCTCTGGAATGAAAAGGGCACCTCCATCCGCATTATCATTCAGCCCGCCTGGTGGCAAACGGTCTGGTTCAAAATACTCGTCGGATTAGCATTTGCTGGTGTGCTGTATGCCGCCTACCGCTACCGCATCAACCAGATTCGACGTGAACAGGCCATTCGCGACCAAATCTCCCGGGATCTCCACGACGATGTGGGTGGCATTCTATCCGGTATCTCCTTCTACTCGGAGGCTGCCCGTCAGATGCACCAGCAGGAGCGTTACCAGGATTCCTACCAGATGCTAATCAAAATTGCCGATAATGCCCGCCAGACCATCAGCCAGATGAGCGATGTGGTCTGGTCGATGCGCTCGGATACCAACAACGCAGGACAACTTGCCCAGCGATTAGAATCGGTAGGACGAGAGTTATTGACGGCCAGGGGTATTCAACTGAATGTAACGGCAGATGCCGAACTCGAACGACTCTCACTACGTCCCGACGTAGTACGCAACCTCTACCTGATTGGTAAAGAAGCCCTGCATAACGTAGCGAAACACTCTGGAGCCACACAGGCGCAATTGACAATACGTCAAACAGGCGGCAAAGTGTATCTACGAATTGAGGATAACGGGAAGGGCGTTGGCGATAATGCCATCGGTCAGGGTAATGGTCTGGATAGCATGAAAAAACGGGCCGAAGCGATTGGAGCCAGCTATTCCTTGAATAGTCAACCTAACAATGGAACAACGGTTTACGTCGAACAACATTGACTATCCGATATACACAACTTCACCTGAGACTTAATCCCTTCAAAAACACATTGCTGTTACAGTTTCTTATATTCTCAAAAAATGCTCCCAAGTGAGACGAAACACGTTCGTGTAGCTGCTTCTTGAATGGGGCGTATTTTTTTATTACTGTCTATTCTGGTTCTTGGCATACGCTTGTTGGGTGAGCCGTCCATGTCAGTGGCGGGGGTGCTCCTCGGTCGAAAGGATAAGTAGTTGGCAACCAGCATTCTCTGCTTGCGAGGTTTCGTTTGACAAACTTAATACCACTAGACAGAGCGCACTTGTGATACAGCAACCTGCCTTTTGACAGCCCTATTATCAGGGACAGAACGTACCTGCATTTGGTTTTAATTCACTGGGCAAGAGAACTTCAAAGTGTTTATGGTCTGACCACCCTCTACGAACAATTTTTAGGGATTTTTTCTGTATTATTGATCCCATGAATGACCCAAAGCTACAAGACTTAAGCACCCCCGACTTGCTCAAACGCAAGAAATTGACCCAATTTCTAACGGGCCTGTTGGCAGGCGTACTGTTAGTGTTATTAGGAATTAAACTCTACTCCGTCATTGTGAAAGACGATGGAATACTCGCCCTGGCCACTCCGCTTGCCCTTACCCCTATCGTCGTTATCAACCTCAGCACCCTCAAAGCCATCAAAGCTGAACTACGCGCCAGAGAGCATCAGCAATAGTTCTCTTTGGTCAACTCTGCGGTGGCGTATTAACTCGGGCAGGAAACTGGCCGGTCATTCAAAAAGCAGCCCAGCGCAGGCAACGGTGTAACGTACCTGGGTAGGCTCTATCTTGTGGCCACCATCAGCCTTTGCGTGGTTGGGTGCGGGTCAAGGTACATGCGATTGTAAGGTGAGTCTGGGGCGACAATCTGTACGTATCAAACAGTCAGCCTTGGGGCGTATCCGACTGATGGTGTTTGAGTAAAAATCAGTGTCATATAAAAACGCTCTATTCGCGTTACACGACTCTTTAGAGTCAAGTGACCGCAGCCCCGCGCCGGCGGACCAGTAGGAAACGGCAACTATTGCTCTATCCATTGACTTCACCTACAGGGCTCCTAACCCAAACGCAATCCAATCGGTGTGCGTCTCCAGCTCCCGATCAATTTCCTTATTGTCGTACGGCACTGGCCGGGAGATGAACTCCGTATCGACGACGATATTCTGCCGCTCGTTGATCACCGGGCTGTCTGTCTGCCGGTAATGTCGTTCGGTATATTTTAACATATGCTCAAGACCAGCGCCCCATTCTTTCTTTTTGGCTTCGTTAAATTCCTGTCGTCCGTCAGTTAATCTGGTAGTATTTATCGACGGCCGCCAGGTGCAGTAATAACCCTCCAAGGGTATTGGCATGGGGGGCAAATAAAAAATCGAGCTGTTCTCTGGTCAGATTTTTTACGGAATGAATAATGGTATCCCGATTATAGTTCAACATGGAAACCAGCGTACCAATTTGCGGACTATAGCTCTCAATTGGCCCAATAACCATCAGATTATTTTTAAGGGATGCCCCAAAAGCCATCGCGGACTGGGGCAGGAAATTGGGTAAAGCCCTGCAGGCGGTAGTTGCCAGGCCGCGGTTCATGAATTGCCGACGTGAAACGGCTTTGGTTAGAGAAGTCATACTGACAGGCGTTTAATACCGAAAAAATATGTTCACTAAGGTAGTTTTCTCGCCCGAATCTGCGTAAAGTTTTGATTTTCTGGCCGAAAGACTAAAGGCTTTGTTAGGCGAAGAGGATGATACGCTTAGTCAGGCTCAGTGGTTGACATACTATTCAAGCTATTCCTCTGTTGTCATAGAGTAGGGGCAATGGTCGGAAACTTCGAGTGAGTTTCCGAAAGGCTGAGTGGAGCGTGTGAGCCGTTATCAGGTTGTTGCGTTAATTGGCCCGTCGGGTTTCGTCGTCGGAGCCGGTACGTCGTTGCCGTTCGCCTTTCAGCTTCTGATTGCCAAAGGTATACGTCAGGTTCAGCAAGGCTACGCGCGTGTCGAAGGACATAACCCCTCGCTGACTGCCCGTCGGCGTGTTTACACTAGGGCGGAAACGATTCGTATGAAACACGTCCTGCAAACTGAGTTTTACCTTCAGCGCCGACGAGACCACCTTTTGTACACCCGTGTCCAGCGCACCCAGCCAGGGCGATGACCAGATACCCGTTACCGATGGAGTGCTGACCCAGCCATTGAGTTCGGCGGTCCAGCCATGACCAAGTGTAAAGGCATTATTGCCGTTGAGCCGCCCCGCTACGTTCTGAATTTGCAAAACTGTTCCTTCATAATCGTACTGAAAACGATTGTAGTAGCCCAGCACATTGGTCTGCAATTGCCATCCTTTGACTACCGTTACTGGCCAGCTTAGGGTCCATGTATAGCCCTGCGAATGGCCGAGGTTTTCTGTAGTGACGTACGTCTTGTTGCCCTCCAGGGCATGGATCGTAAAAAACATCAGATCCGACGTGTAATTGGCGCCTAACGAAACAAACACGCCGTTTTTGAGGCTTAGTTTACCTTCCAGCGCGTGGGTAAACTGGGGTTTCAGGTACGCATTTCCCTGGCTGTAGGCATAGGGGTCAACGTAGCCCCGCGCCGGGTTCAGGTTCTGGTAGTTCGGCCGGTCGATTCGGTAGCTATAGGCGAACGTCAGCGTCTGGTTCGACGACAAAGGCCCCGATACAAACAGACTCGGGAACCACTTCAGGTAATCGCGCGTAACCACCTGATTCAATGTTAACGAGTTGCCTTCCGAATGCGTATGTTCGGCCCGTAAACCCGCCTGTACACTGGCTTTTTTCCAGTTACCCGACACGCTGACGTAGGCCGCATTTACTCGCTCCGTATACTGAAAATGATTTGACAACGTAGGGTCTGGCACTAAGGCACCATCTGATCCGCTGCTCAGATTAAGATTATTGTCCGTTTTTACTGACGCACTTTTCAGGCCCGTTTCCAACTTCCAGCCTTTTGATAATGAGCGATTATAGTCAACTTTCAGCGTACGGATGTCTACTGTAGCAGGCTGAGTAATCAACAACCCGGCTACCGGAGGACTAACATCGCCGATGGCAATGAGCGTTTGGGTAAGCAGGGTATTGGAAAACTGGCGGCTGAAATGGCCTACATCAATGTCAGCACTCAACTGACCACCCGTTGACCCGAATGAATGCTGTATATTCAAATTGCCAATCTGATTCTGACTGACTATACTGTACGTTTTATGCGTCTGGGTTTGCAGGTAAATCGGTCCATTCTCGGTACGTCTGAAATTGGCCCCGGCCGGTCCATCTTCGCTATGATCACTCCAGAAACCCGTCCAGACGACACCGATCGTTGTATTTTTGGTTGGTGAAAAATCCAGTCCAGCTTTGGCATTCTGGCCCAGATCGCGAAACTTCAGGTACGTGAATTGGCTGACAACGTTACGTTGTAAAGCGTCGGTTGAGCTTGGATCGGGCTGGTTACGGTAAAGTTGAAAATTCCAGTAATTGCCACCCCGGTTCAAGCTATAATTGCCGAACAGGTTCAGTTCTTTCGCTCGGTGATTCAGTTGCAGGCTTCCCCGTTCCCGATCAAATCGACCGGAACCACCCGCAATGGATGCCGTACCATTCGTGCCTATATTACTGTTTTTCTTGAGCCGGATATTAATGATACCCGAATTACCAGCCGCGTCGTACTTGGCCGAAGGATTCGTAATCAGCTCGATCGTTTCGATGTTATCGCTCGACATGCTACGTAGCAACGCAATCACATCCTGCGCCGAGAGGTAGGTTTGTTTACCATCAATCTGGACAATAACGCCCTCTTTACCCCGTAGCTGGACCCGCTCGTTCTGGTAATCGACCGTTACGCCCGGCGATTTTTCCAGCACTTCCAGCGCGGTGCTGCCGCTGCCCACAATGCTGTTCGCTACGTTGACAACCATGCGGTCGAGTTGTTGCTCAACGAAGGGCTTTTTCGCTGTCACCTGCACTTCGTTCAGTTTGCCGGTAACTTCCGCTAACGCTAACGTAGGTACGTCAATCGGACTGTTCGTTACGTCCAATACCGTCGAATGTACTTTCTGATAGCCAACTGCACTGACCCTCACTACGTAGCGTCCGGGTTGGACGTTCTCGAAAACATAAAATCCCTGCTGATCACTGGCGGTGCCTTTGGCAAGCCGGGCCGACGTGTCGGTTGAATCGCGAGCGTTAAGCAAAGCCACACTGGCAAAAGGTACTGGCTTGCCGGTGCCATCACGGATTGCTCCGTTAAGTGTCGTCTGGCCAAACGTCTGTCTGGATACGATGGCGGTCAGCAATCCTGCGCCGATCAAAGGCCATAGGTTTACTTTTTTGATAACAGGATGTACAGAATTTTTCATGGTATGATGCGGATTTTTAAGTAGTCATTATTGAGAAAAGTATGCCTACCGACGTAATGAAACGGTAAATCGGAAATGCGTGATAGTGAATAGAAGCGGAATTGTTTTCAGGATTTGTATTAGGAACCGTACTGATGATGGCACCGAAGTGGGCAACAACTGTATAGAGTATCAATGGATGAGTCGAAGTAGCCATTGCATCGGGTAACAGCAGAGCGACGTAATGGGCAAGTCAATCAAAAAACACGCGTAAACCGGAGTAATAGGAGTTGGATTCGCTTTCACATAGTTTTTGCTTTGATCCCGTCTAACCGGCTGGTTTTAGGCTTATGGGTTAAATTGATTCAGGAGGGTATTCAGCTTAATGCTGTGGTTATCCTGGTCAATGATCAACTGGTATTGTACAGTCTTCTTCACGCCGTCAACTTCAAGGCGATACGTTCCGGTAGGGAGATGGCTTACATTTAACAGTCCAGCGTATTCATTCGCAGTAGTGTGTTTTTTGTAAAAAAACTGGTAGGACTCGTTGGCCAGGGTTATCAGCAGTTTTTCATTAGCTGGGTTTAAGTAAGAGAGTTTTACCTGGCTACTGCTGACAACTTCCAGGTTCACGGTGGGTACGTTTGAACTCGCTGACGTGATGACTTCTCCGTTCAAACGCGACTCAACTCGCTTCGGAACCGCAGTCCACTGGTTACTAGCCAATAAGTCATACGATTTCACCTGGCCAGCAATCAAGTTATGAGCGACTAACCGGTTCAACAGGTTATCAAACTGGCGAATGGTCCGTTTCGTCAAGTTGATATAGCGGTCTTTGATCTTTTCCTGATACAGCAATTCATCCTGACTGGAATAAAAGCTAACGCGGGTCATCCGGGTGCTGTAATCGGTATATAGTTTCCAGTACCCTCGGGTTGAATCTGAGCGAGGAGGCTGATAAAACGGGTTAGGCTGGGCTACGACTAAACTCACAGTCAAGAGCAAAGGGCTAACCAGTAGACTTTTCAGGAGCGAGTTAGTGGACATCGATTCGAGGTAAAAAGGGTGAACGAAACGTATTGGGACGCTAAGCAGAATTCTGGTCGAAACCAGGTATGAGCCTGGGCCGCCGTATCGTTTTCGTTTGATTGGCCAAACGTAGTCTGCTAACGAGAGGTCCGAAAAAAGGCCAGGGTGAGTGGTATGGAATTTCGCGTGAACTGTCGGAATTCTGAGCAGAGCCTGTGAACGGTCAACGGAATAGCCCACTCAAAAAAACGACCACTCACTCAAAAGACCGTCCACTCACCGTTGATGGACATGCATGAACGCGCTCATTGTCAGTATATTTAAGAAAAGTTGACGCAATGGGTCGGTATATGATTTTTGGGCTGTGGCTGATGGGGCTGACCGCATTGGCACAGGCGGGTCTGCCGCCTGTGGTTTTCAATGGGCAGCCTGTTACGGAACAAGGGCTTGACATTCGGCCCTATAGTCAGTTCTTCCCCGACTCCTCTTCTAATCCAGACCGGTCGCTGGCCTGGGTACGGAAACAACATTTTTATCGGTTTAAACCCGGCCTACGGTATCGATGGGATGTAAGCACGGACTGGTCGCGACAGCAGGTTTGGTTACGTTTTTCGATAACAAATACGCATCCAACGGATAGTGTGCGCCTGTATGCGCACGCTGGAGTTCATGCAGACATTACGCTTTACGAACTAAGCCGTACGGTTCCTGCCAACATCAGTCGAGCTGGCTTTCTATGGCGATGGAATAGCCACCCGCTAGGACCATTAGCGCTGCCGGTCATTGTTCCGCCCCGAACGACTCATCACTACTACATTCGAGTGGTTAACTTCGTACGAACGTTTGATGAATTTAAAATTTCGCTTTTCACCCGCCAAGATTTCAAGTTGTGGAATGCTAGTTGGGTTCAAATTGCCGTCTATTTGTTTGGAGCGATGGCTATGATGCTAGGATGCTTCCTGCTGATGGGTACTTATACCTTCTACCAGTACTTCCTGAATCAGGACCGGGCTTTCCTGTATTATGCACTCTATGCCAGCACGGCATTCGTCTGGGTGGTTAAAATGATGAACAGCCGGTTTGGATTGGGCCTAATCTCGGCTCCGTACTCGCTGTTGAATCACCCCAACCTGCCCTCACTGTCGTTTAGTATCGGCATTTTCTACGCCCTGTTTTTGCTTAAAATTCTGGACTTACCCGCTCGGCAGCCTAAGTTCACTCGTTTGATTCGCGGGCTAGTCTGGGTTTTGGTCGGTCAGCAGGCGCTGTCATTCGTGCAAGCGTTTGGCGGGTGGCTGTTTGCCAGCAATTTCTATTATCTGTTTCAGGACGTGCCAAACATTTTAACTGGTGCGTTGCTCATCGTTGCGACGGCGCGTAGTCGCTCACCCCTGAAGCCATACTTGCTGACGGGAGGCCTGGCCCTGTACCTCATCACGTTTTTTCCGCTCCACGGTTTTTTTCGGTTCTATGGCTTAACTCCGGTCGAAGAAACATTTATTTATTACCCACCTTTCTTTATGTCAGTTGGTATGGTGATTGACCTGTTTTGCTTTGCTCTCGCGCTGGCCTATCGAAGCCGGCTAGTTGAAGTGGAACGGAATCAGATGCAGACCCGCCATGCTCGTGATCTTGAAATTCAACTGGTTCAGCGCTCTCAGGAAATTCAGGAGCAGAGCCGCCTACTCGAAGCCCAGCACATCCGTCAGCTCGAAACCGAGTTTGAACAGAAACTGGCCGATACCGAAATGACAGCGCTACGTGCCCAGATGAACCCTCACTTCATCTTCAACTGCCTCAACTCCATCAAACTTTACACCCTCCAGAACGACGCCGACAAAGCTTCCGACTACCTCACCAAGTTCTCCCGACTTATCCGGCTGGTGCTGGAAAACTCCCGCTCTGAACTGGTACCACTTCAAAGCGAGTTGGAAGCCCTCCAGCTTTATATCGAACTGGAAGCCATGCGCTTCAAACAGAAAGTCCAATTCAGTATCCACGTAGCCCCCCGAATCGACCAGCGATTTTTGTGCATTCCGCCCCTGTTGTTGCAGCCCTACGTGGAAAATGCCATCTGGCATGGGCTGATGCACAAGTCTGAGGGCGGCACAGTGAGTGTGGAGGTGAGCCAACCGGAAGACAGCCTGCTGCACATCGAAATCACCGACGATGGGGTAGGGCGGGAGCGGGCCGCCGAGCTGAAAAGTAAGTCGGCAGGCAAGCACAAATCGTTTGGTATGCAGGTGACGGCCGACCGGATCCGGATGATCAATCAGCTTTACAATATCCAGACTCAGACCCAGATTGTGGATATGATGGATAGTTTCGGTGAGCCGTGTGGAACGCGGGTCATTCTGGAAATACCTGTATAAGCCTTTCGAATTTTCTTATTGAATGTAGGCAGAAAAATAGTTGCTAACGGGGTATTGGTTGGCTGGTAATGGGTTTAAGAGGAGATAAATTTTATTCTTTGGGCTGACGTATTTTACTACTATTTTGAGACAAATCTGTCCTGTCGTTTCAAACCTTTCTCTCTGATTATCAACTGCTTTAATCAGCGCTCTCAACGGTTTTTATAAATTAGTTTTTGTTATTAGCCATCTCTCATTTCGTAGCATACTTACTCTATATAACGGCGAGTTACGTTACTCCAAATGCCCAGTTGGTTGGCTGATGGCCGAAGCGCTTTTAGTATCTGCCAGAGAGTAAACGGGCGATGGAGCAGAAACTTCCTCCAGCCCGAACCGCATTTGGCGCACATCGTTGGGGTAACCGAAGGTGCCAAATGCCAGTCCGAGTCTGAAAATTGGTGCTAGAAGCCCGGAAAGTCTCCACCTAAGACTTCATAGTCTGTCAGCGACGGCCGCCAGGTACTCCCGTCCCAGGCTTTGTGATAGAGTTGTTTATCCGTGCCTACCACAAAGACATCCAGCCGGTTGGCGCCCCAGGCGACTGCCCTGGGTTGGCCCAGAATGGTTCCCCCCTGAGCCTCATAGCCCGTCAGTGATGGTCGCCAGGTATTCCCATCCCAGGCTTTATGATAAAGTTGCCGGTCGGTGCCCACCACAAAGATGTCCAGCCTTTTGGGGCCCCAAGTTACGACCTTGGGGGAGCCCAGAATGGCTCCCCCCTGATCTTCGTAGCCTGTCAGCGACGGATGCCAGGTACTCCCGTCCCAGGCTTTGTGATAGAGTTGTTTATCCGTGCCTACCACAAAGATATCCAGCCGATTGGGACCCCAGGCGACGGCCCTGGGTTGACCCAGAAAGTCCCCACCCTGAGCTTCATAGTCCGTCAGTGATGGTCGCCAGGTATTCCCATCCCAGGCTTTGTGATAAAGCTGCCGGTCGGTGCCCACCACAAAAATATCCAGTCGGTTGGCGCCCCAGGCGACGACTTCAGGTGAGCCCAGAAAGCTGCCTCCTTGCGCTTCGTAGCCTGTCAGCGACGGTTGCCAGGCGCTCCCATCCCAGGCTTTGTGATAAAGCTGCCGGTTGGTGCCCACCACAAAAATATCCAATCGGTTGGAGCCCCAGGCGACGGCTTTGATCTGGGGAATAGTCGCCTTTTGTTGAGCGACACTAAGTTGAAGAGCAGCCATGAGCGCGGTAGCCGAGAGGATGAGAGTCAAAAACGGGGTTTTCATGGGATTATGAGTTTGATCGCAATTGGTTAATAGATTTACTAACACTACGTTCATTCGTCGGTGCGGGTCGGCCTTCTGCTAATAAAGGTAACCCGGCATGCCAATCAGGCGGCAACGGTTTCGGTAGCTGCTACTTGAGTAAGCCAAACGTAGCGCTCCGACGAAATGGCTGTAAGCTGGATAGAATAAGCGGTATGAAATTTCGCGTAAGCCGTCGAAATTCTGCGTGAAGCTTGTGAACGGTTAACAAATTGGCTCACTCAAAAAAACGACCACTCACTCAAAAGGAAGGGATGTTCACCGGTATTGATGTGCGTAAACTCGCTCATAGTCAGTATATTTATAGAAATACTGAACCTATGCGCTGGTATCTATTTTTGGGAATACTACTGAGTGAGGTGGTTGCTTTTGCGCAGCAGAAGCAGCCCATGTCGCCTGATAAAACGGCTAAACCAGTAGCCCGGCAATACGACGGACAAAGGGCGGTAAAACCTTCAGGAACGTACCGGCCACAGAGCCCGGTTCAACAGGAAACGCTACCACGCCGTCTCAGTACGTATCAGCCAGGTCATCTGATACAGATGCCTGAAAGCCGCCAAGCTACCATGCCCGTATTGATTTTTTTTAGTACGGCTTTGGGGGCTTTTCTTTTTATGAGTTTGTTTACGTTCGCGCAGTACCTGCTTAATCGCGACGCACCGTATGGGTGGTACGCACTTTATTTATTGACAACGGCAGCCTGGCTGTGGCAGTCAACCCGTGTATGGTTGAATGGCCCTCCACAGCCACCCGATCTGACGGTTTTCTCTGCCTATATGCTGTTACTGAAGTATGGCATGATTGTGTCGTACATCCGTTTTATAGGCCATCTTCTCGAAGTGCCCCAGCAACAACCCCGTTTAGCCCGCTGGACGCATTACTTTGTTTGGTTCTCTACCTTATCCGTGCCGTTCATACTGACCGAGTTATTCGTCTGGCATTCTACTTACGTCTCTATCGGAATTGACGTCCTAACCTACACAGGTCTTCTGTTTCTTATAACCCGTATGCTCCGTAATCGACACCCACTTAAGCGATACGTGCTGATGGGTTTTGGTTTGATAGTAAGCGGAGCGATGATCGCGACTTTCCTGAAATATACCAGCCTCCCAACCACAGACCAGTTGGTCCGAATGCCGATGTTTTACATAGCTGTGACGGCACTACTTGAAATACTGTGTTTCTCGCTGGCCCTGGGTCGGCGTTTTCAGCTAAATAAAGAAGAAAAGATACAGGCGCAGCAGCAGTTGATTCAGCAGCTGGAAGAAAACGGGCGTCTGCAAAAAAGCCATACTCTTGAGTTGAAGCAGCAGTTGGCCCAGCGGGAGACCGACGTACTGACCAAAGCCCATGAGCTTGAAGAACAGCGTATAAGCCAGCTCCGCTCTGGATTTTGAGCGCCGGACTGCCGAAGCCGAAATGGCCGGCCTGCGCTCGCAGATGAACCCTCACTTCATCTTTAACTGCCTTAATTCCATCAAACTGTATGCTACTGAAAATGACTCCGAAAAAGCATCGGACTACCTCACCAAGTTTTCCCGGCTCATCCGTATGGTACTGGAAAACTCCCGGTCTGAACGCGTAACGCTGCAAAACGAGTTAACGATGCTTCAGCTTTATGCCGAAATGGAAATTATGCGGTTTAAGCAGAAACTGTCCTTTTTCGTGGAAGTTGAACCGGGTATTGATGCAAATTTTGTTGAGATACCCCCCTTGCTGATTCAACCTTACGTGGAAAACGCCATCTGGCACGGGCTGATGCACAAACCCGAAGGCGGTTCTGTTCGCATCCAGGCAAGCCAGCCTCAGGAAAACCTGCTTCAACTGACCATAAAGGACGACGGCGTCGGCCGGGCCAGGGCCGCCGAGCTGCGAAGTAAATCAGCCAGCCACCGCAAGTCGTTCGGCTTGAAGATGACCTCCGAACGTATCGCTTTAGTCAACCAGTTGTATCAGACCCGTACGCAGGTAGCCATTGAAGACCTCGTTGACGCCGACGGACAACCCGCCGGAACGGAAATTATTTTGCAGATACCGATATGAAAGCACTCATCATCGACGACGAACCCGACAACGTCCGGCTGCTGGCGTTGCAACTGGCAAAGCACTGCCCTCAGGTCGAGGTAGTAGGTCAGTTAACCGATAGTACCGATGGGCTGCGGGCTATTCAAACTCTACGGCCTGGACTGGTGTTTCTCGATATTGAGATGCCATTGATGAATGGATTTCAGCTGCTGGAAAAAGTGGGCGACATTACGTTTCATATTGTGTTTGTAACCGCTTATGACCAGTATGCTGTGCGCGCGTTTCGGTTTAGTGCGCTGGATTATCTGCTAAAACCCATCGACACAGTTGATTTAATCACTACGGTTCGGCGCGCCGAAAACACCGCTCGTATTAACCCGCAACAGTTGGAGATTATGCGCCAATATTACCCTGGCAGTTCAACGGGACAAGTAAATTACGGCCCATCCAGTCCGGGGCGGATTGCGCTACCGCATGCCAGCGGCATGGTATTTGTAGGTACGAAGCAAATCATCTACTGTGAAGCCGATAGTAACTATACTCGCTTCCATCTTGAAAACGGCGAGCAATACATGATCTCAAAAACACTCGGCGACGTGCAGGACGTACTGGAAACCCGCGGTTTTGTGCGGGTTCATCGGCAGTACATGGTCAATCTGGAGCATATTCAGAAGCTGGTCAAAGGCGAAGGAACGTATCTGTTGTTGACTAATGGCGCGAGTATTCCGGTTGCCCGTCAACAAAAAGATAGGCTGATGGAGCGATTCGGCTGGGTGTAGTGATTGCCAAAATAATAGTTAATCGCTTTTGAGTGGACATGCCACTGACCCATAAACAATCGTTGGTTGTAAACTAAAGAGTTGGGCTAAATCCCTGCCGGGCTTTTCTGCACAAGTTGACTTAGTACGGTTGTATCTGGAGAGATGATCTGACTGTGTCTAAACTTGTTGCCTACTCGCAAAGGCGTGTTCGGCAGGGTCGGTAAGCGTAAGGACAGTTACAGCACCTCGTGTGAATCTTTTATTATATCCATGACGAAAACGCTTTTGGCCTTCTGAATGCCTTTGACCTCTCCCAGATAATTGATAAAAAAGTCATGGTAACTGTCGATGCTCTCGGCCAGTATCTTGAGCATAAAATCATAGTCGCCCGAAACGTTGTAGCATTCCACCACTTCTTTAAACCCAATCACACCCTCCACAAATGCCTGGGCGGTTTGCTTGTCATGTTCTTTCAGGGCTACCTGACAGATCACCATCACTTTGCGATTCACTTTCCGATTGTCTAGCAGGGCGACGTACTGTCGTATGACCTGATGGGCTTCGAGCCGTTTGATACGTTCGTGAGTGGGGGTAGGACTCAGGTGAATGCGTGAAGCGATTTCCCGTACCGTAAGCCTGGCATTTTCCTGAACAAGTCGCAGAATCGCGAAATCCTTCTCATCCAACTCAAGGGCTACCCGACCTGTCTGTTCTGTTAAGCTCATTAGTAAAATAAAGAATAAGTGATTTGTTCTATAAAACAGATTCAAACTTAGTGCTTGTCCTAAAAATACTATAATTATTTTATTAACGTACTGATATTAATTCCTTTGTGAAAACAACTGATGAATATGTTTTCTCTCTCCTGCTCCCGTTTAGCCTTACTTATTGCCTCGATCAGCGTCTTTTTTGAAGCTCTGGATATCGCCATCATCAACTTAACGATGCCCCTGATTCAGAGCTGGTTTAACCTGTCGTTTGCTCAGGTTCAATGGCTACAGACACTCTACGTATTGCTGTATGGTGGGCTGCTCATTCTGGGGGCAGGCTAACGGATACGATTGGTCGGCGACGAATCTTCCTGATAGCTTCCAGCTTGTTTCTGCTCACCTCACTGGGCGCCGGCCTGGCCGGAACGTTTGGCTGGTTGCTTGGTTTCAGGGCTATCCAGGGTGTTGCTGCTGCGCTGTTGATGCCCTCCGCCCTTTCAATTGTTACGCACGCCTTTACGGAACCCCAGGCACGCAGTAAAGCCATTGGGATTTTCAGTTCGTTTGCGGCCCTGGGGTCGGGTAGTGGTTTATCGGCAGGTGGCTTACTAGCGTCCTGGCTGGGCTGGCAGTGGGTATTTTTTATAAATGTTCCTGTCATTTTGCTCACGGTAGTGCTGGCCTACCGCTACCTCCCCAAAGACACTGCCCGCACCGAACCCCTGCCTGATATCCCATCGGGCTTGCTGCTGACGCTGGTCATTACGGCCTTGTCTTATGGGGTTCATGAACTGGGTGACTGGGCCAGGCAGAGTAACGTGTTGCTCTTGTTAACGTTACTGGTAGTGGGGGGGACGGCGCTGTTTATCCGGCGAAATCGCGCTCAGGATTACCCCCTACTTTCGTTTTCTGTTCTCAAATCTTCCCTGACGCCCATCGCAGTTATGGGGTTGCTTGGGGCTACCTTCACGGGCTACCTGTTTGTGATCTCCCTGATTTTGCAGCAAGGCCGACAGTTAAGTGCAGCTCAGGCTGGCTTGCTGCTGTTCCCTTTCAGCCTCCTGTCGGCAGTAACGGGGAAGTATCTCCTGCCAATGGTGCTGAAACGATACTCGGTACGTCAGACGGCGATTTTCGGAATGGCTTCGCTGGTGGCAGGTACCCTGCTGTTAGTGTATTATAGCCAATCGACCGACCATCCGCTGTTTGGTTTGCTAATGTCCTTGCTGGGGGTCAATAGCGTAGGAATTGCTCTGAGTTTTTCGGCCCTGACGGTGCTCTCCCTACAGCCCGTTCCCCAAGCACAGCACGGGTTGATTTCAGGGGTCAACGCTACAGCCTACTTCATTGGTGGAGGGTTGGGTTTATCGATTGTATCGCTCTTCCTGGGCCAAAGCGGGCCGGGCGGCCAGGATACAGGCATCGTGCCAGCGGTTATTCTCAGTGGGTATGCGTTGCTGGGTCTGGGCTGGCTTCTTATAAAGGGTCGCTCAGAGTCGGCAAAGCCCGGCCACACAATACATAAAGTTACCGTAGAGCCCGCTCCACTCCCGTGACAAATACTGGTTTTGGAAGCGGTATTCGTCACCAGCCTCACATCCTCGACTTCAGGATTGTGGACGTAAGGGATTAGATTGTCTATTCAACTTAGAAATAGATACCCTAGCTTGAAAATTGATCGTACCCCGGTAAGCTCCTGTTATGAGCTTACCGGGGTACGATCAATGGCTGACTAATACGTCCTATTCCCTTTTAACTACAACATAACGACTTTTGGCTACATCCGTTTTTGTCGTACAGCAGAACTTTGCATCAACAAAAAACGGAAATCATGAATTTGACCAATAACACAATTTTAGTTACAGGCGGAACGGGCGGTTTTGGCTTTGAATTTGCGTCTAAATTAATTGCGCTGGGCAACACTGTCATTATCACCGGGCGAAACGCTCAGAAACTTCAGGACGTAAAACAAAAACTGCCGGCGGTACATACCCTGCAAAGTGATGTGAGCAAGATCGAAGACATGATTACGTTGCACGAAAAAGTTATCAGGGAATTCCCGGACTTAAACATCATCCTAAACAATGCCGGTGAAATGCGAAAAATCAGCCTGCACCATCAGCATGACCTGGCCGATATTACCCGGGAAATTGAGATTAACCTGATGGGACCCATCCGCATGGTGCAGCAGTTTTTGCCACATCTTAAAACTAAAACCAATGCGGCCATTCTTAATGTTAGCTCGGGTATTGCGCTTATGGCATTCCCAATCTCGCCGATTTATAGTGCAAGTAAGGCGGGGCTTCGTGCTTATACACAGGCATTACGAGTACAGTTAAAAAACACCAACATTAACGTATTTGAGTTGATTGCGCCAGGTTCTACCACCCCCCTGAACGATAAATTCAAAGAGGAAGACGGTTTTAGTACGAGTGCATTAATGGCGCCTGAAAAGATTGTCGATGCTGCCATCAAAGGAATGCAAAATGATCAAGCTGAGATTTTCCCAGGTCTTGCCAAATTAATGCAGATTCTGAGTCGATTGGCTCCCAACTTTGTCATTTCGCAATCAGGTAAAATGGGAGCGTCATATATGTACGGTAAGTAACAAACTAACTAGTCTGAAAAAATGAAAATCATTAGCATCCTGCTCATTTTAATTTCATCGTTCCTTAGCCTCAAGCATGGCTGGGATACTTTCCAGCCAGCCAATGCCCAGCAGTCAAAAATGATGGCTGACTTGGGCATCGCGGAAACCATAATGCCTTACTTTGGGGTGTTTTCCATCATCATCGGATTGCTGATCTTGTTCCCGCAAACATTCTTTATCGGCAACGTACTAAATGCCATGACTATTTTATTGATCATGGCGTTCTCGTTGCGGGCAGGCATTATCAGTATGGCCTTACTGGAAATACCCTTTCTTGCTTTGCCGTTACTCTTGATTTGGCTAAAACACCCGTTTGCGCAATAAACTCATGGAGACCAAAAAACCTTTCAGAATTAAATCAATAGCGGAAATACACCGGTTGATGAACCTTCCAAAACCACAACACCCGCTTATTGGTATGATCGATCTGAAAATGCTTAAATACGACCCAGCTATTAATTCGGTTTTATCCGACTTTTATGTTGTGTCGCTAAAAAGGGGCTGCGACAAATTGTTTTACGGCCAGCAGAAGTACGATTTTGACGAAGGCTTAATGGCTTTTATCGCACCCGGACAAATTTTGCGGGGTGAAGAAAACGGTATACCACATAACCTGGCCGGCTGGATGCTGTTCATTCATCCCGATTTTTTATGGAATACGTCACTTGCCAAAAAAATTAAGCAATACGAATACTTTGGTTATTCAACAAACGAAGCCTTGTTTCTTTCCGATAAAGAAGAAACGATCATCAACGGCATTGTTGATAATATCCGGCAGGAGTATCATGCTAACATCGATAAATTTAGTCAGGACGTAATTATTGCTCAGCTTGAGGTGCTGTTTACGTATGCGCAGCGGTTTTACGAACGCCAGTTCATTACCCGAAAAATCACCAATAGTAAAATACTGAGCCGGTTAGAGGACGTACTGACAAGTTATTTTAATAATGAAGAGCTGCTTTCAAAAAGACTGCCCACGGTTCAATACATTGCCGATACGCTCAATATGTCCACCAAATATTTAAGCAGTTTATTGAAGCAGCTTACCGGCCAAACTACCCAACAGTTTATTCACGAAAAATTGATTGACAAAGCGAAAGAAAAACTGTCAACTACCGAACTGTCGGTTAGCGAAATCGCCTATGAATTAGGATTTGAGCACTCGCAATCGTTCAGTAAATTATTTAAATCGAAAACGAACCTGTCCCCTTTGGCCTTCAGGCGGTCGTTCAATTAAGCCCGCTTGAAGCAGATACATTTGCTAACAATTCCTGCTGATCACTACTCGGCTAGGTGATCCGTATTTTGTTCGGGAAGCAGTCAAATAGGGGAGATGACAGAACGTAGTGGCGCTGTTTAGACTAGTTTACGAAATGCTGGCTATAAGAAATAGAATTATAGCAGATAGAATGACAGTTAAACGCATAGCAATCAGAATTAGTAATTAACCTTTAAATTCCGCCTTAGGAAGTAATCTAGTGCCATCAGGCCACTTACTGCGAATAGGGTCAATGGGTAACTAAGCGGAAGGGCGTCGAGGGTTCTCTCTATGCTGAAAAGAAAACGGTCTAGTCCGGATGGCGCATGATGAACTGCACCGGAAGGAAATAGAAACACACAAGAAAGAATGATAATTAACAGCGATGCTGCTACCATATACCATACGCCAGGTCGAATGATTGGCTCAAACGGTTTGGGCTGCGAAACCACGATCTGATTCATTACCCGGCGACTGAAAGCAGCCGACGGTTTCTCGACAAGGGGATGCGATTGGAATAGCTGGATCAGGGTTGCTTCTCTTGCCAAGTCCATTTCCGATTCCGCCTGTACTCGTTTCATGATGGCATCAGTAAAGTCAGCACCCGGTTTGTCGGGTCCGACTTTCTGGATCAGCCTTCTGAAACGATCTTCTTTTTCGTCCTTCATAAATTTACGGCCCGTTCAAAACGACAACCTGTTCATTTACAATAAAAAACGCAACTGCTCTTCCAGTACTTTTCTGGCCCGGAATAATTTTACCTTGATGTTGGATTCCGATAAGCCGGTTATTTCTTCAATTTCCCGGATTGTTTTTTCGTCAAGGTAATACAACGTAATCAATAGTCCTTCTGTTGCCGGTAGTCGTTCAATAGCCTCTTTGATATAGGTCCGTTGCTCTGATTCCTGTAGATGCTCCAGCTGAGGAGTCTGGTAATGACGCAGATAAGTCTTGGCGTCTTCTTCATGGATGGGAACCGTTGCCACTCGTTGTTGCTCTAATTTAGTGATGGCTACCCGATAAACAATCGTGTAGAGCCAGGTAGAAAACTTCGATTTCCCCTCAAACCGGTGAATTTGCTGATACGCTTTTACAAACCCTTCCTGCGCAGCGTCTTCAGCATCTTCAGCATTTCGCAGAATACGTAGTGCAATTGTATAGGCCATGTGCTTATACCGATCAACAAGAAATGCGTAGGAAGCCGAGTCGCCATGTTTGACTTTATCGATATAGACCTGATCTTCCGGTTGCTTCACGAGCTTGCTGGTTAGGTTGAAAATCCGTTCGCGGGCCCTGCCCGATTAGACCTTCGTTTTCAAAAGGAGGTTACAGCTTAGCCCCATTTTATTTTTATGCCTAAATTTTTGCCCAAATCTGTAACCCGATTTTTATTTCGCCTGTCATATGGAGCGAAAATGGGTTAATAAAACTAATAAACGAATAGCTGGATGAGCGGTGATGACTTAAAACACATACTGATATCCTTGGGCGCATTTGCCGGTGTTTTCGGTATCGTGTATGTATTCCTGATGACACGTTCCCGGGAACGGATGGCCATGATCGAACGGGGAGTCGACGCGTCCATATTTTCGGATTACAACTCTATTTCGCCAACCTTGAAATTCGGGATGCTATTCGTTGGGATTGCCATCGGAATGATCGTTGGAGATGTGCTGCACGACTATTATGGACTCAGTAAAAGTACTACTTTCCTGTCCATGGTATTTTTATTCGGGGGGCTTAGCTTAATCCTCAACTTCGTTATTGAGCAGCGATTGGCTAAGAAAAAGTGATGCGGTGTAAGACCTTCTCCTGATTTTGAGCGACTGATAAAGCCAGCAAATTCTTTCCTGCTTCTTACCGGGTAATACCGACGACCGTACTGTTTCTGTGATTTCGTCCTTAAAAGAGCTTAAATCTCTTATTGGGATCGCCTTGTCTTTTTCGATCGATTAGCCATTAAATCTATGAAAATCATAACTATACTTTTACTAGGGATGCTCCTATTGGGGGTTCACCTGAGTGTTGCCCAAAATCAATCAGCAAGCTACTCCATTCGCGGAATCATTGCTGATTCGGCAAGCAATAACGCATTGACATTCATGACGGTTAATCTGATGAAGGGACCAAATACCGTTCTAAAAGTAGATTATTCCAAAGCGGATGGCTCCTTTTCGTTTGCGGGGCTGGATACGGGAAGGTACGTGCTGGCTGTGGTAGGGGTGAGCTACAGGAACAAACTGATTTCGGTAGAGCTAACGGATTCCCTTCAAAAAACAAGGGACTTAGGCAACATATTCCTTAGCCCAGACATCGTGGGTCTGAAAGAAGTGGTTGTAACAGCAACGAAACAGGTTGTCAAGCAGGAGATAGACCGGATTACCTACGACCTTCAGGCAGACCCGGAAAGTAAAGTAGTTAACGTACTGGAGATGATGCGAAAGGTGCCGCTGCTGTCACTGGACGCCGATAATACTATACTGATGAAAGGAAACAGTGATGTTAAGATCCTCATCAATGGGAAACCGTCGAGTATGATGGAGCGCAACTACAAGGATATTCTTCGGACTATGCCCGCTTCCAGTATCGAGCGCATTGAAGTCATTACGTCGCCCCCGGCCAAATATGACGCCGAAGGATTGGCGGGAATCATTAACATTATCACGACGAAAAAGCTGGATAATGGCTACAACGGCTCCGCCAATCTCAGCGAACGCTTTCCGGCTGGCGGGCCCGGTCTGGGTGGATCGATGTCGGCCAAGCTGGGTAAATTTGGTATATCAGCCTTCGGCGGAGCCAATCTGAAAAATAATCTTCCCGTTCGGGCTGGTGTTCAGCGAATGACGACAGGAGGGACACCAACTACTCTTTTGCAGGAAGGTACTATCGGATCGGAGAGTCGAACGGCGTACCTGGGCTATGAACTGAGTTATGAAATCGATACGCTAAACCTGATCTCTACTCAATTTAACCTGAATGGCAACAAGTTAGTGGGCAACTCGATACAAACCAGCGCCCTGATGAGTTCGGATGTTCGTTTGCAAGGGTATGACCTGGAAAACAATCATACTGAAAACGGAACGGGTGTCGATGCATCCTTGAATTATCAACACAGTTTTCGGGCAGATAAAAACCGTTTGCTGACTTTATCGTATCGGTATTTATCGTATGGGAACCAACAGCGTAATAATTTGAGCATCACTAACCAGGTGAATTACACCATGCCTGACTATCGGCAGGTTAATGACCAGCATTTTGCCGAACAAACCTTTCAGATAGACTATGTTTATCCGATTAAGAAACATCAAATCGAAGCGGGTGTAAAAGGCATTTTACGGGATAACCAAAGCGATTTTCAATATGCTGTAGCAGACTCTGCAACACAACAGTACGTGATTCAACCGACGAGCAGTAACCGATTTAGAAATACGCAGAATGTCTTTGGTGGATACACAACCTATCAGTTTGCATTGAAAGGCTGGGGCTTAAAAGCAGGACTACGTATAGAGAAAACCGTTATCGATGCCGATTTTATGTCGGTCGATTCCCGAGTAAAAAGGACGTACGTTAATCTGATACCTTCTGTCTCTGTAAATCGGAAATTCAAGACTACAAGTGGCCTTACCCTGGGCTATACGCAACGCATTCAACGGCCGGGAATTTATCAGTTAAATCCCTTCGTGGATCGTTCCAATCCGAATTTTGAGCGAACCGGCAATCCCGATCTTCGACCTGCTCTTGTCAATGACATCCAGGTAACGTTCAGCGGAGCAGGAAAAACTCAACTGAATGTGGGCCTGGGATTCACATTTTTCCGAGACCTGGTTTTTCCTGTTTCAGTGTATGATTCAACGACCAACGTAACGCGCACATCCTATGGAAACACCGGTACGGCGAAGCTTCCAAATGTGTTTGTGAACCTCACTTATCCAATTTCCAAACAGTGGAACGTGAGCGTAAACAGCCGGGCCGCCTATGGAATGGTGCAGGGTTTAGTGAATGGCGTGTTGATTAAGAATGAAGGATTAATGTACAATGTCGCTGTATCAACCAATTACAGACTGCCCAAAGACTGGCGACTGACGGCCAACCTGCAGTTGAATGGTCGGGGGGTTAACTTACAGGGGAAGACCAATGGCCTGGTAAGCTCTTCGTTCAGTGTAAATAAAGACCTGGTTAAGGATAAATTATCAATCGCGGGGTCGATCAACAACCCGTTCCGGACATATAGAGAAAATCTTACCAGTACGTTCGGTCCTGATTTCCAGCAGACTAATTTTCGTTGGGATTACTTTCGGTCATTCACTGTTAGCCTGAACTATAAATTCGGAAAGCTCAGGGAATCGATTAAAAAGAACAAACGGGGTATTCGTAATGATGATATCCAAAGTGGAAATTAGCCTGAGTAGAAAATAGGCTATCAGAATAATAAATACACCATTCCGGCTGTCTGGTTTATAGTATAAGCGTAGATGCACTATCGAAAATGGTCAATAGGTAAAGCGATAAGTGAAAAACTGGTACGTTCAGTGTTTAAGTAGGGCAAACTAAAAGATCGAACTAGCACAGGCAACCAATGGATACAGGACCTTGGTAGCCAGTTAAATTAAAGCTGCTTACCAGAAATTAATCTAAGCAAGCAGGTAGTGAAAGTGAAAGGGTAAAATACCATAGTATTTCTTTAGCCTTTGGTTCTTTTTTACCAACAGTCTACCCTTCATTCACTGCCTACATGCAAACCAGAGAAACCAGAATTAATGAGGAAGTAAGTAGCCTGTATCCGAATTATGTCCTGGCGATGCTGACGCTGGTTTACGTCTTCAACTTTGTGGACCGGCAACTCCTTGTCATCCTCCAGGAGTCGATAAAAAAAGAGTTACAACTGTCGGATACCCAGCTTGGCATGCTCTCCGGGTTCACGTTTGCCCTGTTTTATGTTACGTTGGGTATTCCCATTGCCCGGTACGCCGACAAAACAAACCGGAGAAATATTGTAGCCGCGTCTCTAGGCATCTGGAGCCTGATGACCGCCAGTTCAGGTCTGGTGCGTAATTTCGGTCAACTGCTTTTGGCCCGTATTGGCGTCGGGGTAGGGGAAGCAGGTGGTAGCCCGCCGGCACATGCCATGATATCCGATTACTTCCCGCCCGAGAAACGGTCTACGGCGCTTGCGATATACTCAACCGGCATTTATTTCGGCGTATTGACGGGTTTCCTGATGGGAGGGTATTTGAATCAGCATCTTGGTTGGCGAACGGCATTTTTTGCGCTGGGTATACCGGGGGTTGTGTTTTCAGTGCTGTTTTACGCGTCGGTGAAAGAGCCCCGACGTGGCGCGACTGATGGGAACGGAACGTCGGTAGCGGAGTCGTCATCGCTGCGCGAGGTGTTAACGCGGTTGTATGCAACCCGAACCTTCGTTTATCTGGCGATGGCTACTGGTCTGCATGTCTTTTGCATATATGGCCTGCTTAACTGGGCGCCTTCTTTCCTGGCGAGGATTCATAAGATGACGAATTCGGAAATAGGAGCTTTACTTGGTCCAATCTTCGGCATTGGCGGAGCCGTAGGTTCATTCGCCGGTGGATACCTGACGGATTATTTTGGGAAAATAGATAAACGATGGTACCTGAAAATTCCGGCTTTGGCCATTATGATTTCCATTCCGTGTGCAGCCGGGGCACTCTTTCTGCCTAATACGTTTTATTCAGTGCTTTGCTTAGGGTTAACCGCGTCGCTTCACAGTACCTATCTGGGTCCGGCTATTGCGGTGTCTCATAGCCTTGTTCCAGCGTCGATGCGTGCGCTTACGTCGGCCATTCTGTTTTTTGTCCTGAACTTCATCGGCTTAGGTTTCGGGCCATTGGTGGTCGGCATGATCAGCGATGGGCTGACCCCTTCCCTGGGAGCTGAGGCTCTTCGATGGGCTATGTCGATCATCATCGTTATCAGTTTTGGGTCGACCGCACTCTTTTGGGTGGCTGCCAGAAAACTGACGGTCGATCTAAGGTTGACAACTTAGCTCGTATGCCAGATTTTCGGTATATCTTTTTCTATAACCCTTTCCACAATTCTTTTACCCGTTTAATGCTGATAGCCCCACCTACCATGAATCGATATAGAATCGCCCTGCTTATTCTGTTTGCGTTTATCGTTACGTCCCGCTCGGCTCAGGCACAAGCCAAAATCCTGACAGAAGCGGCTCCGGCGGCAGGCGGCTTTTCGGCTACCCGCCTTGCCCGACTGGACTCAGGCATGCATAGCTGGGTCAACCAGAAATGGGTGAATGGATCTGTAGTTCTGATCGCCCGCCATGGCAAAATTGTGTTTTACAAAGCGCACGGCTACAACGATCCGACCACAAAAGCACCGCTTGACAAAACTGGTATTTTTCGGGTGGCTTCACAAACCAAAGCGCTTACTACGGTGGCCATTATGATGCTATGGGAGGAAGGGAAATTTTCGCTGGACGATCCGGTTTCCAGGTTCATTCCCACCTTCGCCAATCAAAAGGTGCTGGCTAGTTTCAACCCCAAAGACACAACCTACACAACTGTTCCGGCAAAACGATCCGTCACGATTCGTGATTTGCTGACGCATACATCGGGCCTGGGCTACCCGGCGATTGGGCCTCCGGCAGAAAGCGCCATCTACGCAAAAAGCCGCATGACGGGCGGAGTTGGTATAAACGGGGAAAAACTTGCTGACGCCATGACTCGTCTGGGCAGCCTGCCGCTCTTTTTTCAACCCGGTGAAGACTGGAAGTATGGATTAAATATGGATGTATTGGGGTATCTGATCGAGAAGTGGTCGGGCTTGACACTCGAGGATTTTTTTCTGAAGCGGATCTGTCAGCCCCTTGGGATGAAAGACACTTATTTTAACGTACCACCCGGAAAAGGGGGTCGGTTGGTCAATTTTTTTCTTGGTGACTCGACCGGACGAATCCAGAAGCAGAGCGCAGTTTTTGGCGGAGCTCTCGATATGAACTACCCGCTTAAGAAACACGATTATTTTTCGGGCGGTGGCGGTCTGTCTACCACCATTTATGATTATGCTATTTTTCTGCAGATGTTGTTAAATGGGGGCGAGTATAACGGTGTGCGGCTGTTAGCTCGAAATACGGTACGCCTGATGACCATGAATCAAATTGGCGACCTGAGCCCCAATGTCGGCGATCATGCCCGCGATAATAAGTTTGGATTTGGCTTTTTGGTAATATCTGAAAATGGAAGCCGGTTCACGCCCAGTCAGGCCGGTACGTATTCCTGGGGTGGTGTATTTTCCACCTCGTATTGGGTTGATCCTAAAGAGGATATGCTGGTATTGATTTACCGGCAAATGTGGGGGCCGTATGTTACGAACACCGATAAAGCGTTTAAACCCCTGGTCTATCAGGCGATTAATGATTGATGGATTAGTCGGCTACAGATGGGTTGGTAGTATGAAAAGTTGTCAGTTAAAAGCTTGATACTACGTAGGGCAAGAGAATTACCTCAACTCATTTATTGACGGACCGTGTGCGACAGATTGGGCCACTAGTTAGCGTTGACATAGAAACTGGGTCAGTGTTTGACGGTGTACTTTTTGAGAAAGGGTTCTATCAGATCGAACGTTTTTAGTTTCCAGAATTCCGCACTTCTGTGGTCTGCCATTTTTATCGGCCAGCAGCACACTTTGCTGGAAGGGCACTAACCGGTCTTTGGAGCCATGAATAACGAGCCTGCAACCAAACGTCCTTCAGATCGAAAAACCTAAATTAGGGTACCCAACTCTTGGTATCAGTTTGTCACAGAGTAACGACCAACACGTATCGGACAGCCATTTGCGGATTGGGAAGTAGTTTCGCTGGCTACAGGTGTTTGACAACCTTTGCCGGAATCCCGGCCACAACCGTATTCGCCGGTACATCGCGGCTGACGACTGCCCCGGCCGCTACGACGGCGTTCTCTCCGATGGTTACCCCGGGCAGCACCGTAGCTCCCGCTCCAATCCAGGCGTTGCGCTTCACCACAATGGACCGTGGAATCAGCGTTTGGCGATCGCCAGGATCAAGCGGGTGGTTTTCCGACGTCAGATTGACGCGTGGGCCAATCTGGACGTCATCTTCAATAGTGATGCCGCCAATATCCAGAAAGGAGCAGGCGTGGTTGATAAAGATGTTTTTACCCAGCTTGAGAAACCGGCCGAAGTTGGTGTAGAACGGCGGAAAAATCGTCGTTGACTCGTCGATCTCGACCCCAATGATGGCACTCAACTGGTTTCTCACCTGGTCAACGTCGGTGGCGTTGGCATTCATCTGGACGCAAAGCCGAATGGTGCGGGAAACAACTTCACCAAATTTACCGTACTCTGGGTCATCCTTTCGCAGGAGTTCCCCTGCTCGTAGTCGCTCGAACAGATCTGAGCTGGCTGGCAGTTGTTTCTCATTGATTTTACTCATTTTTTCTACAAATCCTTTTCGTATTTAGTCAGTTTTTGAAAGCAGGCTTATCGCCTTTTCGGGCTTTTTCAAGCCAAGGATTTCGCCAACGTGCAAGTATGGCATGTCAATAAGTTTTACCAACAGGTCAGCAACGCTATATCTGAATATTTCTGTTCGGGTGATCGGTTCACCTTTTTGGGTTAGGCTATCATCAATCTCATCAGTATCCGTATACCAGGTCGGTCAAAGGATCGTATACGCTAAGTCTGATGTCTCAATGACATTAGCCGATTTTTTATAGCGCTCCAGGATTGGGCCAATCATCTGCTGGTTCCACTGGACAAAAGCGCCGGGCTAATGGCTGCTACGTCCTAAACTAGCTTCTGCATGACTTTATCGGGGGTGATGGGCAGGTCTCGTATGCGCTGACCGGTGGCATTGAAGACCGCATTGGCAACGGCCCCGGCAAACCCGATCAGGGCAATCTCCCCCATGCCTTTGGCCCCCATTGGATTGATGATCGGATCGGGCTTATCAATCATGATGGTCTCAATAGCTGGTACGTCGGCATGAACCGCTACGTGATAATCCGCCAGATTGTTATTCACAAACCGCCCGTAGCGGTGATCGATGACGGCTTCTTCCATCAGGGCCATACCGATGCCACCGGCCACGCCACCAATCATTTGACTGGCCGCCGTTTTGGGGCTCACGATCCGGCCCGAATCAGCTACGCTAACTGCTTTGGCAACTCGTACTACGCCCGTTAGTGGGTTGACCCGCACCTGCACAAAATGCACCGAAAAGGAGTACATCGAGTACTTCGCCTGTTCCGGCCCGCCTTTCGAATCTTTTGTTTTGTCAATGACCGTCAAATTATTTGCCCGCATCAGCTCGCCCACGGCTACCTTTTTAGCCGGTTCTTTCTCCACCGAAAGGACGCCATCCGTCATCGTCAGCTCATCGGCCTGACGACCTGCCAAAGGACTTCCGTCTCTGCTCGCCAGCTCGACTAGCGCCTGTTTGATGGCCGTACAGGCATCGAACACCGCCGAACCCACCGCCGAGACAATGGCCGAGCCACCCTGGGTCGGCGCTTTGGGTAGCGACGTATCACCGTATTCCACCTTAATCCGGTTAATGGGTACACCCAGTACGTTGTGGGCAATCATCGTTAGGGCCGTTCCGGTTCCTGGACCGATGTCGGTTACGGCACTTTGAATGGTCAACGAGCCGTCAGCCTTCAACAGGGCGCGGGCGCTGGCTTCCCACCGAAAGGCGCTAAACACACCCGTACTCATGCCGTAGCCGATTTGCCAGCCGCCTTCCCGCTGACTGCCCGGCTGGGCCTTCCGGTTGGTCCAGCCAATGGCTTCGGCCCCGCGTTGGTAAGCCTCCTTCAGGTGTTTGCTCGAATACGGGCGGTTGTGTTCGGGGTCGGTTTCGGTGTAATTACGTAAGCGGAACTCGATGGGGTCCAGGTTCAGCTTGTGAGCCATCTCATCCATGGCGGATTCCAGCGCAAAAGCGCCCGTCGCTTCACCCGGCCCGCGCATCCAGATAGGGACGCTCCGGTCAAGCCGAACCAGGCGGTAGCGGGTGCTTACATTGGGACAGGCATACATGAACTTGGTCATGTTGACGGTCGCTTCGGTGAAGTCTTCGTACCGGGCGGTCTCTGCGGTGGCTGCATGGGCAATACCCACCAGTTTACCGTCTTTGTCCGCACCCATCTGGATGGTCTGTACCGTGTAAGGCCGGTGGCCCACCAGCGTAAACATCTGACTGCGGTTTACCACCAGTTTCAGCGGACGACCAATTTTTTTGGCAATGGCGACGACCGCCGTTTCCTGTGGCCAGGTCCGAAGCCCCATGCCGAAACCGCCCCCCATGAATTCGGTATGTACATGGACGTTCCTGGGGTCGATTTTAAACGCTTCCGCCATTGCGTTTTGGGTGGCGTTCACCCCCTGCGTTTTGGCGTATATCATTAGGGTATCGGCACCGGTCCAGTGCGCCAGAATACCGTGGAGTTCCATCGGGTTATGCACCTCAATCGGTATGGTGTAATTAGCCTCCAGCGTCACGGGTGCCGTTTGATAGGCATCGGCTTTTCCCCGTAGGTAATTACCGCCATCTTCACCTTTCGGTGCAATGCCCTCCGCTACGTGTTTTTGTAAATCGGTCCGGGCAGTCTGTTTGTTATACGTTGCTTTAACCAGCGAAGCCGCGTAGGTGGCCCGTTCAAACGTGTCGGCTACGACAATGGCAATAGGCTGCCCGTCGAAGAAGATTTTAGGGCTGCTCAGAATTCGATATTGCTCCTCTTTAGGCCGTGGGGGCGGGCCGTCGGCTTCACCGCCTACGGACGCATCCCAACCCGGAATTGGCGGCATATTCTGATGAGTAAACACGCCCAGCACGCCCGGTGCGCCTTGTGCTTTTTTGGTCTCTATACCAGTGATGGTGCCCCGGCCAATCTCGCTGCCAACCAGGACGCAATAGGCCATGCCAGGCAGGTCGAAATCAGCGAAGTAGTTAGCCCCGCCGGTCACTTTCAGTCGTCCATCAATCCGATCAATGGACAGATTTTTCGTGTCTTTGTTCATGATCAGGCGGTTTTCGTGGCGGTTTTCAGCGCGTCAACAATCGAGTTGGGAGCCAGTGTTAGTTTAAAATCGTTCTCTCCATACCCTTTGGCACCCTGCATGGCCAGCGTAGCAGCTCGCTTGAAGTTCGCTTCGGTGGCTTCTTTACCTTTCAAAAAGGCCTCGGCCTGGGTCAGCCGCCAGGGTTTATGCGCTACGCCACCCATCGCTAGCCGGATGTCCTGAATCGTTTTGCCTTTCATCGTCAGACCAACACCCACCGACACCAGTGCGAAGGAGTACGAAGCCCGATCCCGCACCTTGAGATAGTAGGAATTGTCGGCAAATCGATTCGTTGGCAGGTCGACCGACATAATTAGTTCGCCGGGTGCAAGCGTATTGTCTTTTTGTGGGCTGTCGCCGGGTAAGCGGTGGAAGTCGCTAAACGGGATACGACGGTCTCCTTTCGGACCTGTTACGTTCACCGTCGCATCCAGGGCCACCAGCGCAATGCACATATCGCTGGGATGTACGGCAATGCACTTGGTCGAACCGCCAAAAATGGCATGCATCCGATTATGACCGCCCAGCGCTCCGCAACCCGCTGGCCCGTTAACCTGCCCTTTATCGGGTCGGAATGCCGCACCACCCGCCTGCACTGGGCTTCGCTTGTTACAGGGCATTGACGTATCATAGAAATACGAGCAGCGTGTGCGCTGCATCATGTTCCCACCGACCGTAGCCATGTTGCGCAGTTGGGCCGAAGCCCCCGCGTTGAGCGCCATCGCGAGCAGAGGAAAATGCTTTTTTACAAGCTCGTTATCCGCAACGGCTGAGTTTTTAGCCAGGGCACCGATGCGCAAACCACTACTCGTTTTCTCAATCGTCGCCAGGGGCAGCTTATTGATGTCGATGAGTCGTTCAGGGATAATGACTTCGCGCTTCATCAGATCGATAAGGTTCGTGCCACCGGCCAGAAAGTAAGTGCCCGCTTCTTTGGTGATCGCCGAAATGGCGGCTTTGGGGTCCGTAACCCGCGTAAACTGAAACGGATTCATACTTTGGCTCCTCCTTTTTTACGTCCATGATAGCCTCGACAATATTGGCATATGCCCCGCACCGGCAGATGTTACCGCTCATGTATTCTCGGATTTCTTCCGGCGAATTGGCGTGATCTTCCCGGATGCAGGCCACCGCCGACATGATTTGTCCGGGGGTGCAGTAACCGCACTGAAAGCCGTCGTGTTTGATAAACGCTTCCTGCATCGGGTGCAGCCGGCCCGTCGCACGGTTGCCCGTCGGTCCATCTTGGGCTAAGCCTTCAATGGTGGTTACGTTGCTGCCTTCTGTGGTCATGGCCAGTGTCAGACACGAATTGACCCGCTGCCCGTCGACATGGACCGTGCAGGCTCCGCATTGGCCGTGGTCACAACCTTTCTTGGTGCCCGTCAGGTGTAGCTGTTCCCGTAGCAAATCCAGCAGCGTGACCCGTGGTTCGATGCTGAGTTGCTGGGCCTTCCCGTTAACGGTCAGCCGAAGCGGCATCTGCTCAACGGCCAGCGCCATTTTCTCATGAAGGCCACTCTCAACCACTTTTACCGCAGCAGGAGGAGTTAGCGCCCAGGCCGCTAGGGAAGAAGACTGTTTGAGGAACGCCCGCCGGGATGCGTCCGGGCTTTCTAACTCGTCATTGGGATGTTCATGCTGGTCCATAGGAAAAGGTATATTAACGTTGTTGAACGACGACTGCCGCGTTGTGAGCCGGATTCAAAACCCGACTCGTGTTGTGAAGTGCTTGAGGCCAACTCGACTGTAACGCTTGCCGAAGGCCATGAACGGTTTAGTTGGTGTGTCCTGATTGAATCAACCAGGCTTATCTGTTACTTGTTTATCTCTTTGGATTGGCTAACCGTTTCTTTCGAGTTGGCTAGGATTAATTCTTGTATAAGCCGGGGCCCATCTTCAGTAAAAAGGGGACTATGGGTATGGTTAGCTGGTTCATATTATTTCTGATTTGATTCAACGATTATTCCAAGGCAAAGCTGACCGTTACGTTTCCTGATCCCAGGGCAGCCGCTAGTCCCGACGGGTTGTCGATCCGGCCAAGCTTGGTATAGCTATACGAGGTTCGAAAGGATTCGTAGAAAAGTACCAGCGTATTAGCTCCGTACAGCATCAGATCCCCCGTCTGAATAGTGCCGGGATTAACGGCATTCGTGGGTAAGCCACTGGGCAGATCGGCAAATTTTTCATTTCCATTCAGTTCTTTCATAGAAAGGGTGAGCGGCAGCCGAGCTTTAAAAGCGGTTACGGTTGGGTTGCTCAGCAGCGTCGCGGTAAAGGTGCTGGAGCCAACCCGAATACGTAGCCGGTTGGAAGAACTATCGGCAGTTGGGTTCGTTTCAGGGCTAACTGGATTCGGCATACTGGGTTGATCGGCGGGGATTGGGCTGTCTGTTTTGCAAGCCATACTGCCCATGATAAATACCAGGAAAGGCAGCAGGAATAGTGGGGTCCGTTTCATACGTGTTGAGTTTGATTGACTTCATTGACAGGTATTTATTCTGCATTTCGTTAAGCACACTGCAAAATTACCCGGAGCCATACCACGTCTTTTAACCATTTTACGGTTTTACTTACCACTTTTACTGATGCTACAGGGAGGCATGGTTTTGGGCTGTAGATTTGATTAAAAATCGGCTGGCAGGAGTCCCGGCAACGGCTGGCCGTCGCACTCCCCCCGAACCGTACGCGATGATAGTCTACGACACGATCAAAAAATATGCGGATGCGTTCAACAACAAAACGCAGCATCCGCTCATTAGTCTGGTTGATTTTAATCAATCAAACCTCCTCCCAAGAGCGAAGTTTACGATCAGTTTTTATGCCATTATCCTCAAAGAAACCCACTGTGGTGATTTGCGGTATGGTAACCAATACTATGATTATGCCGAAGGAACGATGGTCTTTTTTGGACCAGGCCAGGTTATTACCAATGAACCCGAAGGCGAGATGCATCAACCCTACGGGAAGGCACTCATCGTTCATCCTGACCTGATCAAAGGCACTAGCTTAGGTAGACAGATTCACGAGTATTCGTTTTTCAGTTACCAATCCCACGAGGCCCTTCATTTGTCAGAAAAAGAGAAAGAGATAGTGACGACCTGTTTTGGCAACATTGCGACTGAAGTGGGCCATACGATTGATCGCCACAGTAAAGAGCTGATTGTGGCCAACCTGGAATTGCTTCTAAAGTATTGTTCCCGCTTTTATGACCGCCAATTCATTACCCGTGAGCATATCAATCATGGCATCCTTGAGCAGTTTGAACAGAAACTGACGGAGTATTTGGTGGGCGAAAAGCTCCGTACCGAGGGGATTCCAACGGTTTCCTACTTTGCCCAGGCGTTACACCTGTCGCCCAATTACTTTGGTGACTTAATCAAGAAGGAAACCGGCAAGACGGCCCTGGAATTTATCCAGCTTAAGCTGATCGATCTGGCCAAGGAACGAATTTTTGATACGGGTAAATCCATCAGTGAAATTTCGTATGAACTGGGGTTCAAGTACCCTCAGCATTTTACGCGTTTCTTCAAACAACAGGTTGGCACCACACCCATTGCGTATCGAAGTGGATTGAATTAGCACGTTTGGAAGCGTTCACATCGGTTCCAAAATCAAATCGATCCAGTAGGCGTTGGATTAAATCCATTAGCTACCAGGTGCTGTTCAACCAATCGAGGGGAAGAGCACAATACAAACGACTAAACACATGAAAAACCTAGGGGCACGGACAGGCTTTCTCATTACGCTGGGCCTGGTAAGTCTTTGGCTGGCTCCCTGCCAGGCGCAAACGCAGGGAAGCGGGACAAAATCGACAACGGCGAGCGCTATTTTTCCCAATGGGGAAAAGGGCCCCGCCCAAACCTTTACCGGTACGGTATGGGTTCAGAATCTGGTAGCAACCGATTCCATTTATCAATTGGCTAGTGGCAGCGTTACGTTCGAGCCGGGGGCTCGCAGCTTTTGGCATTCTCACCCGAGTGGGCAGATTCTGCTGGTAACGGATGGGGTTGGCTACCACCAGTTAAAAGGCGAGCCCCGGCAGACCATTCGGAAGGGGGACGTAGTGAAGTGTCCGCCGAAAATTCCTCATTGGCACGGCGCTTCCGCGGACAGCCCCATGACCCACATTCATATTGTACCCAATACCGAAAAAGGTATTGTTAACTGGCTCCAAGCCGTCACGGATGCTGAATACAATGGGGTGCGGTAGCTATACTCAGGGCAGCGACCGTTACAGCAACTCACGTTTACTGTAAACTAGAAAAGAGAATGATTTTAGACGAAACCTATACGCTATCGAATGGCGTAGAGATTCCCAAACTAGGTCTGGGAACCTGGTTCATCAATAATAAGGATAGTTGCTAGGTCTTGAGTATATTGACTGCAACGGCGGACTCTACAGCTTGGTCTATTGCCACTACCCAAGACAGCCAATCCGGAGCATATGAAAACCAATGCCGCCGTGGAGTTTGTTATCTCGGAAGCGGATATGGCGACCTTAACGACAATGGAACAAATTGAGCATTATGGCGAGGCCAGCCACTTTCCTGTATTCGGCGGAAAACAAGCCTGAAAACCAATCATGCCTATCCCCCTGTTGTGGTCAATCACCAGCGTGTTAGGCACAATTAGCCTTTAGGAGACGAACTAGTTAAACCGTTATGAACATCACAAGAATAGGATCGCAACCCTCGAATAAAGGACCGGAAGACTGGTTTACGGGATCGGTACGTATCGATCCGTTGTTTGCCGCCACCGAGGGCAAGACGTGGGGCAGCTGCCAGCGTTACGTTTGAACCCGGAGCCCGAACCGCCTGGCATACCCATCCGTTAGGTCAGACGCTCATCGTGATGGCTGGTTGTGGCTGGGTACAGCGGGAAGGTGGCCCCGTCGAAGAAATCCATCCGGGCGATGTGGTTTGGTTCGAACCCAATGAGAAGCACTGGCATGGTGCTACGGCAACCACGGGGATGACACATATCGCTATTCAGGAAAATCTGAACGGTAAACAAGTGGAGTGGATGGAAAAGGTGACTGATCAACAGTACCAGATTTCTGACTAGACTCGTTGAAATGAATCAGGAAAACTATCTATAGACCACCTTGTTGCACGGCAATCTAAGTGAACACGTAATACGTTTCCTATAATTTCGGTTGACCTGATCAAAAGCGGGGGAGTAACATGGGCACCCGCTCACGGTATTGCTGGTACGTCCTTCCGAACGTAGCAATGAGCTTTCGTTCTTCAAAATGAATTCCGATCCGAATATAAAGTACACCCAACAGCAACAGCATCAAATAAGACCAGCTCGGCTGTAGAAGCCAAATCCCCAGCAACAGCAAAACTATTCCCGTATACAAAGGATGACGTACGTAGCTGAGCATCCCACTCTGTCGTAATGCGGGTTGGCCTGATTGGTTAACCGAAAGGGGCCAACCCATAAATTCAGCCAGATCGTAGCCGCGTAAGGCAGTCACCGCAACAGCTAAGCCTATTGCTATGATCACAATACCGATCCAGGAGGAACCCTGCCAACTGCTGACATAGTCAACGGGCGCCATTCGGTGAAGCCAAAGCACGGGCAGGAAAGTAAGCAGTGCCAGACCGTTGTATATCAGTCGGTAATACCGATTTAGCTTACCGAATCGAGTAGCCACCCATTGCTTAAACCATAAACTGGCGGTTATACTGTGGATACCACAAAAGACGATCCAGCTTAACACGATAACCAGGTAAATCATGACGAAACAGGTAGTAACAAAAGAAAATATTGAGCTACTACCAATGGTTATTTATAGCGATACGTTCATTCGGGTAAATAACGTAGAATTACTAATTGAGTCATGAAGCAGTTTAGCCAGCGGCTACGGCGGCTGATCAAGTGGAAGTAGTCAACTAGCCATGTTTAACATTTAGTTTATAAACTCATCCGGAGCTACCAAAAAGAGATATTGATCTGTGAGTTTACAGCCCTTACTATTTATTGATTTAGTGCTTAACTTTATATTAATATCACGATTTAGGGTGTTCATATTCAGTTGGTTATGATTTTATTGACGTAATGATGCTCTTAGTATGGGATGTAAGTTTCTCCTAACACGTCTTGGACAGCTTGTAGTAGGCCTCGTGCTCATCTTTGTCATTCCTTGTTTTGCCGATGCGCAGCCTGTGTACAGCGACGTAGCCAGACAGCGCTTGTTAATTCGCATTACGGCGCAATACATCCATACCATTAGTCAGGGACAGATCGATATGGACAGCGCCATACGTATTCCCTGCAGAGTGTATGAGCTAAGTCCTCTACTTGCCTACAATGAGGGATATAGTGACGGAAAACCGTCAGCGGGGAGCCTGCTACTGGATGCCGGAAGACTAGCGGAAGCCAGGGCATTGCTTAGCAAGCAGCGTCAGGAAGCACGGCTTCGGTTATTGCTGGAATTGGGCAGTTACTACGTATTCAAGCCGGGCGCCGAAAAGGCCGATCTTGATCAGGCGTCAACATTCATAAATGAGGCTATAAGTTTAAGTAAGAAAGCCCCTCTCCAGTGGAAAGTCGAGAGCATGGCTCTTCGGGCTCACTGGCTTGATCAATCCGGACTTGCCGCTGAGAGCCAGAACGTATTTGATGAACTAGTGACCTTATGCAATCGATCGGGCAACGTATCGGCATCCGCTAGGCTGTTGCTGCGTGCTGGAGAAATACTTCATTACGGAGAGCCTGAAAGGCTTAAAAAATTTGAAAAAGCGCTGGCTATTTTCAGAAAAACCAAGGCAAAAGATAAGGAAATTGAAACCCTGTCTCTGATAAACATTGACTATTTTGTTGCCAAAAAATATGATGTAGCCGAAAACTATTTACGCACGATTGTCAAGCTTCAAGCCCAAATAAACTTTCGCCATCAACAATACCCGTACGATGCATTATCCTGGCTGGCTTACCGAAAAGGGGCGCTTACGGATGCATTATCCTACTCCAATAAAAGTTTGGCAAGCCTGGCTTCCAGGGCCGATTCTACGTTTATCAGTTACTTCTATACACGAAGGGGACTTGTCTATGAACGACTTCTTAAATTAGATGAGGCTCTTACCTGGTATGATAAAGGGTTGGACAATAAGACACCCGCTACAAGATTATTTTGGTACAGAGCCCTGATAGGCAAAGTGCTAACACTTAATGAGATTGGTAGAGCAAAAGAAGCCTTGCCGCTGCTCAACGAAGCAAAAAGATACTATCCACCTACCACGTACTTTGACAAGATGCACTTTGCCTTTCTACTTGGCAAGACATATGACAATCTGAAAAAAACAGTCTCGCCGAAAGCAACTACCAGGTCTTTTTGGCCATGGCAGAAAAATTTCCGGTGGAATATATTCATGACGAATTTCCGGCAGCATTTTTTCAGATTTCTACCTTTTACCGCACCATTGGCAAAACCAGGCAAGCGAGAGAGTATCTTGAGCGGGGAAAAGGCTATACGTCTTCATTCGATATTTTGGCGAAGGACAATTATTATTATAATCTGTTCAAAATTGATTCAGTGGAGGGGCGTCACCTGGACGCGATCAACCACCTTAGACTTAGTTATGAGTTTACCGACTCGGTGTTCAGTCATGACCAGCGGAAACGAGCTGAAGAGTTACTGGTGAAATATGAGGCTGAGAAAAAGGACAAAAACATCCAATTATTGAACAGTCAAAATCAACTGGAGCGTTTAAGAACCGAGCAGGCACACCGGACCAGAAATATAATGGTGGCGGGTTTGGTGCTCCTGCTAATTATTATCGCGCTATTATTTAACCGGTATCTTATTAAACAAAAAACGAACAGCAAACTTGTCGCAAATCAACGGGAACTGGATCAAAAAAATAGTTTTCTGGAAACGCTGAATACCGAGCAGGACAAACTCCTCAAAGAAAAAGAATGGTTGCTAAAGGAGGTTCATCATCGGGTTAAAAACAATCTTCAGATGGTAACTAGCCTGCTTTACTCACAATCGGTGTATTTGCAGGATGATACGGCCAAACTGGCCGTAAAAGACAGCCTTCGTCGGATGCAGGCGATGGCCTTAATTCATCAAAAGCTTTATCAGGATGATAGTACGTCCAGCATCGCCATGCCCGAATACATCAGCGAGCTGACGCGTTACTTGCAGGAGAGTTTCGATGACGGGGGCCAGATCACTTTTCGACAGAGTATAGAGCCATTATCGCTTGATGTTTCACAGGCTATTCCCCTGGGGCTGATCATCACCGAAAGCATTGTGAACACCATTAAGCATGCTTTTCTCAATGGGCAAAAAGGGGTTGTGAGTATAGAACTTCACCATGACGGACCTGATTATTTCGTACTAAAAATAGCGGATAATGGCATTGGCATGCCCACCGGATTAGATACAAAGGAGTATAACTCACTAGGCCTGGAGCTGATGCAGGGGCTTGCGAAGCAATTGAATGGACACTTCACGATTGAAAACCGGAACGGTGTGCTTGTGACTGTCAGATTTGTTAATTTAAATAAGCATTACCCGGAAACGACCCTCCCTGAAAAAATTTCGTAATCAACGTGTATGAGCACCAGGATACTGATTGTTGAGGATGAATTTGTGGTAGCCAATTCGCTCCGAATACTGCTAAGGCAGGCCGGCTACAGTGTGAGCGGTATTGCAGCTTCGGCTGAGGAAGCGTATGAGACTTTGCAAAAAGATAAACACGACCTTGTTCTGCTGGATATCCGATTGAATGGAAGCGAGTCGGGCATTGATCTCGCCAGAAAACTAAAAACGGAAAATATTGCCTTTGTTTACTTGTCGGCCAATTCAAGCCAGAAGATTCTGGAAGAAGCGAAAAAAACGGAACCTTATGGGTTTCTCGTCAAGCCATTCAGAGAGAAGGATTTGCTGGTGGCATTGGATATAGCCGTGTATCTCCATAAGAACAGGCTCGAATCGAAATTGCGACAGGAAGCACTTTTCCAGAGGCAACTATTGGAGATAAGCCATGAAGATTCGGACGCCAGGCAGAAGTTTTTGAAGATTGCACAGGCAATACGAACGTTTATACCATTTGATCTTATCGTATGCGAAACCAACTCGACTACAGCTCCCCAGGTTAGCGAATATGGCTATTTACGAGTCGGATTTGATGAATACCAGTACATCGGTAAAGAAGAGTTACTGACAATTTCAGGTTTAAAAAGCGAGGCCTTATCCGCAATCATTGAAAACAGTTATTCGGATAACCACATGGCTACGTTTAACAACGGGGGAACGACCGATGCTGCACCTGTTACGCCAATGCAAAAGGTTTGGATAACCTGTTTCAAGCTAGAGTCATATCTCGTTTTTCCGGTTGCCCTTAATAATGGGTCCTGGGTTCACTACACTTTTTATAGTCGTCGGCGGGATATGTATACGCACAGCCACCTGACCGTGTTGAACCTTTTCGTAAGCAGTTTGACCAGCGTTACTGAAAAATTAGTCCGGCCTGACGCTTACGTAACGTCCACGATACGGCTACCTGCCGATAGGAAGCATGAGGGCACCGAGGATCATCGAGGCTCGGTGCCTGAATTTAAAGGCATTATCGGAAAGCATCCGCTTTTACTGGCCGCCTTAGATCTTACGGCACAGGTGGCGCCTTATAAAACTTCCGTACTGATACTTGGTGAAAGTGGTACCGGAAAAGAAAGTATTGCGCAGGCCATTCATGCACTCTCTGCACAGAGAAAGGGACCTTTTGTAAAAGTAAATTGTGCGGCTATTCCAGCGTCACTGATCGAATCCGAACTATTTGGCCATGAGAAAGGAGCATTTACGGGCGCTACTGAAAAGAGGAAAGGGAAATTTGAGCAGGCCCATGAAGGGACGATTTTTTTAGACGAGATCGGAGAAATGCCGTTGGACATGCAAGTGCGGCTGTTGCGGGTTTTACAGGAAAAGGAAATTGAGCTGATAGGAGGTAAGTCGCCCAGGAAAATCGATGTACGTATTGTCGCAGCCACTAACCGAAATCTGGAACGTGAAGTTGCCGAAGGCAGATTCAGGCTTGATCTGTATTATCGACTTAACGTTTTCCCGATAACATTGCCGTCACTTCGCGAACGAAAAAGTGATATACTGCCACTGGCGTTTTATTTTGCCACCCGGTTCTGCAAAGAGTTTAACAAGGATTTCAACGGAATATCGGCATCGATGATAGATGAATTGCAGGGGTATACCTGGCCGGGAAATATTCGTGAACTCGAAAATGTGCTGGAGCGATCGGTCATACTCAATGACGGGCGTTCTGAGCTGGAATTAAAGCAAAACCTCATGGGAGTAGAAACCCGATTATTCGGCGAACAAAAGGCCGAAACGTTCGGGGATGTTAGGCGCATTCAAAAAGAGACGGAACGTGACTACCTTATCTCCGTTCTTCGAAAAACGAACGGCATTATACGTGGTGCCAATGGGGCCGCTGAATTACTAAATATAAAGCCGACAACCCTCGAATCAAGACTGGCTAAGCTGGGTATTCAGCGGGGGGATTTTGGAACCTGACAAGGCTGTACTGGCGATACGTAACAACATCCGCTCCGATTGTTTAGGAGTTAGCTCCGAAAATATCGGAGCGGAGAAGAGCTGGTATTTATTTTATCATGTGAGTAGATTATTACAAAAGATTGAATGTCAGTGTTTTATGTTGATTAGCTGACTTTTTTTCTTCTTTGATGATTGAATGGTACGGAATTGTTTACAGTTGTTTTATCAAGGATAGGGTAGTTCAACCTGTTGACAATAAGTTTCATGAAGTCAAGAAATGCCCAAACGACATCCGTTTTCCGCAACAATGAGGGCCGGGAAGTTTTTTATCGAAACTGGACCACCAGGAACGAACCGAATGGTATAGTTCTTATCGTTCACGGACTGAACTCCCACAGCGGATATTACGAGAAGTTTTCTGCGCAACTCATCGAAAACGGATATGATGTTTATGCAATGGATCTTCGGGGCAGAGGATTGTCTGAGGGTGAGCGCTACTACGTCGCTGATTACCATGATATCGTAGCTGACATTGATTTACTCGTAGGTATAGCAAGATTGACCCATCCATCCATCGCTATCTTTTTATTGGGCCATAGTGCGGGCGGTGTGTTTGCTTCGGTTTACGCAGTGGGTAACCAGGGAAAGCTAAATGGGCTGATTTCTGAAAGCTTCGCTTTTCAACTTCATGCGCCTGATTTTGCCTTAGCCATAATAAAATTCCTGGGTTACGTTATTCCGCATACGCGCCTGATCAGGTTGAAAAATGAAGATTTTACCCGTGATAAGGTTATTGTACACGCAATGAATAATGACCCCCTGCTTGAAAACGAAAAGCAGCCAGCACGAACAATACAGCAACTCATATTGGCGTCAGCGTACTTAAAAAAGGAAATGGCTCACATTACACTTCCGCTTCTTATTATTCACGGTACCGCCGATAAAGCCACTAACGCCATTGGAAGCCAATACTTTATGGAACATGCATCTTCGGTGGACAAGCAACTTAACCTGTATGAAGGCTATTATCATGATTTGCTCAACGACAAGTATAATGGGATCATCATCAAAGACATCATACGCTGGCTTAACAAAAGAGCCTGATCTGACCGGTTCTGAATAGCTGCGCTCAGCCAATAATCCTTTTTCAAATCTGCATCCGATTACGTAGCGATACGGAGGGTTTGGCTATACACTGAACTAATCGAAATAAGGATACTGGAATTCTGGTAGCGCCAAAAGCGGCTAAACAGGCGTCGATTAGGCATGACTAGGTTGTGGATATAGTAAGAAATGCCCCTTCATCAGGCATTGAAATTGATACGTATATGCATTACCGTTCGTAACTGACATTGAGCCAGAATGCCAACCATGAAAAGCGTTGCAGGAGAACTGAGAACATGCTAAAGGCGTCATTATCTGACTTTCCCGGCCCTCACGGGCAAAATAGTAGCAGTGAACATGTAATCAATAACACCTTAAATTTTTCAATCATGAAAAGGAAAATTCTCTTTATGGTAACAAGCGCGAGCGTCATTGGTCCCAAAAATCGTAAAACCGGAAGCCTGCTCACGGAATTGGCGCATCCCTATGAAGCGTTTAAAAAGCAGGGGTATGACATCGACATTTACAGTGTCAAAGGGGGGAGGCACCCATCGATTTGGTAGAATTAGACGATCCGATCAATCAGGACTTTCTGAACGATGATGGACTAATCAAAATGAAAAACACCAAAAGCATTGACAAGGTATCGATTGACGGCTACGATGCCGTGTTTGTGCCCGGCGGTTTGGGACCAGTCGTTGATATGACGGACAATCCACCCGTACAGAAAATTCTGGCTTCGTTTTATGAGAGCGGCAAAGTGGTGAGTGCGGTCTGCCACGGCCCCGTATCGCTGGGCAATGTCAAGCTAAAAGATGGATCTTATCTGGTGAAGGGCAAACACGTAACGGGTTTCAGCGCGGCCGAGGAAGCGGGCTATGCCAAGGAGGATGTCTCTTTCGAGTTGGAAGACTTATTAAAGGAGCGCGGAGCCAATTACAGTGCTGTCGACCCTTGGCAGCCCCACATCATTACGGATGGCCGATTGGTTACCGGCCAAAATCCGGCTTCCGCGCAAGGGGTAGCCGAAAGGGTAATCAATATTTTAGAATCGGCTAACGTTTTTGAACCTTCAAAAGCTTAGTATATACATCAGCCTTCCTCCAAAGGCTGGAGGAAGGCTGATAAAAGCTAACTCTTAGGCAGCATGCCATATACTGACACTTTAACCAGTTAATAGAATGAACGCAGGTGCGATTACTACAATTGCGGAATGGCTAACAAAGGATGGTCAGCTCGAAACGGTGCTCAACTTACTGGCCGAGGTTGCTGTGAAAAGCACGGAAGAGGAGGGAAACCTTTTCTATACGGCTTACCAGAATCATACCGACCCCAACACGCTGTATTTAATTGAGGGATATACAGATGAATCGGCGTTGGCTAAGCATCGCAACTCCGACCACTATAAAAAGATAGTGGTCGAAAAGATTTTACCACTGCTCGAAGCAAGAAAAATCGTACAGGTAAGCGAGTTGAACCTCAATGACCTCCAACAGGCAGAATAAGAGGCCGCGCTTTTTCGTAAACTCCTTTGCCGTTCGGCAATTGTCAAATTGACCTTGCTCTTTCTCAGGCTTTTTTCTCACTTAACTACCAAAATCGTATGAAAAGCTTAGCCATATTTCTACTATCTGTAACAATCCTATCTATTTCAACTTCAAACGCTCAGACAAAAAAAATGGAAACAGCAAAGCCCACTATTATCTTTGTGCATGGCTTATGGGCCGATGGATCGTCATGGAGCAAAGTTATCCCACTCCTGGTTGCCCGAGGCTATAAGGTGATATCCGTGCAGAACCCGACTACTACACTGGAGCAGGATATTGCTGCAACCCAACGAGCAATAGCTATTGCCGGCGGTGATGTCATTTTGGTTGGTCATTCCTGGGGAGGCTTTGTGATCACTGAAGCCGGCGATCATCCACAGGTAAAAGGATTGGTTTATGTGGCTGCCTACGCTCCCGAAAAGGACGAAACCGTTGTCTCATTAAGTGAAAAAGCGGCTCCTACCCAACTTGCCTCATTTTTTCAAGCGGAAGGTGGGTTCGTTAGTCTTACCAGAGAGGGCATAATGAAAGTATTTGCCAATGATCTTTCGGCTCAGGAACAGGAGTTGGTTTTTGCCGTACAACAGCCGACTTCCCCTGACGTATTTAAAGGGGTAGCCAGTAAAGTGGCCTGGAAACAGAAACCCTCCTGGTATATTGTGGCTTCGGAGGACAAGACTATCAACCCCGATCTGGAACGCTTAATGGCCCAACGGGCAAAGGCCAAAACAACTACCCTGAAATCATGCCACGTAGCCATGTTGTCCAAGCCCAACCAGGTTCTGGAGGTGATTCTAGATGCAGCAAAACAGGTTGTTGACTAGTTTAAATAAAAGGAGAGGGTACTTATCCTTCCCATTAGCTTTGGTCACTCGAAAAGCCATGGTCTCTCCGAAAATCAATTAATACTGAACGTGTTCCAAGCTAAACGTTAATGGTCGAGAAACCCAAGAACCATTTGCCAGAATCTTACCCGAATCACCATATGGTGATTCGGGTAAGATTCTGGCAAATGGTTTAACACACAGACGATTGACAGCCCCTATTTTTTTTGCTCAACTTTCACGAACTAGTGGGCTTTTTCTTTAGCTTTCGATTGATAATCCGATTTATCCCATTTATGAACCACGGGCTGTCGCCTTTACCTGTCGAAATAGTTTACAACTTGCCCGAACGGATTGAAATGGGGAGCCGTTTCTCAAGCCAATTGCCTGGATGTAAGCCTGTAATTGCATTATTAACCTGCCGCGTGAAACGTTAGATAGTATTCATTAAAAGAACACAACTAATATGCAAGGCCTTAATCACCCACAAACAGATACGTTCGTTTCGGAACAGGGATTGAAAGTTGCGTATAAACACTGGAAAGCAGCCGATACGCCAAAAGCCATTGTTGTTTTTGCTCACGGCTTTAATTCTCACAGCGGCTATTTCCAATGGCCAGCCGAACAACTAACGGCCCAACATTATGACGTATATGGTATTGACTTTCCAGGCAGGGGGGAATCGGATGGGGAAAGGTATTACATCGCTGACTACGAAGAGTTTGTAAAAGAGCTTGATAAATTAGTGGACATTGCGAAAGCGGCTCATCCGGGGTTATCCATTTTTTTAATAGGTCACAGTGCAGGCGGTGTTTTGTCGTCCATTTATGCGCTGGAGCATCAGGATAAACTTAGCGGTTTTATCTGCGAAAGTTTCGCTTTTCAAGTACCTGCCCCCGATTTTGCCGTTGCTGTTTTAAGAGGGCTAAGCCATCTATTTCCTCATGCTCATGTGTTACGTCTAAAAAATGAAGATTTTTCCCGAAGTCAGGAAGTAGTTGACTTTATGAATAATGACCCGCTTATAGCCGATGAAGTTCAGCCTACTAAAACCGTACAGCAATTATCGCTTGCAGACGAAAGACTGAAAGCTGAAATGCCTGCCATAAAACTGCCACTGCTGATACTTCATGGTACCGCCGACAAAGCAACCAGACCAAGCGGAAGCCAGTATTTTTATGACACGGCATCATCAGCAGACAAAACGCTAAAACTTTATGAGGGACATTATCACGATTTATTGAATGACACAGACAAGGAAGTTGTCATGAACGATATCCTAAATTGGCTGAACAAAAGGACGAACTAAGGCAAAACCATCTCTGCATTATTGAAGTCGCAAGCCCCTAAGCGGGCTTGCGACTTCGAGACATCGATCTGCCCGGAAAAAGTAAGTCACTAGAAAGATTAAGTCGTTAGCGGTAATAACAGGGTGATGGTAGTACCCTGGCCTTCTTTGGATTCGGCCCGAATAATGCCGTGGTGCCGTTCGACAATCTTTTTGGCTAACGATAGGCCAAGCCCAATCCCAGGCGTGTGCGGATCTAGTTTCTTTAAAATGCCAAAGATCTCCTCCCGATACTGATTGTTAAACCCAATCCCATTATCGCTTACTACGATCTGAGCATAGTCCATGTAGTGATATTTGTCGGGTGTTGTTTTGTATCGGTTCTGACTCACCACCCGACCACTGATCTCCACTACCGAAAATACGTCCGTCCGCCGAAACTTCACCGCATTGTCCAGCAGGTGGCCAAACAAACTCAGTAGCTCGGGTCGATTTCCCACAATGGTCGGTAAACTCCCTACTTCGAACCGGATGCCCGCTGAGCTATAGTCCGCTACGGTCTGCTCCATCAACTCCGTTAAGTCGACGGATTCGTCCACTGATCGAATGGGGTCAAAGGTAAAGTACACCTGCAAATCGTGGATGAGCTGGCGCAAGTGGGTACTGGCCCGGACAATGCCTCTTAGTCCCCGCTGCCCCAGGGTACTCCACCGATTCGTCGTTTCCTGCTCCAGCACACTGGCCAGCAGGTTAATCTTACGTAGTGGCTCCTGCTGGTCATGGGCGATAATCCGGCCGAATTGCTCCAGTTCATCATTACGTTGTTTAAGGTGGGTCAACTGGCGGTCCATCTCTGCCTGATGCTGTTCCAACTGCTGTTGAAGGGCCACTAACTCATCGTTACGCAGCAATGCCTGTTCGGCAGCCTGCTTACTGGCCAGCAGTTCCTGCTCGTATTGCCGACGCTGATAAACTGGCATCAGGCACAGGTACGTAAAGGCTTCACCGGATGCCTCGTGCTGACGAATGGCATTGAGCAGGACCGGAATGCGCACCCCGGACTGGGCTTGCAGGGTTAGATAGAGTTCATTGGCCAGCCTTCCCAGGGCAATCAAGGGGTACACGTTTGTTTGAAAGTAGATCCGACTCGCCCGGGTTAACACCACATCCATCCGCTGACCTAACAGGGCACCTGGGGTATAGCCCAGCAACTCTTCGGCAAAGGGGTTCAGGTAGACGATCTCATTCTTGGCATTCAGTGTCACCAGCCCTCCCGGCATCTGCGTCGCTATCTCCTGCATAGACGACTTAATTGGTAGCCTGCAGGTAGTGCTGAATGGCCAGAATGGTTTCAGCCGGGGCACTTAAATGAGGGGAGTGTCCTTGAGCCTGAATGACCTGTAACGTGCTTTGGGGCATATGTTGTGCCATGTATTCGCCCACGGCAACGGGCGCGATATCATCAGCGATCGACTGAATAATTAAGGATGGTCGCCCCACCTTCACCAGGTCCCGTCGGTTGTCGCCCAGAAAAGTTACCCTGGCAAACTGCTGCGCTATTGACTGATCCGTGGCACAGAAGCTGTTGGTAAGTTCCTGACCCAACTCGGGCCGTTCCCGGTTGGCCATGATGGCGGGTCCCATAACGGTGGCCCAGCCCAAAAAATTACTGTCCATCGTGTCCAATAATTCCTCTATATCGATTCGCTCAAAGCCCCCCGTATAACCTATTTCATTGATGTAGTGGGGCGACGGACTCACCATGATGAGTCGCTTGAAGCGGCTGGGTTCCTGGATCGAGGCTAATAGGCCAATCATACTGCTGACCGAATGGCCCACAAAAATGATCCCTTCCAGGTTCAGATCCTGACAGATATCCAGTACGTCCTGGGCATAGCCTTGCAGGCTGGCGTAGCGTTCACGGTTATAGGCATCCCGGGATGCCTTCCCATGACCGATATAGTCGAATCGGACGACTTGATAATGCGCTTCAAAAGCGGGTGCTACGTAGCGCCACATGCTCTGATCACAACCAAATCCATGGGCAAATAAAATTGGCTGGGTGCCTTTACCGGTAATAGTTACGTTGTAACGGTCCCTAATGGTCTGGTTCATGGTTATAGTGTACCTTATAGCATGCTTTACCCTACCATTCGGCTTTTCCAAAGATACTCAATATAGTTTATGCATTACGTTCTGTCCAGATTTATCGCTTATGTATATAATAATCAATAAATTATACTGAGGGCTTTCTTTGGATATGTGAGTCTTTGCAACGGCAGTAAAATTGTCAGCCTTATTTACCTAGAGGATTGGATTATCTGGCAGGTAGACGCTGAAGGTCGTGTCTGGCCGAGTTGACACGGGATCGACTATAGCGGCCAACGATTGGGCGAAGGCATTCAGCAACGAGATGGCATGGAGCAACCGGTTTATTACTGGGACCCGGTCGTTTCTCCCAGCGGCATGACCTTCTACAGCAGTAATCGTATTCCAGAGTGGCAAAACAATCTGTTTGTTGCCGCCCTGAGCGGTATGCACATTGTGCGGGTGGTGATCGAAAACAACCGGGTTGTCGGCGAAGAGCGATTGCTGGCGTGTGAGGGTCAGCGCTTCCGGGATATAACTCAGGGGCCGGATGGAGCATTGTATGCCATAACGGATGGGGAAGACTGTATCGAATTGACAGACGGTAAGTGGATACTTCCACTGAAAATAAGCTGGCCATTGAACAGCTATTTCAGGGGTGTGACTACAAAAGCAGTAACTAGCTACTGACCATCGGTATAAGCCACATTTATCCTCATATAAGGAGCGTTTTTGTGAGATTGTCGCCCCATCCTTGCCGGCTTCTTTTATTCCGTTAACATCCATTTTTGATAAATAAAAAATCAATGCTATAGGTGTTTCTCCCAGGTGACAACTGAAACATGGCAAGCTTACTCTGAGTCAATACGTACCGGTTGCCATTGACAAATAATAGTTGGCACAGTGTACGGAAGTCATCAATAGTAATTCTTTATGCGACAAAGGCTCAAAACGATCGGATGGTTGGATCGTATATTCATAATTCAGGTTGCTCCATTTCACATGAGGCTTCAGGGTTAATAGCTCAGTTTCCTCCTGGTCGATGAGCACAAAGGATTCGTTAAATACTCCCAGGTGCTTCAAAAGATATTCTTTCTCAATGGCATTAAAATAAGTTTTTAGAGCAATGCTTCCATTCCAGTTCATGGAGAACTTCAGCAGTACCGTGTCGGCCTCTTTCAGTTCAATGGTTGATCCCCAAAATCCCTTCGGAATAAGTTGATAGATCGAATGATTGGCCAGTTCAATAGAAGCCGTAAACTGAAACCAGTTTTTGTAGCTGAGTTTACCAATTGATTCATTGCCCTGCATCAACTCAAACGATAAAGAGTTGCTTGATTTTGCCTGATAGACGGCCATTTGCGTTTTCATTGTTAAACGTGTTTAGTTAGTCTGAGTAATTGACAGGTTGACCTCATCGCCAGGAACCTGGAGATAGCTGCCTGCTGATTTGGTATCAATTTTCCACTATTTTTGATTGTAAAGTCAAGATCGAAGCGTTATTAAGTTGTGTGCAGCCATGTTTACACAGACTTACACAGTTGTTGTTGCCGATACAAACGTGCCTGACCCTGTAATTTTCGGCCTCTCATATCGGACGTAACGATTCAGTTAATTTGTAGTATGGTTACTGACCGCCTGCTGTTTGAAACATTGTGGAACGAAGTCTTGCGCCAGTACTTTTGGGAAGAATTAGCGCTGGAATTTACTAATCCGGAAAACCCACCGGCCCCCATGAATCAGGTGTTGGGTAACATGCGCACTGCCAGAGGGGAAGAAGTATGGGCCAAATCGAGCCCTCATCTGGGTAAAAATCGATTGCCGGACTATGTCGCCCTGAAAACAGGATACCGATTCAGTGGCAGCAATTATCGGAATCACTATGATCATCTGATTAAGAAAAAGGCCGACATCAATGCGAATTCGGAGTTCTTTCTGGCCTTGGCAAAAACGCTGGGTTATCCGGATTTTAATGCCTATAAAACTGCCTATGAGTCAGCGCTGATGTCCGTACAAACTGAAAAAGAAAAAGCTGATGCTGACACGGCTCTGACCCTTCAAAGCCTGACTGCCATTAATCACCATCTCCGGATTCACGTACGTTGGCTGAAAGCGATTACGTTTGGAACGGTTGGTTTGCTGGTTGTACTAAGCTGGCTATTCGTTAGCAAACAGCCGTCCGCGATTCCCCAAGGGCACATCACTCGAAAAAGAGCGCATATTTCTAGTTTGGCCAAAGGCGTCATCGGTAATTGGTACAGTTATAACCGGACGTATGAGGCCCGGGAAAAGCTGATCCCTATATTTTCAATCGAATAGCCTGGACGATAGGCGCGGATAAAGAGGGGTATCTTACGTTCGAGCGATACTGGAAAGCTATAGAATTCGACGGCTGGATTGAATTTATCGATGGGGCTATTCCCCAGCTCCATTTTTTCATGAGTGTTTATCAAAATGGGAACGGTCGACAGGATGCCATTGGTTATCGGCACTTCAACTGTGGCCTATGGGGTGAAAACCACGACTGGCTTCGAACGGATACGCTCATCTGCGTTTGCACGACCTACGATTTTAGTGGTAGTGGGCTGGGTGAGCCCTTAGCCAGTCGTGAATTACTCATCCGACAACGTGGTGTTTCATTTGATTCTCTCAAAAAAGGAGCTACCAGCCTGCCCATTGAGCATATGAGCTGGTTAGATATAATCTTACCAAAGAAAACCAGTTATATTTTTCAGAAGCCCGTTGAATTTGAGTAGCACTGCTCCCGAATGAGATCGAATTGTCCGATGATCAATACGTTAAAAAAACCGATAGAGCCCACTGGTCGTAGTGTCGCTTGCAGGTGGCAAATGGAATAGTACAAACGTAGTCATGGATCATTAGTAATTTCATTTCACTGAAAACGCCCGTTTTGAACAAGCGCTTGTTCAACCAGACTATGTTTCATTAAGCCCACCACAGACTACCAACGTACTAACGTAACCAGGCGGTTCGACCGGACTGGTTACGCGGTTTTGAACGGGCAGATATAGACGATCAGTTGTAGTGTAGAGTCCGGTACTCATTGGGCGACTGTCCAACCCGTTGCTTGAATAAGCGGATAAAGTGTTGGGGATACTTGAACCCTAAGTCATAGGCGACTTGACTCACCGATTTGCTTTGGTCAAAGATTCGTTCTTTGGCAAGATCAATCAACTTCGCCTGAATGTATTCCTGAGCGGTTTTGCCTGTTTTTTTCTTGATCAGATCACCAAAGTAATTAGCCGATAAATTCAATTCACCTGCACAATACGTAACGGAAGGTAAGCCTAACGTCTGCGGTTTGTCGGTCTGAAAATAGTCGTTCAACAACGTCTCGAACCGTTCCAGTACGCTTTTATGGGCGGTTTCCCGGGTAATGAATTGCCGATCATAAAATCGGGTGCAATATCCCAGAAACAATTCAATCGTCGATACGATCAATCGTTTGCTATGTTTATCGATGGCATGTTCCAATTCGTACTCGATTTTGGAAAAGCAGTCCAAAACGATTTGTCGTTCCCGATTCGATAAATGCAGCGCTTCGTAAAACTGATAGCCAAAGAAGGAGTAGTCCTGAATATGACGGCCCAGGGCGGTACCGTGAATTAGATCCGGATGAAAGACCAGCGCATACCCTTTTGGTTGATACGTTTCCCCGTTACTGTTCATGCCAGCCACCTGGCCCGGTGCCATAAAAACCAGGGTTCCTTCCTGGTAGTCATAAGTATGTCGACCGTACACCAGATCACCACATTTGACATCTTTTAAGAAAACGGTGTAGAAGCCAAAATACATCCGGGAGCCCTGTCGGGGATTGGCCTTGGACAGATCGACAACACTCACCAGCGGGTGCAGCGTTTCATTGTTATTAAACGCATTGTACTCACTGATTGTCTCGAATCGTCTTAAAGTATCCATAGTACGGTTGGTTATCTTCTTCAAAATTATCGCTTTCTGACCACCCTTCCTGATAGATAAACCTTAATCAGTAATAATGGTAGTACTATCCGTAATCTATATACCATTTGGGCGAAGAAATGAGAAGACCTTTGCCCTGTAAACGAACAGGTATCATGCAACACGTAGTTTTGAACAATGCGGTAGAAATGCCCATCCTGGGGTTTGGCGTATTTCAGGTGCCTGATCCTGCCGAATGTGAACGTAGCGTACTGGATGCCATCGCCACGGGTTATCGACTAATCGACACGGCCGCTTCGTATGGTAATGAAGAAGCTGTGGGACAGGCCATTAAAAAAAGTGGTGTGCCTCGGGAAGAACTATTTATTACCACCAAGCTCTGGATACAGTCGGATGGCTACGAAGGCACAAAGAAGGCGTTCGAGACTTCCTTGGAAAAGCTGCAACTCGATTATCTGGATTTGTACCTGATTCACCAGCCCATGGGCGATGTGTATGGCGAATGGCGGGCAATGCAGGCGGTGTATAAAGAAGGCAGGGTGCGAGCCATCGGCGTGAGTAACTTCCAGCCAGACCGGCTGATTGACCTGATCATCCACAATGAAGTTGTGCCAGCGGTCAATCAGGTTGAAACGCACCCGTTTCACCAGCAGATCGACACCCAGCAGTTCATGATCGACAATAAGGTGCAGATCGAATCCTGGGGACCCTTTGCGGAAGGAAAGAATGACTTGTTCCATAATGAGCTGCTGGCGTCAATAGGTGCGAAGTACAATAAATCCATCGCGCAGGTTGTACTACGCTGGCTAACCCAGCGGGGCGTAGTAGCTATTCCCAAGTCGGTTCGGAAGGAGCGCATGGCAGAGAACTTCAATAGCCTCGATTTTGAGCTGAGTACTGACGACATGGAAGCCATCAAAACCCTGGATACGAAGGCAAGTCTGTTCTTCGATCATCGTGACCCGGCCATGGTCAAATGGCTGGGCGAACGTAAACTGTTTTAATAAATCCCACAACAATGAACATTAAACGTGCAACTATGGCAACCCATCCGACCAAAGAAAAAAACGACCTGGTTCGGACGGGTAACCGACGAGGAATACGCGGGAACTAAGTAAACCCTACAAACGAATATCGACGTCAATCATAAACCCCTAGACACCATTATGAAAGCATCAATTTTTGGGCTATTATTTTTTAGTATAAGTATGCAATCGTCCTTCGCCCAATCAGCCAACGCAAGCGCTTCGGTAACAAACAGAACGAGTGAAGAGCAAGAAATTATCAATCTCTCGAAAGATAAATGGCAGTGGATGTCCGAAAAGAATGTAGACAAGCTGGCTCAACTCTTCGATGATAAATCAAAATTTGTCCATATGAGTGGAACCTGGAAAAAGGACGAAGAACTCGACATTATTAAAACCGGAAGTATTTGGTACCGCAAAGCCGATGTACATGACGTAGCGGTTGAGCTTTTTGACGACACATCCATCATCTGGAGTCGCATTACCCTGGAGTCCACAGTTCGGGGCAGTGAGGCAAAAGTTGAGTTTACCGTTACCGAAGTCTATAAAAAAGAAAGGAGTACCTGGAAACTGTTAGCCCTGACCTTTAGTAGTGTCCGGGACACTCATGTTATCAAGCATTAGAATGTCCACCATGTTGCTGCACGGCCTGTTGGCAGTTCTTCTGTTGATCGGGTCCTGTTCTTCTCAAACGGAGCGCGTTCAATCTATCGATAAGGCTACTATAGCGCCCGAAAAGGTGTTGATTGTGTATCTGTCACGGACAAATAATACGAAGGCAATCGCGGAAATCATTCATGCTCAGGTAGGAGGAGAACTGGTAGCGCTTGAATTAGCGAAACCCTATCCTGAAAACTACCGGGCTACGGTCGAACAGGTAGCCAGGGAAAATGAAACAGGTTTTCTGCCCCCTTTAAAGACAAAGATTGATACGATTCAGTAATACGATATCGTATTTGTCGGCTTTCCTACCTGGGGTATGCAACTGCCTCCGCCCATGAAAAGCTTTTTGCGGCAGTACAATCTCAGCGGTAAAACCGTTGTTCCGTTCAACACCAATGGGGGCTATGGAATTGGCAGTACGTTCGAGACCGTCAAGGAACTGTGCCCCAACAGCAACGTACTGGAAGGATTTACAATGCGGGGTGGCTCGGAACGGGATGGTCAACTGCTGGTTATCGAAGGCGACAAGGCCAAAGAAGCCAAAACGGCCGTCGGGAAATGGTTACGTACGATTAACGTACTGAAATAAATCAACTTTTATGGAAACAAGAATAGTAGGAACCAGTGGCCTACAGGTGTCCGCCCTGGGCTTAGGTTGCATGGGCTTAAGCTATGGCTATGGTCCGGCAACCAACAAACAGGACGCCATTCAATTGATTCGTGCCGCCTTCGATAAAGGGGTTAATTTCTTTGATACGGCGGAGGCCTACGGTCCATTTGTCAATGAAGAGCTTTTGGGCGAAGCAGTGCAGCCTTTTCGGAATCAGGTAGTGATTGCCACGAAATTCGGGTTTCAGAATAGGGATTCCACCAAAGGGCAGGACAGCTGCCCCGAACGTATCCGATTGGTGGCCGAAGAAGCGCTGAAGCGATTGAGAACCGATCGAATCGATTTGTTTTACCAGCACCGCGTTGACCCGGCTGTGCCGATGGAAGATGTGGCCGGAACGGTCAAGGAACTGATTCAGGAAGGAAAGGTTAAGTACTTCGGCCTGAGCGAAGCGGGTGTATCCTCGATTCGGAAAGCCCATGCCGTGCTGCCAGTAACTGCTTTGCAAAGTGAGTACTCATTGTGGTGGCGGGAGCCTGAAAAGAGATACTACCCACGTTAGAAGAACTCGGCATCGGTTTTGTTCCGTTCAGCCCGCTGGGAAAAGGATTTTTAACGGGAAAAATCGACGAAAACACCCAATTTGACAAAACCGATTTCCGCAATGTGGTTCCCCGCTTTTCGGAAGAGAACCGGAAAGCGAACCAGAAGCTGGTAGACTTACTGGGCGACATTGCCCGGCAAAAAGAAGCCACCCCGGCGCAGATTGCCCTAGCCTGGTTTGCATAAAGTATTGAGTTTAAGACGTGCTGTTAATTAGATGCAACGGTAAACCGGAACGTATGGTTTAAAAGTTTGCTTTTGCAACGGGCTGTCTCTTAGCCTCTCATACCACAAGTAGCGTCTGGTTATCTATATCGTCAGCTGAAAGTAGACGAATAGGGTGTGCATGGGACGAGACAGTTCCATAATCGTTATGACGTAAGAAAAAAGCTAGGCAATCCATTAGATTGCTTCATGAGGGTAAATGAAGCGACTCAGTACGGTTCGGTTGCCTTCCGGCCCAAATCAGACCTGAGCGTCCTGGATGTTAGTCTCGATACTCTATACAGCAAGCCTAAAATTAGGCTTACCGAGGCAGTGCGTATCCGTAAAACGTATCGCCAATAGCCTGTCGGTGTAGATATGCCAGAATGTTTGATGTCCTTGAGCCACATAAGCTGAGAAGTCATTCCAACTTTCGGCCATTTTGTGTTCATTTGTACGTTCCTCCAACCCTACTTATGAACCGGTTCACCTACCCAGCCTTACTGCTGACCCTTGGCCTGCTCAGCCTAACCCAAACCCCCGCCACCACCGACTGGCCTGAATACAACGGTGGACCCGACCGCAACCATTTTTCGCCCCTCACCCAGCTAAATCCTGGCAACGTTGCCCGCTTACAGGTCGCCTGGGAATATGCGTCGGGCGGAGTCGATACGCTCAAAAACAACACCCAGATTCAGTGCAACCCGCTCATCATCAACGGCGTGTTGTACGGGGTCTCGGCGGGCTCGCAGGCCTTCGCCCTCGACGCGGCCACCGGCAAACAGCTGTGGAAAACAGCCTTCACCGACGATACTTTCGCCATGAATAGCCGGGGCGTTACTTACTGGACCGATGGGCGGGAGGCCCGGATTTTCTTCTCTTATGGCTCGCTGCTCTATGCTCTCGACGCCCGAACGGGAAAACCGGTGGCCAGTTTTGGCAAAGGCGGAAAAATCAACTTAAAAGATGGTCTTGCCCGTCCCGGAGCCGATGAGTACGTAGTGAGCAACACGCCGGGCGTGGTGTATAAAAATCTGCTTATCATGGGCCACCGGGTGTCGGAGATCGCTCCGGCCCTGCCCGGCGATGTGCGTGCCTACGATCTGCGCACGGGGCGGATCGTCTGGACTTTCCACACCATTCCACACCCAGGCGAGTACGGAGCCGATACCTGGCCCAAAGATGGACACCTTAACTTCGGGGGAGCCAACAACTGGATGGGTATGGCCATCGACCGGCAGCGTGGCATCGTGTATGTGCCCACGGGGACTGCAGCATTCGATTTATACGGCAGTACTCGGCCTGGCCAAAATCTGTTCGGTAACAGTCTTATAGCCCTCGACGCGGCCACAGGCAAGCGGCTTTGGCATTTTCAGACGATCCACCACGACATTTGGGACCGCGACATTCCGGCTCCCCCCAATTTATTCACCGTCGTTCATGGCGGTAAAAAGGTGGATGCCGTATCAGTGTTATCCAAACAAGGGTTTCTGTTTGTTTTCGACCGGGTCACGGGGAAGCCGCTGTTTCCGATTGAGGAACGACCCATGCCTGCTTCCAGCGTTCCGGGAGAGAAAGCCTGGCCTACCCAGCCGATCCCGCTCAAACCCGCACCGTTTACCCGGCAATCGTTCTCGGAAAGCGATATCAACGATTTTGTAACCGACCGCGATACGGTACTGGCTCAACTACGACGCTGGCAATCGGGCAAGGAGTTTATTCCCCTTCCCCTGAGCCCCAACCGTACCGTGTTTTTCCCCGGCACCGATGGAGGTGCTCAGTGGGGTGGAGCAGCCGTAGACGAAGCGGGCATAATGTACGTTCCCGCCAAGCAAATTCCGGTCACTATGGGGCTGGTTCCGACCCCCGCCGGTTCGGCCTCCGCCCAGGTCGTTGAACGCACCGGTAACCAGCTCTACCAAACCCACTGTGCCGGCTGCCACGGCCAGAACCGCGAAGGCAGTCATGATGGTAGCTATCCGGCTCTGACTGGCATTTCCCAAAAACGCAATCAGACGTCGGTGGCCCAGGTTCTGGCCAAAGGCCAAGGCATGATGCCTGCCTTCACTAACCTGAAGGAACCCGAGCGGAAAGCCATTGTGGATTTTTTGTTCGGTAAAACAACGGCCGTCGCCAGCACCGCAGGCCTGAACACGGCGCCTTACCACCACACCGGGTTTACCCGCTGGTACGACCGGGCCGGCTACCCCGTGAGTCGTCCACCCTGGGGCACTCTGACAGCAATTGACCTGAATACCGGCGAACACCGTTGGCAAGTGCCGCTGGGTGAATACCCCGAGCTGGTGGCCAAGGGCCTTCCCCCGACGGGTACTGACAACTACGGTGCCCCGGCCGTCACGGAGGGCGGATTGCTCTTCATCGCTTCCTCGCGCGACGAGTTGATTCGGGCGTTCGATCGCAAAACGGGCCGTGAGCTCTGGCGGGCCAAACTACCCGCTGCCGGGTATGCTTCGCCAAGTACCTACGCCGTCAATGGCAAACAATACGTAGTGATTGCCTGCGGGGGCGGCAAACTCAAAACCAAGTCGGGGGATCGGTACGTAGCATTTGCGTTGCCGTAATCAACTGCCTGGTCATTCAGGGGGTGTCTAGCGCCTGAATGACCAGTAGGTTTTAATAAATCGATGTAATTATCTCTAGAGAAAATGCTTGGGCGGTGTCAGTTACGATAGTAAAGGCGGCACTAGTAGGATGGCGTAAAAAGACGGATAATAAAGGCGACACAATCGATCAGTGAAAGCGAAAAATTCGGATGATCCTCAACTGTAAGGGTTCAGTTAGCGGGTTGACGTTTCCTGCCCCTCCCGTTTTGTTGCTTCCTACTCTCTCCTTGCTTTGCCATTTAGGGAAGCTTGACGGATTCCAGCGAATTCAACGTTATGTTCACCATCCCGCCAGGACTAAAAACCAACGAGGGGTCTTCCGCGTATACGTCATCGAAGGAGAAAGCATAGGCCTTGCCATTTGGCGCTAAGGCATGAATGACCTTCGCATACAGTTCAATCGGAAAATCCGGTGTCCCTTTGCCTCCAGAACCCTGATAATATTTCGACCGGTCCAGCCAGTCGGTACGTCCATCATTGTAGTGCATCACCCCCCGACAAATAGCCATCATGATGGCCAGCACGGCGTCATCATTACCCCAGTCGGCAGCACTACCAGCCCCCAGCGAATTGCCCAGCAGCAGAAAGCCCCAATCAATCTGATTCCGGTCCGCTGCGGATACTGAATGAAAGTACGTAGGCAAGCCAGGGTTTCCCGGACCCGTGTAGGGGATTGGCAGGGAGTGATAGGGTGTTACGTTTCCAGACCGGGGGTCGGCTGTATAGATCGCTAAGGTACGGGCTAGCCCGGTGCCCAGTATTTGCCCATACCGAACATTCTTTTGGGTAGGGTACTGCTTGTCGTAAAAGCTGAAAACGCCCCGGTCAGGATTGAAACAGTGCTTGTCTATATACTCATCCAGGTACTGGCAAAACCGCGAAGCATTCGTCAGGCACTCGTCCGCAGTGTCACCCCAATCGCTGTAGCCTGCCGATTTTGGGGCTAGAAAGCGAAGCACCTGTTGATTATCATCGCGGACAATCAGTTGTTTATACATCGCTGCCGCTGGATTGGTCGCTACTTCTCCAGGTATTGCCTCGTTTAAGGCCGCCAGAATCTGGGCTCTGGACTGGGTAAAGCCCACCGTTTTAGCCGCATCCGAATTCACCGATAGCTGGTAGGAAATGCCATAAAAATCGACATTCGTCGGATTGATAAAGCAATCGCCCGAATCACCGGCATTAAATTCGATTTTTTCATAGAGGGTTTTGACGATTTTGCTCGTTGAGGGCCCCGATGCCGAGAATTCCGCGGGATTAAAATCAGTATTGATGGCAAAATAAATCCGGGCACTGGTCAGGGTCGGAATCCGAATGGGCATGGCAATGGCCGAGAGTGGGCAGGAAGTCACCCCGGATGAAAACGTAGTCAGGGGATGTAGCGCCCCGGCGTTGGATTTCAGATCAAGATAGCTGAGCCTGCCTGTTGAATCGGTACCAATAATGGAGACAAAAACCTTATCACTCGACACGCCTGAAGTGGGGGCGTTGTTGATGGACAGATTAATCTTGGTCATCACCCCTTCGGATTCGCCCGGCAAGATTGGCGGAACAGAAGGGGGCAGGGTGTGGTCGGTCATACAGCTTTGCAGGAGCGTTGGTAAAAAAAGGGCACTGCCCGCCCCCAGTGCCGAGCGTTCCAGAAATTGTCGGCGCGTGGTTTTACTCGTTTGGAATGACATGAAGTTTGTGGTTAAAAGGGTTGAGAAAATGGATCAGGACGAGTTGGCCGTCAGAACGGCTTCAAGCAGGCAAATGCTCGGTAGTCGAATCTGCGACTTTGATTTTACAGGCTTGACGTGGGACAACAAAGGCTGCCTCGGTTACTGGTAATTCAGCTACTTCTTTCATGGAGGGACCGATGAATTAAAGCCCATACCTTCGCTCAGGGTTTACCGGGATAACCTAAGGCCGTTCGGGCCGCGTAGGCTGCATCGGTGATCGCATGGAAGCATTTTAAAAACGAAGTAGCTCCCTCCGGCCCTTGGGTATAATCCCACAGCGGTAGATACGTCACCACCGATACGTCGGTGAGCGGATCGTACATCATCAGCGACAGATTCCCAATCCGGGCACCGTTTTTACCATACCCCAGGTTTTTAACGAAGAAACCACCCAGGTCATCGGTCTGCATCACCTTTACCGTTTGCGGCATTAAGACATTCTGACTTTTCATCAGCGAGCGTAGGTACGTATTGAGGGCCGCCATTGTGCCGATCCCATTGCCTTCGGCGATCTGCGCGCTCATGTTATAATCCCCGTAGGTAATTGTCTGGGTGGGATACCGCACGGTGCCGACCACCCGTGGTGATGGCAGTACGGTATCATCGGCTCGGGCGGGAAAATAAAGAGCAACAGGTACTGGCGCGGTGGGTCCCACTACGTAATCCTGAAGGTAATCGTTGTAGGTTTTGATACGTCCCGTTTTGGCCGAATATACCCGTTCGATAATCTGGCCCAGAATCGAATAGCCCGTATTGCTGTAATGATAGCCCGTGCCCGGTGCCCAGTAGGAAAGCTGGTTTAGAATCAACTGATGTACCATTTCCTCGGTGGTGAACTGATGGGTGGGGTCGGCCGTTTGGGTAGCCTCGGTATAAGACAGGCCGTTGAAGCCGGGAACGGGATCATTGTCGACATCGAAAACCCCGGCTCTGTGCTGCAGCAGTTGCTCAATCGTGATGTCATTTTTGTAGGGGAAATCCCACTGGGGCGTATTGGGCACGTAGGGCGTGGTTGTTCCCGGTATGAGGTCCGTAATGTGGGCTTTATAGTTCAGCCAGCCGTCTTCGTGCATATTCAGGATGGCGGTGGCCGTAAAGTGCTTGGTGTTACTGGCGATGCGGAAATTCGCCGTTTCGGTAACCGGCGTGGTGCCGGAGCCGACTGAGGAGACGAAGATTTTTTCGGTCGGCGTTTGAATCAGCACATTGAGCGAGGGGACCGGATTGCCCAACTCGTGTTCCAGATCGGCCCGTACCTGATCGACTGCTTGCTGCACCTTTTGGCGGGAAGGGGCAGGATGATCCTCCAGGTGAATGACGCTACAGTCCAACAGCAAGCCGGCCAACCCGCCAATGAGGTAAGCGCGCCACAAAGCGGTATATATACGGATACGTAAGCGATGGAGGGGCTTAGTCAAGCGCCTTAAAAAGAGAACGTTCATCTTATTTACGCCGACGTGTTGAGCGGCAGGTTTGCTTTTACGTAGGTAGACAAGCCGCGCCTTTCTGCACGCCCATCAGTAGGTAGTGGTGGGAGCGCTGGTGGTAAGGTGATGGAGGGTCCATTTCCTTACCACCAGCGCTCATAAAATCAGCCTATTGGCTAGATTAAGGGGCTACTTGAGAGCTTCAGCGCGGGCTTTAATCGAGGCCCAGTACGCCTGGCGGGCGGCCTTTAAGTCGTCGGTGATCGGAGTAGCCGAAAGACTTGGGGAGACTTGGGCAAAATCAGCCGCTGCATGTTCTTGTGGGCTTGTTATATAAAGGTTCTGAATTGACCTCAAGGCTGCTTTGGGTGAAACCCAGTATTTAAAGCCATACACGATCATGTCTATACTGCCAAATTTCTGACTTAACCCGTGAGTTTGCATACTTGACAGAGCCTCGTTGGTAAAACATATCATACCTGTATCTACGGAAATAAAATTGGTACCCACATCTCTTCCGCCAAGCATATAAGTAGTTGTCCCGTCATAAAACTGAAACTGCATACCAATTACACCAGTCCACTCTTGGTAGGTGGTTCTGACCCCGACTATCGGGTTGTTGGGCTGTATATCAAATATGCCGCCATGAGGAGCCTGATTACTCCCCCCAAATCCATTATGCGGCTGATCACCCCTCCGGCCCGTTGTCGTAATCCCATCGGGTCCGCCACCGACCGGGTAGGTTAACTGATACGCATCAAGTTCATCAAAAGCCCATATGGTTACGTTAGTAGGGAATTGTGTTGGTGGAGGTGACCATAAAGAAAATCCGGTATTGCCATGATCGATACCGCCATAGGGGTCAGTGTAAATCTCACGGTCCAACATCGCCTTCTTGCCATTAGGGAATATCGTGACATCAAAATAATTCCAGACCTCCACAAAGTCTGATACTGTTAATGTCATATGGCGGTCATACCGATTAATGGTCCGATAAGGCTCGCCATCATAAATAGTTGACGGTGCTTTATTCGCCACCTGGTCGTGGCCGGCAGGAACCCAGACCTGGCAGTACTTGACAAAATCATCGATAGCCTTTTTCAAATCGGCAATATCCTGCGTGTTGTCGGCAGGGGTCCTACCCCAGCTTTGCCCAAAGGCTACCCCATCGCGTAATAAAGCCAGATACATGTTGGCAAACTGAGCAAACAAAGGCAAGAGCAGCACCTCGTATCCTTTTGATTGGAAGTGGGGAAGCGCAATCACAAAAGCATTCCTCGTAGAGCTCCATTGAATGAGAATGTTCTTCGCATCTCCGTTTTTAAGCTCATTCAAATAAAGCGTCATCGTGCTTTTCAAGCCTTGCAGATCCTCGCTTACCTGCTGATAGACCTGGTCAGTGATTTTCTGGTCGACCAGGGCTTCCACCTGGGCTTTGATTTGGCCCCATATGTCAACCTGGGTGTTGGGCCAAAAGATGCCAAGTAAACCGCCAAGGATCCCACCAACATCGGGTATCAATGAAAGCGCAGTGATGACTACTTGTTTCGCGTCGTCATTCCAATCAATACTGGAAGACCATTCCGGCGAGCCGATCAGCGGTGTGATCGGTGCACCGGGGGGACAACGTTGTGGTCGGTGCAACTGGCCAGTAACCTCGGTAAAAGAAGTGCACCGCCGACTCCCCATGCCGAGCGTTCCAGAAACTGTCGGCGCGTGGTTTTACTCGTTTGGAATGACATAGTTTTTGTAGTTAACTGGTTTGAGGAAATTGATTGATGGCAAGCCAAACGGCGGCCGTGAGCTACTGACTCATGGATCGACCTGCTCCAGGGCCTATCCAATTTTTAAAGAGATACTAAAGACTGTTTCAGACTGATTGTTGCTTCTTATGAACGGCTGGAATTGAGTTGGACAAAGGTTGGTTTTTGCAATGAAGAGCGATGGCAATTCTGTCTCAAATACGAGCAATCCTGTCTCAGCAGGCTGAAAAGAAGGGTAGGCCGCGTCTCCTGAAGCTGAATAAATGTCATCGCAGCCTATAGTTCCCCAATTCGTAGGGTTCACTGGCGCACATGCTTATGATGCGGGCGTTCCATCCCGTAGTAACACTACTTACTCTGCAAGTAATTTAGTAAGGGCGGCAACGCTGGAAAGGCCTACTTTTGTGGCAACCTGGCTCAAATCATAAAGGTGAGTATCCACTAATTCGCGGGCTATCCGGAGACGGTAATGGCGAATAAAGGTATGAGCAGGAATCTGGTACAATTCCTTGAAAAGCCGGTTAAATTTTGTGAGACTCATGTTGGCCATTTTAGCCAGGGTTACCGGTGTAAGGAAAGGGTCGTGCAAATGGGTTAATAAATGCTGTTGAGCCATTTCAACCTGGTAGAGATCCGGTTTAAGGTACTTATTGTGCGAAAGGTCATGTTTATGATGATAAACAACCCGCTCCAGTAATCGTAAAAGCAGAGCGTTGATACTCACCGACACAAAAAGCTGCTTTAATGGCCGGGAAGGGTATATTTTCCAGAATTCACCCACATCAGTTTTAATAATTTCGAGCAGAGAGGGATTCGCTTCAATGGATTCTTTAAGATCGTTGAATATATCTACTGCTCTGAGGGCCATCCAGTCTGGTAAATAAGCCGATACCCAACTTCGGCTCACAATTAGTATAAATAGGTTGCCGGTAGGAGGAGTTGATAAATCGGCGGAAGGACCAGCGACAGTTATCTCAGTAAGTTGATAAATTACTCGCGTGGTCGTTATCGACTGGTGTACACTGACAAAAAGGACAAAAAGGGAAGCATCGGGGGGCGAAATGGTAAACGAAAAGCCCTGTGTTAGGTGAAATCTCAGCAGCAATACATCTAAGTTGGACGTAATACTGTACTGATCCGCAACCCCGGTTAATGATGCATGTTCAATCGAAAATAAACCCGAATTCGCTGGGCTATTGATTCCAAATTGTTGTTTCAGTTGGTTCAGTAGTGCGTAGGCAGCTAGTTTAGCCTTTCCCGCCTGAGCCCGACTTTCTTCTTGATCCATTGTAAATTTCTATATTCGGACGAATTGATTAAATGGCATAATTTGATGTAGATCGGCAGAAAGACCCTTTAGTAGTACGTAAGACTGGGAACGCACTCATTGATTAACGAGTCGTCAGGTGCCTGTTTATTAACAGTTTCTCGTATGCAGGAAGGTACTCAGAGGCATATAGTTCGTTATTGGCTTATCGTATGGGTTAGCGATACTGATTCGGGCAGAAGAGACATGAAGCTACGTATCGAACAGGGGCTCGTAGCGCTTTAGGGATCTTACCCAACGCAGGAGCCTATTGGGTCCGTTATAGTTTTGATACCGATTAGTTCTCCAAATTTGGGGGTATGGCCGCATAAGGTCTGTCAAAACCATCTCAAAAACGTTCATTTCCGTCTCAGGACGCAACCGGCCAATAAAAAATAGCTACTGCATCCGCATTTGACATTCATACGTAACGACTCAGCCCTGTTTTTGCCTATCTTTAATGACACATTAGACTGGTATCAGTCTGATTTACTACCTCTTAACCCTCAATACTAAATCTATATCCTGCATGCAAGGGTATTACGGTTTCATAGCCCGCTGGCAGTATCTATTCTGGTTTTTCCTCAGCCTTTTCAATAGCATAGCAGTGCCAGGGTTGGCCCAATCCGCTCAGCTTCCGACTCCAGAAATTATTACCGATCAACAGGGATTGCCGCAGGCCTTTATTACTGGGGTTGTACAGGACCAACAAGGGTTTATGTGGATGGCCACCCGCGACGGCCTTTGTCGGTATGATGGCCGAACATTTCGGGTATTCAGACCTGAATCTACGGGTAAGCCATCGCTTTCCTTTCCCGGATTAAACCGATTGGTACTCGATCACCGGGGCACAATCTGGATCATGAGCGAACGGGGGGATCTGGACCGATTTGACCCGCGCACCGAAACCTTTACAAACATCTCACGGCTACCCATTTATCAGCAGACGTTCCAGCTATCAGTACCAGCCGATGTTTGGCTGGATCGACGGGATCGGCTCTGGATTGCGTTTACTAACCGCGGTATCGGTTTATATGATACACGTACTGGACAAGCACATCACTACCGCCACCAGACAGGCCATCCTACTGGCTTGCCTGATGACGTAGGCGTCGGCTGCGTTACTGACAACCAGGGGCGCTGCTGGGTAGCAACTCGGCAGGGGCTATCGATTTTTGATGAAAAACGGCAGTGTTTTACGGCCCCGCCCTTTCCGGTACCTCACGAGGGGTTAAATGGATTCTACCGTACCCGAACGGGCGAATTTCTCATCGGCTCCAGCCACCATTTGATTCGGCTTAATCCGCTCACCGGTCAAACTCGTTTATATTCCCTGCCACCCAAACGGGAATTTTGGAATCTGATGCTATTTTCTACAGACAGCAGAGGAGCCATTTATTTTCTGCGAGACGGCTTGTTATACCAATATACTGATAAGGATAGCATTCAAATGCTCAGCCCTCGCACAGATATCAGTGTTACTGAGCAGGGTCGAAGTTTGTGGGTAGACCGATCGGATGTTCTTTGGATCGGCATGAATGGGGGAGGTATCTGGAAATATGATCTGAGAGGACAATCCTTCCAGACGGCCCCATATCAAACAGCATTTCACGTCGATTTATTTCGGCGTTGGTTAGGGGTTAAACAACCCCTGGCCCCCTCCTTTCTGGCCAATAGGAATAGTTATGATTTTCGGTATACGGTCGATCTTCAGCAAAGGCTTTGGTTTAACGCAGCCAGTCAACCCATTCAACGACTTGATCTGGTAAGCGGTCACTTAAGCACGCTTCCACTATTAACACCCCTACCAGGAAATAGCCCTAATCTACTGGCTACTGATCCAGCGGGGCGGGTATGGATGGCACACGATTCATTAGCCTGGTGGTATCAGGACGAAATAGCCCAGTGGAAACCCTTTCCGTTTCGCCTACGGGTGACTTATCCCCATACCTTAGTGCAAATGGTGGTCGATCAGGAGGCAATTTGGCTCGCCACAACCGGGGCCGGTCTATACCGGATTGATCGACGTACCGGTGCTACCCGCCAGTTTACGTATCATCCGGATAACCTTACTTCCCTCAGTAGTAATAATCTGTTCTGTTTGTCGTCGGACCCGCTTGATCCGAATCGCTTGTGGATCGGTACCTATGGCAGTGGCCTGTGTTTATTTAATAAGCGAACCGGCCGGTGTAAACGCCTGACTAGTACCGACGGGCTACCAAACAATGTGATCTACTCTGCCCTGGCCGATCAGCACGGATACCTTTGGATGGGTACCAACAAGGGACTGGTTCGTATGGACCGGAAGACATTACGGATGAAGACCTTCACCCGGGACGATGGTTTACTGGCGGATGAATTTAACCGGTTTCACTTTTTATACGTATCAGGAAAGGCGGCCCGGAGTGATGGGCATGCCGACGATCGTATTCTGATGGGTGGTTTAAAGGGCATTACAGCCTTCTATCCAGACCAGATTCAGAACGACACCTACATTCCCCGTAGTGAAATTACCCAGATTCAGGTTAACAATAAACCACTGGTTATAACCGATTCCCCGGATACGGCGGCAAAGCCATTTCTACCGGTGCATTTATTGCACCATATAGAACTACCTTATGATCAGAACTTTTTGACGGTGAATTTCGCGGTCATGCAGTATAACAAGCCCGGTAAGAATCGGTTTCGTTATCAGCTGGAGGGGTTAAAGAAGGGGTGGATCGAATCCAGCCGCCCCGAAGCCATCTTTACCGCCCTAAGCCCGGGTCACTACGTGCTCAAGCTCAATGCCAGTAACACGTCCGGTCGATGGAGCTCAACCGTTCGACAACTGGATGTGGTGATTCGGCCGCCTATCTGGGCAACCTGGGAAGCTTATCTCATTTATTTGATTGTCCTGGCAACCATTGCATACATGCTCCTTCGGGCCTATATCAGTCGGTTAACCTTGCAGCAGGGGATCGCCCTAAAAGAGCAGGAAACCCTCCAGCTTCGACAAATGGACGAATTGAAAACCCGTTTTTTTCAAACATAACCCATGAATTCCGCACACCACTCACGCTGATTTTAACCCCTGCCCAGCAACTTCAACAGAAACATACGGAGCCTGCTGATCGACAACGCTTGACGACCATTGAAAAAAATGCATTTCATCTGTTACGGCTGATCGATCAACTCATGGATTTGAGCAAAGTCGAAGCCCGGGCAATGCCCATCCGGGAAGCACCGGGCAGACTGGATGCGTTTGTGCGTGGTTTGCTGGAGTCTTTCCAAAGTCAGGCCGACCAGAAACAGATTGAGTTGCGCTTTGAGCCGCAACTAACCGGAGAATACTGGTTTGATGAGGAAAAGCTGGAGCGAATTATTTACAACCTGGTGGGTAATGCCCTTAAGTTTACTAAGTCAGGCGGAATCGTATCCGTTGATCTGGCAAAATCAGCCAATGAAGCTGTTTGCTTAACCATTGCTGATTCGGGTGTGGGTATTTCGCCGGATAACCTGCGTTTTATTTTCGATCGGTTCTATCAGGTTCGGGATGACGCAGCATCCCAACAACCAGGCACAGGAATTGGATTAGCCTTAGTAAAAGAATTAGTGACCATTCAGCAGGGTACCATTGAGGTAGACACGACACCTGGGATAGGTACTACGTTTACCATTACCCTGCCTTATCGTCCGGTTGTCACGTCACCGGTCAGTCCGACTTCCGAAAATGCGGCCGACCTGGTCAGTCAATCTGTCGACCATAAGAGTCGGCAACCGGATTGGGAAAGTCCACTTCTATTAGTCGTTGAAGATAATGACGAACTGGCTGACTTTATTCGGGAGAGTTTACCTAGCCACTATCGTCAGTATCGGGCGGTAGACGGGCTCGATGGCTATGAAAAAGCACTCGAATTAAGTCCAGATCTCATCCTGTCCGATGTGCTAATGCCACGAATGGATGGGTATACACTTTGCAGCCAGCTAAAATCGGACGTCCGCACCAGTCACATTCCAATCGTTTTGCTCACGGCGAAGAGCGCCCTGGAAAGTCGTTTAAAAGGACTTTCTGTTGGGGCTGACGATTATATCCTTAAGCCTTTTCACTTAACCGAGCTTCAACTGCGTATTCAGAATTTGCTGGACGGACGAGCCCGGTTACGCGATTGGGTGCGCCAAAGTTTGGCTCAGGCTGAAGAAGCGCCCTCCGCACCGGCTCCGCCTGATCCTTTTTTGAGTAGAATATATCAGTTGCTGGACGAACACCTTAGTGATACTACGTTCGGCGTTAATGAAGTGGCCCGGGAGGTAGGTATGAGCCGGGCGAGTCTGTATCGTAAAATAAAGGCGGTTTCAGATTTACCTGTCAATGAACTGATGCAACAGTATCGGCTAAAAAAAGCCACGTACTACCTTCGTCAGGGACGAGGCATTGCCGAGACGGCTTACATAATTGGTTTTGAAAGCCCGGGGTATTTCACCAAATGTTTTCGTGATCTTTACCAGTTGACGCCCTCGGAATTTATCCAAACCAAAAATTTAAATGGACTTGCCAATGGCTAGTTGAAGTGTCTTGTCCTGATTTTATTCGAAGGTTTTCCTGAACGATTTTTATTGGAGTTTGCCATGAAAGCACACAATTCATTAGTAAAGATTTCACAGTTCAATAAAATACGTCTTATACTTTTCCTCTCGTTGAACGAAACAATACCAGGCCTATTGAATATAGTAACTTCTGTCTGCTAAATATTTATTGCCCCCTGACCGGATGCTTGTAAATAGGCATCTTTCAGCGCTTCTGCGTACGTGGGATGAGCAAATGAAATGTGGGCCATCTCCTGTGTAGTTACCTCATATTCCATTGACACCACAGCTTGAGCAATCACATCGGCAGCGCGTGGGCCAATTAAATGAACGCCTAGAATTTCACCGTATGTTGGATCTGTTAGTACCTTAACAAATCCATCGGTGTCCATAGAGGCTCGAGCCCGGGCACTTGCCGAGTAAGGAAACTTTCCCACCTTGTAGGGGATTCCTTTTTCGGATAGCTGCTCTTCTGTACTACCGACTGAAGCTACTTCCGGCCAGGTATAGACTACACTGGGTATCAAATCGTATTTGATATGGGGTTTTTGTCCATTAATGACTTCTGCAACAAACGCTCCCTCGTCCTCCGCTTTATGAGCAAGCATGGCACCTTCAATAACATCACCAATGGCATAAATGGTTGGCACAACTGTTTGACGCTTTCCATTCACTTTTATTTTGCCATTCGTTTCGGGCCGGATACCAACCGCTTCCAGATTCAGGCCGACTGTATAGGCTTTTCGACCAACCGCTACTACGCAATAATCCGCTTTTAGCTCCTGGGAAACTCCTGCTTTGTCCAGACACGTTACCAATGTTTCATTTCCTAGATTACGGGCTGCTTGAACCCGACTACTTATCATCAAGGTAATCTTTAGTTTTCCCAGCAATCGAACTAGCGTCTTCCCCAGTTCTCTATCCATAGTAGGAATCAGCGAATCCGCATACTCAATAATCGTTACCTGGGTGCCTAACCGGGCATAGACTGATGCTATTTCAACACCGATAACTCCGCCACCGATAATAATCAAGGTTTTGGGTAACTCTGGCAGTGATAATACCTCAGTAGACGTAATAATCCGTTGTTTGTCGATGGCAACGCCTGGAAGGGTTGCCGGTTTAGAACCAGTAGCGATGATGACGTACCTGGTTTCAAGGGTCATTTCCTGCCCTTGGTTGTCAAGTCGGATATGAGTTTGATCGATAAAGCTGCCCACCCCGTGATGGACGTCGATTTTATTTTTCTTCATCAGGTAGTTAAGGCCATTGGTGTTTTGCCGGATTACCTCTTCTTTCCGCATCATAAACTTTGCAAAGTCCAGGCTAATTCCACCTACCTGAATACCATGCAGGTGGAATTGCTGTTGGGCTTGGTGAAAGTGTTCAGAACTATCGAGAAGGGCCTTGGCGGGAATGCACCCAACATTGGTACAGGTTCCACCAAGCACTGCATACTTTTCGATGATGGCTACCTGATAGCCTAACTGGGCTGATCGAATGGCTGCTGTATAACCACCCGGACCGGACCCGATTACAATAATATCATATACTTTCATGATCGTATAGTTTTCCCATCACTTGAATAGTAAGCTTAGAGCTTTCCTGTCATTTTCTGGTTACGTAGTGCTTACTGACAGAATGTATTTAGAATCAGGTGAGAAATCCTAAAAAGGCCTGTTTTGACGCGTCTTTGCGATAGGCTATTTGGCCTTTTCAAGAAACAAAAGCAGCTCTCCGGTAAACCGTAGGAGTAATTTGATAATACCGTTTAAAGAGCTTATTTAAGTGGCAAATGTCGGTGAAGCCAAATTCCTCCGCAATTTGAGAAATCGTTAACGAACTCAGCTGCAATCGTTTTTCAACAAGTTTCAGGCGATACTGGATAATATACTGTTGTAACGATTCACCAACCTGCTGCTTGAAAAGCGCACTTAAATAGTTCGGTGAATAGTTGAAAATATGGGCTAATTGATCAATCCGTAACTGGTGCGGTTCTGAAATATGCTGACTGATGTACGCCATTAGCTGGTGCACGATGGTAACAGAATAATGGGAAGGCTGAACCGTTTTTTTATCGACTAAGGAAATGTGGGGTTCGATCAGACTCAGGAGGGCTCCCACTATGGAAAGGGTCACCGATGGCGATAGCGCTATTAACTGTTCGTTATTCGGTAGTAAAATGGAGAGGAGCGCATTCAGATGTAATTGGTCGGTTTGGTCTGCAAGTAAATTTCCCCTAAATCCCATAGCCATGTGCCAATTGTACGATTTACCCTGCTTCCAAATAGAATTACTGGGTACTGCTAACTCGGCTAAATAGGGCTCAGTGAAGGAAATAAAACAAAACTTGGTCCGATCCAAAATTTTGAAGTAATGATTGTCGTCCGGGCCAAGTAGAAAGACATAACCCGATGAATATGGAAAGCAGTTGTCATTGATCAGGTGATAACCCTTGCCTTCCCGAATGATAATTAATTCATAAAAAGCATGAGAGTGAGTGGGCTGTGACCATTGTTGAAGCTCTAACTGGTATATCCGTAGCGGATCTAGCTGGATGTGACGTTTCATAGAAAGAGGATATAGTAGGAATTGTTGACCACTGACTATACAATATCTATTACCATGCCAGTCACACAAAAACTTGAACGAAAAAAAGTCAGTTAATTGATAATCAAACGATTGTATTTCTTGCTCCTTCTGTGAATAAAATTGGCGTCTCCGAAATAGCGGAGATGACTCCGCTATTTCGGAGGATACTTTCGGAGGTGAGTCGCCAGATTCTCTCTCTGTATATTTGCTCATAAGTTAACAAGCTATCCTACGGGGTTAAAGCTGGTATCGTTGGTTCAGTTTAAAAGTATAAAATGACTTGGTGAACGTCTTTCAGCCAACATTAAGAGCAATTTAGGTATACGTAAAACCCTGCTGAACATGCCTAATATCAACCAAGAAGGCCCGATTCCTTCCTTGCTGATTGTAGAGGATGAGTTTATGATCGCTAACGATCTTCGCTTAATGCTGCAAAAAGCGGGTTACAAAGTTGTAGGTATAGCCGAATCGGTTCCAGAAGCAAAGGATCTAGTGGAACAGGGAGCGCCTGACATTGTATTGCTAGACATTTTTTTGGACGGTGAACAGACGGGAATCGACCTGGCTTACTGGCTCAATGAACGGAATACGCCGTTTGTATATCTGTCCGCTAACCTAACCGATACTGTCTTAAAAGAAGCCCGTCAAACACAACCTTTCGGCTTTTTAACCAAGCCGTTTCGCGAAAAAGATGTACTTACTACTTTGGAAATTGCCCGATATCGACACGCACACGGCGAGGAAACAAGGCTACGAAAACAGCATGCATTACAAATAGCCGTAAACAATGCGATCGTAACCATCCAGGAGCGGGACTTGTTAGGCCGGGCAATCGCTGACCAGGTCAATTCCCTGGTACCGTTTTCGTTTTTCAGTTTACAAAGTATAGGATCCGAGGACGTTTCCGGGTACTGGCTGATGCTGCAGCGAACCAGTCCATTTACTTTTGAGCGAATCAACTTAACCAGCCTTTTACAGAGGGAACTACAACAAAATGAAAACGAATGGTTAGCACAGGAATCGGTGAATCTGCTTACGGAACTACCTGGGATTTTTACTGAGCGTGATTTGGATAGACTGAGCGATCGCTACCAAACGGTTCGGGCCTGCCGTGATCATCTGAATGTCCAATCCCTGGCACTTTTTCCCATTCACGTCAATCGAAAGTTATTCACCTTACTTATATTAGGTAATACTCATGTTGATAGCTTCACTACTCAAGACTATGCCTTGGTTAACCTAATAACTCCCCAGATTTCGCTGGCACTAAACAACCTACTGGCATATGAGGAGCTTGACACCCACCGACTTATAAAAGCCACGGAATTAGCCATTGTTACTGCTTTTCAAAATGGAAAGGAGTTACCAGCTATCATGCCAGTCGTGGCACAGGCGCTTAACCGTTTATTACCATTTGACTTACTGGTGGTCCATTCGTTGGAGAATAGGGTTTTGGGAATGGGAACGGCTCTCCTTAGAGAGAATAAAGATTTTCAACTGATTACCGACCCTACTCGTTTAAAATGGATCGTAGAGGAAACTACGATTCTCGAAAAAGAATCGTCTTATAAAGCTTTTCGACAATCTACACTAGAAAGAACAATGCTGGATATGAAGTCGGCCATTGGTGTTCCGGTACACATACAGGGGAACCCCACATTTTCGCTTATGCTGTTTCGTCAGGTTGCTTATGCCTATACATCCAAGGATCAGGAAACGTTGCTGGCAATAAGCCATCAGTTTGGCCTCTCTTTAGAAAATTTGTTGGCCTACATACAAATTAAAAACCTCAGTGAACGGTTAGAGCAGGAAAAGAGCTACTTGGTTGAAGAGATTAAAACCAATCTTAATTTTGATGAAATCCTTGGCAGTAGTCCTGTTATGGAACAGGTTTTCAACAATATTGGGCGAGTCGCAGAAACGGACACGACCGTATTAATCACGGGTGAAACCGGCACAGGAAAAGAACTTATTGCCCGAGCGATCCACAAGCTGTCAAGTCGGGGTAACCGGCCAATGATCAAAGTGAATTGTGCAGCACTACCCACCCATTTGATCGAATCAGAGTTATTTGGACACGAACGTGGCAGTTTTACAGGAGCAAATGAACGACGTATTGGCAAATTTGAACTAGCTCACGAAAGCACCATCTTTCTGGATGAGATAGGCGAACTACCCCTGGAGCTACAAGCCAAGTTGTTACGGGTGTTACAGGAAAAGGAAATAGAACGGGTAGGAGGAAAAGCACCTATTGGTATTAACGTTCGAATTATAGCTGCCACCAATCGCAATGTAAAACAGGAAGTAGCCGCTGGCCGGTTTCGGTCCGATTTGTACTTTCGCCTAAATGTGTTCCCTATTTGGGTGCCCCCTTTACGGGATCGCAAGGAGGATTTATTGCCGTTGGCGCTTTACTTTTTACAAAAATTAACAAAGAAACTAGGAAAACGCCTGACGAGCCTTAGCCCAACTGCCCTCGAACAAATGCGCCGTTATTCCTGGCCAGGGAATATTCGGGAATTGGAACATGTGCTTGAGCGGGCAGCGATTTTAGCGCAGTCTAGTACTTTGGACCTTACGGAACCCTTGCAGTCCGTGTTTCCACCATCTGACGCAAATGCCGAGCCAATTCGAGATGTCGAACCGTTGCAGGATACGATGCGGGCAGCTATTCTTACGGCGCTGGCGCGGTCTGGAAATCGCATTCGTGGAAAAGGTGGTGCCGCTGAGTTACTCAATATCAAGCCGACAACGTTGGAGTCCCGGATGAAAAAACTACACATCAACCCGCGCGCTGAGTAGTTTGTAATACGGATTGGGGCTTCGGTTTGGGCTTATTACTGAATTGAAGGGAAATCATAACGCCATCGGACTGACTGATCTCTAGTTGTCCTTTAATCTGCTTGCTGAGCCCGCGGATCATGGTCATGCCCAGTGTTTGGCTTGCTGTTACATCAAAATCAGCTGGCAACCCGATCCCATCATCTCGGATTACTAATTGAAACACCTGGTCATGCGTATTTGATAAACTCACAATCAGTTGACCTGTGTGATGATCGGGGAAGGCATACTTTAATGAATTCGTCACGGCCTCGTTGATAATCAGCCCCAGGGGAGTCGCTAACGAAACACTGAAGAAAACATCTGCCACATTCACTTGAGCATGGACGGAACCTGACCGGTCAAAGGATTCAATCAGGTAGTCAACAATATCCTGAACGTAATCGCGCATCCCAATTTGAGTCAGATTAGCTGATTGATAAAGCTTTTGATGGATTAGGGCCATGACCTGAACCCTGTTCTGACTTTCGCGGATAGCTGCTAATGCGGAAGGGTCCTGTAAAAAGTTAAACTGGGTATTGAGCATGCTGGAGATGACCTGTAAGTTGTTCTTGACCCGGTGATGAATTTCTTTAAGCATCCATTCCCGCTCCTCTAATAATTGTTGAAGCGATTGGTTATTCTGGTCAATGAGTTGCTGCTTCGCCTGAAGCTGCTGGTTGGTGCGTTGTTTGAGCCGGTAGCGGTTATAAGTTATACCTAAGGTTAGCAATAGGAGTACCGTACCACAAATGAGACTATTCCGTTGGGTAGCCTGTTGGCTAAGGTTAGCCTGATGGACCTGATTTTCCTTCGTTAAGAGTCTGATGTTCGACTCCTTAAGCTTAAGCTGCTGCTCTTTTTTGTCGGTTTGATAGTCAACTTGAATTTTAGCAATCTCTTTTGCTTTAGCCTCATTAAGGAGCGAATCTTCAATGACTTTGTATTGTCTGAAGTGATCCATAGCCGAACGATAATTTGCCTGAGCCGAATCGACCTTATACCAGGCCAGGTAGGTTTGAGCTAGCCTTCTTCCTCGATCATACAATTCACAATGCGCGTTATAAGCAACAACCAATGGCCGAGCTTTATTAAATTGCCGCGATGCTAAATAAAAGTTGATGGCAGGCTGATAAATGATACTGAGGGCTTCGTAGTCATTATCTTTTACTTGTGGTAATAGGGCTATTAATTGATTACAGTATTGCTGAGCTAGCCTGTAGTTTTTCAATCCTTGATAACTACTAACATACTGACTAAGAACGTAGATACGGGCTAATAAATCTGGAGGAGGAAAGCGCTTGATATTGAACTTCAGCAACTGGAGCGATTGGTCAAATTTATTTAATCGATTGTAGGAGTTTATTAAAGACATACTAACAATCCAGATCGACATCGTATCCCTGTAGCGTCTGGCAATAGAAAGTGCCTTTTGAAAATAGCCAATGGCTGTTTCATTATCTTTCAAATACGAATAGGTGATGCCAAGACGATTATAAATGGTACACAGTTGCAGTGTCGTATCCTGCCGTATTTCTGCAGTTTTTAGTGCTAAATGGCCATATTTTAAGGCTTCTTTATAATCGGCCAGGCAAATATTAACGATCCCCAACAAATCATAAACGCCTTGTAAATCAGTAAAACCGATTGACTGATAAATCTTCAGAGACTGCTTTAGCTGCGTTAACGATTGTAAATATTTTCCCAGTATCTGATTAAAATCGCCTAATTCTTTCCGTGTGGTTGCTTCTCGTTCTCGGTTGCCTACCTGTTGAAATAAGGGTAAAGCCAGTTCATAATAGCGGATCTTTTGCTTTAACTCGTCATCGGTATTGCCAAACGTATTCCCGCATTCCATGTAAGCTGCAGCCAACTCAGCCGGATACTTGTATTTAGTAAAGAGTTGAATGGCTTGCCGATCATAGCTACGGGCCCGCTTTTGGTCGCCCTTATCTCGATAAGCCATCCCACCAATTAAATAAGCATTACCCTTCCCTTTTATATAAGCTAGTGGCCGACATAAGTGATAGGCTTGACGCACCAGTATCAAGGCTGTATCCAAATCGGTCGCGTACGAACCCGGTTTAAGCACATAACTACGGGCCATTTCCAGAAGCAGGTTAGCGCGGTTAGAATCGGCGGGATTCCTGCTCAGCAGAACTTTTAAACTATCAATGGTATGGGGCCAGAGGTTGTGCGAGGGATAAATCAGTGCAAAAAAGCACTGGCATATAAAATAACCACAGAAAGGATGATCGTTTCATTCCGCAAGAAAGTTAGACATCAGTCAAACAGGACTTGAGTAAGCCCTGGATGACAATGTTAAAGTTGAGTATAGTCTGACGTTCTTAAAAATACGGACCTAAGTGGTTATTAATCAATTTTTTAGTTGATAATATTTTTTAAACCTAAGTAAAAAATTCAACGACCATCATTAAGCCGTAAACAGATGTGGCATCTAATTATCTTTATTGACCTGTAGCGTCATTTTACCCCTGCTCATCTACGGGTCCATAGCCGGTACTATGAAAACACTAATTTTTTAGGGTAAATAGTAAGTGGTGGGAGAGGGCACTGCTGAGGCTTGCTTCATCGTGCGTAACAACATAGAGTGACCAGGTATTGAAAGCTGTCATAAGTTGGTGGATTAGATAGGGTAGGGATAAGGATTCTTCACTCTGCCCAGGTATTTACTGTAAAAACTTTTTAAGTTCAGCTGCTGCATGCGTTATTAGCGAGCGCGTTCCCGGAACGTTGGCTAATGGATTCAGTAAGCCCCAGTCATGAATCATGCCCTGATAACGAACCAGTGTTACGGGTACTCCGGCTTCATCCAGTTTTCGGGCGTAAGCTTCGCCTTCATCACGCAAGACATCGTTCTCAGCGACCTGCACCAGCGCTGGTGGTAATCCCTTCAATTGGTCTAAGGTAGCCTGTAAAGGAGCCGCGTAGTACGATGTACGATCGTCGGCATTTGGCGTGTAATTATTCCAGAACCAGACCATCATGTTGCGGGTTAGAAACCGCTCGGTAGCATATTGATGGTAGGAAGCCGTATCAAAATCGGCATTCGTGACGGGCCAGAGCAATACTTGTAACTTAATAATTGGGCCATTCTTATCTTTAGCCATCAACGCCACGGCCGCCGTAAGATCCCCTCCAGCGCTGTTGCCCAGAATAGCTAGTCGGGAACCATCCACGTTCAGCTGGGCACCGTTTTCAGCGACCCAGTTGGTTGCTGCGTAGGCTTCGTAGAGAGCGGTCGGGAAGCGGGCTTCCGGAGAACGGGTATAATTAACAAAAACGGCCACCGCTCCCGATTCAACGACCAGATCACGTACTAGCCGCTGGTGGGTAGGGAAATCACCAAGCACCCAACCGCCACCGTGAAAGAACATAAAAACGGGCAGGGTGTTTTCGCTCCCTATGGGGCGAACAATATCTAAATCGATTGATAAGCCGTCCTGGTTGATGGTTTGCTGAGAAAAATAAACGCCCGATAAATCCACTTCCACAGATTTCTGTGCGCTTTCCAATACGAGTCTGGCTTCAGCGGGACTCATTTGTTCCATTGGTTTACCACCACCGCTATTTAGCATGTTCAAAAACGACTTGGTATGGCTTTCAATGGCTGGATCCATAGCCGGGTCCAAGGGTTCAATGTTGGCTATTACGTGAGTTTCCATAGTGTAGTTGAAACAAAACGAGTTAAAGAAATTTGCTGTTTGGAAGATAGAAAAGGGATTAATTAATTTCCTTAAGAATGGATACCAATTCATCCGGTTTGGCCCAGTAGGGGCTATGGCTTGTATTCATGGTGAAGACTTTGGCAATCTTACCCGGATACCCATCGATCATCCGTTGCTGTAAAGCAGGGCCAACACCCTGGTCTTTCAGAGTCTTAATGTAGTATTTGGGAATTTTGCCGAAATTTTCCTCCGTCAACTTGGCTGTAGCTTGAAAGACGGCGAGCGGTTCGGGACGAGTCTTAGCGACAACTTTCTGAATTTCCTCCGACGCATCCACAGCAAAAACCTGAACGAGAATATTTGGAGGAAGGGAGGCTACTAAACCATTCTGCTCGGGATGCAGATTAGGGCCAATAAGGCTTTCGGTGTCAGAAGAGGCCAGTTCGTACAGATTCTCTCCGTTTTTAGGCAAAAAGGCGCATAGGTAAACAAGTTTTTCAATCTTGGCAGGAATCTTCTCTGCCACCTGCGTTACGACCATTCCTCCCATACTATGTCCTAGTAGAACTACTTTTCCTGAGATAGCATTTATTCTCTCTGCTACCGTGTTGACATATACATCAAAATTCGCCTGTTCGGCGGGCGTTTGATCGGTTCCGTGAGCTGGTAGATTGAATGCCACTACTTGATAGCCGGCCCGTTCAAGTTTGGGTTTTACTAAATGCCAGGCATAGTCATCAGCAAAGGTGCCATGCACAAAAACGAAGGTGGGTTTGGATGGAGCCTCTGTTTTATGATCATCGCATGAAGCAGACAAAAACAGACAGCTAGTGATCAGAAGAGTTAATAGAGTATTCATACTAGATAAATAGAATAGGTGAGGTGTACTGTAAAAAGGGTGAAATTTCATGCAAGGAGAAGTGTAATACGTTGAACGTCAATTAATATTAACTTTAGTTGACATTCGTTTCCAGCCATTTTAGGATAAAATCGGCATCTTCTTTCCAGGTTGGTAACCCAAGTACAAAGTGGTTGCGGCCTGAGAATAATTTGTAATCCAGAACCGATCCATTGAACTCATAGGCTCGGAAATTGCGGAGATTAAGGTGAGCTGGCGTAATATGATCCAGATCTCCAGCTGTAAATAACAGGGGCACATGTGGTTTGGCAAAGTCAACTTTTGCAACACTGGTTAAGGCACCCCGGGCTACGGTTTTGGACTCTGGAATCGTAAACTGATCATAAGTTGACTGTTGTTGCTCTAGGGGCATACCGTTAACAAATGCGTATTGCCAATCCTCAAAAGACATCATATATGTTTCTTCCAGGTCGGTGAAGAGCCCCAGCGATTTCCAGCCAGCTTTTAAGAAGGAAAACTCATAGGGAAAGACTCCTTGTGGCGGAATTGAGTGAATAGCAACGCCCGCCACGGCCAAGTCTTTATCTGCCATCAGTTGGGTCAGCATTCCACCATAGGAATGCCCGATTACAATAGGTTTTTCGGGTAAACTCTTAATAATTCCTACGTAATGGTCAACCAGTTCCGCTAAAGTTAAAAGAGCTAAATCCTTATCATGGGGTTGCCGGGCCCTAAGCTCGATCGCTGTCCCATCTTTATAAGGCCAGGGTGGTGCTAGGGTTGTATACCCTTTGCTTTGAAAATACGTCTGCCATTCGTCCCAGCAATGGTGGGTAACAAATGCTCCGGTAATAAAAACAACGTGTTGGTTATTAAGCGTTTTCATGAGCTTGTTCCTTATTTAATTGAGAAAAGACTTCTCGACAAAGGTCCCATGAAGAGCTGACAGGCAACTAGTAAGAATCAACGGAAATGTGGTAAGAATCAGAGGAATTCTAAGTAACAGTGACCACGATTAATAATCGTCACCGACAGCAATGGCTCGATCCGTGCTTGTTGTCGGTGAGTTTACGGGCATTTTACTACTTACTGGGCGTGTTGAAGGTAATCTGATTGGTTTGTACCCAGTTAGTCCGTGTGTAAAGTCAATTTTTTTCCGATTAGCGGGCAAGATCTGCAGTTCACTAAAGCAAAAGCCGAAAGTTGTTTTGTCTGAAACCAGCCCGGCCTTTTTTTTAAAAGCGTAAGGGACTATTTGGTGTTAATATTTTTTTAACTGTAAACGATGTTCTGATTTTAAGCCGCTGGTGTTTATAATTAAGCCCATTTTATGTGATTTATATCGACAGGACAGGTCTTACGTTGGCTAAATTGACGGCTTGTCAGCTCTCGGTCAATCCAGTTCGTTGCTTTTGCTTTCAGTGTCACAAATTAGGAGTAAGCGTTGTGAAAACATTACAACGTAACAAATACATTTTAAAGGTCGTTACGTTCATAAGACCCAAGTTTTTCGGCTATCTTTCGGTAACCATCATTCACTCCCAATGGCCGCAATCTTGTTCAAAGCTCAACTCGTCAACGAATCTGGAGTACCCACAACCTAGTTCGCTCGTATTCAGTTTGGGGTTGACTCGCCGGAAGACAAAGAGAAAACGTTTTGCACTATTTGTAAAACCGTTCATCCCCAGATACATATTCTGGAACCATTGTCTGTTTCTCCCACTCAACTTGACTGATTATTTTCTTTCTCTCAGTACTAGTTCGTGAATAAGTTGATGTAATCGTTTACAGGACTTATGCTATCATGATGACATTTCTATCCTGTATAAACTTAGTCATGCTAAATCATGTGTTCCTTTCGACAAGGGTAAATGGTCATAACAACCCCCTCCTATTGTCGCGATTGACCCTCATGAATGTAGCACGTCAGGTTTATTTTTGTAAAAACGGTAAACGACGACTAACCACATGAGAACGGTAACTTTCAGTATGAATGTCAGCCTGGATGGCTATTGCGATCACACAATGTTCAATCCTAGTGAAGAGGTGCTGGAGTATTTCACGGCAACGTTGAGTGAGGTGGATCTGCTCTTTTTCGGTCGTGTCATGTATCAGCTTATGTTTCCCTATTGGGCTGATGTGGCCCAAAACCAATCTGGCACAGCAGCCGAAAATCGATTTGCCCAGCGACTGACGGCGATCAACCGAGTGGTTATATCACGCTCATTAGACATTGTAGATGATAAGACACGCCTTGTAAGGAGCCATCCGGCCGAAGAACTCCTAAACCTGAAGCAGCAACGGGGCAACAAAATTTCGGTAGATAGTGTAAGCTTACTTCCCGAACTGATCCAAGCCGGTCTTATCGATGAATTTCAGTTAGTTGTCCATCCGGTGCTAGTGGGGCAGGGGAGACCCTTGCTGACTGGGGGAAGCCTTCAGGAAAATCTTCATTTAAAATTGGTTGATACAATTGCTTTCAGATCAGGCAGTGTTGCGCTTCACTACCTGAAACAGTGACAGAAGGTTACCCGGTCGAATTACTAATATCAGTTTCCTTCTAGATGCGATAAGCGTAACCTTAATTAAAGGCACATCTAACAAACGCTAACTAGCGAACACCTATAATTTTCTATACTGTGGCAATTCGGCTCTGAACGAAAGCACTTATTTCAACCCTTTTTGGCGGAGGTGCTTATATAACGTTACACAATACAGCCAGCGGCTAAGCGGGTTGCTAAAGAAATTACTAAAGCGCTAGCTGAACGGATGGATATCCGTTTCCATAGCATTCATTCGTTTAATTTGTTTAGGTCAGGAATGGGTTTTTGTACAAAGCTGGGCTCAAGCCGACCTCTCGTTTAAATAGTTTTGAGAAATAAGAAAGGTTGTCAAAGCCCAGTGCAAACGCTATTTCGGACACGTTCTGCGGATTCATTCTAAGTTGATTCTTTGCCTCCACCAGTAATGACCTATGGATGAGTTCTACCGCTGTTTTCACGGTTTCCTGTTTTAACAGATTGCTCAGGTAGCGCGGAGACAGATTCCGTTCAACCGCCAACTGATGAACGGAAGGGAAGCCTTTTGACCGGATCAGTCCATCCTTGATATAGGCCGTCAGGATACTATTGAATTTCTAAAGGGTTTTGCTCGACAGTTCGGCCCGGTTGATAAGCTGACGCAGGTAATAGCGGTGTGAATACTGCAAGATCGAATCTAGATGAGTCAGGATGATCTCCCGACTGTATTCGTCTTGATTGGTTGTATATTCTACCTCAATTTTATCAAACACGTCCTAGATAACATGCTCTACCCGGGGATAGGTGCAGCGTTTCGGCCGCGTCACACTCAAAGTAGGAAAAGTGGCGAATCTGCTCATGCAACGGATGGCCGTGGAGGTAATTCTCATGCAAAAACAGCAGAAAACTATCTTCTTTTACCTCCTGGTTACGGAACTTGATGAACTGCCGGGTTTGACAAACAACAACGAGCTATTGGTATAGTCCTAGGGCGTACGGACGTAGAGCATGACGCCAGCTTTGAGTTTTTTGAACAGGCCCCCGTAACAATCGGCACCGAAGGCCAGCCCATCCAGGGGGCAGCGTTTCAGGCTCCGTTTTAGGGACAGCTAGGGATGCTCGGGCTGGGTTAGACCCGGCTCACGGCGCATCGTGATAAAGGTGTCAAAATGGAGCATGCGTTTGAATTGGGAGCTTTGGTTTATAAAAGGGGAAATCAACCACCAAAAGCGGTGTAGATTTACCTTGTTTCGGCCATTAGACGCCCTAGGCGGCTGTAGCTCCGTATGAAGGCATTTTCTCCGGCGATCATTTAGTGTTTATGGCGGGTCGCCGGTTTGCTAGTGGCACATACGTGGAAATTAGTGCCGTTTGTAGGCACCCAGATCATACGGGCAAAGGCTATGCACGTCGATTGATTGAGAGCCAGATTCGACAGATTCGGGCGGAAGGCAAACTACCTTACCTCCATGTGTGGGCGGATAACTGTCAGGCGCTTGCCATTTATGAGCGGATGGGCTTTGTGACCCGATCAGACATGATGATCTACATTTTAGCCAAACGCTAATTTTTATCTATAAATAGATAGGTTGCTCTATCTTGTGAATCGTTGAACTATGCGTAAAGAAAGGGACGCCTGAATCCGAATGAGGGATACAGCCGTCCGGTTGTTTTATATACAGGGGTATCACTCCACCGGGATTAATCAGTTCTTGGCTGAGTCCGCTATTGCGGTTGCTACCTTATATAAGCACTTCTCCTCGAACAAGGACTTACTACATGCTTGGGCTTAATTTACCAGTTGAAAAGCTTTCTATCAGCTCCGGACGGTGGGCCTTAGCAAAAATCAGTAGACTACATCGATAACTGCATTTGGTTGCAAGCCGCCACACCAATTTAGTCGCCAGAAGCAATTCGCAACGAGCTTCGGGAAAGCGGGCATTCGTGATAACCCGAGTCCATGCCAGTCAATCGTTCCGACGTCCTGTCTTAAAAAGAGTTGTGGCTCAATATACCGGTATTAACCCAAACGGATAGCCACGTTTTCTTGTTACTGTGTAAATTTGATTTACACAAAACAACAAGATGGGCGTAACCTCCTTTGAAGAACTTTGCAACCGCTTGTCCAGCGGTACCTCAACCGAACTGAGCGCATTACTGCCAGAAGGCATTCAGCACGAAGTGGGCCATTTTAACGTGTTCAACCTGACTCAACTTACCCAGACAAGCCGTGAAAAACCGACAATACCCTACGCCTGCCGTGCCTTTTATAAGATTAATTTTCTGACCGGTAAATCAAGGGCCGAATATCCCGACCGCACCCTGGAAATTACACAGCCGTCCCTGATCTTCACGACGCCCAAAAGCCCCTTTACCTGGTGGCCCATTGGTCGGCAAACCGGACAGTTTTGCGTGTTCACCGCTGACTTCCTCCACCCGACCAAAAGCGGTGTGATCCTTGATGAGCTACCCATTTTTAAATCCCCGGAACACCCCATTTACACGTTGCCAGAAACCCAGGCGGCACGAGTACAGAGCATTTTCGAGAATATGCAGACCGAAATCACTTCCAATTATGCCTATAAGTATGACCTGCTCCGCGCCTATACACTCGAACTTGTACATATCGGGCAAAAGCTGCAATCGACTACGATGCTGCATCCCAATCACAGCGCGTTTGCCCGGACAACATCGCTATTTATCGAACTGCTCGAAAGGCAATTTCCGCTCGAAAATCCCCAGCAGAAGATCGCACTGCGCACGGCAAAACAGTTCGCTGACGTACTCGCTGTGCACGTGAACCATTTGAACAAAGTGCTCCGGGATTCCACGGGACTGACAACCACCGAACTTATTGCGGGACGTCTTGTGCAGGAAGCCCGGGCATTGCTCCTCCATACCGACTGGACCATTGCCGAGATCGCCGACAGCCTGGGTTTTTCCGACTTCGCGCATTTCGCCAAATTCTTCAAAAGTGAAACGTCTATGTCTCCCGGCGCTTTTCGCCGTCAGACACAAAGTTTGAATGGTACATAAAATTGATTGACAGCAACAAACCATGCCGTGCTTATTTGCAGGACTTTTGTATTCGTTTTTAGTTTATACAAAAGTCATATGACAACTCAGAAAATAGCGCTCATTACCGGCGGAAGCCGTGGAATAGGCAAGGACATTGCGATGAGGCTGGCGCAAAAAGGCGTCGACATACTACTTACCTACCGCAGCAACAAATCAGAAGCAGATGCTACAGTTTCTGCCATCCAATCAGTTGGCCGTAAAGCCGTTGCGCTGCCGCTCGACACCTCAAACACCAGTGGCTTCCCGGCTTTTTTCGACCAGGCACAAGAAATATTGCACGATAAGTTTGCAACAGACCGCTTCGATTTCCTCATCAACAATGCCGGCACCAGCGTGAGCGCTCCGCTCACCGAAACGACCGAAGCGCAATTCGACGAAATGATGAACATCCATCTGAAAGGCGTCTATTTTTTTACCCAGAACGCACTAGACCACCTGCGGGAGGGTGGACGGATCGTCAATATCTCATCCGCCGTTTCTCGCCAGACCTTTTCGGGTGCATCCGCCTATGCGATCATGAAAGGGGCGATTGATGTATACACCCGATACCTTGCCTTGGAATTGGGACCGCGGGGAATCAGCGCCAATGTCGTTGCACCGGGTGCAATTTTTGGCGGCAGTACTATGCAGGATTCGCCGGAAATACGACATTTTGTGGCTGGTATTACCGCTCTGGGAAGGGTTGGGCTGCCTGATGATATTGGGGGTGTAGTCGCATTCCTATGCAGTGAAGATGCCAAATGGGTCAATGGCCAGCGCTTGGAAGTGACTGGGGGCGTAGGCCTTTAAAGCAATGATTCCTTATTTTTCCACGATTTCACTTGGGTATCTTTCGGCCGCGTTTTCTCCATCGGCCGCTCGAACTGCTTCGGTTGGTATTTCAGGGGAAGAATGATTTTGGCCTTAAAAACCACCGTATCGCCAGTCTGCGCCTGGCACTGGATTAGCACTTTTTAGAGGCTCTCCTCAGGGTGGCGCTATGGTGGTTTTCCCGAAAGGATATCCAGTTAAAAAGTGGGTTTCGAAAAACCTTTTGGTGAACGGCGAATTGGGCATTGTCCTATTGACGATCGACACAGGCGCACTCGCTCGGTGGGAGTATTCAGGTTGACGGGGAGGGTATAAGAATATGTTTGAAAATTTTATTTGGCGAGTCTGTTGATGAGAATGGAAATAAAACCGATTCGTAACATAGCCTCCGAACTTGCGATGGTTTTCTCCACATCTCGAAACATGCGTCGCCTAAAATTGAGCCAGCCAAAGCTGCGTTCGACGGCCATCGGTTCTTCTTAGGTACGAAGCCATGACCGCTTTCAGGTTTTTGTACAATCTCAATCCGCCAGTTGTACTACTACTTAACATGCTCAATGAAACTAACCTTATCACTATGATCCGCAGCAATCACTTCTAGTCGGGGTACCTTTCCCTTTAGACGCTTAACCATCAGTTGTCCAGCTTGGTTATCCGACTCATTGGCGGGCGTAACGGTTAGAGTCCAAGGTAAGCCTAGGCGATCCACGGCGATGCTACGCTTACCTCCATGGATTTTCCTGTTAGCATCAATTCTGGTCTCTTCTGCGATGAACTGCGTAATTTTAACATACTGACTATCAATCGCTGGCAAGCTTGGTGATAACTCGCGTTGTTGGCGTTTACGCTCTTTAACCACTAAACTGTCCAGAATTGGCTCCCATATTCCTCTGAATTTTAATTGACGGAAATAGTAATAGACGCTTGAAAAAGGCAATTTATCGCCTGTCATTTTATCCAATTCGCGCCACTGCAATCCTGTGTAGTTGATCCATAAAATGGCATTAGTAATAGTGTGAAGTGAATGCCAGCGTTTGCGTTTGTCATTCAGAATTAGTTGAAAACTTGCCATTGAGAGTCCGTTAGTTCTTGAAACGATTGGTTTATGTGAGGTGGTCCGGTTTAGCGGTACGCTGAATTTGTCAGATTGGTATAATACTCGTTTTCAAATTGTTCAGGGCTTCGATAACCCAGCGACGACCGGGCTGCCGGCGCAGCGCTTTCTCTCCCGGTTATAATAAACCTCAATGTAACCGAGGATTTCCGTACGTGCATCCTCCACGCTGAGAAATGCTCCACCTTCTAATAACTCCGCCTTTAGGCGGCCGCTTCGGCGCTCCGATCCATAACGACTCGGCAAACGCATTTTCGTAAGGATCGTCGGCCACCGTGGCGCGGCCCGGCTCATGCTGGGCCTGATGTGCCACAATCGAATTAACTCTTTTAACTCCGTCTATACGTATTGACCACCCCGATCTGAATGGGTAATCAGACCCATGGCAGGTTGCCGCAACTCCAAAGCACGACGTAGGGGCAGTACAACCAGTTCATCCGGTCCGGCGTCCCGGTTCCATCGTTTCGCTCACTTGCCAACCCACTACTTTACGCGAAAATAAATCCATCCAGGTGGCTAGATAGATCCACTCGCCATCGACCAAAGGCAGGTATGTGATGTCGCTTACCCAAACCAGATTAGGCGCTTGGGGCAATGGCTAGTCTAACAACAAATTTGGCCGCACGGGCGGCCCCGCAGTAGCCTTTATTATGCGTGCTATTGGTCGTTCGGGGCACAAACGACTTGGGCTGAATGGCTTGCAAACCAGTCATTTTCATCAATGTTAGAACTTGACAGCGTCCTAACGAATAGCCTTTTTGCTGCAACTCAGCCGTAATGCGTCGACTGCCATACCGCCGTTTATGTTGAGCGAAGATTTGTTCGACCAACTGCTGGTACTTCGTTTTTTCAGGGCTTAGTCGATGGCTATCGCCCCGCAGGTATCGATAGTAAGCCGTCCGACTCACCTCCAGTACTGAGCATAAGATTGCAACAGCAAACTCAGAAGCCAACTCTTGAACCGATTCATAGCGTGATTTCAGGTCTGTCGACTGACAATGTTCAACGGGGCCGGCCGGCGGGCTTTTTTTAAGGTCTCGCGCTCAGTTTCTAGTTAATTAATCCGTTGTAGCAATCGCTGATTCTCAAGTAGTGTATCAGAAGCCTGACTGGAAGGGTGGTCTTTTTCTTTCCCTTTTGTCCGTTGTGTCCATTTGTAGATGAGGGCTTCACTGATGCCCAGTGCCTGAGCCAAATAAGGCACGCTCTGGCCGTTAGCAATCATTTTCAGCACGTCGTCCTTGAAGGTAGCCGGTCCACCGGTGGGGGAGTATTTGCGCCGTTTGAGGGGTTTGTTTTTAGGCTGCATGATCTTGCGAAATTAGACAAGTTCGCTGTGCTGATTTATTAGACCATCCTATATCTCATGTAAAAGATATTATGAGAAGTGAGAAATCTATTTTCGATCCGGCAAGCAGGTTGTGAGCGTTGAAGTTACAAATTATCAGGTTGCTAATGCTAGGCTTAAAAAGCTTGTGATTGCTCCGTATAACTGATGGGATTATCCATTAGTCGTTTAATGAGCAGATGAATAAAAACATGAATAATTGGCTACTTAGACTTACCGACTTATTAGCCAATCTTTGAAATTCATAATCCATACTTTGTTATTGATACAACCCAGGCTATTGACTGTGACCAAATTTGTGTCATCAAACAACACAAAAGAATCACAACATGAAACCGCAAAAAACTTGGTTTATTACAGGAGCCGCAAGAGGATTCGGATTCGAAATAACTAAAGCCGTACTCGCGTCGGGTGACAACGTAGTGGCAACGGTACGTAGTAGAGTAGAGGAATTCAGCGCCCAGTTTAACAAAGATCCCAACCTGCTGGTCGTAACGATGGACGTGACCAACGAGCAGCAGGTTAGGGGGCCGTTCAACAGGCCGTTGATCGATTTCACCAGATTGATGTATTGGTCAATAATGCCGGTTATGGACTGCTGTCGGGCATTGAGGAAGCGACCAACGAAGAGATAAAGCAGAACTACGAAGTCAATGTTTTTGGTACGCTAAATGTGATCAGGGCCGTACTTCCGTTTATGCGGAAGCGGAGAGCCGGACATATCATCAATATATCGTCTGTAGGGGGCCTGGGTGCCTACATCGGCTGGGGACTTTATGGGTCCACAAAATTTGCGATTGAAGGCATCACCGAAGCGCTGGCGATGGAAGTAGCCCCACTGGGTATTCATGCCACCGTGGTCGCTCCCGGATTCTTTCGGACTAACTTTCTGGACGAGTCCTCCTTACTCAGCAGCCAACAGATCATACCTGACTATGCCCAAACGGTAGGGGCTATGCGGGAATTCGCAGCCAAGATAAATTATCAGCAACCGGGTGATCCTAAGAAACTTGCACAGGCTTTTGTTGCCCTGGGTAATTCAGAAAACCCTCCGGTGCACCTGCCACTGGGTAACGACTCGCTCGAACGGTTCCGGACAAAAACAGCCGCTTTTGAAAAGGAAATCACGGACTGGTTCGACGTCATCATTGGTACTGATCACGAGGATGTTAAAGCCAACGCACCATTGCAGGAAGCTGAATAAACGTAGCGTTCATTGTTCACACAACTTACCTTTTTCCATTATGAAAACGTACATCCGACCAACATTTCTAGTCGCTTCCTTCGTATTAGTAAGCATTCTTGTAAAAGCGCAGCACAGTTTACCAACCGGCTTTACCATGCCCGCGCTAAAACCAAGTAGCACACTCTCCGGCATCAGTGGCAACCATGTGGGCATCCGGGTTCCCGATTACGCTGCGGCCATAAAATGGTATACCGAAAAACTGGATTTCAGAGTCATTCATGAGTGGGATTATGCAGATGAAAAGCTTGCTTATCTAGCCCCCGCGAATACCAATGATTTCTGGATCGAGATTCTGGCTGGCGGCAAGCTAACGCCAAATCCGAAATTCAATGACCTGGGTAAAAGCCTTGAAAATGGTGGTTACCATCATCTGTGTTTCCACGTAACGGATATGAAAAAAGTATTGGCTGAATTGAAAAATCGTGACGTTACCATTGTTGGCCAGCCTTTTTATCTGAAAGCGATTACCCGAAACCTGGCCTTCATTCAGGACCCATGGGGTAATATGATCGAGCTTGCTGAAGTTGTCAAGCAGTAGTAGTTTATATTCAATGAAATGCTGGCTTCGGAGACTATCCCGAAGTCAGCATTTTTTTGCTTTACCAAATCTCCAGGCAGTCAAATGCCCGCCGGTACGTTTCTAACGATTGATGCGGACCGACCAATTTGGATACAAATTCTGCCAACCTGAAAACAGGGGCGGTACATCTATGTATGAATTTTGCCAGGATAAAGCCAGCTGCCGTTTGGCGAACCGCCTGATCTTTGACTATCATAATCGAAGCTTTGTTTTTGTTAAACGGCTTCCTGCTCTTATTGACAAATTTGCCAGATCGATACGTGTACTGTAGGACATGGATTGGAGAGTCCATATTGTCGGGTTTGTGAACAAAAAAGTAATTTAGAAAATTGTAATGCTAGTCTAATCATGTCTGACACCTTCACCTTACAGGAACTGATCGAGCAAAGTGAGCTAATTCAGGCGTTGAATATGGAGTTTGCTGCCGTTCGGGACAGACAGGATCTCCAGAAAGTGCTTGATGAAAAACTGAAAGGGCTATTTGATTTTCATAGCCACTTTATTGAATTGATCAAACCGGATACATTGACTGTATCCATGGTTTCAGATGAAGCCGAAAACTCGCCGTTCCGTGGTTGGCTGACTGAACAGGAACTGAGGAATGACGAATTAACCCATAACGTACTGACGACGAAGGAGCCTGTCGTTGTCGAAGTCGGACAAGATTTCGGCGAGCAGAAGCGTTTCAACTTCTCGTCAGGCACTAAGATTAACCGGCTCATTCAAATCAGATTGTCGGTACGGGAAAAAGCAATTGGCATCTGGGGAATTTGTCAGCGTCAAAACCAGAACATATCGGCAGGACATCTGCGGCTGATTCGGCAGATTGCTAATATGCTATCCATTGCTGTGGATAGCATATTAGCAAATGAAGAGATAAAACGGCGCGAAGAAGAAAAATCAAAAATTCTGTCCTTCAGTAACGCCATTGCGTCGGCAAGTGATAAATACACGCTGGGGAAAATAATTGGTCAGCAACTGGATACCCTATTCAACATTCACGAGTACTGCATCTACATTATCTCCAGAGATGAAAAGTGGCGATGGGCTTTTCTTTTTGACCGTGACACGGCTATTGCGAAGTATCCCGATTTTAAAGAGTTGATTGAGTTACCTCAGGATAATAACGACGAGCTTTACCAAGTCGCTAAGAATGCTACCGATGTATTGCTGCTCACAGCGGAGGAATATTATCGCCTGCCCGGAACAGCCCCGTATCGGGAAATGGGCGATGCAATCAATTTTAAGGGCTGGGGCTGCCATACGATTCGTTTAGCGCAGGAAGACGTTGCGGTTTTAACGTTTAATCATAATAACATTCATGAAATGAAGCCGCAGTTGGGGCTGTTTAAAAGCATTTGTTCCCAGCTAGCTATTACGGCATCCAACCTGCTGAGCCGAGACGAATTGGAACGTAGGGAAAATGAGAAAACGATTCTCCTTTCGTTAAGTACTGAAATTGCATCGCTTAAAAGCCGGGAGGATCTTTTTACGGTGGTAAATGCCAAAATAAAAGAAATCTTTTCCATCACCCAGTTTGGTATCATAAAGGTCGATGAAGACGGAAAGACGCACAGTGCTTTCATGATGGACCTGGGCATTCCGGAAACCTATCAGGCAGATTATGAACAGGTTGCCAAACTAAAATACAGCGTAACGGACTCCGTTTTCCAAAACGTGATGGCATCCGACGAGCCTGTTGTTCTCGATGTGAACAGGCTTGCGGCCGAAAAAAACCCGACCGAATATGTTAAATTCTGGAAACGCGTTGGTTTTACGAGTCTTGTCTGTTTCCCCCTTAAAACCGGCGGTGAAACCATTGGCGCCATCCTGCTCAACCGGGGTGCAAAACCATTTATGAGTGCAGAGACTCATTTGCTGAAAGGTATTTGTGCCCAACTATCCGTTGCAGTCTCTAATATTCTGGCTAATGAAAAGGTAATCAATCAGTTGAGTGAAATCAACCGGTACAAACAGCAACTGGAAGATGAAAAGGTGTATTTGCAGGAAGAGATCCATACGGCAAATAACTCCGCTGACTTCATTGGTAGTAGTCCTGAAATTAAAAAAGTGCTGCGGTTGATTAACACAGTGGCACACACCGACAGTACGGTTCTGCTGTTGGGCGAGACAGGTACCGGAAAGGAATTGGTGGCTCGTGCTATTCACAATAACTCGCCCCGGAAAAACAAGCTGATGGTTAAAGTCAACTGTGCTGCGTTACCGGCCAGCCTGATTGAAAGTGAGCTGTTTGGCCACGAGCGGGGCAGCTTTACGGGCGCCCTCGACCGCCGGATCGGGAAGTTCGAACTGGCGCATAAGGGTACGTTATTCCTTGATGAAATCGGTGAATTGCCCCTGGAGATGCAGGCGAAATTACTGCGGGTGTTGCAGGAAAAGGAAATTGAACGGGTAGGTGGAAAAACAACGATCAACGTCGATGTACGCATTATTGCAGCCACCAATCGTGATCTGGAAAAAGAGATGGACGAAGGTCGATTTCGGAGCGATTTGTTTTATAGACTGAATATTTTCCCGATCATCCTTCCGCCCCTTAGAGTCCGGCAGGATGATATTCCGCTGTTAACCAGCTACTTTATTAAAAAATTTGCCAAAAAAACTGGCAAACAGGTTGAGGCAACAACCAACAACGTCATGCTGGAAATGATGCGGTATAGCTGGCCGGGCAATGTCCGTGAACTGGAACACCTGATCGAACGGAGTGTGTTGCTGGAAATGGGCCAGGTGATTAAACAGATTCATTTGCCGGTTCCCAAAACCGCGTCCAATTTCCAGGGTGATTCGACCTTTCAACTAACAACGATTGACGACAATGAGCGCCAGCACATTTTTGATACATTAACCTACTGCGGTGGCCGAATTACCGGTGCGGGTGGAGCCGCCGAAATACTGGGCGTACCCCCGTCGACACTGCATTCGAAGATGAAACGATTAGGTATTGTCCGAAAACACGTAGTCTAGGTATTTGGGCGGGTTTTTCTAGTTTCTGACCAGTTGCGCTATATCATTACCCCGGTAGTGCGGTGCCGATATTTCGACTTTGTATGTCAATTGACGATATATCGATACCTTATTGAAAGGCCTTATTTATTAAATAGCTGATTGTCAATAGTTTATTGATTGGTATCATTATTGGATTTTCTTAGATAAAGAAGGAATCAACGTTAGTGTATACCAACCCATGAACTATAACACAGAATTTGTTAGGGACCCTGCCGAAACGCTTTTGGCGAAGCCGTTTCCGTTAGGTCATACCATCCCCAACGAGGAAGGCATCTTTGTTGCTGATCTGAAAGACAGTTTTACCGAGCTTCCCCACCGATCGGTATTTTTTCGCCCCAATCATTACACGTTTCTGCTTTGTCGAAGCGGCCGGGCCGAATTTGTGTCAAACGATACCTCATTAGCCATCGAGCCAGGTACGGTACTGATCTGCAAGCCGGGCCAATATCGTTCCTGGGTGTGGTACGAAATCAAGTCTGCTTACATGATCGCGTTTACGGAGACGTTTCTGAAAACCAGCATCCAGACAGATGTTTTTACTCAATTTCCCTTCCTTGTTTCCGAGCCAATGCATCCCAGCATATTCCCTTCGGCTTTGGTTGCCGATTTCGGCAAAACTTGCCAGGAGATGAAAAAGGAATTCGCTACAAAAACGGCCTGTCGAACCCAAATACTTGGAAGTTTACTGATGATTATGCTTTTAAAAGTAAAAGATGCCCTGAGAAACGAGCCTCATCCGGTTTACGGGCGGGACAAAGGTTCGCTGATTGTGCACACCTTCAAAAAAAATCTGGATAAACACGTCCATGACCTGGTAGCAGGACGGACTGACCTTCAGTTGAGGGTATCTGATTTTGCGGCCATGCAACACCTGCACGAGAACTACCTGAATGCGGTTATTAAAGCCAAAACGGGTAAAACCGCGAAAACCAGCATAGCTGAAAAAATAATCTGTGAAGCACAAGGGTTGCTTTTACATACATCGCTGTCAAATAAGGAGATCAGCTACCGACTTGGCTTCGTTGAGAGCTCGCATTTTAGCGCCTATTTTAAAAAGTACACGGGCAGAACGCCATTAGATTACCGGCTGAGTCATCCATGATAGATCATTGAATTTTCTCGTAAACTGATGGAGTTCATTACTACGTATATAGGTGATCGTTTGTTGCAATCTGACATCGCCTGAAGAGGCTAGACGGCACTTGTATGCTGAATTAATTGTTGAATGACTGCCGGTACTCTTGTGGTGAAAGCTTTGTTTTGGCCTTAAATAGTTTGTTGAACGATTGTGGATAGTCAAAGCCAAGCCGGTAGGCGACTTCGGCCGTAGTCAGGTTACCCGTATTCAGCAGGTCTTTGGCCTTTTCAATCAATCGGGCGTGTATATGCTGCTGAGTCGTCTGGCCAGTCAGTGAACGGAGCATGTCACTCAGATAACGCTGCGACACCCGCAGCTGATCCGCTACCTGCTGAACAGTCGGTGGACCATTGACCAGTGCCTCATCCCGGTTGAAAAATGCCGATAAATACGATTCCATTTCCGCGATGAGATCGTTGTGGACTACTTTCCGGGTGATAAACTGACGATTATAGAAACGGCTGCTGTAATTCAGCAACGTTTCTATCTGGGATACCAGCACATCCTGGCTGAATTGATCAATGTTATTATCCAGCTCGATAGCAATGGCATCAAAAAGAGCGAAGATGACTTTCTTTTCCTTGTCCGATAAATACAGGGCTTCGGCCACGGCGTACGAAAAGAAACCATACCTGGTTATGTTTTTGCCTAACGGATAATTCCGGATAAAATCGGGATGAAACAGCAACGTATAGCCGCTGTAATCCCGTTCTTCTAAAGTCGCTGCTATCCGTTGGTGCGGGGCTGTAAACGAAAGGCCCCCTTCTTCAAAATCATAATGCCCCTGCCCGTAGCGGATCTGTCCCGTAAACTGTTTTTTGAACGAGATTTTGTAAAAATTCAGTACGTATCCCTTCTCCATATCGCCCGTATCGACGCGAATATCCTTGTAATCGACCAGCGCAATCAATGGGTGGGTCGGTTTAGGCAAACCCAGGGTGCGTAGCAGCTCGGATATGGTTTGAAAATGTAGTGGCTGATGATCTTCCTTTCTCATACGTACAAAACCCTTAAAGACAGTTTATGATACCGTAAGCAGTTGCGTCAGGTATTTACGGTACCCTTCTGTTCCCATTTGCTGACGCTGCTCGGCTATTCGGATGGCGTCGTTACCCGCCAGATACCGTAACTGGTCCTTTCCATCGGTAGCTGCTTCGTAGACTACTTCAGCAATTCGCTCGGCTTCCGTAAATTCAATCAACGTACCATCGGCGAACAAGTTATTCATCCGGGATGAGAGGCTGTCATACTCGTGCGTTACGGTCGCCTGCATGTTCCCCACAAAGCTGCTTTTTATACCGCCGGGAGCCACAGTTTTGACGGTAATATTAAAGGGAGCCAGTTCATAGGCCATACTTTCACTCCAGCCTTCCAAAGCCCATTTCGTGGCGTTATACACCGATGAAAGGGGACAGGCCGAGAAACCAAACACCGACGTAGTGGTAATGAACAACCCACTCCTTTGTTGCCGAAAATAAGGGATAAATGCTTTGCTGACCCGAAGTACGCCGGTCAGATTGGTGTTGATCTGATCGGTGATTTGGCTATCCGTACAAGCTTCCAACGCGCCCCCTAATCCATACCCTGCATTGTTGAAAACCACATCGATCTTCGCTGATTCCAGAACTTCCTGAACGGTAGCCTCGATCTGTACGTCATTGGTAACGTCAAGCGGCAGTACGCTCACATTCTCAAGCGCCGTTAGTTCGGTTTCCTTTTCAGGTTGCCGCATGGTAGCGATCACTTTCCAGCCTTTTGACTGGAACAGTTTTGCGGTGGCTTTGCCCAGACCCGATGAAGCGCCGGTGATGAAAATTGTTTGCATTGTCGTTGGTTTTAGTTCAATGCAAAGGTCCCCACAACGTACCTGAGCCGTGTTTCCAGCTTGGTAAATGGTGTGTCCAAGTCCGTTACGTTGCCGCGTCATCTTTGAAATTCATAACAGAAGCTGTGCTATTCGTACAAGGCAGCTCCCTTACCTGACCCAATTTTGCATGGTCGGAAGAGACAGACAGAAAACACGATTCGTATGGAAACCACACAACAACAAGCTTTTCAGGCACTGAACCAGGCCACAGAAAAGGCAAGGCAACTGGGAATCAACGCCAACATTGCCATCCTGGATACGGCCGGTTACCTCAAGGGTTTTTTACGTATGGATGAAGCCTTCCTCGGCTCCATCGACATTGCCATGGGCAAAGCAAAAACCGCCATGCTCTTTCGCATGAACTCCGAAGCAGTAGGAGAGTTTCTTCGTCCCGAAGCGAATGCCTATGGCATGGTCAACACCAGTGGTGGACTCGTTGGCTTCAAAGGCGGCATGCCAGTTAAAGCAAACGGTGAAATCGTGGCATACATCGGTGTATCGGGTGGTAGCCCGGATCAGGATTTCGACATCGCAACGGCCGGTAGTGTACTGTAACATCGGTCGTCTACTATCTCTATTTCAGCACGCAGTCAGTCAACCAATTAATTCATTCAAAACTCCTTTACACCCATGTCAACATCAAAAACAATCTTAATTACTGGAGCAGGCTCTGGTTTTGGTGAAGGAACCGCAATCGGTCTTGCTAAACTCGGCCACACCGTCATTGCTGGCGTACAAATCTCTCCGCAGGTTACGGCCCTGCGCAAAAAAGTGGAAGAACTGGGCTTGCAGGAAAAACTGCGGGTCGAAAAGCTGGACATTCTCGATACCTATGACGTAAAAAATGCGTTGAAATGGGAAATCGACGTCCTGTTCAGCAATGCCGGAATCGGGGAAAGCGGCCCGGTATTCGAAATTCCGGTAGAGCTGGTTCGACGCAATTTTGAAACCAATGTGTTCGCTCCGCTGGAACTCGCTCAGCAATTTATAGCCAAGTGGATCAAAGCAGGTAAATCGGGGAAAGTTGTGTTCACCTCGTCAATGGGTGGCTTGTTCACTCCGCCCGGTTACGGCATTTACGTATCAACAAAACATGCCCTCGAAGCCGTCGCGGAGGCCATGTCGGACGAATTAAAACCCTACAACATTAAGATTCAAACCATCAATCCGGGGGCTTACCTGACCGGGTATAACGAAACGATGGCCGACAATGCGTTCCGATGGCTGGACGACGACAAAAATTTTACGAAACGCGCCGATATGAAAGCCGTTTTTGACTCGCTGCTAGGTACCCCTGAAGGCCGACTTGACCCAACTGAAATGATTGATGCGATGATCCGGATCGTTCCGTCGGATACGGGTAAGTTCCGGAATGTGGTTCCGCAGTTCGTGGAAGACATGTTGAAAGAGCACCAGCTGAAAGCCTGGGAAAATACGATCTGATTATCGGAACCTTTTACACAACAAATCATGAAAAAAGTATGGTTAATAACCGGCTGCTCTACCGGCTTTGGCCGGGCTATCGCAACGGTTGCCTTGCAGACAGGATACCGTGTAGCCATTGCCGCCCGTAAAACAGAAGCTATTCAGGATCTGGTCGACGCCTATCCCGAGACAGCCATTCCGCTGAAACTGGATGTTACCGACTACGAGCAGATTAAATCCGCTGTGGCCGAAGTCCGCGAAAAGTTCGGGCGAATTGACGTACTGGTCAACAATGCGGGTATTGGCTATTTCGGTGCCGTAGAAGAAAGCCAGGAAGATGACATCCGCCAGATGTTCGAAGTGAACTTCTGGGGTCTGAGTGAAATGACCCGCCAGCTATTGCCCATTATGCGTGCGCAGGGCAGTGGCCATATCATTAACATATCGTCCATTGGCGGATTGAAGTCGTTCCCTTCGCTGGGCTACTACCATGCCACCAAATACGCTGTTGATGGATTCTCGGAAGCTCTTTTTAAAGAAGTTAGTCCGCTGGGCCTAAAAGTTACGATTGTCGCACCCGGTAATTTTCGCACCGATTGGGCAGGCCGGTCGGCGAAGGATAGTCCGGTAATTATCGCAGATTACGCGGCAACGGCCGAAGCTACGAAGCAATGGGTACGTGGCTTAAGTGGAAAACAAGCCGGTGACCCAATGCTGGCCGCCCAGGCCATCGTAAAGGTTGTAGAAGCGGAACACCCACCCCTCAGGCTGCTACTCGGACGTGATGCGCTCGAAGGAGCCCGGACTAAACTTTCCGAACTGGCCACCGACTATGACGCCTGGGAAGAAACGACACTCAGTTGTGATTTTACCGATTAACGATAAGCACCTGGCAAAACAGCCAGGTGCTTATTTATGTGATTCTCAATAGATTTGTACAAACGTCTGATAACCCGATATGACCAAGACGACTTTAGATAGCAAAGTGATCGACACGCTGCGCGACCTGCCGGACATGATTCCGGTTTTTCGTGAGTATTATGAAGATTGGACGATCCGGGTATTTAACCGCGAGCAGCATGAATGCCGAAACTACCTGTCGCCCAATCGGAGGGAATTTTTTAAAATTCTGCTGATTACCAAAGGAACCGGAGTATTCACCATGGGGCTTAACACCTATTACATCGAGGAACCGACGCTGCTGTTCATCCATCCAAACGACATTATTTCCTGGAAAAATCTGTCGGATGAATCCGGTGGCTATTACGTCCTTTTCAAAAAGGCCTTCATTAATACGCATGTACAGCTCAAAGCGGTTATCGATAAATTCGAACTGTTCACGGACAAAGCTAAAAGTGTGATCCGTCTCAACGAAGCGGAAGTACCCAGGATCAGTCAGTATTTTGAGAGGATGCAGGAGGAAGAACTAAGCAATAGTGCTTTTAAAGACGATGCGATGCAGGCCTTTCTTCAACTCCTGATGGTCGAAAGCATGAAGGTGGCGCGCTATCCCAAGCCCGATGAAGTTACCGCTGACTACACGCACATCCACCATTTTTTTGATCTGCTGGAAAAGGAAATTTCAGGTATCAATTACAGTGCCCCCATCCGGATCAAAACCGCCAAGGAATTTGCCGGGAGCCTGCACATGCACCCCAATTATCTCAACCAACTATTAAAGAAGCATACCGGGCAAAATGCCAGTACACACATTCAGAACCGTATTCTGGATGAAGCCAAGGCGTTGCTGGTACAAACCGACTGGAGCCTTCAGGACATCAGCCATAGCATTGGTTTTGCTGAGCAGCCCAGCTTTAACGTATTTTTTAAAAAACACACCGGCTATACGCCAGCAGAGTTCCGAAGGAGCTTCTGAACGTCTTACGAGATCATTGAAAAGCCCTCCGTGTTAAATAGAGGGCTTTTTTTATTTGGCCTCCCTGAATCTTTGAAATTCGTAACACCTGCTTTGCAATTCGTAAGCTCCGGCCTGGTTCTTGTGGCGAATTTTGATCTGTTCAATAAACGGACAGAACAAATGAAAAAATCCTTATTAATCATAGGTGCCGGGCCTGGACTGAGCAGCAGTGTTGCCGAGAAGTTTGCCAGCGAAGGCTTCAACATCAAGCTCGTTAGTCGCAGTGCTGTTAATCTGGAACGTATCAAGCGGAAACTCGAAGCGCAAGGCATAGACGTTGCTTTTTCGACTGCCGATGCGGGAAGTGCCACCCAGCTTAGAGAATCCATTCAAACCTTATCAATCGGTTCTTCTGGTTTCGATGTGGTGCTTTATAATGCAGCGGTTGTGAAAGCCCGGGATATTATGGACGAAAGTCCAGAAGAGTTGACCCGCGAATTCACCGTCAATGTAGCCAATGCGCTTAGTGTGCTTCAGGCTACATATGAAGGCTTGAAGCACACTAAAGGTGCCTTTCTGCTTACCGGTGGTGGTTTGGGAATAAACCCCAGCGCTGACTACGGGTCGCTCTCGATAGGGAAAGCAGGCGTACGTAGTCTCGCTTATCAGCTTCACGAGCGGCTGAAAGCAGATGGTATTTATGTCGGTCTGCTAACCGTAGCCGGTTTCATCAATCCCGACAGCGAGACGCACGCACCCGCGCTATTAGCCGACCTTTTCTGGAAACTGTATGCAGAACGGACCGAGGTTGAGATTCATCAGTAAGTCTATTGTAACAAAATACAATCATGAACTCGTCTGAACAGATACAAAACGGAGATCAGCAGCCAGTGATCCTATTTGTGCGCGTGGCCGCAAAACCGGAGAGTCAGCAGCTGGCCAGAGATGCTTTGCGGGCTGATGTACTAGGTGCCCGCACCGAAGATGGAAACATAAAAATGGAGCTGTATACAGTTGAGAATGAGCAGGATCGTTTTTACCTGTTTGAGCGCTGGCAAAACCAGTCCGCACTGGACAATCATTTTCAGCAGCCATATACGCAGGGAGCGTTCGACTTGCAACAGGACGATCTGGCCGAACCCATCGAGATGAACTATCTGGAAGATGTATGGCCCCTATCCTCGAAACGGCAGAAGCAGGTTCACCGTCCGCTTACTACGCTGATCGTACCGTTTGAGACGAAACCCGGATGCTCAGATGCCTTTGTCGACCTGTTTAAGGAGTTTGTTCCATTGGTTCGGAACGAAACCGGTAATGTAGAATTTCATTTCCATAAGGTCATTGGAAGCACTAACCGGTTTGTATTGTATGAACGATGGGAAACCCAACAGGACCTGGATGCCCATAACCAGTTACCAACCACGGCTACGTTGCTTAACCGCATTACGCCCTTACTTACCAGATCAGTGATCGAGTTTGTATTGGTCGCAAAAGACATTAGTTAACCGGATACTATGGAGACTGAGAAGAAATGGCTGGTTACGGGGGCCGCACATGGACTGGGTTTAGCCACCATCAAGTATCTCCTATCCAGGCAGCAAATGGTTATTGCTATCGCTGAAGATACTACACGTTTGGATCAGGATCTGCCGGACAATCCTTTACTGGATACCATCCTGCTGGACCCGACTAATGAAGCACAGTTAGCCCAGCTGTCGGACTATCTGAGTGTAAAATACGGTATGATTGACAGATTGGTAAATACCACTAGTACAGCGCTCCGCCTGATTCACTACCTTCTACCGCTTATTCGGACAAATGACAAAGGGCACCTTATTGACTTTTCGATAACGCCCAGTTATAATGAAAGCCTTTCCGTGATGATACGCCGAAAAGCAGCAGCAATGGGAATAAAGGTCACCGCCCCTGAGCAGAAGTGTCCAGTTTTTCATTTTTCATTCAACTAACAGCAAATTCAAAAACATGAATATAATCGGATTAACCATTCTCACGGTGCTGGGAGCCGCCATTACGGCTACTGCTCAGACTACCCAGGAAAATAAAAAGATTATCCAGGCTGGATTTGACCGATGGGCAAAAGGTGAGGGAAATTTTTTTGACCTGCTTACGGATGATGTAAAATGGACAATTAATGGTAGCACGCCTTTATCGAAGACGTACCCGAATAAACAACAGTTTTTGGATGAGGTCATTAATCCGCTGAATGAACGGCTGTCGCAAAAGATCGTTCCGACGGTTCGCAGCTTGTATGCGGAAGGCGACGTGGTCATCGCGTTAATCGATGGAAAAGCCACGGCAAAAGATGGCAAGCCGTATAATATGTCCTACGCCTGGTTTATGAGGTTGAAGGATGGCCGCATTATTCAGGTAGATGCTTTCCTGGATGGGATACAATTTGCCGACATTATGAAACGAATCCCAGCCGGAAATTAAGTGCTTGATTAAGTCAGTCGCATTTCTTTGAAATTCGTAATAAGGCCTTTGATTCTGATACAGAACGCTGATCGGTGAGACGCCAATTTTGCTTCATCAATTCAACTAACCAACGAAGTAAAATGGAAACGCAACACGTCAAGATTCAATTGCCCGCTCGTAATACCCACAGTCCGTTCAGCCAAATGCGGGGTGCCCACGTAGCGGTTCGGGTACCAGATTATGAAGCCAGCAAACAATGGTATATGGAAAAGCTCGATTTTCGGCTCATTCATGAATGGCCTTTTGGCGACTTGCAACTGGCTTATTTAGCACCCGCTAACGACGATAATTTTTGGGTAGAACTGCTGGCTGGTGGGCAACCTGAAACGGGAGCCTCTTACATAGACCTGGAAGAAAGCCTCCACCCGGCAGGATACCATCACTTTTGTATTGATGTACCGAGCGTAGACGATGCATTGCGTGAACTGGCCCAACGGGGAGTTACTCTAGTTGGGGAAGCCTTTGACTTACCTGCTATTGGCAAACGGCTGGCTTTCATCGCCGACCCCTGGGGTAATTTGATTGAGTTTGCTGAACAACTAGCCTAAGGTTGTTTTTACCCCTAACCCGGAGTTCTGCCGGGTTAGGGTATCTGGGCAGATTAAAACCAGTCTCTATCAATATGTAAAATCAAGTAACACACATGGCAAAGCCACTTGAGATTGGTGATCCTATCCCGCTTTTTATCCTAAAAGACCAGCATGGGAAGGGTTTTCATGTCCACGATTGGGTAGGGAAAAAAAAGCTGGTTATCTATTTTTATCCAAAAGACGAAAGTGGTATTTGTACAAAAGAGGCCTGTGCTTTCCGGGATAGTTATCAGGACTTTACAGATGCAGGGGCCCTGGTAATCGGTATAAATGCTGGAACTTCGGCCAGTCATCTGGCTTTCGCGCAGCATCACCGGCTGCCATTCACCCTGTTAAGCGATCCGGACAACCGGGTTTTGACCGAATTTGGAATAAAAAGCATGCTTTTCCTGACCGGCAGGGAAACATTTGTCTTTGATTTATCGGGCAAGCTAGTCTATAAGTATAAAGGATTTTTCAACGGTAGTGCCCATGCAGAGGAGGTATTACAGTTTTTAAGGGAAATAAATCAGGCTAAGCAATAGGGTTCCATAAACGGTAACTTTTAAAAAATTGATGGCATTGGTAGACTCGCCGATTATATAAAACGGCGAGTTTGCTATTTATTATAAGCAACCAGGTTGTTTCAAGCGACCTGGTTGGCTATTGGTGGTCTTCTAGCATCCTTATTGACTGCTCTCCAATGATGAACTTGGAAATATATTTTTTTTGCGTTTGCAAATTAATAAGGAACTGAGCCTCAAGTCTTAAATAAATGCAATTTAACTAGTGCTTCAGTTTCGTCCACAAAAAGGCTTCTTTAATAGATCGCATTTTATAGTCTGGAACAGATAGCTAGCCTATCAGTATAAGGCGCAACGTTAGGGTATCTTCTGAAGGTAAATCATCATAGAGCCGACGCACGGTTCAGTAGAGAATAGCTACTCCTATTTGGGAGTTACTACGTCCTTCTTCGTCTCTTGACTAGCCTGCTTGACGGTTTCGACGAACTCCTCCGCTGAGACCGTGTGTATATAGGGATCGTCAAGTTCTTTATCCACATCAGGGGTGAATGGTTGTTTATCTATATACATACCGGCAAGCTAGTCTTTTTGGCCTGACTGATGTAGCTACGACCTAACGTTTTATAGTTTGTATTTCACTTGACATAAACTGTGACAAAACGGTCTTCGCTGCCAAGCTGTCTGGTGGCTTATACATGAGAAGTAGTTTATAACAAAGCCATGACGCACGTTATATACTTGATTCACCTTTACATCTCTTCCCTCGTCGGGGCATAGAAATTATGCCCCAACTAAGAAAAATTAGTTTTACATATCATTTACGGCCGTTAATGATATGTAAAATCAGTCTATTAATGGAAAGTTCGTCGGTAGCGATTTGAAAAGTGACGCAGCCAAACGCGTAAGTCGCTGGATGCTTCGTTTTAGGAGTATTATCAATTGCCTTCTACGTGCCATGGATTCCATCTCTCGAGGCTTATATGAAGAAGTAATCCAACGCTTGAATCAACTCAGTGTTCGTAGCAATCGCCACAAAGTGGTCTTATTGACACCACGCAATACCGATCCATCTGTTCCCTTAAACCAACAGCTTACAGAAATGGAAAGGGAGTAGACTGCGTTTGCCTTTATCATCAGGTTTGAACACCCCCCGAGTCAGCATGGCGATTGGTAACCCCACTTAAATTTACGGACTAAGCCAAAGTGCCTTTCGATCAAATCATTTTCGTTCGGTAAACAAAGCCTTAAATTGGACGACTAATCGTTTTGAACACTCCTTTCCCATCAGTAGCTACAAACTCACTTCTTTAGGGTATCCTTAACGGGCCACCTCAATTTTGTATTTCTTTCCTTTCATTTTTTCGCCGTTTATCCGGGTTAGCAAGCTCGCTACTTTATGGCGATTGACGGCGGCAAATGAGCTAAAGTCGTTGACCTCAATCAAGCCTAAATCGCCTTTGTCGAGTTGCCCTTTTTGGGAGAAAAACCCAACGATATCGACCTTATTCAACTTATTCTTTTTGCCGCCACTGATGTAAAGAGTCACAAATTCAGGGGGTTCAGGCAGCGGCAATTCGATATTCTGGTTTCCGGGTGACAGTGGCAGCACTTCAAGTGATTGGTCTAGATATGAAGGGCGAGGCTCATCCCGGTGTAGAATGACGTAGGCCGTTCCAGACGCCATCATGCGCGCCGTCCGCCCGTTTCGGTGGATAAACTCGTGGGCATGGGCCGGCAAGTGATAATGAATGACGTTTTTCATGGCCGGAATATCCAGCCCGCGAGCCGCCAAATCGGTCGTAATTAAATCGGTAACGCTGCCATTTCGAAACAAGATTAGGGCCCGTTCGCGGTCGGTCTGTTCCATACCACCGTGGTAAAAAGTGGCATAGATACCTCGTTCGTTCAGTAGGTTGCTGGTACGTTCGGCGGCTTCCCGGTGGTTACAGAAAATCAGGGCGGCTTCCGAATTTAGCGAGCATAACAACGCAACTAACGTGTCGATTTTATCCTTTGCTTCCGAATAAACCACTTTAATGATTAACTTGGCCGGGGCATCTTCTGCAGTAAACGTCAGGGTAGTCGGTGCGTTCAGCCGGACAAAGGGAGGAATGGCAATACCAGCCGTTGCTGAGACCAGCACTCGTTTCCGCAGGTTACGCAGCCCGTTACTAATAAAGGCCAATTCATCCTGAAATCCCAGTTCAAGCGACTTGTCGAACTCGTCCAGCACCAGCGTTTGGATGCCGTCTAAGGTAAACGTTTGACGACCGATATGGTCCGAAAGGCGTCCGGGCGTACCAATCAAGAGGGCGGGCGGATTACGAAGATTGTTAATCTCGGTTTCCATCGAATGCCCTCCATAGCAAACATTGACTTTATAACCCGTTGCCATTTTTTTCCAGACCTGTTCAACCTGTATCGCCAGCTCGCGGGTGGGCGTCAGAATAAGGCACTGTACGTCTGTGCTATCCGGGTTGAGTAACTGGAGAATGGGTAGGAGGAAACCGATGGTTTTGCCTGACCCGGTTGGCGCGACCAGAATCGTATCGTTATCCTGTAGAATGGCCTTTTGAGCAGCCTTCTGCATGGCGTTCAACTCTGAAATACCCAGGCTGGCCAGAATTTTCGCGTGTTGCTGCGGGGTTATCATGCCCTAAAAGTACGGCAAAACGAGCGGTATATGTGCTTCATGCCAATTTCTATAACACCCTTTGCTCATTTTGTAAAGTGAGTTCAGGGATTAGCTATACCTTCGTGGTTTAGTCGAAGCGGGCGCACAATGATGACGTTTGAGGAACTGAATTTAACTAAACCCCTAATCAGGGCGCTAAATGAGTTGGGGTATACCACACCAACGACCATACAGCAGAACGTTTTTTCGACGGTGATGTCGGGGCGGGATGTGTGCGGGCTGGCACAAACCGGTACCGGGAAAACCCTGGCGTATCTGCTGCCATGCCTTCGTCAACTCCAGTTCTCGAAGGAGAAACTACCCCAACTGTTGATTATTGTGCCTACCCGCGAATTAGTCGTACAGGTGCTGGAAACCGTCAATCAACTGACTACTTACATGAATCTGGTGGCAGTGGGGGTATATGGTGGGGTCAATCTGAAGCCACAGGCTGCGCAGGTTCAGCAGGGGATGGATGTGTTGGTAGCAACCCCGGGCCGACTGGTCGATTTGTTGTCAAGCGGTATTTTGAAAACGAAAGCCGTCAAAAAATTAGTCATCGACGAGGTCGATGAAATGCTCAATCATGGGTTTCGTACGCAGCTAAAAATCATCTTGGATAGCCTACCCCCGAAGCGGCAAAACCTCCTGTTCTCAGCTACCCTGACGCCCGATGTTGAGCAACTGATCGAGCCGTTTTTTACTAATCCGGTTCGGGTAGAAGCCGCGCCAGTTGGTACGCCGTTAGAAAATATCGCGCAAACCGCCTACAACGTTCCCAACTTTTATACTAAAATTAACCTGCTGGAACACTTGCTGGGCAAGGATTCGACCATGACCAAAGTGCTGGTTTTTGTTGCAACCAAATCGCTGGCTGACCAATTGCAGGAACAACTCGAAGCTGAATTCCCGAACCGGGTTGGTGTCATTCATTCCAACAAAGCGCAGAATCAGCGCTTTGAGGCTGTTGAGTTATTCAAAGATGGTACGTATCAGATTCTGATTGCTACCGATCTGATTGCCAGGGGTATCGACATTGCTGGTGTGTCACACGTCTTCAATTTTGATCTGCCCGATTTGCCCGAAAATTACATTCACCGGATTGGGCGAACCGGCCGAGCCGACCAGGCAGGCGTTGCGATTTGCTTCATCACCGAAGCGGATCAGGAAAAGCAGGCAGCTATCGAAGCGTTGATGAACTACGCTATTCCTCGGTTACCCTTGCCGCAGGCCCTCACTATTTCGGATGAATTGACTGAGGACGAGAAACCGAAGGTATCTATGAAAACAATCGACGTGAAAGCGCCTAAAGGCGATGAGGTGGGTCCGGCGTTTCACGAGAAGCTTGACAAGAATAAGAAAGTAAACGTTCGGCGCAACCACGCAGCCGAAAAAATGAGAAAATATGGTCGACCCATTAAGCGAAGCGGAAAAAAATAACGCGACGTTCGCATCGCTCGGTTTATCGGAGCCGTTAGTAAAGGCCGCAACGGAGCAACTCTACACCCGGCCTTACCCCATTCAGCGGGATGCCATTCCACCCATTCTGCGGGGGAAAGATATTCTGGGCATCGCCAAAACGGGTTCGGGTAAAACGGCCAGCTTTGTGTTGCCGATTCTAGAGTTGTTTAACCGGACAAAACGCGTCAATGGCCGGTATGCCAGTGTGCTGGTGCTGGTGCCCACGCGTGAACTGGCCGGACAAGTCGCTGACGTTTTTGGGTTGTTGGGTGAACATCTGTTTCCGAAGGTAAAAACCGTGGCCGTTTACGGGGGTGTTTCCATTAACCCGCAGATGATCGCCGTTCACGGAGCCGATATCATTGTCGCTACACCAGGCCGGTTATTGGATTTGCTGGCGCAGCGAGCGTTGCGGCTATCGGATGTCGAAATCCTGGTGCTCGACGAAGCGGATAAAATGCTGGAACTCGGTTTTGCCGACGAGATGAACCGACTGGTTGACTTGTTGCCCCAAAAGCGACAGACGATTCTGTTTGCAGCGACGCTAGGTGATGCCATTCAGGATATTAACGCAGCCCTATTACGGACACCGGTTAAAATCGAGGTTGTCGAAGAAGAAACCAATATTGAGCTAATTGAGCAACTTGCGTATAAAGTTGAGACGGAGCGCAAAGGCCCGTTGCTGCGATACCTGATCAAAACTGAAGTGATGAAACAGGTGCTGGTGTTTGTTTCCTCGACCCGAACGGCAGACAACTTAGTGGTTAAACTGACCAAAAACGGCATTCAGGCGGCTGCTATCCACGGCCAGAAAGGACAGAACGTCCGGATGAAAGTTCTCCAGAACTTCAAAGCGGGAAAATTGAGGGTAATGGTTGCCACAGATTTGCTGGCCCGTGGCATTGATATTCAGTTATTGCCCTACGTGATTAATTTCGACCTGCCTCGCTCTCCCAAAGACTACATTCACCGGATTGGCCGGACAGGTCGCGCCGAAGCGGCCGGCAAAGCCATCTCGCTGATAACGCCCGACGACGAGCATCATTTCCAAATCATTCAGAAAAAGATGGGCAAACGAGTCGAACAGATTGATACAATTGATCTGGATTTGGCGGGCTATTAATGCAGCAAGTAGACTACTGGTTGCCTATTTTCATTGAACTCCGCCGGAAAGTTCATTCGCTTGAACGGCTATCACAGAAGCATCTACCTCCTGTATAGAGGTATGCTCATCATTACTGAAGCCTAGGAGCGAAAGAGGTTAAGCTAATCCTCAATGGCTTAAGATTCGAAGCTTTCCATGATAACTATACTCTATTGAGTTATTGCGGCAGATGTCTATAAAGTTGACACAGCCTAATTCTTGTTAGTTTTCGAAAACGCTGGCTAATTTGATCAACTTTTTCAGCTATATAATTCAACAAAGAGAATTAGTCTGGCAGTAAGGTAGATCGATCGTTCACCTATGGAACCTTTTATTTTATGGTGAATGGTTCAGTCTTATTCGTAAGTTTCATCGACTATAAAGCCGAATCGTAGGCGTAAGTTCTTACACAAATTAAGCTTTTATTGCTCGGAGGAAGAGACTACTGCTTAATTAGACAGTCGACCGGAAATAAGGGTGAGGGACAGGTCAGCTACGCTTTTTCTCCAATATGACCCATACTAATTAAGTCCTAAGGATCAAGCTGGCTGTCCAGACATCTCATGACTAGCCAAAGCTTAACGAATACCACAGCCATAGAAAAAAACTTGTAGTAAAAGGTGATTGCCTAAAGTGTCGCATTTACTATCATAACTGACAATACCATTCATCCCCGAAATTTTACCATTAATACAGAAATTGCTATAAAAGATAACAGGTACCTTGCATCGCATAGTACCTTATATTAACTTTGATGCATGAAATTTACGAAACCAATACACACTAATGAATATTGAAAACGCTCAAGTGCAAATGCGGAAGGGCATTCTGGAATTCTGCATTCTGCACATCATATCGCGGGGCGAGGTTTACGCTTCCGATATGCTTGATGAGCTGACCTCCGCCCGAATCATGGTTGTGGAAGGTACCCTGTACCCACTACTAACTCGATTGAAAAATGCCGGTCTGCTCGATTATAAATGGGTAGAGTCAACCTCTGGGCCTCCGCGGAAATATTATATCCTCACCGACCTTGGTCGTCATTCCCTGGAATCGCTGGATGAAACCTGGCACGAGCTTTCCGAATCCGTTAACGCGATTGTCAATAAGGCAGCACAATATCATAAACCTGCCAATGGCTCAACGCCCGTTGTTCCATTGGTCGATCCAACTCCGCCAGCTAACGCTTAACCTATTCTCTTCTCAAAAGCCATGAAAAAGACCATAAGTATTAATATTAGTGGCGTCATCTTCCATATTGAAGAGGATGGCTACGATAAACTCAAAAATTACCTGACTACGGTTCAGCAGTATTTTTCAACCTACGAAGACAGTCAGGAGATTGTTACGGACATTGAAAATCGTATTGCTGAAAAACTAATTGTTAAGCTGAAAGCCGCTGATAAACAAGCGGTTTCTCTGGAAGACGTCAATGAATTAACGGCCGCTATGGGTACCGTAGCCGATTTTGAGGCCGTTGAGGAAGAAGAGGTTCTTGTTACCAGCGGTGGCCGTAACTCGGCGACGGGCGCAGGGCAGGGGCCAAAAGCAAAAGGTTTTGAAAGTTCCGCAGGCACACCTCCGCCTTATACTCAACCCGTCTCGACCGAACCCCGTAGGCTTGTTCGCGACATTCGTCGGAAAACACTCGGTGGTGTCTGTGCCGGACTGGCTCACTACTTCAATGTCGACGTAGTGTGGGTACGGCTGATTTTCCTGACCTTATTCCTGGCACTGCCGCCACTTGGGCATGAGTTTGGCGCTGGCGTATCGAGCTTTACGTTCATCGTATACATTGCTATGTGGATTGCGCTGCCAGGTGTGAACACGATCGAGGAAGATAAAACCGTAAAGAAGTTTTTTCGTAATCCCGAAGACAAAGTGCTCGGGGGCGTAGCATCGGGTATTGCCGCTTATTTCGGTGTCGATACGGGGGTTATTCGTTTGCTATTTGTGCTGGGCATTGTCTTTTTCGGGGTTGGTTTCCTGCTCTACGTTGTTCTCTGGATGGTAGCGCCACAAGCCAATACGCTCACCGAAAAAATGGAAATGCAGGGCCAGCCCATTACGTTGTCGAACATCGAACACAGCATTAAGCAGAACCTGAACATCAACGAAACACCGAATAATGAGAGCACATTAACCCGCGTACTGCTATTTCCGTTCCGGGCCATTGCCACGATAATCGGGGGCTTAGGGAGTGTGCTGGGTCCATTAATGAATGGTGTCGTGTCGATAATCCGGGTATTTGCCGGAGTGCTGATGCTTGTGGTCGCCTTTGCCTTAATGATTGCCTGTTTAGCAGTTCTGGGAGCTTTCATTGGGCTTGAGGGTGTTCAAATGGGCAATCTGCCTATCGAAATGATCCGCAGCGACATCTCTTTCCCAATGGTTGTGGCTGCATTCCTGGCTGGTATAATTCCAGCGTTTGGCCTGGCTATTTTAGGTGTTATGCTCATTATGGGGCGTAGTGTTCTGAGCAGCCGCACCGCGCTGACAATGGCTGGTGTATGGCTTGTTAGTCTGGTTGTCTTTGCCGGTACGGCTACTCCGTTGATTAACAGCTTTCAGCGTCGGGGTACGGTTGAAGAGACGAAGATTCTGAACGTACCGGCAACTATACCAACCTTCGCCATGAACGAGGTTGAAAATGACGACAACTGGCGTCCATCTATTGACCTGAAAGGGTATGATGGTACAACAATCAACTTGGTGCAGTATTTCCGGGCACAGGGTAGAACTCGCTCCGAAGCACAGGCGAACGCACGCCAGATCAAGTATGTATATACCGTTAAGGATTCGACGGTACGCTTTGATGAAACGCTGGAATTAGCACCCAATGCACGTTTCCGGGCGCAGGATCTGGATATGGATCTGATGATTCCTTACGAAAAAACGTTCCGCATGACCCGCGATTTTGCCCGCTTTATCCGGAATGAATTTGGTGAAAAGGAACTTGACCGCATGGAGTCGAGTATCTGGAAATTTACCAAAGAGGATGGACTGGTTTGTGTGAATTACCCCCGCGAAAAAAACCGCGACGATGACGACGAGGATAATGACGTAACAGACCTGACAGACGATGTACAGAATGCCGTTACCAGCGAATTGGGCGATGATTTCGACCGTATCGGTGATCATACCCGCCAGTTCAACATCAGCAATTTTTCGAAAGTAGACGTTGGTGGGGCTTTTGTTGTGCGGTTCCGGAAAGGGGATACGTATAAAGTGGTCGCTGATGGGCGCGAAAAAGATTTGGACGACATCAATGTAAAAGTGGATGGCGAAACCCTGAAAGTATCCATCGACGGAAAAGGACTGTTTAACTGGGGCGATCACAAACGCGTTGGCCTGACCATCACTATACCTAAGGCAATTAATGAACTGAACTTATCGGGTGCCTCAAAAGCCAGCCTGGCCGGTTTTGAAAAGTACAACGATCTGGCGATTGGTATGAGCGGAGCCTGCCGGACGGTGTTTGATGGCGATGTCAACAACCTGAACCTCGACCTTTCAGGCGCATCGAACGTGGTGCTACGTGGTCATGCTAATAAGGTTGAAGCAGAGTTGAGCGGAGCTTGTAAACTTGAAGCTACCAGCATGAATATCGACAAAGCCAATGTGAATGCGCATGGTGCCAGCCATGCCGATTTTGGCCATGTCGAATCGTTTGAAACCGAAACCTCCGGTGCCAGCAAAGTAACGCGACAGGAGTAAATGATTGAATGATTGGTTGGTTGAATGATTGAATAGGCTGACGCACGCTTAATTCAATCATTCAACCAATCAATCATTTTGATTGCTCGGCTTCCTGCTCGACTTTCTCCTCAGCCACGGCTACTTCTTTTTCCTGCCGTCGGTTTTCGCGTTCGAAAACATGGATCAGGACAATGAAATAAGAAACCAGCAGAGGGCCAATGACCAAGCCAATTATTCCAAAAATGGGTACCCCCAGTACAATACCTGCCAACGTAACAAGGGGATGAATATCGCCCATGCGCTTGGCGAGCATGATTCTAAGCAGATTGTCGATATTGATAATCACAATGACACCGACCAGCAAAATACCAACCCCCTGGCTCGTATTTCCCTGCGAAAGCTGAATTAAACCGGCTGGCCCCCATACTAAAGGCGTACCTAAAACGGGGATAAAAGCCAGAAAAAAAGCGACCGTTCCCCAAAAAGGCGCATCCGGTACGTCAAAAATCCAGAGCGTCAAACCCGTCAGAACGCCTTGCACCAAACTCACTAGTGCCTGGCCTAATACGTTGGCATTCACGTTGTTTTTCAGCGATTCTCCCAATTCTTTCTGCGTATCTTTCTTAAAAGGCAGATACTTCTGAAGACCTTTCTGGAAGGCGTCTTGCTGGACAAACATAAAGTACATTGTAAAAAACATCAGGCCAATAATCACAATAAAATCGAGTGCCCCACCCGCCAGAGAAGGCAGCAGCCGACTGGCATACGTACCGCCCTGCCGAAGAATAGCCTGAATATTTTGCTGACTGGTAATCTTATAACCTGTGAGTTCTTCTGCTTTCTTTACCAGATTCAGGATGTCTTCTGTATGTTGACTATAGTACTGAATTCGGTCGATAAGTAGCAGGCTCAGGGTCAGAAATGGCATGATAATAACAACCAGCGCAAAAATGATCAGCAGAGACGTAACAAGTGATTGGTTCCACTTGCGTTTGATGGCTAATGCCGTGAACCAGGGCCGAAAAACAACGTAGAGAATGCCTGCGCCCAGAAAGGCAGTTATATAGCCACTGAGGCCATATAAAATGAAGCCAGCAATAATGATAAGACTCGTGATGAGCAGAATCCGCTGTTGCTGGGGCGTGTATATATTGGTCATAAGTTCAAACTCGTACTAAAATAAATTAACGTATTAAATTAAAACGAGTTAATGCCGTACAATTGTTTTAAAAGAGGGAGGAAAGGGAGTAGGGGGAAGGGGACGAAAGGAAATACATGTATTACCTCTCCTCCCTTTCGTCCCCTTCCTCCTTTCCTTCCTCTTTTAACATTCCGTTGCGCTCAGTGCCAGACCCGCTTCAGAAGTTTCCTTGTATTTCGTCGACATATCGCGGCCGGTTGCTTTCATAACTTTCACAACGGCATCGAGCGAGATTTTCTGGAAGGAAGCTGCACCCGAGGTGGCCAGCAGGTAAGCGTTATAAGCTTTTACAGCGCCCATCGCGTTCCGTTCAATGCAGGGAATTTGCACATAGCCGCCGATGGGGTCGCAGGTCATGCCAAGGTGATGCTCAATGGCGATTTCAGCAGCCGCTTCAATGGGGCCGATAGTTACCTGCTCCTGAACGCAGCGGGTCAGAAAAGCGGCTCCCATCGCCGAAGCCGTACCTACTTCGCCCATACAGCCCATCTCAGCCCCCGAAATGCTGGCGTTGTGTTTTACCAGAAAGCCAATAGCCGCAGCTGCCAGCATTCCCGAACGTAACGTAGCCCGGTCGTAATGAAAATGGTGTTTTGCCAGGAAAGTAAGGCCCGGAATGACGCCCGATGCCCCTGACGTTGGCGCCGTTACGACAATACCACCGGCTGCATTTTCTTCCGATGCCGCCAGGCAGTACGCATTCAGGAAAATTAGAAAACTGTCCGACGACTGACTCATTTCCTTCGCCTGCTGAAACAGAATCGGCGCTTTCCGACTCAGTTTAATCGAACCGGGTAGCGTGCCTTTATGACGTAGCCCACGCCGGACAGCTTTATGCATAAAGTCCAGAATCTGATCGATACGTTGGTTGACTTCCGCGCGGGTGCGCCCGGTCAGAGCCATTTCGTTGGCCATCAATACCTCATCCAGCGTCAGATTGTGCGACGTAACCTGTTCTTTTAGCTCCGCCATTGTCCCGTAGGGATAGGGTACGGTTTGCGTATCGGCAGCGGCTTCGGACTCACCTTTTCGAATAATGAATCCTCCCCCAATGGAGTAATATTCTTCTTCGGCCAATAGCTCTTCTCCGGCCGTCAACTTCAGCACCATGGTATTGGCATATGGCGAATCATACCGTTTCCGTTCGAAATGAATCTGTTGTGGACCAACGCCAATCGTTTGATCGCCTACCGGGACGGGATACGTAACGGATGGGTCACGAAGGAGCTTCAGCAGCGCATCGGGGTCTGTGGTTTCGGGTTGCCAGCCCAGCAATCCGGCTACAATGGCCCGGTCAGTGCCGTGTCCTTTGCCAGTAGCACTCAGCGAGCCATACAGATAAATATGCACACCATCAGCCCGTTGTTGTGCTTCCGGAGGTAAGGTGGCCAGTCGCTGCCGAAAATCGTACGCAGCTTTCATTGGCCCAATCGTATGCGAACTCGATGGCCCCGGCCCAACTTTAAACAGGTCAAAAACGGAGGTCGTGATGGGGGAGGCAGGCATTGGTGATGAAGTAAGGTTTATAAATGGAAGCAAACAGAATTTTGTGTTCGGTGAAAGAACGTAGGGGCAAACGGACAGCTTCTGCTGACTTCCCTACTGTAAACCAGACACGTTTTCTCAACAAACTATCGGTCTAAAGCCCGGATTTGTTCGAGGTAGGGTGTTGGCAGCAGAATCCGCTGCACAACTGACCGCAGACCCAGGGCATTTAGCATGCCATACAGTCCTAGCGAGTAGGTAAGCAGAGAGGCTTTAGGTAAAGCCAATAACTGGCTCACTTGTTTTGGCACCAGCATAGCCTGAACCTGTCGAAGCAGGTCGTATCGCCAGCTTCCCAACTGTTCCCGATACCGCTGGAATAATGTATCGGTAAACTCACTACGCACTAAATCCCGATTCAGATGCGCCTGTCGGTCAGCTTGCCAGTCGGCATACGTAGCGGGTAAATCAGGGACGTGCATACCAGCGCCTACCTCCCGAAACGTATGGAAAAGTTCTTCGCGTTCGGAGTTGGTAAGTGGCCTGTGTAATGTTTCATAAGCCCGCTCCGAATAGTCGATCAGCATGTATAATACGTCACGGTAAGCCCAGTCAGGAATCGAATAGCCGCGTTTCTGCTCAACACCCGTGTGAATAGATCCCATTCGGGCAATGGTTTGTCGAGCCTTATCGTCGGATTGAAAAACGATTTCCTGCGCGTAGCGTACCGTCGAAAACAATCGGGCTATTGGGTCGGCAGGTAATTTGCCAGTAAAAAATAGCCAGTCTACAGCCCGGTTTAACGCAAATTCAGCAGCCGAACCGGCAAACACAAGTAAAATCACATCGGCATCGCCCCATATCTGACGAACGATGGAACCGCGTTTCACAAAATAAGTCATTGGTTAACTGTCGATGGTGTTGAACGGCTTAAGGGGTTAACTGGTGGAGCCCCTCTGATCAGATAGATGTAACGAAGGAAAACAACTAACAAACCGTAGCCTGACGACAGTATAGTAACGAATTCTATCTAGTTTCCTGTTCGGTTTTAGCCCTGCAAACCTAAATTTGTTGGTAGTCCGTCGAGGCTGGTCAGGTTGTTTTTCTGAACATAATCCAAGAGGCCGTCTTCTCCTTTTTCTCCGCCCAAGCGAAGTGAATATCGCGTTCGCCAGCGTATTGGAACAGGGGCACGCCAAAACCGCAGGAAGTTTGTACCAGCTCAATATCCGCCACCATTATTTGACGCGTACTGGGATAGATCGTAAAATGCGGGGCATAGGTATTCCACTCAGTTGTACCAGGAAGCACTGTAAATCCTTTTCCGTATAGACGAAGGATATTGGGAGCGCCGTTGAATGAACAGAACATAAACGTAATGCGGCCATTTTCGAGCGTGTGCGCCGACGTTTCGTTACCACTACTGATCAGATCCATATAGGCCACTTTGTTTTCATCCAGAACCCGAAAGCAATCCAGCCCTTTTGGCGATAGATTGATGTGGCCATTAGCACTCAATGGCGCCGTACTTACGAAAAAAATATGCTGATTCTCAATGAATTCCCTGTGTGCAGGCTTAATAGCTTCGTGGAATTTGCCCATAATTTTATCAATACAGGAAATACGTATTAAATGATATAGCCTGCCAAAATTACTAAATTGACAGGCTATACGAATGATACAAATACGGGAACGTATCAGGCTGAGCGAATTCTGTAAGCAGCAATTTTACACGAAGTATTCATACTTCAGGTTTCTTGTTTTTTTGCCGACCAGATCGACTACATCAAAACGCCGGGCGGAGGCAAAAGAACCCAGATCGCCGTCGCCGTTGATATGAATAACCCCAAGCAGGATTATATATTTACAGTTATATTTTGTTTTGGAAACCAACTCCAGAATCCGCTCGTCGATGGCTTCGTAGATGACTTCAGTAGCTTCCTGGAGTGGGAGAGCGGCTTTTTCGATACGCTCTTTTTGTCTGAGAAGAATCTGTTCGATGGTATTCATCTGGTAGTCAATATCCTTGACATCGCCTTCCACAATCTTATTGTTTGTTAACTTATTCAGGGCTCCTTTTGCGGCTCCGCAGCAGCTGGAATATTCACTCTGCCCTAGCCGATGAATTTCCCCAAGGGTTCCGCTGTTGGAAATGCCGATATGTGGACCGTAGTAAACAAACACTGCGCCGTCGTCGGGAACATGGCTGGCAAAAGCGCCCATACCAGTTAAGCCCGTAAACGGAAAGCCATCCAGGCCTCCCAGTTTAAATGGGCCTAAAAATTCGCTGGCTCTGGCTGGATATTGAATGCTGTTAACGTCATCGCTGCAAATACTGTCGGCTAACATCACCTGCGCGGGTTCGAGATCCAGATTGTTTTCTACAAAATCAATAATTTTATTGATGCAGTCGATGGAAGTGAAGGCATTCGGATAAAACTGGTGAATAAGGGCTAGCTTCTCTCTTTTTTCATTAGTGTAATTCAGAATAATGGTATGAGGTTTAATTACCTGGTAACTCTCGTTCGGGTATTATATACCTAAACCCGCATTATTTGCAACCAAAAACATCTGCAATATAAGACATTCCTGTAGTGACTTTTAATTAGAATTTAATTAGAAAGGCTTGTGCATTAAAAAGCCAGCCCTGTTTGAGCTGGCTTTACGTTTAATTAATTTTCAGTACAGCCATAAACGCTTCCTGCGGAATCTCTACATTACCAACCTGGCGCATTCGCTTTTTCCCTTTCTTTTGTTTTTCCAGCAGTTTACGTTTCCGCGAAATATCACCACCGTAACATTTGGCCAGTACGTCTTTGCGGAGGGCTTTTACCGTTTCGCGGGCAATGATCTTCTGACCGATAGCTGCCTGAATCGCAATCTCAAATTGCTGACGCGGCAACAATTCCCGAAGTTTCTCGCAAAGTTTCTTGCCCCATTCATAAGCTTTGTCGCGGTGAACGATAGCAGAGAGTGCGTCTACACGGTCGCCGTTGAGCATAATGTCCAACTTCACCATCGTCGACTCTCGGTTGCCGATGAATTCATAATCGAGGGAGGCATAGCCGCGAGAGATGGTCTTGAGCTTGTCAAAAAAGTCGAATACAACCTCTGCCAGCGGCATCTCAAATTGCAGCTCCACGCGGTCTGTTGTCAGATAAACCTGATTTTTAAGCAGGCTACGTTTATCCATGCAGAGTCCAATAATGGCACCCACGTACTCCGACTTGGTAATGATCTGTGCTTTGATAAATGGTTCCTCAATCCAGCTTATCGTGCTGGGGTCGGGCATTTCGGCGGGCGCCGACACAATCAGGGTTTCGTCTTTAGTGGTAATCACTTCAAACCGAACCGAGGGCACCGTCGTGATAACAGTCATGTCGAACTCGCGTTCCAGTCGCTCCTGCACAATCTCCATGTGCAGCATGCCCAGAAAGCCACAACGGAAGCCAAAGCCCAGAGCTGCAGATGTTTCGGGTTCCCAAACCAGAGCCGCATCGTTGAGCTGAAGTTTTTCCATGGCATCGCGCAAGTCCTCAAATTCGCTGGTTTCTACCGGATAAATACCCGCAAACACCATTGGCTTGACTTCCGAAAACCCCTGAATGGCTTCTTTGGCCGGACGCTCAAGTTCGGTAATTGTATCACCAACTTTCACTTCCTTGGCCACCTTAATTCCTGAAATTAGATAGCCTACGTCACCACACTCAATGACGTTTCTGGGAACCTGTACCAGGCCAAGTGTACCCACCTCATCGGCAATATATTCTTTGCCTGTGTTCATGAACTTGACGCGGTCTCCTTTGCGGATACGGCCGTTCTTCACCCGGAAGATAACCTCAATACCTCGGTAAGAGTTGAAATGGGAGTCGAAAATGAGAGCCTGCAATTCGCCATTCGGATCGCCTTTGGGGGCTGGAATCCGCTCAACGATAGCGGACAAAATTTCGGGAACACCTATGCCTTCCTTGCCGCTGGCCGGAATAATATCGTCACGCTCACAGCCGAGCAGATCTACCATTTCGTCCTTTACTTCTTCAGGCATGGCTCCAGGCAGATCAATTTTATTCAGAACCGGAATAATGACCAGATCATTGTTCATGGCCAGATATAGGTTCGAAATCGTCTGTGCTTCAATACCCTGCGCTGCATCCACGAGCAACAAAGCACCTTCGCAGGCGGCAATTGAGCGGGACACTTCATACGAAAAGTCGACGTGCCCTGGTGTATCAATCAGATTAAGCGTATAGGTCTCGCCTTTATGCGTATAATTCATCTGGATGGCGTGACTCTTAATGGTTATACCACGTTCACGTTCCAGGTCCATGTCATCCAGCAACTGCGCCTGCATGTCGCGGGCGCCAACTGTTTTGGTAAATTCTAACAACCGATCGGCTAATGTGCTTTTACCGTGGTCAATGTGGGCAATGATGCAAAAATTACGAATATGTTTCACGTTGGAATAACGGAGGAGTCTTTACAAATAGAGTGCTTCGCTGCGCCCTACTGAAGAAACGGCAAAAATACGCAAAAAAGTCCGGGGTTGAGTGAGTTACGGGGCGACTGAAAAAAAACAAACGCCGGTCTCATCGGGGAGCCGGCGTGTTCAATTACACTTCATCAACAAACTAAAAATTATAATCGGCGAATGGCCGTGTTGCCGATGGGCAACAAAAGCTGTAGGAGGGGGACTCGAACCGCCCACGGTGCAGTTAGCTACAGTACAACTCTGGTGGTCAACCCCAGTCGCCTTAAAGGCGGCATTATGCTGCGTTTATCCTTTATCACCACCCCCAGACAGGAGGGCACGTCTGCCAATTTCGACATCCTACAGTGTGAGAAACGATCCGCCGTAGCGGAAATATCAAGAAGACCGGCGTGTGACCCCGCACGATCAACTTGACAATACAAAGTTACTACAAATCAACTGGCTATTGCAAATTTTACATAATAATTTCTAAAAATTTACATCGTTTATAAAAAAAAGGTAGTTTTGTTGATATTCATCAAATATAAAACTAAAATGACCGAAAAAAATTTAGAAATTGATAATACGGATCTGAAAATACTGAGTTTGCTGATGCAGGATGCCAATATGGCTTATACCGAAATCGGCAAACGCATCTTTGTGTCGGGCGGTACGGTACACGTCCGGATGAATAAATTGAAGCAGATGGGTATTGTTCGAGGATCGCAACTGGTGATCGATCATGCGAAACTCGGGTGGGACATCAGCGCATTTTTGGGTATCTATCTGGACAAGAGCTCCTTGTATGAAGAGGTCTCCCAGCAACTGGAGCAAATTCCGGAGGTTGTCAACGCTCATTATACAACCGGCATCTACAGCATTTTTGCCCGGATTGTCTGCCGCGATACCCAGCATCTTCGGGAGGTGTTACACGATAAAATTCAGAAAGTGGCTGGTATACAACGTACTGAAACATTCATATCCCTCGAAGAAAGCATAAACCGGCCCATCCCTTTCGCCGAAGGTAAGGAACAAGGTGTATAAAGTCAGCAGTAGAGTATATAGAACACAAAGTGGCTATTCGTCAATGAGGAAAGAACTGCCTTCACTGCTGTTGGCTCCAACACGATGCTTTTTGAACCCTAATAAGGGCATCCTGCGTTATAAGTCCCGATAAACATAAATTCATGCAACCTAAAATTCACGCAACTACAGTGGTTGGCATCCGGCATAACGGACATGTAGCGCTTGCTGCCGACGGTCAGGCCACGATGGGTAATACAATTGCCAAAAGTAACGTTCGCAAGGTTCGCGTACTGATGGGCGGTAAAGTTCTGGCGGGGTTTGCCGGTTCTACAGCCGATGCCTTTACGCTGATTGAACGGTTTGAAGAAAAATTGAATGCATATGGCGGAAATCTAAAGCGGGCCGCAATCGAGCTGGCAAAAGACTGGCGTACCGACCGATACCTGCGAAAACTCGAAGCGATGCTGATCGTTGCTTCAAAAGATGATATGCTTTTAGTGTCAGGAACGGGTGATGTCATTGAGCCCGATAACGACGTTGCGGCTATTGGTTCGGGTGGGATGTATGCTCAATCGGCAGCGCTGGCCCTGAAAAAACATGCTGCCGGACTTTCGGCCGAAGAAATGGTTCGGGAAAGCATGCACATCGCGGCCGATGTCTGTATCTACACAAACCATAATTTGGTCGTTGAAACGTTATAGAATAAAGGACGTCTGCTTTGAAGACTGACGGTTCCCCCCTTTGTTCTTTTTCTATCTTTGTATGAGATAGATCGTGCTATGAGAATTCCCAATCAGTTTGCTCCCAAAGTAATGAACCGACGTATTACGTTGGGGTTTATTACGGCTATGGTGTTGATTGCGTCGGGATTTACCATATCGTTCTACAGTTATAAGCGATACAGTGATGACATGGAGCGGGTTCAGCGTACGTATCAGGTGACAGAGGCTATTCAGAACGTACTGTCATTGGTGAAAGATGTTGAGACCAGTTCACGAGGCTATGTTATCACCCACGATACAAGTTATCTGCAGCCTTATCGAGTAGCGCTGCAACAATTGCCGAAACAAATTGATTACCTGCGAGTCGTTTATAACGATAATGCCAAACAGATTCAGAGCCGGTCTATTCTTGAAAAGCTGGTTCAGGATAAACTGGCGGTTTCCGAAACCCGAATGGGGGTGAGTGTTCTGGATAGAAACAACCTGGCTGTCAGTAAAGAGGCCAAGCAACGTATGGACGCGCTCCGACGGCATGTGAAGATCATGACGGCCACCGAACGGGATTGGATGCAAATTCGGAATAAACAGGCTGAGCGTTCGTTCCGCAATACGGTTCTGGTCATCTTTGCGCTGTCGGTCCTGACATTTATTGTGCTGGTCATTTCCTATCGTTTACTGGAACAGGAATTGATACGTCGGCAGAAGAACGAAGATAAACTGCGGGACTATGAAGTAAAACTGAAAGGACAAATCCGGCAGTTAGAGGCATCGAACGAAGAATTAGAGCGGTTTGCATTTGTCGCCAGTCATGATTTGCAGGAACCTCTCCGCAAGATTCAGTCGTTCGCGAATCTGATTACAGAGCGATACGGCAACCTGTTCGATGCTGACAGCATGATGTTTATGGGTAAAATCTCGCACTCAGCCGAACGAATGTCAAAACTCATTCGGGATCTGCTCAATTTTTCGCGAATATCGAACCAGCACGAAACGTTTAGACCTGTCCATCTAAATGAAATAATCCAGCGTATTTTAGACGATCAGGAATTACGGATAAAAGGACTGAATATACAGGTTGAGATTGGCCCCATGCCCGTTGTAGAGGCAGTTGCCAGTCAGATGGACCATCTGTTTAACAATTTGATCTCGAACGCGTTCAAATTCATCAGGTCAGACATACAGCCTTTATTACGCATTCAGGCCCAGCTTATCGAAGGAAACCGGTATTCAGGGCTTATTCCTGACCAGCGATATTACGAAATTACTGTGGCAGACAACGGTATTGGATTTGACGAAAAATACGTAGAGCACATTTTTAAAGTTTTTCAACGATTACACGGTAAAAGTGCCTTTGAAGGTACCGGCATTGGCCTGGCTATCTGTAAGCGGGTTGTGATGTACCATAACGGATACATTACGGCCAAGAGCCAGCCCAACAAAGGAACTACATTCATTGTCGTTTTACCAGAAAGCCAATCATTACAACACTATGACCGACCAACTTCAGCCGAAGCCTATTCATATCCTGCTAGTTGACGACGACGAAGACGACCGTTACCTCACAAAAGAGGCTTTTCATCAGCATTACCCATCCAGCCGCATTTCGTTTGCGGAAGATGGTGAAGATTTATTGGATTTTCTGAAATACGAAGGAAGGTATTCGGGTTCGTCGCATACATTGCCTGAACTAATTCTGCTGGATCTTAATATGCCTCGTAAAGATGGGCGTGAGGCTCTGCGCGAACTGAAAGCCAATGAACAGCTCCGGCATATTCCTATTGTGGTGCTCACGACGTCCGATTCGAAAGACGATATCGAAACCTCTTATTTCAACGGAGCGAACAGTTTCATCACAAAACCGCCCACGTTTCAGCGGCTAAGTGAGGTGACAAAAGCCATTGGCCAGTATTGGTTCAATGTCGTAACCGTCTGCGAACACGTAGGCGATGAGTAATTGCCCAGTCAACCTTTCAGGCTCTTTGTGTAGAACATGGCGCCTGAAAGGTTGGCCGTAAACAGCCTTGTTTACTTACCCTTTAGTTTGACCAGGCTTACGAAAATCTTTTCCAGTTCCTGAGTTACCGTGCGATTCTGGCGGGGGGTAAACTTGTTAACCAATACGCAGAAACTCATTCGCTCACCGTCAGCTGCGTTAAAATAGCCTGCATAGGCTCTAACGCCTTCAATCGAGCCGCTCTTCGCCCGAATATTTCCGGCGGCTGCCGTTCCCGAGCCAAGCTACGTACTGTACCTGTCTGCCCGATGATCGGAATGGATTCGTAAAAGCTGGAAAAGGATTGTTCACGCCCCATGGCACTCAGAATGCTGGTCATGTTGTCGGCCGTAAGCGCCCCCACTGCCGACAGGCCGCTGCCATCGCGGATTCGAAACCCATCCAGACTGATACCCTTCGTTTTCCAGTACGTTTCCAGTGCCTCTAAACTAGAATCGGTAGATCGAACCGTCTTGTCGAGGGCTAAAGCCGTGGTACGTAGCAGTGCTTCTGCGTAAAGATTAATACTCTGGAAATTGGTCTGTTGGACCAGCTCAGCCAGCGTTGGAGATTTATGTTGATTCAGAATCGTTCGCTTTCCTTTTGCAGGGATTGAGGTCGGCAATCCACCGCCCACCGAAACAGGAGGATTGCTAACCGTAATGTTATCCTGAATAAGTTGATTCTGAAGAGCATAGGCTGTAAAAAAGGCAGGATCAGGAATAGCCCCTTTAACGCTAAACTCATTGGCAGGTTCGCCCATCGGCACTTTACCAGTCAGCCACTGCTGATTCTGAAAAGGCGCACCGAATATATTCACCTGGTCGCCCGTATTAGCGGCATCGGTTGTAACCGAATTTCGGAATGTCAGATAGGGCAGAGCTGGGTCAGTACGTAACACAGTAGTGGGTGTATCAATGGCTTTGCCGGGCCTGAAAAAGATGCGATACAGATTTTCGTTAATATTTAGTGCGCTGAGGCTGGCCCCATAGTAATTGCCCAGATCGCCGTAAGGCCAGGTATCGGGTGTGGTTAGATCAGTATATAGGCTGGCGTCGCCCACCACAGCTCCCTGAATACGGCGAATGCCTGCTGCCCGAACCGCATCCGACCAGCTTTTTAGTAGCGATGGCAAGTCGTAATAATTCGTAAACCGCCAGCTGCCCAGCGAAGGATCGCCCGTACCACGAATGTATAGATTGCCAGTAAGTGTACTGTCTTTTACTGTCCCGTCGTATTCGAGTGTAGTTGTGTAGGTAAAATTGGCGCCTAGCACCGAAAGTGCAGTAGCCGTAGTAATAAGTTTGAGCGTTGAGGCCGATGGCAGGCTCTGGCGGGCATTATACCCAATAAATTCGCGACCATCGCGAACCCGCCGAACCGAAAGCGCAACCGTTCCAAATCGGGCTGCGGGGCTAGCCTGAAATGCCTCTAGCAGCCTGATTATGTGCTGTGTAGCTAGTGAATCTGGTTGTCGCTGGCTCTGCGAATAAGCAGGCGTACCGGTAAAAAAGTGAATAGAAACGTAAAGGATAAAAGCAGCGAAACAGGCTGAAAAAGGGTGAATAAAGCGCATTTGGGAACAGTTAGGCGATTCGCAGGGTATTTCTTACCTTTGCAAACTTACAGAATAAACACCATCCCACTGGCTTTAAACTGACCTTCACAGAACATCGAATACACGACATTGATTTGTTAAAGTTGCACGCATGAAATTATCATTTCTGGGGGCGGCCCGGCAGGTAACGGGTAGTATGTACCTGCTGGAACTGGAGGATGATTACCGCATCCTCATTGACTGTGGTTCCGATCTGGAACGGTCTGGGCCGCGAGAGGCCAGTTCGAACGGTCAGACAGCCCCCGTCGTTACTCATCCCGGATTCTTTCCATTTGAGGCTTCAAGCATAAATCTAGTACTGTTGACCCATGCGCATGTCGATCATTCGGGCAACTTACCTAATCTGTTTCGCGAGGGATATGAGGGCCAGATTCTTTGTACTGAACCTACATTTGCGCTGACGAACGTATTGCTCAAAGATGCAGCATCACTTAATCAGAAGCGAATTAATGAGCTGAATGCCAGTAAGAAACAACGCGTGAAAGACCGGCAGGTCCAGATGCAGAAAGACTTGTATCTGGACCGGCAGGTCCGTGAAGCTATGGAAAACGTAGTGCCCATTGCCTTCAACCGAAAGTTTCGGGTGACCGATGGTGTGGACGTAACGTTCATTCCTGCGGGTCACTTACTGGGTGCTGCTCATATCCTGATTAACGTAACGGAGAATGGCGAACGGAAAAGCATCTGCTTCTCGGGCGACATTGGCCGCCGGAATTATCCCCTGTTGGTCGATCCGGCACCTGTTCCGCCGGTCGACTATCTGATTTGTGAAAGTACGTATGGCAATCGACTGCATGAAAATACCATGTCGCCCGAAGATGCGCTGGCCGATGTTATTCAGCGAACCTGCATCGACATTCCGGGTCGGCTGATTATTCCATCCTTCAGCGTTGGCCGGACTCAGGCCCTTCTTTACACCCTTAACCGGCTCTATACCGAACGGAACTTTCCTCCCATCAAAGTTTTTTCGGATAGTCCGATGGGTTACGAAAGCACGAAGATTTACATGCAGCATGTAAAAATGCTGAACGGGGAAGCCAGAGAATTTTATAAAGAAAACGAAACCCTGTTCGATTTCCAGAATTTTCAGTTTCTGGAATCGTCGAAAGCGAGTAAGGCTATATCGAACTACGCTGAACCCTGCATCATCATTTCGTCGTCGGGTATGGTTCAGGGGGGGCGGGTTGAATATCACGTAGCCGAGAATATTAGCAATCCTTACGCTACCATACTCATCATCGGCTATTGCGCCGAAGGAACCCTTGGCTGGCGTTTACTAAATGGGCAACAGACACTTAGCATCAAAGGCAAAGACCATCAGGTGCTGGCCAATATTGAAAAAATTGACGTGTTTAGTGGTCATGGCGACCGAAACGATTTGATTGATTTCGTAAAAATGCAATCGCCTGAAACGCTCAAACGGGTTTTCCTGGTTCATGGCGAATACGAGAGCATGGAATCCTTCCGCGACACGCTTGCCGAAGAAGGGTACCCACAGGTGATTATTCCAAAAAAAGGCGAAAGCTTTGACTTATAAATGATGAATGATGAGTGATAAATGATGAATGATAGCCACGTGCTGCATTTTATCATTCATCATTTATCACTCATCATTCATAATTCATCATTCATCATTGTGCATGAGAACATACCTCGATTTTGAGAAACCGATTGCCGACCTCGAAGCGCGGCTGGAAGAGACTAAAAAATTAGCCCAAACCAGTAATGTGGACGTCAGCGAAGCCGTAAACATTCTGGAGCAGAGCATTGACAAACTGCGCCGGGAAATTTTTCAGAATCTAACGCGCTGGCAGCGGGTTCAGCTATCCCGACACCCCGACCGCCCTTATACGCTCGATTACATTTCGCTTATGTGCGATCAGTTTATCGAGTTGCACGGCGACAGAACCGTTCGCGATGATCCGGCTATGGTAGGGGGATTTTGTCAGCTAGGCGACCAGACGGTGATGATTATTGGTCAGCAGAAAGGACGTAACACCAAACAGCGTCAGCATCGAAATTTTGGTATGCCCAACCCGGAAGGGTATCGTAAGGCGCTACGGTTGATGAAACTGGCTGAGAAGTTTAACAAGCCAATCATCACCATGATCGACACACCGGGGGCCTTCCCGGGTCTGGAAGCCGAAGAGCGTGGACAGGGCGAAGCCATTGCGCGCAACCTCAAAGAAATGTTTATGCTGACCGTACCGGTTATCTGCATCATCATTGGCGAGGGCGCTTCGGGAGGTGCCTTGGGAATTGCCATTGGCGATCGGGTAATGATGCTTGAAAATACCTGGTATTCAGTTATTTCTCCCGAGAATTGTTCAACGATACTTTGGCGCAGCTGGAATTTTAAAGAGCAGGCCGCTGAAGCAATGAAACTAACGGCTCGGGATATGCAGCTAAACAAGTTGGTCGATGAAATTGTCGAAGAACCTGTCGGGGGCGCGCACAACGACCATCAGGCTATGGCAAACCATTTGAAAACGGTTATTCTGGATACGCTTGCCGAGTTGAACGCGATTGAGGCACAGGAACGTATCAATCAGCGGATTGATAAATTCTGCTCAATGGGCGTTGTCGTTGAGTAAGAAAGCCCGTTCGCATGCCTCTACTTCTTTCGATTCTACCCGCTTTTAGACGAGCTGTGGAAACTAAAGAATCCATTCTCAACAACGTACTGCACACTATCACAAGTTTTAACATCAAACGTAAGTTTCTGTAGGCTTCACTTTTTTGAACGGAAGTTTACCCGCTTCTAATAGGTTTTGTTGGTATGATTGAAAAAAAACAGCTACAGATTTATTATGGAATAATTGCGACTACGTTTTTTGTTTTGCTTTATTTTTCGGTCACGCTACAGGCCAGGGGCGATGAAGGGGGCGGTTATCTGGATGCGTTTTTTCAGGCTTACTCAATATGGCCAGCTCTGGATTTAAGCCCGGCCTGGTCGATTTCTTCCTTTTATTTATGGGTGATCGCAAGCGCCCAGGCGATTCTGGCTAACCTGGGGCTTTTGGGCCAGTTTTTATTGCCATCCGGTCGTATTATAGCCTTACTGTGTTGGCTGGTTCTAGCCATTATTCATGTTCGGAATGGCCGTCACAAAGCACTGGCAATTTTGTTCAATCCCTATGTGCTTATCTACGCCAGCCGGGCGCATCCACTTTTACCAGGTATTTTGCTTTTTTATCTTTTTTGGATCTTAACCATTCGCGGTAAAAAAATAGGGCTCCTGTTTCTGTTATTTGCCGTCAATTTTCAGGTCTTTACAGGGGGCGCTATCGGCTTATTTGCGCCTACGTTCCCATTAGTGAAAAAGGACGTCATCCGGGTAATCATTTTCGGCGTAGTTGCGATTTGTGGCGTATTGATTACGTGGTTGACCTGGGGGGATGTACCCGCAAAAATTTATAAACCACTATTTCTTTCAACATACACACGTAAATGGTAAGCCTTCGTTTGGATACCCCTTAACCGTCCTGATGCTGGCTGGAACTACGTTGTGGATTGCTGGTAATCGAACCATCCGGGACATTCAGACTCACCGGGTTTATTCGCTGTCAGTCGTCATCGCAACGATTTTTGCGGCTATAGTGCTTTATTTTATAGCTGATATCGTCGGGATAGCTCGCGAAGGCAGTCACCTGCTTCTCGGAACGTACTATCAGGTAGGCTGGGTTGCAGGCTTTGGATTGCTAGGCTTAGGCTGGCTTCGCGTTCACCGAGACCATTATCCCTTATTTTTCGGTCTGCTTGGGTCAGCCATATTATTAATAACGCTTCCCTATCTTTACGAGCGAATTTCCATTTTCGCAACCATAGCTCCCTGTTTAATCTGGTGTGGTCTGGTGAAGAAAGAAGAGCAACATGATTATCTTCTCCTCGCGATCTGTTGTCTGTCTGTCATGAGCGCTGCTATCTATGAGATATACGGTTCGCTTTGAATTAATGCTATTTAGCCGATGAAACTATCCATAATTGTACCTGCCTATAATGAAGCAAAAACCATTGAACGAATCTTAAAAAAGCTGGTTGACATCCAATTGGCCGGGCAGGTCGACAAAGAGATTATCGTTGTAAACGATTGTTCGAAAGATAATACAGAAGCCGTCGTTTCTAACTTTATTCGGTTAAACCCTTCGGTCGAGATTCAATACGTAGCACATGCTGTAAATCAGGGAAAAGGGGCGGCTTTACACACAGGAATTCAGAAAGCAAGTGGGGATTACCTGATCGTTCAGGATGCCGATCTGGAGTACGATCCCGAAGAGTTTAATATTTTACTCAAACCCGTTCTGGATGGCTTTGCCGATGTCGTATACGGGTCCCGTTTTGTAGGAGGAAATGCGCACCGGATTTTATTTTTCTGGCACACCATCGGTAACAAATTCCTGACGTTTCTGAGTAATATGTGTACGAACCTGAACCTAACCGACATGGAAACGTGCTATAAGTTGTTCCGGTCAGATATCATCAAAACGATTCCGCTTAAAGAAAAACGATTTGGGTTCGAGCCGGAAGTGACAGCCAAGATTGCCAAAGTGCCCGGCATACGTATTTATGAGGTCGGCGTATCGTACTATGGCAGAACCTACGAAGAAGGAAAAAAAATAAACTGGAAAGACGGCTTCCGCGCCATCTATTGTATCATCCGATACGGTCTGTTCGGCTAAGCCTGAACCATTAACTTTGCCAACTTATTTTCGTGCTTTGTCTGCCAATCTACCCTTATCTTTGGCTCACGATTCAATACGACCTGATCTGAACGTAACGCATGGATTCTACCCTCGACAAAACTACGCTTAAAAATCTCATTTTTGACCTCGGCGACGTTATCATTCCCATTGACCTTACGGCTCCCATGCGGAACTTCGCCATGCTGGCTAACCTCCCCGAAACGGAAGTGCTGGCACTCTGGAAACAGCATAATATTCTGAGTCAGTATGAGACCGGCCTGATTGACGATGATGCCTTTCGGGCGCACGTTCGGCAATTGCTCAAAAACGACAGTTGGGCCGATGAAGTTATTGATACGGCTTGGAACACCGTTCTGCTTGATATACCGGTTGAACGTCTTGAGCGAATCAAAGAGTTAAAATCGCACTATCGGCTGTTCCTGCTCAGTAATACCAGCGCTATTCACATCCGATACGTCAACAAAGTGCTGACAGGTATGGGCCAGCCTACACTTGAAGAACTTTTTGAGAAGGTATTTTATTCCTACGATGTTCAGCTCATGAAACCGTCGCCCGAAATTTATCAGCACGTACTGGATAAAGCGGGTCTGGCGGCCGAAGAAACCGCTTTTTTCGACGACAATGCCCTGAACATCCAGGCGGCCGCTGAGTTAGGGATTCAGGCGGTACACGTACAACCCCCATTGACAATTCTGGACTATCTAAAGAATGTATAATGGACAATGCAAAATGAATAATTGCTTTCGGGCAATAGCCATTTTACATTATTCATTACACATTACACCCTATGAATCAACGTAATAAAACTTACCTCCTGCACGGAGGTCTTTTTTTAATTACTCTTGTTACGACTACGCTGGCCGGTGCAGAATGGATGTATGGGCGACTATTTATACCTTTTGAAGGAACTCAACCTCTTGGATGGAAAGAGTTTCTGGATGGATTCCAGTTTTCTGTGCCTTTCCTGGCCATTCTGACTGTTCATGAGTTCGGTCATTATTTTACGGCGAAAGCGAATCGGGTGCGCGTTACGTTGCCCTATTATATTCCGCTCTGGCTGGGTCTCGGTCAAAGTATCGGCACACTAGGAGCGTTTATCCGTATCAAAGATTACATTAACAGCCGACAGAAATATTTTGATATTGGCATTGCCGGACCTCTGGCCGGTTTTGTGCTGGCCTTGATTGTGTTGTGGTATGCCTTTACGCACCTGCCCCCTCCTGAATTCATCTTTACCATCCACCCCGAATATCAGAAGTGGGGACTCGACTACGGAAAGTATGCGTATCAGAACATACCAGAAGGAGGAGCTATGGGGCTGGGAGACAATTTGTTATTCTACTTTTTCAAAACGTATGTTGCCGATCCGGCCCGTGTGCCACATCCGTACGAGATGGTGCATTATCCATACGTAATGGCCGGGTATCTGGCTTTATTTTTTACGTCACTCAACCTGATTCCGATTGGTCAGTTAGATGGTGGCCATATTCTGTATGCGCTCATTGGTCGCAGACGATTTCGGTGGGTAGCGCCGACATTATTTATTGCCTTTGCCTTTTATGCCGGTTTGGGGCAGTTCAAACCCACTGATTTTGCCGTACCGTCTGATGAAGCTTTCTTTTCGGAATTAGGTACGTTTGGCCTGTATGTCGTTGTTCTGTTTCTGGCGTTCTCACGCATCAGTGAAAATCGGACGACCTCTCTGCTCGTTACGCTTAGCGTTGTGACGGCACAGTTGGTTATTTCCTGGATTCGGCCCGATTGGACTGGCTATTCCGGGTTTATGATCTTTGTGCTGGTGCTGGGTCGTTTTTTAGGAATTTATCATCCCGAAACCGAATTGGAGGAGCCGCTGGATTTGAAGCGTCAGGTGCTCGGATGGGTTGCCCTGCTCGTGTTTGTGTTGTGCTTTAGCCCGCGCCCTTTCCTGTTTGCCTAACGGAAAGGGTTAGCGAAGCCCTTACCTAAACAATACCCTTAAATTCTCTATCTTACAGTCTCATAATGAATCTTCTATCCTATGGGACTTTTATCCAGACAGCCTTCCGACGCTGATCTGATGGCAGGTATCCGGGCGGACGGTACCCAACGCCGACTCTGTGAAAATAAGCTGTACATAAAATACCAATATCTCATTGCGGAAGGAACGCGTAAACACCGCGCCCTGACGGAGGATGAGTGCGCCAGTGCGTATTCAGATACGATGCTTTCCGCTTTCGAAAGTATCAGTGTTGGGCGGTTTGAGGAGCGTTCGGAACTCAAAACGTATCTGTATCAAATATTTATGAACAAATGTGTTGACGCTATTCGAAAAAAGACGACTAATCGAAGTAGCGTTCACGATACCTTTTCGCTCGATGATTCGCTGATGCAACTGCCGGATGAATCACGGTCAGTTGTGCAGAAGCTCATTGCTCAGAGTAATCTGGAAAAGCTGCACCAGCATCTGCGTGAGTTGGGCGAGAAATGCCGTGCCATGATTCTGGCTATGGGCGAAGGGTATTCTGACGAAGAAATTGCGCAAACGATGGGCTATAATTCAGCTGCGGTGGCTAAAACCAGCCGTTTACGGTGCCTGGAAAAATTACGCGAACGATTTTCGTAATACATGATGAAAACTGATCTGGAGACCATTGAAAACTATTTGGCGGGAAAGCTTTCTCCCGTCGAACGTACCCAGTTTGAAAGCGTCCTAAATACCGATCCGGAAGTGGCGGATGCCGTGGCTTTTTACCTTCTGACGAGGCAGGCAGCACAGGATCAAGTCCGTGAGCGTGAACAGCGTCGGGCTGAACTGGATGAGTTACGTACCCAAAACATACCAGTACGTTCCCCTCGAAGTGTGCCAATGTCCTGGGCCGCAGCAGCCAGTGTCATTCTATTACTTGGCTTAGGCTGGCTATTTTTCCGCCCGACCGATTCAGCTGTTGTGGCAGATCGCCTGGTCGATGAATACGTAACCGAACATTTTATGGAGCTTCCCACCACGATGGGTGGAGAAGGCGTCGATAGCCTGACAATAGGAGCGGAGCAATTCAATAAGGGAAAATTAGCCGAAGCTGAAGCCTTGTTTGAACGTATAGCGACCCGCCAGCCTGAGAATGAAAATGCGCTTAAATATGCGGGTATTGTTTCCCTGCGGCAAGGTAATTACGACAAAGCTATAACGTTTTTTCATCGCTTAAGCCAGCAAACAGACTTGGTTGCTAACCCCGGTACGTTCTATGAAGCCCTTGCTCTGTTGAAGCGTGGCCAACCGTTGGATAAAAGCCAGGCCAAAAAATTGCTCGAGGATGTGATTAACAAGAACTTGGACGGAAAACAGGAAGCTGAGCGATTAATAAGCGGGATTGAATAACTGAATTATAATCTACACCATCCACTTTTATGAAACTTATCCCTTTATCGCGAAAATTTTTGTTCTGGTTGCTTGGCTTTACATTATCTGCCAGTTCATTTATCGGATGTAAATGCGTTAAATCGACACTTCAGGGGCCCGAAAATCCTAAGCCGTTTTCGGTTAATTTTCTGCTAAATTCATATGTGTCTGATGCTGATATTAAAGCCAGACTGATTGATGCCGTTGATGAGGCAGGGGGTACTATAGCTGCTGATTCAATTGTAATACGTCGTTGCCCTTGCGATAGTACACTAATCAATATAACCCTTCCCAATAGTTACACTATAGAAGGACAAGGTCCGCTTGCTGTCAAACCAGGAGGAGGAGGGGGAGCTGCCAGCGGTGGCATTGATCTGCCAGTGCAGAAAGGTTCGGTAGGCTTCAATTATACGATTGATGTCTTTGAGCCGACTGACCCCAAGATATCGCGGCCTGCTAGTCTGTCCCCCCTGAATGTCTACATTAGTCAGCAGAATAAGGATGCAGGCAAAACAGTTGCCGTGGCTGTATTTGATAGTGGATTGGATGAATCTTATTTGCCGGAGTTGAACAGGAAACATACTGTAAACCTCTGTAATATTGCCGGAATACCATCTAATACAAGCGAGAAAGGATGGAATTTTGTAGGGGGAAGCGGAGGCTTTAGTGACACTGGTGATAATAACATTGGTAAGCATGGGTCTGGAGTCGCGCATTTAGTGGTTCGTCAGTCGAACAGCAGCCCTACCATCGTGAAAATTGTGCCGATGAAAGTACTAGGTGCTGACAACAAGGGCGATGTGTTTGGGCTCATGTGTGCTATGGAAACAGCCCGGCGCAATAATATTCCAATATTTAATATGAGTCTGGGGTATTATGGAGAGCCGGATAGCTTACTACGTCAGTACATAAAAAAGGCTACCGACCAAGGAATCTGGATTGTTACGGCTGCTGGAAATAAACCCCAGAATGAAAGCCCTGACTCTACTCGTAACTTAGCTAATATGCAGAAAAAGTTTTATCCGGCATCGTTTAGCGAATTTGATCGGGTACTGGCTGTCTCTACCGCTCATCTTAATTCGTCAGTTCTAAGTGCCTGCATAGGACAAAATTACAGCCCCAGTCTTGTGTTAGGTGTAGTTCCTAATTTTGTGGCAACTGTGGACTCATGTCGTTTTGTACTGGAGAATTCTTCTGTTAGTGTTGTAGGAACGTCATTTGCTAGCCCGATTTTGGCGGGTTGGTTGGCGACTCAGATAAATCAGCCAGGAGGACTACAAAACCGAAGCACAGTTATTGGGGCAATGACACAGGCAACAGGTGGCACAACCCTTTATCAAAATAAATATATTCAGGCAGTCCCATAGTGAACCTGAGCATTTATGAGCTTTTAATAAATAGTCAGGTTTGAAGTATATAGAGCATCTAATTAATTGTTTTTTATGTCAATTCAGTTTTGCTATGTATGCCCGTCTATTTTTAATCATAAGCAGCTTATTTGCTTTGAATAGTCGGGCATTCCCTCAGTGCCCGGACTTGGTAACGCGCTATGAACAATTAACCGTCATAGAACAAAATGCCCCTAAAGGCCAATTAGTACGTGAATTGCTACTGTTGAAAGGGACGTATATTCATTGTCAGCAAACAAATGATTCAGTGTATGCCAAACTAATGCACGTGCTTGGACGTACCTATTGGCAGGAAGGCAACTTCCAGATGGGGCAACTTTATACGAACCAGGCTATTGCCATTAACCAGCGTCAAACGTCTTTCGCAAATAAACCGAATCTGGTCAACAGTTATTATAATTCGGGTCGTATATACGCCGATCAGAACCTCTATAAAGAAGCTTTATCTGCCTATGAACAGTGTGTCAGACTGTCTAGTCTCTATCCTGTAAAGCGCATGTGGGGCAGTAAGGCACTGAGCCAAAAGTCTTATATCTTGTATCTACTTGGTGATTACGAGGCCGCTGTTCGTGAAGCTGATTTAGGCGTCAGGATGGCTCAACAGGCAAATAATAAGCTGGTTGTTACCGAAAATTTGTGTTCAAAAGCGCAGGCATTAATACGCCTTGGCGAGCTAAAAGCCGCTAAAGATGATTTAACTCAGGCCCTGACTTTAATCAATGTCGTCGATAACCCGAATGACGTAGCAGATGTGTATTCGTTGCTAGGCAGTGTAGCTAATGACATGCATAATTATGAGGATGTCGCTGGATATTATCAGAAAGCTTTCGCCATCTATCGACAGATAAATTTTCGCTACGGTTGTGTACAAACATTAAGCACTTTAGGCGAATTCTACGAGAAAACAATACGGCAATACGGCCAAGCTCTCAGCATGTATAAACAGGCGCTAACTTATAGTGATGACGCCACAAGCCGAATGGTCGTATTAAATGATATAGGGCGTGTTTATTCCCGACAGAACCAATTTGCGTTAGCCATTTCCTTCTATAAACAAGCTCTCAAAATAGTTGGACTCGACATGCCTGACCAGCAGACTGCCACACAGCCTATTGTTGGTAAGATGCAGGCAACCTTTGGTAAAGAATACCTTCTCACTTTACTTCAGGACAAGGCCGATACGTGGCTTGCTTACGCAAAAGCCACAAACAATCACCAGCGGTTTCAGTACGCACTTAATACGTATAAATTAGCTGATCAGATGATTGATTTCATGCGTTGGGAACATACTGGAAATTCTTCCAAGCTCTATTGGCGTGAGAAAACAAGAGGCATCTACAAGCAAGCTATTGAGACCTGCCTGCAACTTAAGGATACTGAACAGGCATTTCGGTTTTTTGAAAAGAGTCGGGCTGCCATGCTGGCCGACAAATTGAATGAACTGGGTGCCCGCCAGCAGTTATCTCCTCAACAGGCGAAGGAAGAACAACGATTGCAGCAAGCTGTAAGTAGTTTGCAGGCCCAGCTTGCTGAAACGACTACCAGCAAAGGCATGGATAGTCTAGTGTTTCGGAAGGCTCAACAAGCTCTTGATAAGGAGCAGACCAATTTAGATGAGTTTCGTAAGAGATTGGAACTATCAAACCAAGCTTATTTTCGCTACAGATACGATACCACCATTACGTCGTTAGCTGATCTGCGGGATCATTTGAAAAGACAGCGTGCTTCGTTCGTTACGTATTTCGTTGGAGATAGTTTGGTGTATGTGTTAGGCGTAACGGCTGATACCGCTAGGCTCTACGTAAAGCCGGTGAATGCCTATCAAAAAAATATACAGGCGTTTTTGGGGCTTCTGGCTAATCCGGATGCCATGAATCGTAAACCAAACCGGGATCTGTTTCTGACGTTGGGTAACGGGCTGTACAATCAGCTACTGGCGCCCCTCAAGCTGCCCGCAGGACGGGTTATTGTCTCGCCAGACGGTTCGTTTGTTCCCTTCGAAACCTTAAGCCGGACGCCAGAAACGGCTGATTATTTGGTGCAAGATTACGCTTTCAGCTACACGTATTCAGCTCGTTTACTCTTGAAAACGTATACTGAACATAAGGCTGGGACGAGTGTTCGTCAGGGAAGATTCCTGGGCATTGCGCCCGTTGAATTCGACCCCTCGCTGAAACAGGTTTCGTTGCCGGGTTCAGATGATGCGTTGAAACGTATTGCTGAACAGTTTCAGTCACCAATCCTGCTAACACACAGGAATGCAACCCGTAGGGCATTTCTAAGCAAGGCTGCCGATGCAAGTGTTATCCAACTGTTTACCCATGCCACTGCCGACAGCTCAGGGCAGGAACCCCGGCTCTTTTTTGCGGATTCTGCGCTACAGATTTCTGACCTTGGCGACGGTGATCTGCCTCATGTGCAGCTGGTGGTGCTGGCAGCCTGCAAAACGGGCGTCGGAGCAGTTCAGCAGGGTGAAGGCGTGTTTAGTTTAGCACGAGGATTTGCGGCTCAGGGTGTGCCCAGTGTTCTAACGACGCTCTGGAGTGTTCAAAATCTGGCTACTTATGAGTTGACAGAGCTTTTTTACAAGTACGTTGATGAGGGGCTGCCCAAAGATATTGCCCTGCAACGTGCTAAACAGGATTGGCTCAAATCAGCCAATCAAACAAACCAAATGCCCAATTTCTGGGCAGGTTTGATAATCGTAGGCGATACGGAACCACTTGACCGTATTAACTATGCACTTTGGGTGACTGTTGTTTCATTACTGGCTTTTGGCATAGCGGGTGTGTGGTTCTGGCAGAAAAAACGGGTGACTAAGTCGTCAGTTTCATTGCCTCACTCAGTTTAAAGACTTCTTTCAGGCACTTCGCCGTCAATACCGCATCTTCGAGGGCATTGTGAAAACCATCTTCACGGGCAAAGCCGAAATAGCTGGCAATGGCAGTCAGGCTTAGCCGGTCGGGGACTTTGCGTCCATTGGCTTTCAGTACCCGGAACGTAAAGAAAGCGAGGGTATGTAAATCGAGCAGCACACGCGAGTACGGCCATTTCAGCTTTTCATAACGGTACGCTTCTTTCAGGAAATTGATGTCGTTGATCACACTTTGTCCGCAGATAATCACATCGCGCAGAAACGGAGTCCGGTCGAGCTGGCCTTTCGGAACCCGAAGCCCAAGCTCTTTACAAATCCATTCTTCAAGCTCAGGCAGTACGTCATAAATCATGGGAGCATCTTCCAGCTCAGCCAGCGAGAGATTATGGATTTTTTCGGAAGATGAAGAAAACGCTTCCTGGTTTTCGGGATACACGTTGGTCAGGTATTGACCGCGCTCAACCCAGTTGTCATCGAAAAGGACGGCACCAATCTGAATGATTTCATTATAATCCGGCTCCGGGCCGGTCATCTCTAAATCAAGTACTAAATACGGCATAATTAAATTAGGTTACTGGGTTGGTTACTGGCAGACGATGCGTTTAGGATTCGGTTACAGACTTCGCATGTGGCTTTATTCGCTCAACGCATTTGCTAATATCACTACTGACCTGCTGAATAAAAGCGAGTTGTTCGCCAACCGACCGGTCGTCGGTGGGAGAAGTTATTCCTTTAGAATCGGCAGCCGGAAGTTCTGGTGCTGGTTTCATCGATGAAACGCCCAACCGACGTAAGCTTTCCGTCAGGGTGAATAAAGCTCGCTTTACGGGCCGAATGAATGAGGCAGAACACGGTTTTGGCTCACTGCTTATCCGGTCGGACGTAATGGTAGCAATGTTGGCCGATAAAATGTGATTAAGTACAACGAACTGATAAATAAGTCTTTCGTTACGTTGTTTGTGTTTGGGCTCCGACATCATTCGGTCAAAAACGGCTCCCATGTTGGCCGACGTAACATAAACGTCCTTCCGGGCCAGTTTATATTCTTCTATATCAATCGCCCTGCCTGACAGGCTGTCGAGAAGTAATTGGAGATACCGTACATTGGCCTGTAGTACAGCTTGCATGGGTTTTATGAGCTGGTCGGACTCCCACTGCGGAAAAAGCAGATAGCTCGCAATAAAAGCAATAACCCCTCCGAGCAAGGTATCAAAAAAACGTTCTTCAACGACACCCAGGTAACTAACCCCCAGAAAACTGAACAGGATCAGGACGAAAGGCGTCACGCAGATAACCATGACCATGTAATACGTTCGCTGAGCGCTGTAAGTACCCAGCATAAAAAAGACCATGAACCCAAACTGAGCCGTTTTATTGGGCACAAATGTCAAAATTAAAACACCGATGAGCCCACCGGCCAGCGTGCCTATGATCCGTTCAATGTTCCGTTGCTTGGTTAGGCTAAAGGCGGGTTTCATAATAACCGTGATGGTTAGCAGAACCCAGTAGCTGTGGTGTCCATACGAAAGCAGCATCGTTACAACGTACCCGACCAGCATGGCAATACTTACCCGGGCTGCGTGCCGGAAGGCTGACGAGTTGAGCGTGAGGTTATCTTTAAACGACTCTACGTCAATAATCTGGTGCGAAATAAAGCGTCCGTATTCAATGTCGTCGGTACGTACCGGGCTTCTATCCGGTTTCGATAAATTGTTTTGAAGGGTCGTAACACGCTGACTAACGGCACGCAGGCTAACCAGCACTTTTTTCAGAACCAGTGTGCTGCCTTCCTGATCACTAAGCGCATCAATTGTTTGTTTCAGCTCCGCCAGCGTTGGATTAATATCGACCGGGCGATGAAATCGTACGGGTGACTGAATTGCCAGACCAATATGATCCAGCTCGACGGATAAGCGACGAATTAATTTTGCTACGGTATTCAGTACACCCGTCCGGCCAAAGCGTTCGCGAATGGACGAATAATCGTAATACATGGCTGTAATCTGCTCATACAGATCCACTACGTCGGTAAATGTCAGGACGAGCAACCGGCCGGTACTAGTTGACTCGTTAACGATCCGACGGCTTTTGAACAACACTTCCCGTACGGCATCCTGTTTTTCACTAACCACCACCTGCTGGGCAATCAGGCGCCGGTAATCATCGTCCAGGTCCGTTGACACCCGATAGAAATCGGCTTTAATGGCCATCAACTTAGCCATCTCGTGAATGCATTGCCCTAATGCCTGTTGGGCCAGCCGATAAGGCTGTAACTGCGACGCCAGCAAGCTGATCGCCATATACCAGCTGCCTCCAGCAATAACGAGCGCAGTTTCGTGCAAAACTCCAGTTGCGTCGAGCGGCCGGTCGAGCATCAGGATCATGATCAGCAGGGCTGCCGTTCCAACAGTTGTAGCCCGATTGCCGTAGACTCCAAACATGGAGAAAAAGAAACCGAACAGCGTGATCTCCAGACCCAGTACGTAAGGGTTCATGCGGGCAAAGCCGGTGATAAGCGTAACGAGTCCGCAGAGCAGTACGCTGGCTGCCATTCCATTCCGTCGGTGCGCTACAGGACCCGGCGCGTCGCTAATGCTGACGTTCAGCGCACCCAGCGACATTGCCAGTCCAGCCTGCAACTGCCCGAACTGCATCAATGCCAGGGCAGGCAGCAGAATTGACAGCGTTGTCCGCAGCCCGTCAGAAAAATACTGACTGGACAGGAAGTAACTGACTTGCCGGGCACGTTTGTTCATGGTGGGGTACTTAGTTCACGTCTACCGCTTTTAGCCATTAACGGCTACCAGTCCGGTCTTTCGTTCGCCGATTTGCTGCCGCCACATAGCGTAGTAGAGTCCTTTTTGTGCCACTAATGTATCGTGATTTCCGGTTTCAACAATCCGCCCTTTTTCCAATACAAAAATGATGTTGGCATGCATAATGGTCGAAAGCCGGTGAGCGATCAGGATGGTTATCTGCTCATTCATGGCCGATACGCTGCGAACGGTGTCGGTGATTTCTTCCTCGGTTAGCGAATCAAGCGCCGAAGTCGCTTCGTCGAAAATCAATAAGCGCGGGTGGCGGACCAGCGCACGGGCAATGGATAAGCGTTGTTTTTCGCCCCCCGACATTTTAAGTCCTCCTTCGCCAATCTGCGTATCAAGTCCCTGGGTAGATCGGGCAAGCAGATGGTCGCAGGCAGCTTTGTCTAAGGCATCGAGCATTTCGGCTTCGGTCGCATCCGGTTTTACAAAAAGGAGATTGTCGCGGATTGTTCCCGAAAAAAGATGCGTTTCCTGCGTAACGAACCCGATTTGACGACGCATCGGGTTAAATCGAAGGTCTTTCGTTGAAATGTCATTGTAGTAAATTTCGCCACCTACTGGCCGGTACAACCCAACCAGAAGCTTCACCATTGTCGATTTGCCAGAACCCGATGGGCCAACAAAGGCAATGGTATCACCCAGAGTAGCTTCGAACGAAACCCCGTCAATGGCATTCTGAGCCGCATCGTTGTGCCGAAATACCACATCGGCAAATCGCAGTCGCTCAATCGGTCCTACTTCAATGGGCGACTCCGGATTACGTTCAATCGGTTTCTGCATCAGTTTACCAAAGCTGTTCAGGCCCGCTTCAGCCTCCCGGTAAGCCAGTATGATATTGCCTAAATCCTGCAAAGGATTGAAAATGGAAACCGAAATAAACTGCATGGAGATCAGTTCGCCCGTGCTCAGGATATTGTGAAAAATCAGCCAGAGCAACGTAAACAGGACCGACTGTTTCAGCAGATTCAGCGTTGTGCTTTGCCAGAACGACAGCAAACGTACCCGCCGTACTTTAAACATTTCGAGGTCGAAAATGTGGCTGGTCTGCACCTTCAATCGCCGGATTTCCGAGAAGGTCAATCCCAGACTTTTTATCAACTCGATATTACGTAGCGATTCCGTAATGACGCCTGCCAGCTGAGCCGTTTCCCGATTGATTGACCGCTGCGTCGTTTTGATCTCTTTGCTTAGAAACCCTGTAATACCGCCCAGCAGCAACACCCCGGTCAGGAATACGGGAACAAGCGCCCAATGCTTGGTAACGGCGTACCAGACCAGAAAACCCACGCCAACAATAGACGAAAACAGAACATTGACGAAGGAATTGATAAACTTTTCGGTGTCGGTACGTACCTTTTGCAGAATCGATAGGGTAGCCCCGCTGCTCTGATCGCCAAATTCCTGATAATTGAGACGTAGCGTTTGTTTGAGGCCGTCATTGAAAATATCGGTCCCGAACTTCTGAACAACCAGCCGCATTACGTATTCCTGAAAAGCCTTGGTAATATTCGACAGAATAGCCACCCCAACCGCCAGGGCTAATAAAGAAAGAACGCCCCTGATTTTTTCGGTCTCTGTTTTCTGACCCGGATGCGTGGCGTATTCATCGATAAGTTTTCCAAAAATTATTGGATCGACCAGGGAAAGAATCTGGGCAATACCTGCCAGAACCAACGCCAGTAGGGCAAGCCAGCGATAGGGTTTCAGGTAATTCCACAGAATCTGCATATAGTATGGTCTTTAGGCGTGGAGCGTGGAGCCTGGAGTGAATGAAACCTCGCTCCAGGCTCCATGCATTAATACGTATCGAGCTCCTGAATTCGCGCCAGGTGTCGGCCGCCTTCAAACGGCGTATCGAGCCAGATACGAACCAGGTTTAGCGCGGTTTCTTCCGACATCATCCGCTCGCCGAGCGAAATAACGTTCGCATCGTTATGCTGCCGACACAGGCGAGCCGACTCTTCATTCCAGCACAGGCCGCACCGAACACCCCGTACCCGATTGGCCGCTATCGCTTCGCCATTGCCGGAACCACCGAGTACAACGCCCCTTTCTACGTCACCAGCGGCCACGGCTTCGGCAACGGGCCGGATAAAAAGTGGATAGTCGACAGAGGGGGTTTCTGCATAGGTGCCTTTGTCGATTACGTCATGTCCGAGATCGATAAGCATCTGTTTGATCGCTTCTTTATAACGGAAACCAGCGTGGTCGGAGCCAATAGCAATTTTCATGAGAGATATAAATGAATGGAAAACAAGGCCAAAAGTAGCAGAATCATCGTCTAAGATGAAACCTTAACGGACTAAACTTGTTCGGAAATCAGACTGGCGGTAATTTGCGCCCGTCAATACATCGACCCATGATTCCAGCTACTAATCAGCGGCCACCCGCTACGATTCTGTTTATTTTCGGAGGCAGTGGAGATCTTAATCTTCGTAAACTTACCCCCGCTCTGTACAATCTGTTTATTGATAACTATTTGCCCGAACGCTTCTCTGTCGTTGGTTTAGGACGTAGTTCGTATACCGATGAGTCATTTCGGGAGCGTTTGCTGGAAGGTGTTCAGGAGTTTTCGCGCCGTAAAAACGGGCCCGACGACACCTGGAAATCCTTTGCCCCGACTATTTCGTACCTGCAAATGGACGCGGGCGATGCCGGTGCCTATACAAAGCTGTCTGATTATGTAGCCAGCAAAAAATCGGAATGGGGCGAATTGCCCAATGTTGTGTTTTACCTGGCCGTAGCGCCCCAACTTGTACCCGGCATTGCTACGAACCTGGGTAAACTGCCGCTTTGTGGGGATAAATCGCACGTCAGAATTGTCGTTGAGAAACCGTTCGGACATGATCTGAAAACAGCTCAGGAGCTGAACACGCTGCTGGGTGGGCTGTTTGCTGAAGAACAGATTTACCGCATCGATCACTATCTCGGTAAAGAGACGGTTCAGAATATTCTGGCCTTACGGTTTGCCAACTCCCTGTTCGAGCCGATCTGGAACCGACGTTACGTTGAGTATGTGCAGATTACGGCTTCTGAAACGGTCGGTCTCGAAGGGCGCGGTGGTTACTACGAAGGATCGGGCGCTTTGCGGGACATGATTCAGAATCACCTGCTTCAGATGCTGTGTATGGTAGCTACCGAAGCGCCAATCTCGTTCGATGCCAACGAAGTTCGGAATAAGAAAGTAGACGTACTGAACGCTATCCGTCGGATAAAACCTGAGCAGGTGAACGATGTAGCCGTTCGTGGTCAGTACGGTCCCGGCAAAAAAGATGACAAGGACATTCCGGGTTATCGGCAGGAGGAAGGGGTGAAGCCCGATTCTTCGACTGAAACCTTTGCCGCCGTTAAACTCTTCGTGGATAACTGGCGATGGGAAGATGTACCTTTTTACTTACGTACCGGCAAGTCGCTACCCGAGAAAGCAACCGTTATTACCATTCAGTTCAAACCTGCGCCATACTACGCGTTTCCGGAAGAAGCAACGCAGAGCTGGCAACCCAACCGGCTGACGATTGGGATTCAGCCCGCTATGGATATTCGCCTGCGGTTTCAGGCAAAACGGCCAGGTCAAACGCTGGCAATCGATCCGGTCGAAATGGTTTTCAGCTACAAGGATGCCTATGCCGGACAGGAGCCGGAAGCCTACGAAACGCTGTTGCTCGACGTAATGACCGGCGATGCAACCCTGTTCATGCGTGCCGATCAGGTTGAAGCTGCCTGGAAAGTGGTAACACCGATTCTGGAAGCCTGGTCGAGCGAAACGCCTGATTTTCCGAACTATGCGCCCGGCTCATGGGGCCCTGAAGCAGCCATGCAACTCGTTGAGAAAGACGGATTCCAGTGGATGGCAAAATAAATCAATCATTGGTCAGTAGTCATTGCCGTATTTTCTAATGACTACTGACCAATGACTACCAATTAATACATACATGACTTCCCAACTTGCCGCTCTTTTTGTGGATGATCAGAACCTGCCCTGGGAGCAGGTGGCTGATGGCGTGAAACGTAAAATAATGACGTACGACGCCAATCTGATGATGGTCAAAGTAGCCTTTGACGCGGGCGGTATCGGAACACCGCACAGCCATCGGCACACGCAGATGAGCTACGTAGCGAGTGGGGCGTTTTCTATCACCATTGCCGACGAGACACGTATCGTACGGGAAGGCGATGCTTACTATATTCCGCCAAACGTCTGGCACGGAGCCGTTTGTGAAGAAGCGGGCGTGCTGGTCGATATTTTTACGCCCATGCGCGAAGACTTTGTCTAAAGACAATTATGCAGCTTATTATAAAAAAGAACCCGACTGAATTAGCCAAAGCCGCGGCTGAGCTGATCACAAAGCGAATCACAGATACGCTGAAAAAAAGATCGGTTTACCATAGCCTTGTCAGGAGGCAGTACCCCCAAAGCGTTACACGAATTATTGGCTAAGCCACCGTATTCGCAGAAAATCCCGTGGATGCAGCTCCATATTTTCTGGGGTGATGAACGCTACGTACCGATAGACGACGAGCAAAATAACGCTGGCATGGCCTACGATACGTTGCTCGGGCACGTGTACACCCCGGAAGACCAGATTCATGTATGGCGTACCGACCTCGAGCCCGAAGCGGCTGCCGCTGATTATGACCGTATCTTGCATGAATATTTCGGCGAAACGGGGCCTACGTTTGACCTGGTATTACTCGGTATGGGCGACGACGGTCACACGCTTTCACTCTTCCCCGGTACAGACGTAGTGCATGAAGAAACGGCTTGGACGAAAGCGTATTTTTTGCAACAGCAGGGCATGTACCGGCTGACACTTACTGCACCCATTACGAACCGGGCAAGCTGCGTGCTGTTTCTGGTAGCAGGACCCAAAAAAGCCGAACCGCTAAAAGAAGTGCTGGAAGGGGCCTATAATCCCGACAAGTACCCGTCGCAGGTGATTAAACCTGTTAATGGTGACCTGATCTGGTTAGTTGATGAAAAAGCCGCGGCTGATCTGAACCAATAAATCGGTACCCGACTGCCCTGGCCGAATAATCTTACTTCTTCAACGTTTTATGGATAAATCCCGCTATTTTTGCGGATTGATTTCTGAGAAAAATACAATTAGGTTGATTGAGCTACATTTGAAACCCTTTGGTCTTATGGCAAAGTTGCCTATCGGCCAACTCTCAACAACGCTGCAATTCTCACTCAGTAATTTCTATTTGTCGTAAACCGTATATGGCTAATTTAATTCGTCTTTTGCAGAAGCTCGACTACATCCGTTTAGTCGTAGGCATTTGCATTATGATAGACGGATACCCCCTGATTTTCTTTTTCAGAGATACGTTGCGGCTGGCAACCGGAAGTACAGCCTTTACGGCGGCTGCATTTTCGGCGGGTTTGTTGCTGATGGTGCCATTTACCGTTCTACGCCGATTATACCGCCCCAATGTCATTACGTTCTGGATAGGCATGGGATTTCTCTTGCTGAGTATCATCTACATGTATGTGTATCCAGGGCTGGGGGGCGTAGATTACACGCGGGAAATGATCTATTTCGGCTTTATTTTTATTTTTCTGTTTCTGCTGATCAACATCCCCAACGACATCATTACCGTAGCGATTCCGGTGATTGTGTTTTTTACACTGGTATCGAACCTTGGGCTTATTTATGCCCTGATCACCGACCCAAGCTGGGCCATTGGCCAACGGGCTACGATTGTGTTAAACGACAGCGAAGATGGCTCCGGGAACCCACACGTTTTTGCCCGAAACGCGTTTATGGGCGTGATAGCCTGCGCAATCTGGCTGATGCGTCCAGATACTAGTTTTTTGTTTCGACTGGTATCGCTGTTTGCCGGCATTCTGAACATTGCGGTGCTGGTGCTGACTCAAACCCGTTCGGCTATTGTTGCGCTTATTATTGCCGTATTTTTCTTCGTCGTTTTCAATGTCCGACCCGCCCAGATACGTACAGCGGTTCGGGGAATCTTCCGGCCGGGACCAATTATTGTGATGTGTATCGGTGTGGTCGGATTGATCCTGTTTTTTCGTCGATACGATGACATCTTTACCGTACTGTCTGTCTATGTTTCCGGCTTTATCGACCGTAACCTGGAGAACGTCTATGCCTTTTTGGGTTTGCAGTCACAAGGGGCAGCTTATAAGGCGGTTTTAGATGATTCGGTGGCCAACCGTTCGGCCAACTTTGGTTTTTTAACCAACATACTTGTCGGGCATTTGCATATGCTGATTCTGGGTTATGGTTATAAATACCATTATTTAGACATCCCCATGATGGAAGCGCTGACGAACATGGGGATTCTGGGCTTCCTGCTGTTCGCCGGTATCAATGTTATGCTGTTGTATTACTCCATCAAAAGCATGCGGACCAACCCAAATTCCCTTAGTGTGTTTCTGGCCTATTTTTATATGCTGATTATGGTGCAGTTATTCACCAATGGCCGTCCGTATGAGATGTTTTTCTGGATTCCGCTGGGGATGATGATCCGATTTATGGGAATCGAGCATCTGGTACCGGCTTATCTGTCCGAGCAGCCCGCCACCGTTGAGAGTGATCAATACGCCGTTGTTTCCAATCCAGCTTAATGCGTATTCTGATCGTTCATAACCTTCTCTGGTCACATTACAAATCCAGTGTATTTCAGGCACTTCAGCAACTTGTCGATCAGCAGACCGACGTTCAGGTAAATGTATTGCAAATTGCCCGGAACGAACGGTCTCGGGCTAGCCTGGAAGCCGTAACGACCGACGTAACACCTACTTATCACTATAACTACGACTTATTGTTCGACCGATTTTGGGAAGATGTAAGTCTGCGTGAACGCATTTCAGCCGTGTTTCAGCATGCCCGTTCGTTTCGCCCGGATATCATTATGTTAACGGGCTACTACGATCCGGCGCAACTGCTGCTGCTTTTCTGGGCGAAAGCAAGAGGCATTCGGGTCATTATGCAGAATGAAAGTACCGCAGCCGATCACCAGCGCTCAGGTTGGAAAGAAACTTTCAAACGGACAATTTTTCGGCTTTGCGATGGGTTTTTCTGCTTCGGAAACCAATCGGCAGATTACCTCATTCAGTTGGGCGTCAGACCTGACCAGATTCTGTTACGTAAAAATGCGATTGATAATAATGCAATCCGGCATGAATACGAGCAGGCTTTACCGAAGCGAACTCAGCATCAGCAGGCATTGGGTTTACGGCCCAATAATTTCGTTTTTGTTGGTCGCCTGATCGCTTTTAAAAACCTGCCCCTGCTGCTGACGGCTTTTGCTGAAGCTCAAAAACAGTCGTCAAAAGCACCATTATGGGGCCTTCTGCTATTGGGCGACGGTCCCGAATATGAACAACTGCAACAGCAGATCGATACACTCCAACTGGCAGGATCTGTAACCATCTTACCCGGTCGGCCATGGTATAAAGTGCCCGAAGTGCTGGCTATGAGCGACGTACTGGTACTGCCAAGCCGATCAGAACCCTGGGGGCTGGTTGTCAATGAGGCTATGGTATGCGGGATGCCTGTACTGGTTTCTGACCGTTGCGGATGCGTGCCAGAATTAGTGCAGGATGGTAAGAACGGTTTTGTTTTCAGTCCCGACCAACCGGTCCAGCTACGTCATCTACTCCTGCGATTTATGAACAACGAAGCAGACGTACCGGCCATGAGCACCTGGGCAAAAAAAATGATTGCTCCTTACGCGCCCGAAGTTGTCGCACAGGAAATGCTGAATGGTTTTAAACACATTCTGACGACATGAAGATTCTGCATATTTGCGCTTATACCTGGGCAATTGGTGGACCCGCAAAAATGATTTTTGATCATACCCGCGTTCATGCTGCCGAAGGGCACCAGGTGACCATCTTAACGCCCATTTCTGCCGATGACGTAATTTATGATACGGCGCCGGGTGTAGTGGTTGTGCCTGTTCCGCGCCATTGGTTCAGTCGGTTTTTCCCCGAATTTTCGGTCGGGCTCTGGCAATACCTGCAAAAGCATGGAAATGATTTTGATCTGATTCATGTGCATGGTTTGTGGCATTTTGGGAGTGTGGCTCCCTGACGTACTGAAATTACGGCCGCCCAAAATTCTTACTACACACGGGTTGCTGGACCGATGGACTATAAAACGCAGTTACTGGAAAAAGCAGTTGATCTCCTGGTTTGGGCAGCGTCGGTGGACGGCAAATACGCCGGTTATTCATGTTAATAATAGGCAGGAGGTAGACGACGTAAAACGTTACCTGGGGCATCCGCATCCGCACGTAGTCGTCATACCAAACGGGCTTCGGCCGGCTGAATTTAAAAAACTCCCAGTTCGCGGGCTGTTTCGACAGGAGTTTGGCATACGACCTGAAGAGAAAATTATCTTGTTTCTGAGTCGGTTAAATCTTAAAAAAGGACTGGACGTACTGTTGCCGGCTTTTCATCGCCTAAGCCGTGAACGAAGCGATTTGCGACTCGTTCTGGTTGGGCCCGACGATGGCTATCTGTCGACCATTCAGGAATTTATTCAACACCATCAGCTCCAGGAGCGTATTTTGCTGCCCGGTATGCTGATTAAAGAGCAAAAATTGGCGGCTTTTGCCGATGCCGACGTATTTACGTTACCAACCTATTCAGAAAGTTTTGCCATTGCTGCGCTTGAGGGTCTGGCAACGGGTGTGCCTTCTTTACTAACCGAGCATGTCGGATTTGGCGATTATATTCGATCGTATCAGTCGGCCCACCTTTGCGAACCAACCGAACAGTCGGTATATGATGGCTTAACCTATTTACTCGATAATCCTGATAAAGGCGCTGAACTAGCCCGTAATGCCCAACGTATGATCGCCGAAGAATGCGATATTGACGTACTGGCGCGAAAATTACTTGCTGAATATCAGAGCATTGTTGATAATCAACAAGTCGAAGCGTTTCGTAAAATCTGATCAGGCAGTTACGCGTTCCTGCTCTAGCGGTTGTTTCACCTGAATGGCCGGACTAAACCACCGTCGAATAAAAGATCGGGCCGGAGTTTCTATCAGTTCATAACAGAATGACGAAATCAGAAGCAGCGCACTTATGTAAACGGGTGCGTATTGCCAAGGTTTCAGATGTAGATAATGGCTATTTATCACTGAAAGGGCTTTGCCTACCGGTATCTGAAGCAGATAAATTCCGTAACTGATTTCACCCAGATAGATAAATTTAGGGTGACTAAGCCATCGGGCGAGAGCGCCATGTTGTGTAGCCAGAAAAAGAATCAGAGCGATGAATAAAGGAGCTAGCAGACCATCGTGGTAATAGTTCATTAGGGGATGCTGGATACCAATCAGGTACATGGCAAGCGCCAGAAAAATCAGGAAAATCCCCAGAATAATGTTTGCCGAGTGCCGAGTATTGAGTATTTGCCAGTGTCTTACCGTCAGAATACCTGTGCAAACTCCGCCAATAAACGTACTGAGATGGAGTAGGGGAAAATACAAACAAACATTGGCAGGCATACCATCATTAAAACAGTACGCATAAATAAGCTGATTGACCACCCAACTTAGGCAGGCAAAGAATATAATACCTGACGACCGTTTTGAGATCAACCAGTTAAGCAGGCTTGGAAATAGCAGATAAAAAACCACTTCGACAGATATGGACCAGCTAGGATAATTGCTTGTTGGCACCCAGGCCGAAACCCACGCATGCGTCAGAGTGACTTCAGGAATATACGTAACTAAACCCCATGGCAATAGGATGGTGTTTGTAAAATAGTCTAAAAAAGAGGTTGCCAGAAAGGCAAACAGATACAATGGGTAAATGCGGGCAAACCGATTGATCCAGAACTGCCGTCTGGATATACGATTAAATGCCCCTGTGCCAGAGGCCGTTGAAATAACCAGAATAAATCCTGACAACAGAAAAAAATAGCTTACCAAAGCGGGCATTTTCTGTAATACCAACCCGAAACCAGGAAGGTTATGCAAGGTTTGCGAAGGCAGATGGTAAAGAACAATAAGAATGGCAGCCAGAAATCGGGTAAACGTAAGCTGTTGTAGTTTCATAGAGTGTTATCTCCATGACTACAGGAGAATTTCTGCAAATATACTTTAATGACTTGTTTGTGTATTAAAGTGTATTTGCAGAAATCAGGCTTCCAGATTTACGGGCGCCAACGCTTCCCAGTCAACCAACTGTTCAGCCTGCTCCAGATCAACGAATGGAAATTCAATCAGGAGTTGTTTCAGTTTAGGCAGGCAATTCTTTAAGCCATAATACGACTTAAACTGGCGGGCTCGGCTTAAACCCGGAATCATGGGTTGTTCGGCATCAAAATCGCGGGGGTGGAAATATGTCATTACGTAGTTGGAACGGCGCATTAACCCTTTGATCAGACTGTAGGGAAACAACCGAAAGTAGCCTCCTCCCGAAAAAATAACCTCCCGCCCCAGTACCGAAGCTGTGTTTATCGGAAATTCTTTCAGCAACGTACCACCAACGTTCAGATAACCCGGTTCAAACATGCCTAGCGATGCATCGCCACCATGGGCGCGGGGCGCTGAAAAGACAGAGCAATCAATTTCAATGCCCTGCTCGACCAGAATTGGGAAAACCCATCGGTTAAATTCTTTGATAGAAAATCCTGGCGCCCGATACGACCGAACTTTTTTGCCTGTCAAATCCTGCAAATGCTTGATCGACCGCTCCAGGTCGGCCTGAAACTCAGCCGGTGTTTGTTCGTAGGCTAGTTGGTGCGCATATGAATGGGTGGCAATTTCATAACCAGCCGCATCAATACGCCGAATGACTTCGGGATGTTTATCCGCAACCCAGCCCAGGCAGAAAAACGTAGCCCGGCTGTTGGTGTCGTCCAGAAGCTGAAAAATGCGGTCCATATTTTCGTAGATACGTGTCTCATATCGACCCCAATCCGCTTCAGTACGAGTCGATGTGTTGTCTAAAATATGAAACCACTCTTCAATATCGAACGTAAGGATGTTCATAATAGGGAATAAAAGAGAAGAAGAGGACTGAGGGAGCCTAACCGAAATGTTGCGTAATCGCATCGATTTCCGTACCCTTTGGCCTGACTTCTTTAATAAAACCGCTTACCGTTGGCCAGAAAAGCCTTTACATCGTCGCGGGTAGGAAAGGTAAAATAAGTCATTTGCGAGGCATCGTTTTCAATAAGTTCGTACTTGCCCGAATGAATCTTATCGATGGATTCCAGAATGGCATCCATGCCCATTTTTTTGGTTATGTCAATCAATTCAGCCTGGGTCATGTTGCCAATCGCCAGTTTTTTCTGAACCAGAATAGGACCACTATCGATCCCTTCATCCACAAAAAATACAGATACGCCCGTATGGGTTTCGCCATTTTTTAGCACCCAGAACGAAGGCATCAACCCTCGGTATTTGGGCAGGAGGGCCGTATGAAGGTTAATACAGCCATACGTAGCAACATCCAGCAACTTTTGTTTGAAAATCTGATTGCCAGCTATCGAGACAAACAGATCCGGTTTATAAGACCGAAGTTTTTCCAGATTTTCGTCTTTATTGATCGATCCTTCGATGTGGATCAGGGGAATGTTGCGATCAGCCAGCACCTTTCGAACGTTGTTACGGCTGTCCAGTTTCGACATAACAAACTTGGTACCGTAGCGAATAAAAAAAGGCAGACCGAAAATGTCGTATGTTTTTTTGATCTTTTCCGTAAAACTCTCCCGCTTACCAAAAGGCGATACGTCGAAGACCACCGTGGCTACAACTTCAGCGTAGGGTGGCAGTTTTTTCAGAAGATAATCAATATTGCGAGCCAGATAAAAAGGATCATCCTGCGTAAGAATCACAAGGCGCATACGAACGAAAGAGTATTTAGAGTGCAAAACTACAGATTATGCTGGAAAGCCGGTAGTTGCCAGGCGATGAATCCACAGCTTTCCGCGGGTAGCAACTTCGTTGAAAAACGTAGGAGCTGGATTTTAAAAATAGTACAAAAACAATATGATACTTTCGTGAAGTCGCTTCATATGCTTTGCCCTGTATAAAAAAAGTTATAATATTGCATGGTTTCTGCTTCAGGTGAGGCAATCAGTAAAATTAATGGCTTTTTCCGCGAAAAAGAACTGAAACAGACCATTTGTTATAGAAAAGTACGATAGCGTATGGCCGATGTATCTGTCATCATTCTGACATACAACGAGGAAAAACACATTACTCGCTGTTTGCAGAGCTTACTGCCCTTTACGAATAAAATTTTCATTGTCGACTCGTTTTCTACGGACCGTACTGTGGAGATAGCTCAGTCAATGGGGGCTGTGGTGGTTCAGAATGCATGGGTTAATTACGCTACGCAGTTTAATTACGGAATTGAGCATACACCCTTCCAAACGCCCTGGCTCATGCGTATGGACGCCGACGAATACGTAATGCCTGAATTAGCCGATGAAATCAACCGGCGGCTTACGGGATTATCGGCTGGCATAGGCGGTGTATACGTAAAGCGTCGGGTGTTTTTTTAAATCGCTGGATGCGGCATGGCGGCTTTTACCCAATCTGGCTGTTACGTTTGTGGCGTCGGGGCGATGGCTTTTGCGAGCAGGTCTGGCACGATGAACATATTAAACTTACTAAGGGGGAGCCGATTCAGTTTGATCACGATATTGTTGATCATAATCTGAACAATCTGACCTGGTGGACGCAAAAGCATAATCATTATACCATTCTGGAAATGATTAATCTGCTCAATTACCGCTATCAGTTCGACAAGGCTGAAAAAGTGCAGCCCCGATTGTTCGGAACGCAGGAGCAACGCATTCGGTTTTTGAAAGAAAAATACGCATCATTACCGCTGTTTACCCGACCGATTTTGTACTTCATCTATCGGTATTTTGTGCGGCTGGGGTTTCTGGATGGTCGGGCAGGGTTCGTCTGGTGCTTTCTTCAGGCCTTATGGTATCGGTTTCTGGTCGATGCCAAATTGATGGAGGTTGGCCTTCGGGTTGGTCAGGACAAAGACAAAATTATTGACTATTTCCGAACGGAATATGGCAAAGACCTTAGAGCAATCCGGCCGCAGCAGGTTAGTCAGCCCTAACGAACAAAAGCCTACTCCGCTGGAAAACCATCAGATGGATACTCAGAAGAAAACACCTGGTTCCTCGATCAGTCAGCCAAACGGGAAAACTGATCTGTCCCGTTTCGACAATAGCTGGTACGATCATGGGCCACGCTGGCGGGTAATTCTCTGGTTTATCGTAAACGCCTATTTTCTGAACACGTATTTGCCTATACCAGCGGGCCTTAAAGTTTTGGTTCTTAAGCTGTTTGGGGCAAAGATCGGTAAAGGGGTTATGATCAAACCCGCTGTAAATATTAAATACCCCTGGTTACTTCAGATAGGAAATTATGTCTGGATTGGTGAACAGGTTTGGATCGATAATCTGAGCCAGGTAATCATCGGCGATAATTCCTGCCTTTCGCAGGGAGCGATGATCCTGACAGGAAATCACAATTACAGTCTGTCGACTTTTGATCTGACCACCCAACCTATTACGTTGGCGGACGGCGTTTGGATTGGAGCCCGGTCCGTAGTATGTGCTGGTGTTCGCTGCGAATCACATGCAGTGCTGGCGGTCAATTCAGTGGCCACACGTTCGTTGGAAGCGTATGGTGTTTATCAGGGAAATCCGGCCGTTCTGGTCCGCAAACGAACGATTAAGGCGTGAAAGTATCGATTATAACGGTGGTCTATAATGGCGCAGAATTTGTTCGGGATTGTATCGAATCGATTTTAAACCAGACGTACCCCGACATTGAGTATATCATTATAGACGGTAAATCGACCGATGGTACGGTTGAAATCGTTCAGTCTTATGGCACACGTGTTGCCCGGTTTGTATCGGAACCCGACAAAGGACTGTACGATGCCATGAACAAAGGCATCAAACTGGCAACGGGAGATGTAATCGGACTGCTTAATGCGGATGATTACTATCGCCACAACCGGGTCATCGAAAACATGGTTGCTACGTTCGAACGAACGGGCAGTGATGCTGTATATGGCGATATGATGTATGTTGGCCGGGAAGATACCAACATCATAAAAAGATACTGGCGTTCAGGATGGTACAGTCAAAATGCGTTTCTTTGGGGCTGGATGCCCGGACATCTGTCGTTTTTTGCAAAACGATCGATCTATGAGCGATACGGTCTATTCCGACTTGATATGAAAAACGCAGCCGATTATGAACTGATGCTGCGGTTTATTCATAAAAACAAGATTAAACTGGCCTATATGGATGAAGTGACGATTGTAATGCGGATGGGCGGAATCAGCAACAGCAGCGTAAAGAACCGCCTTCGGGCTAATCGGGAAGATCGACTGGCCTGGCAAGTGAACGATTTAACGCCTTACTTTTTTACGTTTTGGCTGAAACCACTTCGGAAACTTAAACAGTACGTTAGCAAACCGCCGAAGCTTCCCAGTGACTAGGAAGTCAACCGTTAAATCAAATTTGTTTGCATAATCCACTAAACCACTGATTTTTACTAGCCTTTTGCGCGAAAATCAGCGGGTGATATTCCTAAACAAGCCCACATTATGAATATAGATTTGTTTATAGCTTACCTACAACATAAATGCAGCGACGACCTGTTCATGCTGGGCCTGTACCAGTGTGTGCTTGCTTTTTTAGTCGCCTGCTTTGTGTCGGTGATAGCAATTCCGGTGGTTATCCGCATTTCGGAATTAAAATCACTGATGGAGAAGCCTGGCGAACGACGATCCCATACGACGCCAACACCGACGTTTGGGGGATTGCCATTTTTGCCGCCATCCTGATCGCTTATTTTTTATGGCCTAGTATCGATCAGACGGATATTTACCGGACGAATCTTTCGGTGGTGGGCATGACGATTCTGTTCTTTGTGGGGATCAAAGACGATCTGGTTGGTATTGATCCGACAAAAAAACTGCTTTTTCAGGTACTGGCTTCGATCATCCTGATCTTCTTTGGTGAGCTTCGGGTCGATTATCTGTATGGAATCATGGGATTCCACCACATTGAAGAAGTGGTTAGTATTCTCCTGACGTGCTTCATTTTCATCGCTCTTACGAATGCCATTAACCTCATCGACGGAATCGATGGCCTGGCTGGCGGCATCGCTACGATTGCCAGCGGTACGTTTGGCGGCTGGTTTTTGCTGACAAACCACTTTACAATGGCTTGTCTGGCCTTTACGCTGTCAGGAGCGCTCATCGGATTTTTGCGGTTCAACTTTTCAAAAACCAGCAAGATCTTCATGGGCAACACGGGTTCCCTGATTATTGGCTTTATGCTGGCTTTCTTTGCCGTCAGGTTCGTGAATCTGAATGCTTCCTATCGCTACGAACCAACAGCTTTTTTCAACGCGCCAATCGTAGCGATAGTAATTCTGATCGTTCCTATATTCGATACGTTACGTGTGTTTCTGGTACGGCTACTGGCGGGGCGTTCGCCCTTCTCGGCTGATCGGAACCACATGCACCATATTCTGCTGGATAATGGTCTGTCGCATATCGAAGCGACCGCTATATTATGTGGTGCATCGCTGTTCAATACGGTTCTTTTCTTTTTACTACACCGAAACATCTCCAACACGCTCTCGCTGATTATTTTAGGCTGTTTGTTTGGGATTTATATGTTTATAAGCTTTACGCTCAAGATGCGCGTGATGTATGTATCGACACATCCACGTCTGCGGAAAGCCATGTTACGTCGGGAATGGAAGAATAGTGTAGCAGGACGTCGGCGTATCGTAGATTATTTATAGCCTTTGCCGTTCTTTCAAACAAAAGCCCTTCTGCATACCGGAAGGGTTTTTGCTTGAAACTTTGCTCCTGCAACCTGAATTTGGAGCTGCATAAAGGGCAAATAAAAAAACATGCCTTGGGGGCATGTTTTTTGCAAAGACTACCTCAGTATATCTTACAGTTAAGCCATTTCGACGTTTACGGCATTTAAGCCTTTCTTACCGCGCTCAACGTTAAATTTTACTTTGTCGTTCTCACGGATTTGATCAATAAGACCAGAAGCGTGTACAAAAATGTCTTCGCCACCATCATCGGGGTTAATGAAGCCAAACCCTTTGGTCTCATTAAAAAATTTTACAGTTCCTGTTTGCATTTTTTGTTATAATTTAGGACGAAGGACGGTATAATAAACTGTAATTCCAAATTTATTATGAGCGAGTTACACCTTTTAGTCTAAAAAATTAACTTATACATATGTTGTTATTTTCTAATAAGGCTTGATAAAGAAAAGTTAGTCAGGCGTATTTGGTTAGCGCAGTTGTTTTAAAACCATCCGCCAACCGAAGTCCTGCCAACGAATTTGCGGGGCTTTACTCGGCGGATGGCGAGTAATAATAATGTCAATTAGGATCAGTCAGGCAAAGAAATCCGGCCTAATGGGCAGCCTAGCCTTTATTCTGTAACCAGCGTACCAATCGGGTGGATAACATGATCCCAAACATGACCAGCCACATCCACAAAATGTCCAGCACCATGACCAGCAAGGCTCCAACGTAGCGATTGCCTTGCCAGATACCTACGTACAATTTCGGAAAAGTTGCCCGAAAGAGCATAGGAACGAGTAGTAGCCCTACGGATAAGGCAATGGAATATTGCTTTTTCATAAAGGATACGTTCGGAAATTAAGAGACTCGGCTGTTCAGATTCGATAAGTTTTGGCTCTGGGTAAATTGTTTCGGGCGGTTTCGTAGCCAATAAATAAACCTTGCGGTTAACGTGCTGAAAGCCATTAGAGCGCCTATACAGATACCATCCAGTAACAGAATAAATAATACGGCCAGTTCGGGGTAATTACACCAGATTTGTGTATATAAATCCGGAAATGCAGCTCGGAAGAGCAAAGGGGTCAACGGCAACCCAATGCCAGCTAATAAAAGAACCTGGTTTTTCATAATAGGGATAAAGCGAAATGCTATTTTGTTACCGAAGTTATTTCGGCGTATATAAAGATCAAAGCATTATTCGAGCGAGTTTTTAAAAAGTTATCGTTTGGCCCCACCTCTGAGTACGTTCAGCCATCACCGAAGTGAGTAGTAAACACTACGTTCCTGCTAGCAAATTCAGCTCAGCCGCCAACTAAATTAGCCTGCCACAGGTTGATCATTCTATAGGGCTTACCGAGAGACGCAGCATCGCATAAAAAAACGGCTTATGACAGGCGGATACCGCCAGTTTTACTAGTACGATTAAAAGAAACCGACGTTCTTATCGTTTAAGCAAGTGACAATCCTCACTTAAATGTTCTTACATGGCAAATCAGCCCGTAGGTTGGCTTGGTAAACTAGGTAACCTACTTGTGCCGTCCAGCCAGACCCAACCCGCCCAGGCAACGGCCATCACCAACAAACGGATTTTAGACGAGCTTGTGGCTTCGTTCGAGGATTCTATTCAGCGGGAATCTGTTGGGTCAAGCATGCTTTTCAACGCCCACTTCCTGATTATTCTGCATCCCGATACGTACGAAGAGCGTCAGAATGCCTTTCCGGTGATCGTTGATGAAGCGGTGAAATCCTTTAAAGCGATCGTCGAGTCGCAGAAAGGGGCATATGAGCGTGTTTCACCAGTTGCATCAAGCTGGTTTTTTAAGTTTGGCGGAGGCAGAGAGTTTGCCGGCGAGCCGGTAAGTCCGTCAGATGTTCACGTAGTGGGTGCCCTGACCGGAATATTGCCTGGTAATGTACAACCCCAGTCATCGGAACGGGTAAACGTAACGCGTCGGGTAAAGCAAACGAATCGATACGAAAAAGTCGATGTAAATCTGAACACGTTCCAGCATATCGACTTTCGCGAGCCGGGAGCCTTTGTCGTGAAGTTTACATTTGATCCTTCGGCGGCATCCTCCGCGCGACCACCTGTTGTGGACACTGCTACCCGAAATGCAACTTTATTGCCGCGAAGTCTTCAGGCGGGTCTGGCGCAGATCAATTACTACATAGCTGAATTAAACAAAGAAGACACGTATCTGATGCGCGACCGGGAGGTTGTTGTGGCCAGGAAGGAACCCGACAATCAGCAATTTCCGAATTATCTTCTGCTCGAATCAGCTTACGTATCGAATCCACATGCCCGGATTCGCTTTAACGACGCTGCTGATTCGTTTCAGATTGCGTCGTTCAGCCGCAACGAAACCCGGGTCAACGAGCAGCTTGTTCCGCGTAGTGAGCCCGCCAGTCCGCAATGGTACGCCCTGCCGGATAAAGCGCAGATTCTGCTCAACAGCATGGTGACGCTCCACTTTCAACGGACTACCTGAGGCTATGATTGATGCATTGCTTGTTGTGCTGTTGCTGCTGTTTGTGCTGGTTCTTGTAATCCGGCATTTTCAGGATTTGCCCCGTTGAGGGTAGCGCGGGTCACCACCCGCTTCTATGTCATAAAATTACGGACCCCATCCGTGCTATAAAATGAATTCATTACTCATTGCTGGTCAGACGGACGTAGGTCAACGTCGAAAAGATAACCAGGATACCTTTGTCTGTTCAATGATCTGGGCCGAGTCCAGCGCCTTGTTGGCGGTTATTGACGGGGTAGGTGGTTATGCCGGGGGCGAGCAGGCAGCAGCCATAGCCCGCGAGTCGATCGAGCAATACATGGCCACGCCCAATGGCGATCCGTTATCGATGCTGCGCGAAGCGGTGGTGTTTGCCAATAATCAAATCAACAACCAGCGTCAGAATCAGCCGCAGTTAGCGCAGATGTGCTGCGTACTGACAACAGCTGTGGCTGACGTTAATTCGAACAGGCTCTACTACGTTCATGTGGGCGATACGCGCTTATACCGGTATCGGGCGGGAGCGCTTGAAAAACTTACCCACGATCATTCGCTGGTTGGGATTCGGGAGGATGCAAACGAACTAACCGAAGCTGAAGCCATGCAGCACCCGCGCCGAAATGAAATTTTGCGCGAAGTTGGCCTTGCCGCTCACCGGGTTGATGATCCCGATTTTCTGGAATCGGGTGAAACGGATTTTCTGCCGGGTGATCAGCTTCTGGTGTGCAGCGACGGACTGACCGATATGATTACGCAAGCGCAAATCACTTCGGTTCTGAATCAGAAGCTTACGCTTGAAGAACAGACGGCCGATTTGATTCGATTGGCCAATGAACAGGGTGGAAACGATAATATTACGGTAGTGTTGGCCAGAAACAACGTACCCGTTGACGAAGCATCCACTGCAGCAGTCAAAAAAGGTAACTCTACGCTTCCCAAACAGCCGGTTGTGCCTGTTCAGCCAGTAGCCCGCGATACGTCTCCAGTTAAAATACAACCCCCAAAAAAGAGCCTGACGGGACTATGGACTACGTTAGGATTTTTATTAGGAGGAACAATTGCATCCGTTATATGGTATCAATACCAACCGTCGCGCCAGCTTGGCATGTCTAGCGAAGACAGTCTTAATGTGGAAAGTGCTCAATCGGGCGTAACATCGGTGGTAACGCCAGTGTCTGCCCGCTTCGATTCGCTGGTGCGGGCGGCTTATCGAACGAAAGACCATCGGCTGGTTTTACCGGCTGATACGTTTCGGATCGATAAACCCCTGCTGCTGACGGATTCGTTGCAGAGCATTCTTGGACAGAACCGCTCTACGGTGTTTGTTCCTGCCGATACGGCACGGGCAGATGTGGCGTTACGTATTACCCGGCTGGGACCTGTGCATATTGAAAATATAGTAATCAGCGGGTTCAAAACGGGAATCGAAACTACTTCCCCGGCGAAGTTACAGCTCGTTAAGGTGTATTTTCAACATGTGGGTTTACCCGTTAGCGCCGTTATTCAACAAGATACTTTTCGCAATGCCGTTGTTGTAGTATCGGTGCAAAATCAACCCGATTCATCCAAAACGTTACGTCCCTGATGTCTACGATTCGATTTGACACACGGTTTCCTGGCTATGAAGTGCTGAGCGAACTGGGCCGTAGCAACGCCCGTATTCTCAAGGCGCGTCATCTGGCTACGGGCGATCTGGTGGCGATCAAGCACTTCGCGCTCAATACCGACGACGAAACGCTTCGGAGGTTTCAGCGGGAATCAGCCATTATGACCAGCATTGCCCATCCCAACATTGTGAAAGTGCGGGAAGTGCGACTCGATGCCGAACTGCCGTACATTGTTATGGAACTGATCGAGGGGGTAATCTGCATCAACTTATTGCCAGTCAGGAGCGCATCGACGTACCGACAACCATTCGGCTGGGTCTGCAAATGGCCAGTGCCTTCAAGGCCATTCACCCGCAGGGCATCGTTCATCGCGACATCAAGCCCGAAAATATACTGTATCGCCCGTTGCCCAGCGGAGAGTTGCATTTTCTGTTAACTGACTTTGGCGTGGCTCGTCTGCATGAGCAATCGAATACGCTCACAGGGCAGTCGCTGATGACCTACGAATATGCATCCCCTGAGCAGTTCGACAATCCTCGAGGAGTCGGCGTTGCAACCGATTATTACTCACTGGGCGTAGTCTTGTATGAGTGTTTGCACGGCAGCGTACCGTTTGCTCTGGATGATCATTCAGGCATTGTGACCTTCATGAATAAAGTGCTGACGGAAGCCCCGCCCGCGCTGACCATCAATGCGAACGACCAGCCGCTCAGTCCATTTCGGGAACTGCTTCAGGGTTTGTTACAGAAGAAAGCGGCCGACCGGCTGAGTGACCCTGACGAACTGATGTGGATGCTTAAGCAGGCTGAACTAAATTATTTACAGGCTAATCGCGCCCGTTCTGCCAATGTCACAGCTTCACAAGCCTCTCCTGTAGCACATAAAACCGTTGCCAACGTACCAAACACAAACACAGCGGCAACGAGAGTTTCGCCCGCCAGGCCCAGAACACCTCAAAAACCAGCGATGAGCGGCCTGAAACTGGCCTCACTGATACTCGGCCTATTGTTTCTGGGAATTGGTGGGTATTATGCGTTTGTCAAGTCAAAATCGAAAGGGCATTCGTCTTTTGTCGATGCGATAACGACCGGAAAAGTTACCCATGGTACGTCCGGGCAAGCGAATACTGATGCAGAGGACGAAGATGCTGAACGTCGGCGAAAAGCAGAGGAAGCGATACGGCGCGAGCAACTCCGGCAGGAAGCACTGGCTGCGGGTAAAATGCTCCGGGTAAAGGTTATTGACTTTCGGGTCGGGCTATTTGGTGGAATCAAAAAAGTACGGCTTCAATTGGAAAATCCAAGCTCGATTACATTTCCAGCCGTTGCCGTTCTGGTTAGTTACTACAAAGAAAGTGGGGATCTTTATAAGACGGAAAAAGTCTTTTTTATGAAGGTAACGCCAAATTCATCCCCCGTCCGGCGGGCTCCAGACAGTGAGCGGGGAACCCGGATCAATTGCCGGATTATCAAATATGATTTACCAAAGGCGGTAGATTCATTGATTCACGCTGTACCAGCTACAACAGACTCGTTAAATTAATTGACCAATGCCGACCGTAAGCGTCAATACGCATTTTCCGGGTTATGAAATTATCGGTGAACTGGGCCGCTCGAATGCTCGTGTCCTAAAGGCTCGCCATCTGGAGACAGGCGATTTGGTGGCCATCAAACATTTTGCCCTAAACACGGACGCCGAAACACTCCGACGGTTTCGCCTTGAATCGCAGTTGATGACTGACATCAGGCATCCGAACGTAGTACGAGTGCGGGAAGTGCAGCTCGATATGCCCATGCCGTTCATTGTTATGGAATGGATAGAGGGAGGCAATCTTCGCTCGCTGCTGTCGGAACAGGGCCGTCTGGACGTACCAACAGCCATTCGGCTGGGCCAGCAGATGGCCGAAGCGTTCAAAGCCATTCATCCACGCGGCATTATCCACCGTGACATTAAGCCCGAAAATATTCTCTTCCGACCGCTGCCCAGTGGCGAACTCCATTTTTTGCTGACAGATTTCGGCGTGGCCCGCCTTCGCGAACAGTCGCAGACAATGACAGGGCAGTCGCTGATGACCTATGAATACGCATCCCCTGAACAGTTCGACAATCCTCGGGGCGTGGACGTAGCTACGGATTATTATTCGCTGGGCGTGGTGCTGTACGAGTGTTTAGCAGGTCGGGTTCCCTTTTCAATGACAGATAGTGCCGGAATTGCTACGTTTATGACGCAGGTATTACGGACGCCACCACCCGAGTTAGCGCTGCCATCGGGACAGTACGTACCGCCAAGTTTGCATACGCTTCTCGACTGGACATTAACCAAAAATCCGGCTGAACGACTGAGTGACGTAAATGAACTGGTGCTGTTACTCGGGCAGGCCAATGTTGAGCAGTTGCAGGCCGGCCGTTCTGCGGACCGGCCGGCTCCCGTAACGTCACGTACGATGGCCGCTCCGGCACCGATGCCTCAACCAGCCGAACCTGTACAGTCTGCCTATGAAGAGTATCCGGCGCGCGGCACAAATGGGTGGGGTATTGCACTAGGTATCCTGATTGCTGCTTTATTCATTGGACTAGCGGTTGTTTATACAAATCTGCGCAAAGAGAAAAACGTCCGACCCAGTGTTGTAGCGGATTCGGCATCCCTGGTAAAGGATTCGACAGAGACCGGCGACATGGCGGAGGACACTGTTACCACGTCTTCCGATTATCCAATCGAGAATACAATTGATTCGGCAACCACCGAAACTAATTCAGAAACAACCACTGAGCCCAGCCCACCGACTACGCCAACAACCGTACCCGACTCGGCGAACGTTGTGAATGATTCAACCAAAACACCTAATTAAGGGGTTAAGGCGCTGACAAACAGAAATTTATTTCTTTAAATCTGCTGTTCGGGAGTGGCTCGAGTGCTTCCAAGGTTGTTTTAACTAATTCCATCAACACCACTAAATGAAAGTAACTTCGGGTCCGTCAGGACAATTGTATCTACTGGGTGCATCGATTATACTTCTGCTTCTGTTTGCGCGGTTGTACATGAATCTGTTTCCCAATTTAAGTCGGGCAAAAGAATCGTTGAACAATGGTCAGGCCGTTACGCTTCAGGCAGGGTTAAAACCGTCATCAATTCAGCGACTACTGAACAGCGGCAATTATTACAGCGACCTCAGAGACAGAGCCTTCGTGGCGGATTCGCTCTCGGTCAAACTTCGGCAGAATGGATCTCCCGATAATCTGGGAGCAATCAACAAGCGTCAGTTTTCGGTAATGGCACCAACATCGTGGCGAAGTCGGCTTGGCGGTGCTGATTTTCAGAGTCGGTTGCAGGCGTCCCGTCAGCAAATGGGCTTCGACTCGGTGCTGTACGTTCGTGAGTTGAATAACCCTAAATCGTACCCAGCCACTGTTCGGGCGGGCAGTGGGAGCATGACAATCTCAGGGCAAGTCACCCGCGACGATCAACCCATGGCGGACGTATTGATCCAGTTAAAACCTCACCCGGCTACCGCCCAGCCTGATACGCTTCCTGACCAGTTTACATACGCTCGTACGGGCACCGATGGGCAGTTTGCGTTTACTGGTCTGACGGATGGCGCGGCTTACAGCGTTGTGCCGCTTAAACCAGGTTTCGAATTTGGCAGCCGCCGGGGAACGAGCCGATTGACCAGCAATCAGAACTACACCTTTTCGGCTCGTCGGCATCAACTCCGGCTCATTGGGTCGATAGTATACGGGCAGCTCAAAACAGATCATGCCTTTTCCGTACGCACACCAACGGCGTTTACGACGCAGTTTTGGGCCATTGTTATCCTGTTTATGCTGGCATTCTGGCTTGTACAGGGCTTCTGGACGCTCCGGCGGTTTCAACCCGACCCGTTGTTACTGCCCGTATTGATGTTACTTACGGGGATATCGGTACTTACGTTACTCGCCATTCAGGACCCTTTGCAGGATAATTTATATGCCTGGCAAACCTTGCAGGGAGTGGGAGCGGGCCTGACGGGTATGACGATTTTGTCGCAGCTAAATATCGGCCGTTTTTATACCGACTGGCGATACGACTGGCTCGTTACGCTACGTAACCGCACTTCCGTTCGATTGTCGGGCTGGACGTGGCTGGTGCTTGCTGTTGGCCTGGCCCTGTTAACACTTGTCGTGGGTTCGGGCCCCGAAGGCAGCGGAGTCCGGGTAAATCTGTCGATTCTGGGCATTACGTTTCAACCCAGCGAAATCACGAAATTCCTGTTGCTACTTTTTTTTGCTGGCTTCTTTGCGGCTAATGAACAGCAGATTCGTCAGCTTCCCGATTTACGCTGGCGGTTTGCGGTGAGTTTTGGCGCATTGGCTGGTGCTGGTTTTTTGATGCTGTTGTATCTGCTGCTGGGCGATATGGGACCGGCGCTGGTTGTCTGCTTTACGTTTCTGCTTTTTTATAGCATTGCCAGAGGGAATCTGCCCCTTACGCTGGCAACGGGTCTGGGGTATGGGGTAGCCTTGTGGTTGTTGCCCGGCTGGATGGCTACGGTACTGAGCGGGGTTATCCTGATTGGGTATATGTACTGGCGGGGTGAAGCCCGGTCGAGAACCCGTTTGGGCTGGGCGGCACTGCTGACGGAGGCTCCGGTACTGCTTTTACTTGTGATGGCCATGTTCGCGTTTGGCGATCAGTTGCCGTTTGTTGGCGACCGTCTGGCCGACCGGAAAGCCATGTGGCTCAGTCCCTGGAATAACGATGTGTACGGAGGTGACCATCTGGCGCATAGTTTCTGGACATTAGCCGCTGGTGGCTGGACGGGGCAGGGCCTGGGTAAAGGGTTTGCAAACGCCATGCCAGCCGCTCACACCGACATGATTCTGCCCAGTATAGGCGAAGAATTAGGTGGGCTAGGCGTAGCGGCTGTATTTCTGCTGATGGGCGTCCTGCTGCACCGGATTTTTCTGCACGCCCGACGAGCGGGGCAGCCGTTCAGCTTTTTTCTGGTGGCCGGTATTGCCATCGCTACGGGTATTCAATTTCTGATTATAGCCAGCGGCTCCATCGGGCTGCTCCCCCTAACCGGAATCAGCGTGCCGTTTCTGAGTTATGGAAAAATATCGCTGATTCTCAATCTAATGGCTATGGGCGTTGTATTCAGCGTAGCGTACCGGCCGGGTCAGGTCGAGCAACGCCAGTATCTGGAAAAACATTACGACATCGTACTCATGGCGGGCATAGCCGGTTTTTTGATTGGAGTGCTGGTTCTGATTGGTCGTTTACTTCCGATTGTTGGGTGGCGAGGAAACGAGTATATTGTGCGGCCTGCAAGGGTTGTGACACGTAACGGCGACCCGGTGTATAGCTATAATCCACGTATTGAGCGTCTGACTCGTGTTCTGGCGTCGGGTACCATCTACGACCGGAATGGCCTGGTTCTGGCTACCAGTTCGCCGGGAGTTGTTACGGAGCAGTTACCAAGGTTGCGGAAAAGTGGCCTGAAATCAGATCAGATTGAATTGCTTACGCAAAAACGACTACAACGGTATTATCCGTTTGGCGAGCATCTGTTTTTCTGGATCGGCGATCTAAACACGCAACTCTTTTGGGGGCAAAGTAACGGGTATTATGCCGAGGCTACCCACTTCAGTGAGTTACGTGGTTTTAACAGCCGCCCTCGCAAAACGAATCTCGTTGCCACAGATTTTCGGGCTGATCGATTCAGCCCGCCCGTTCAGCAAACACGCACGTTATCTGTTTATGATTATAGTGAGCTGGCGCCAGCTTTACGAGACGGAATCGACGGCCGCGAGGTGGCCCGACGTAAGGCGCAGAATCGTGATTTGCAGTTGAGCATCAATGCAGAGTTGCAGGTAGCGCTTCAACAGGCACTGGCGCAATCGGAGTATCGGGATAAGCGCCTGTCAGTAGTAGTTCTGGATGCCGCTTCGGGCGACGTACTGGCCTCGGCCCTGCATCCGTTACCCAATCTGAAAACACCCGAAATGATGCTGCTATCAGATCGTGAGCGGTTGGACTTACCGTATCTGGTGACAGAACGTGACCTGGGCATGACTTACCCAACCGCCCCCGGCTCGACGGCTAAAATTCTGACGGCAACGGCTGCTTTTAATAAACTGGGGCCATCGGCTTCGGCAGTACGGTATTCAATTTCGTGTCAGGAAATCATTCGCCGGGGAAAAAATGAGTCGGAACCCTGTGGTGAATCGGTGGATATGCGCAAAGCGATTGTTCGGTCGAGTAATGTGTATTTCATCCGAACGGCCAATGATAATGCACTGGATAATGAACTGGCTGATCTGTATTTAGCTACCGGTATGAACGTCGATTTGACAGGCGGCTATTCGTTTTCAGATACGCACACTAACGCTGAACGCGTTCAGATACGTAAGCACTGGCGTGATTCCTCGTTTGTGGTACGGCGGAAACTTTACCAGAGTTTGCAATACCCACGTCGGTATCGGAGTGAGTTTTCGGGTCTGGCCTGGGGGCAGGGCCAACTGACGGCCACTCCGGCCTCACTAGCCCGAATGGCCGGGGCCATTGCCAATAAAGGCATCCTGCAACCGTCTCGTTACGTGCTAAACCGGGCTGGTAAGATACAGCCACTATCGGCAGGTAGAGCAGTTGCCCGTCGGCCTGATTACGCCAAGCAGCTAGAGGAATTCATGATTGAGCAGTCGAACCCCGATGCGGGACGTAGTAAGATCAGCGTTGCCCGCGTGGCAGGTAAAACCGGGACCCCAGAACGAATCGTACAGGGCGTACAGCAGAATGATGGATGGTACGTATTTTTTACACCTACTCCCACCGGGAAATCGCATACTGTGGTGGCCGTTCGGATCGAGCTGGGCGAATCCTCGGCTGATGCTGTTCGGCTTACGAATACTGTTGTCGCTCCGATTTTAAAGGAGCGCAACTATTTGGGGAGCTTTTAATTAATAAATGAAGCTATTCACACGTTTGTAGGCTGAAAAGACTGTGTTACGTGTAACTGAACGATTATGAGCCTACTGGAAAAAGTGAAGAATTTGTTTGGGTTTACACCAGCCGAAATCCAGCCGACTACTGAGCCTGCAACTGAACCGACAGTGCGTAAAGAGCCAGCTCCCGTTGCACCAAAACCAGCTCCATCGGGGCCTCCGCCAGCGGCTCAACGCCGAGATCAGCTCATCCGGTTTATAATCAGTAAATTACGTGCCTATCAGAACGAACCCGACACGGCTCCGGTGGGTCTTCGGGTGGGTGTTTTGTGTACAAGTCCTGAAGAGGAAGAACTCTATCAGGTTGTCTTTTGGACGAATCAGCCGGGTAAGTTTCAGGATGAACTGAACCGGCAACTCGCCGATAATTATATTGCTTTACCCAAAAACTGGCGATTTGACTATGAAATATTTACAGATGAATTGCCCGCCGGTACATACCAGGACGGCAATCTGAGTCTGACCGTTGTCGATAAGTCAAAGCCCGATGGCTCACCGCTGCTGGCCCGAGTCGTTACGTTGGTTGGGCAAACCGAACAGGCTGAATATGTGCTCGATCCCGGCCGGCAAACAATGTTTTACATCGGTCGTGGTCACACGACGCAGACAACGTCGGGGCGGGTTCGGACCAATGACATTGTTATTCTCAATACCGATGATGCTGGTTTCGACCCTCAAAAAGGAGCAGGCAATGAAGCGGTCAGCCGGGCTCACGCAACGATCCGGTATGACATGACGCAAAAGCGGTACGTACTGTTGGTTGATCCGGGCGGTTTACCCGCCAGTGGCAATAAAACGAAACTTATGCATCCGGACGATCATATTGAACGGGCCGATATTGCCGGATTAGTTTACCCACTTCAGGACGGCGACCAGATCGAATTAGGCGGAGAAGTAATGCTTTTGTTTAAACTATCCTAGCGATACGTATGGTAGTCCGGTTTGGTGTATAGGTTTTGATGAAATCGGCTACTGCTAATAGTTCATTTTTCTGATAGCGATTTCATATGGCAAGTGTTGACTAATAGACTACATACTGAAGTGAGATAGTCTAATTAATGATTAAACTGAGTTTTTGAAGACGCATAGGTGTATCAAGATGTACATCAACAAAAAAGCGTTTACAGGTTTTAGACTGTAAACGCTTGATTTTTAATGTGATCCCGAAGCGACTCGAACGCTTGACCGTCTGCTTAGAAGGCATAACATTTATATTAATTCTTGGTTGTTATTGTTTATTTAATATATTGATATTTAAGGCGTTATGACTGTATAATTTGTTGTTATTTGTTGTTGTTATAAGAATGATTATTATATTTGTTGTACCCAACGTTGTACCTTAGATGTCGGGTACAACAGATGTCAAGAACAACAGAACATAAGGAAGGAAAAGCCACCGTTCGTATTATTTACCGCACTGCAAAGGCTCTTGTAGATGGATCGCATCCTTTCTGGGTACGTATCACCAAAGATCGTAAAAGTACATTTGTTGCTACTGGTCATAGTTTGCTTCCTAAATACTGGAATGATAACTATACCAACTACCGGGAAGCAATTAGAAAATCATATCCTGAACCCCATCGTAACAACCTCATCAATGCTTTAGAAGGATGGGAAAAGAAGTACAGTCATGCTGCCGATACGTTAGCAGTGTCTGACGAACGGCATGATACTAAAGCTGTTGCAAATAAAGCAATAGAAGAGCGCAAACAGGCTCGTAGAGTAATGCTACTGGCTTACATTGATGAGTTAGTAGAAGGAATGGTTGTAGCCAGAAAAAAAGGTAACAGTATCATATACCGTGACCTACGAAACCAGCTATCTGATTTTATTGCTGATCAGCCAGATAAAAATGTAGATATATCCTTCAGTGATGTGTCGGTACGTTTCTGTAATCAGTTGGAAACCTTCTTTCGGCAGCGGGGCAATACAGATACGACTATCAGTAACCGATATAGAACCCTACGTGCGGTTTTTAATAAAGCTATTGCTGAAGGAATAGCTAAACCAGAACACTATCCCTTTGCACGTAACGTTGTCGAAAAGCACAAGTTTAGTATTGGAAAATATGATACTTCAACTCAGAAGCGGGCAATCAGTCGGGATGAAATAAGAAAAATTGAAGCCTTTCAGCCGGTTGGTACATATACTGGCCCTCATTCATCATTACGGAACGCTGTAGAGGCTGAGCGCCTATCATTAGCAAAAAATGTCTTTTTATTTTCCTTCTTCAGTGCTGGAATGAACTTTGTTGATTTAGCAAAGCTCCTCTGGAAAAACATAACAACTGATGGAAATGGTAACTACCGTCTTAACTATGTACGGCAAAAAACAGGTGGTAAGTTCTCTTTACGTTTATTACCAGCAGCAATAGCAATTATTGATAATTACCGACCAGTGACTAATGATGGTCCTAACAGTTACATTTTTCCCGTTCTAAGTGATAAGAAACACGTAACCCCAACGCAAATTCATAATCGTATTCATAAAGTGTCTGCAATGGTGAATGAAGATTTGAAAAGAGTAGGGGAACGAGCTGGTATTGCTACGCCACTTACTACTTATGTTGCCCGCCATTCATTTGCTACTAGCTTACGTATGTCAGGTGTTGCGGACGCTATAACAAGTCAAGCCTTAGGACATAAAACTGCTGCTGTTACCGCTGTCTATTTGGATTCGTTTGCTTCCGAAACGATAGATGCTGCTTTTGATGCCTTGCTTTAACATGTCAGTACTAATGATAACACAGCCAAGTTTTGATGATAGCCAATCTTCTCAAGATTGGAAAAATTATCAGCATATAATAGGCTTACCTACCTTTAGAGAGAAGTTGGATTATTGGTGTCAGGAAGTTTGCAAGACAGACTTGGTATTTGGGATTCTTGCTCTGGATGGAGCTACATTTTGCTTAGAAGCGAAAACGGATGATGAGCGACGGCTACTACATGAGTTCTGGTTCAATTGGTATAGAACTCTATTTATAGATGAGGGTTATGCAGTAGAAAAAGCTTATTGGAGATCTAAGCACAACACTGAGAAAATGGCCTTTCAAGTCAAGTCAATAGACATCCTAAAAGCTGATTTACAGAACAGACTTGCTGGGGCAACCCGTAAAAAAGACTTAACACATAAAGAATTAACAATCGTAACAGATACGATTGATGGGAGCATTTACCCGGATGCTAGTTTCACAGACTATAAGACTGTTGACATGCTAAGAGATTGCTGGGAACGAAAAACAGTTTTCGACTTTGCTTTTTCAAACGGACAGGAAGCTTTAGCTAAAGTAATAGAAATAGCCCAGTTCTGGGATATAACCAAATACGAAGCATATTTGAAAGATATACTATATAATTTGCATTATAATTCTGAAGCAGTAGAAACAGTTCAAAATTCAGCAAATGGCAAACGCCCATTGACTAGGGAGGAAAAATTGCAGTGCGTTCAACGGATACTTAAACCCCTAAACGGTGTAAACCCAAATAAACAGCCGATTATGGATCAGGACAGCTTTGATCGCTTATCCTCATATACAATCAGTTTAATACTTGATGATCGCTTACCAAATGATATTAAAGTAATACCTTGTACCAACATCTCAAATGAACATATACGCTTCACATTCTATCGCCTGCAAAAAGAATTGTTCGGTAAGCCGGTAAACGGTTCCATTATCGATTTTCTTCATTCGGTATTTCGCCAATTTGAAAATACCAGCCCAAAAACTACGAGGTCTAAATTTAGTAGTCCACCCAAATCGTATGATAGAGATTTTGGTAGTTAAATTGGTTAAATGCCTTCACCACTATTTCACCAATGCTTCACTTGTTCTATTTGCACTGTCAAACCAAACGACAGTGATCAATGATCAATCCATTCGAAGAACTCGCTCGTCAATTAGCAACTATTCAGGAGCAAAATAAGGAAATCCTTTCCCAGCTTAACAAAACACCTTTGGCTCCTGATGAGGTTGGCGGCAAAGCCCTCGCCCAACAAATAACAGGCTTATCTGAAGCCTATATCTACTCACTTGTCTCAAAACGACTGATTCCTCATCAAAAGCGAGGGAACAGATTGTATTTTAAACGATCTGAATTACTAGCCTGGATTACAGAAGGCAATCGAGAGCCCAAAGAGGGAATTTAGTTGAAGACGTTGGAAAGCCTTTTTCGAAGACTCCTACTCTGATGCTATAAGGGTCACATTATATTCTGTCGTTAGCTTTTATCTATCGCTGTGGGCTTACTACACTAGCTAATCTTTGGCCGTTTACTCCATCAGCCTATAATCCTGTTCGAAAATTTCATCTGAAAATAGACTCGTCAGAAGGTAAATCTATGCAACCAGTAAATGGCATAAAAAAGAATGACCTTTATCAGGAAGTCATCAAGGAAATGGATTTTCCCAAAAGGCAATACAGCCCATCGGGGCAAACTGATTATTCGGCTTTGCTAGAAAGCGCCAGGGTACGTCCTTCTGACGTCCTGGCGGAGTCAACAGCTTGCCTGATGGTGCAAAACGAAGAACAATCCTTTATTATCGCCACACTAGGTAATTTATCAACGGTGACTGGGCAGGCGAAAGCCAAAAAGACCTTCGCTGTTAGTTTGGCCACTGCGGCAGCAGTTTCATCGGAGTTAATTCTCAACCGAATTAAAGGAACACTCCCCGATGACAAGCGTACAGTTTTATTATTCGATACCGAGCAAAGCAGACAGCATGTCTTACAAATGCTTAAACGAATCTGTAGGCTTTGTAACCTTAAGGAACCTGCTAATCTTCATGTTTACTCCTTGCGGGCTTTTTCTCCTGATGAGCGTTTAAAAGCTATTGATCACGCCTTAAATAATACACTGAACGTTGGCCTGGTCGTCATTGATGGCATTCGGGATTTAGCCGTTGATCCTATTTTAGATAGTGAACAGGCCAGCCGAATAGTGACGCAACTATTACAATGGACAGAGCATTTGCAGATTCACATTATGTGTGTGTTACACCAAAATAAGAATGATGCACATATGCGGGGTCATTTAGGAACTGAGTTAACGAATAAGTCCGAAACCGTCATGCGTGTTAGTCGTGATAGTCAAAACCGAGAAGTCTCACATGTGAAGGGTGATTATTGTCGAAACCGGGAATTTGAGCCCTTTAGTTTCATAATAGATGAGGATGGTACGCCTCAGATGGCCCAAGAAGGGATTCATTTCTCTAAACGAAACAATCTTGGACGAGGAAGTAATACGCAAAAAGCAACTTTACCAACTTTTGAGACTATGAGTACGAGCATTGTTTATGCGATTTTACAGCGGACTTTCACCGAACAGGAACAGTTAGCTTATAACCAACTTAAAGCAAATATTATGGATGCCTCGAGGCAAGTAGGTCAAAGACTATCTGATGGGCGGACCCGTACTTTTATAGAGAAGTTACTCTTAAACGGCATGCTTATTAAGTTTAGACCTGAGAAGGCCAAATGGGATTTTTATAAGTTTGATCCCGACGCATGTCCTTAATAGGAAGATTGCATTACCTAGATTACCTATGTGTGATAATGCCTATATATATAGGCATTATCACACATAGGTAATCTAGTAGGATTAGTGAGATAACATACATAAGTATCACAGGTATCACACATTCTCAAATACTTTGATGCGTCATGGATACAATCACGCTGGATGAGTTGGAAATAGATTATGGCACTACTATTCTTGCTGGATTGACAGGTATAGAATTGAGGCGCAATCAACAACCGGTTCGCTTATTTGACCAGACTAAACACTCGGCTGAGTTCTATTTTAGAGCTGATAAATTCGGTAAACCCTACATTCAGAATTTCCAGGAGGGAAAGCGCTACTATCCTGTTACCGCTTATAGCTTGGTCCATCAGATTGATTTCAATACGGCCAAAAAAGAGTTACTCTGGCAGTATTATGGAGTGAATTCCTGGGCGACAATTCGGAGTCGGCCCAAACCGATTGTCAGGTCTCCAGTTGTCTCTCCGGTTTACTTACTTAATAAAGCGTATTACAAGCAATGCCAAAGTCAGTTTGACCGCAATGGGCTCTATGAATACCTGAGGAATAGGTATGGGACTGAAAAGGCTAATGATGTATTTGCTCTATATCACTTAGGCACCTCACATCGCTGGAAGTATCTAGGTTATTTTTCTACCGCTTTTCCCCAATTCGATAGTAGAGGTAACCTTCGACAAGTAAAAATTATGCCCTTTGATGCTATGAACGGTCGAAGGGTGAAAAAGAATCAATCAGCCCAAGTCTGGAATAGCAGAACACACGGCTACGAACCAACTGAGGATGATACCGATAAAATCTTTTTTGCTGGTAAAAGCATTGCTAAACAGTTCGGAACTCATAACCCGTATTTGCAGCAATGTTTTTTTGGGGAGCATTTGCTGGCTGTTTATAGTAATAAACAAGTAGCTATTGTTGAGGGCGAATCAACCGCAATTGTTTGTTCCCTAATCTGGCCTGAGTACACCTGGCTAGCCACCGGTGGCAGTATGGGAGGAAGTTGGTTCTCGCCAGAACGATTCCAAATCCTTCGAGGTCGAGAGGTAGTCTTATGGCCTGACACTGGCAAATACGAAGAATGGAAGAAAAAAGCTAGTCAAGTTAGCCACTTGGTCAAAAGTCTTTATGTGAGTGACTACGTCGAGAAAAACACCCCTTCGGGCTTAGGCAACCTAGACCTAAGGGATTTGCTAACCATGCCTTGCTATTACCCACATAATAGTGATAAGCCGATTTACGGGGAACAATTAATAGTCGAACCTAGTCTAACATACCCTGTTGAGTGGGATGAGACGAATCCACCTGACGCTAAACCAACAATTCGTGTTCAGTCAATTCGCGAATGGCAAAGCCAATTTAAAGATTAAACCAATTCGATAGAGGATTACTTCTACAGCAAAAATGGGCATCCGAATAAATAACATAATTACTAACTTCAATACAAGATCTCTATAATCACAACCTATTCCACTCAATATTCATTGCAGTCTTCTTTAGAAATTTAGGTTTGAATGCGTAAACATACCGTTATCTATGCCAAAAATTCCTTCATTTCGGGCTACCTATAATCAGCTATTAAGTTTTGATATGGCCGACCTAAAACGACTCGGTTTTATGATTGGGTATTGTTCTCAATCGTTAGAATGGTCAGAGTCAGGTATAAGTATACACTTACGGGTCAGAGTAGATATGTTTGATTCTAATAATTATGTTGAGTTAAGCTATCAATATAAGGATAAACCAGTATGCTATCGGATCAAGTTAATTAATGTGCCCAGTAATTTGCCTAACGGAGGAAAGCTATGGTACTTCCTATGTCCAGTGACAGGAGAACGTTGCCGGAAGCTTTATGATGGAGGAAAATATTTTCTATCTCGGAAAGCGCTAATAAATATTTTATATGAATCACAAACCCACTCAAAGTTTTATCGTTTTCTGGCTACCATGTATGGCCCGGGTCTCAAATTAGATGAAATGAGAGAGGATTTAGAAAAACCGTATGTTAAGCGCTATTATCAAGGTAAACCAACTAAACGTATGATGAAATATCTATCGCTATCTGATGTTGTAGCAGTAAGAAAAGAGCAAGGCTATTCAAGTATAGATGACCTAATGCATTTCTGATTCGACTCTCTTGCTACTATTATATGGACGTATTTCTGGACGATAACTAGTAGGCGAGATAGCTCGAAAGGCTCTTTCGCGTTAAATAGATTGACCTAGTATATGTCTCCAAATAAAGGCAGAAATATATTAGGCGGTTAGAGTAAAACAATTTATTGAATTGTCTCTTATCATTTTTATCCCTTTTGTCCACTTTTATTTGACGACGTACAAATTATGAAAAAACAGCTACTTCAACTTCCAGTGCTTATCTATATATTAACTTGTACGGTTTGTTTGGCCCAGAAGAAGATAACCGTTGATATATCTCCCTATTTATATCAGCCCCTTTATAAAATTTGTCAGGACCAAAGCACTACATTCCCTATCTACTATGGGACTCAGCAATATGAGAATACACCATCACCAAAAACATATTTCTATAGAGTTTTGGGGAGTAAAGAGCAAAATAATTGCCGAAAAGAATTTATAGAAGTGATCGATGATAATAAAACGCTAACAATAGAAGGTTCGGGCGTTGATATATTGAAATTGGAACAAAAAGCTCCGAATAATAATTGGGAATTCACTTTAAGGTTCACTGATACAAGTACACCAACGGTTACTTGGAAGGAAAGGGTGAATTATACAGCAAACACTTGTGATTATGAGTCAACTGAAACAACTTACATTGGCCATTACCGAAAAATATTCTCAATCCCTACACCTAACAAACCAACTTTAACTGCAGCAAAGGCTGTGGTTTTATTTCCAGAGTCCACAACTATCAGTAGTTCTAACTGCCCAAATACATTAGAAGGCGAAACAGATTATCCCTATAATGGTGGTTCTGCTTTTGGAGAATGGACTTATTATTGCGGACCTACTGGACAACCTGATTTTACTAATGCTGCTCGGACCTACTCTCCAAATAATTATTTAGTTTACCACTCAAGTACTGGTAATTTCAAATCTAGTACCGTCTTTAGCGCCCGTTGTAATGATAATGGATGTATAGGTGATGTGTCTGATCCGCTAGCTGTTGGAGTTCGATACGTTACCCCTAATTGCCCTGGTACAGATACAAGGTATATTGATAATATTGTGAAAACTGTACGCAAGGACTACCATCATTATCATGTAGAGACTGAAATATGTCAAAAGGGCCCCAATAACCCTAACTGCACACAAAAAATAATATTTGATCTGCTGATATCCAGTAAACGTTTCGCTGCACCTATCGCTTCTGATTTCGCTGAAACTATTGTACTTACTGATCTAGGAAATTTAGATACTAAAACTCCATTAATTGGATCTGACCTTGTTTTTAAAATTGATGCCTCGCCTGTAAAAAACTGTGAAACTGTAAACCTACCTGGCTACATTGGCATGGGGGCCAATTTGGCTTCTATAGCAGTAGGACCGTACCCCTACCTTTTAAACCGTCTTGCCTCACAGCAAACCCCCATCGCTAATCCTGTTGCTCAATACATAGATGAACAAGCTTTTTCTGTTACCAACTACACAAAAGCAGGCCATATATTGTGGCCGGGTAAAACTACAAGATTTGTTGTGGACGAGTGTGATCGCATTAAAATCGTTACTATTGGAGTTGGCAATAGTTTCCTTGAGGATAATTTAGCGGGGCAAGTTATGGGGGTTCTCAACGTTCATTCAGGGAAAATAATCTTTCATAACGTTGATGAGAGATTGAAAGTAGAGTACAACAAACTGCCACGTTAATAAAAACTCCTTACTAATGAAATATTATTTACTTATCCTACTGTTCGCTAAGTTTGGGGGAGTCTATGGACAGAGTAGCTTTTTGATTAATAAAACCTGGGCTTATAAAAAGATTGCTATAACACATCAGCAAGATACCTTAATAATGTATCACAGCGATTCAGCACAAAATAATTGGTATTTGGGTAAAGTCAGTTTAGCTTTTAAAGTAAATAATACTTATCAAGGTACTGATATAAATGGCTCAATACAGGTTGGCAATTGGTTCATCCCTAATAATAATCAGATTATTGTAGATAGAGACACAAATGAAATAGTAAGCTTGAGTAATAATCGTATTAAATTAAGTGGAGTTATAAAATACAGAGATAGCGAACTTAATATTACCGGAATACTGCTCACTGAACTATACACAGTTACACCAATTGCAAGTCTTTGCAATTCCCTCCAAACAGGGAATTGGGCAACTCCTTCAACCTGGTCCTGCGGTCATGAACCTACTCTTACTGATGCCGTAACTATCAATCCCGGCCATACGATTACGGTATCCTCAACGACTACCGCTCAAGCTCAGCGAATAATTTACAATGGGGGGAAACTTCAGTTTGCGCCAGGGGTGACAAAGGTTCTTGTTAAGGGGGATGGGTTATAAGTGAACTATTCTCATCCTAAGGATATTTATGCTGTAACTAATTGTTAATCGAAAAATAATACGTCAAAACGCGTTCTGTTAAATTGGTTCGCCAAATAATGTAATGTAATTTTTTTATTTCAAATCATTTTTGGTCGAATATTCCCAATTTGTAGCCTAATCCAAACCCAATCCAAGGCTTACCTTGATATACCCAATATTGTGCAGCATCTCCGTGAGCAAAATCGACTCCTGTAAGAAAAGCTACGCTGACTTGTTTATGAGTGAACACCTCTGTTAAACCTATTGTGGTTCCGAGAGCATTATATTCACGACTTGGATTAGGGTCATTTATTATACGATCATATATACTGTTTTTGGCTGACATCGCTATGCTCTGGGGGCTAACAAAAATGCCAGTTGTCCAACTAGAATGGCTGCCGATGCTTTTGGGATACCTAATTTTTCCATATCGAAAGCCTATATAAAAACCTATATTAAATTTTGTTTCAACAGTTGAAGATACCTTATCTGGCTTAGCCACATTATTACTAGTAAAATAGTACTCATTATTATTTCCTGGTCTTACCTTAAAAGGAACAACCAAGGTCCCCAGCGTTATCATTTTGTATTTTACTTTTACCGGGTTAGTCTCATCGGTTTTTATTATGAAAAAATCAACTGGCTGTTCTGCGGTGTTAACTGCGTTGATCAATGTATCAACATTATAAGCCTTATCATAAACGGGACTTGTAATGTTGACCTCCTTGGCTAAACTATTTAATTCCCCTTCGGGGATAACAGCGAGCTTACTAGAATATTTTCCGTTTTTATCAGCGATTAATGAATCGAGCCTAAACTGATTTTTTATATAATTAGACACGTTCTTTTGGGTTGCAATAGCCCGTTTAACTATTTCCCTTCTTCGGTCTACAATCGGAACAAATCTAAACATAATGGTGTCACCCTTCTGACGTAATTTCATTAATCGTAATCGACTAGAAGCTAGAGTTTGCGCTGTTTTGACTAATTTGATAGTAGGTATATTCTTTGTTGACACTTCAGTATTTATTATCTCTTGGCGGATAACATTAAACTTGGTTTCATCTTTTGGGATAGTAACATTCGGGTTACCTATCGATTCGATTTTTGTATTTTGAATTCCTTTTCCTCCGTACTCAATTATTTCTTTTGAAAAATCTCCAATCTTTGATCTATATCTAATTTTGTATGGAGCCGATGTATCACTAACAGTAAGTACTTTTTTCATATACCAAATTGTACTTTTTCGACTGCTGTTATGGTATGGATACCTCCTAACATAATACCAAGTTGCAAGACTTAATGTGTTGTCATTTTGAGCTTCGCTTAAATCTTCACTTTTACGGTCATGACGTTGCTCTTGACCTCTTTTCCATCGGAATAAAGAGCAACTAGTAGACATAAAACATACCAGTAAACAAATTAGGATGTAGTTAAAGCCTTTCATTTGGTTAATTTTTATGTTTACAAATAGTATAGAATCAGTGCAAGGAATATGAGGTATAAGGGGTGGGGTATAAATATCGAAACACATTACCCTTACAATTGCAATTACTAACATAGGCCGTTTAGTCTATACGGGAAAAATACCCTTTTTAATCTAGATTTAATATTGATCAAATTAGATAGGCCTAGTTATAGTATATTGCCTATATCGAGTAAGCGCGACCTACTAAGTAGCCTTACAATGGTGTGGATAGAAGCAAAAAGCCCAACTACGGTGTGTAGTTGGGCTTTTTTATTTTAACAAACTGATTTCGAGAGGATTTCTACCAGAAATCGGCTATAATCTGCTGTTCATCGAAAAGCTTAGCAGCTACTCGTCAGTAGGTGGTAGCTTTGGCGTAGTCAACCTATGATGACACTATTAATGAGTCAATGGGTGCGCTTTTCATTAAACGTTGAGTTAATAGTCTTGAAAGCAACTTGCCGGGAAGGAGCGGGTTGCTTTTTTGTTGCTAGTCGACTTCCGGCTGGTCAATGAGCGACAGCATAAACTTTAAATCGGAGATGAAGGGAATTTGGAGGCTTAGACCCGAAAATTGATACATACCCGATTCGGGGAATAGCTGGCCAGGGATGCCCCGGTATTGGTATTGGTTGAGCTGGGTTTCGGTGCAGCCTAGGGAGAGGAGTACGTCGGGGGTAATCATTAAAGGAGAAAGAGGGTCGTTTGACACCCCATCATGTGAAGTAGTCGGATTGCTATAAGGCAGAAAACAAGAGGGGGACTTTAAGGCGGAAGGGGGTGCCGGTTAGCTGAGTAAAAGTACAGGAAAACTAGTGCAAACAAAACAATGTATAATCTTCTTAGTTATAGACTTCACACTAAAAAAATGACTATGATAGCCGATTACCTACAAAAATATATTAATGTCGTTCAATGGGATGTTAATCAAATAGTTAAAGTCGCTCATGGGGCCGAACAAGCTTATAATCAGAGATATGGACAAAATAGCTTGACGCCGGTGACTCCAGGACCCACACCTGGTTTAGCTGGGCACGCTCCAAAACCAACTAACAGTATTGCTACACCAACAAATAGTATGGGACAGACAGTGGCTCCTACAACACAAGCCCCTACGACTTCTGCAAGACCCACCCCAACCAATGTCGAATTGTTTCACCAGCGACATACCCCCGAGTATGCTCGTTGTGCCGTTCCATTAGCAATGGTCTTAACCTCATCAATTGAGTTTTTAGGAGCCTTGTTGCTTAATTCTAATATGTGGGATAACAGTAATAAATTTGATAGTGCAGTTAAAAAGTTTTTTGCCTACGCTGAGCTTGACTACAATCAAAATCAAATTGACTTATTCCGAGCCATTTATAGAAATGGGCTTATGCACGGCTTTTTTCCGCAAGGATCTAGTGTTGCTATAAATTACGACTCAACATTTGAACACAAACCGTTATTCTTCGTGGAAGCAGGGGATGTTGTCTTAAACGTAAATAAACTACAACAGGTAGTTGAAGCGGTTTTTAATAAAATAGTCGTAGACACGAGTGTTCATCAGACAGTTGCAGATAGGCTTTCTGAATACAATACTTTCGTTGAAGGCAAAACACGTACGCACGTAGATAATTTTAAAGCAAGCCCAAGGTAAAATTGATTGCATTGATACTGTTTCGATATTCGCATATGTATACAGTCAAGAAATAGACAGGTTAGTTGAAATCCAGAACTAGTTGTGCAACGCCTGTAATAGATTGACTATATCCAATGATATAAATTCTGGAAGATCGTCGATCACCTTTTTTACAATTTGTTCTTTCAATTTTCCATATTGATTTAATTCGGGATACGTTTGCTTAATTATAGTTTCCAGATCATGTCCTTGATGATGAAGATACCAAGTTGGGATTTGTAAAGATAAATTCCCTTGGTAATACACGACTGTTATACCACTATCCGTCGATGAAATATTTTTTGATATATCATCGACTAATTTATTTGCTATAGCTTGCAACTTAGTTGGAGGGAAGTTCGGAAAATTAAAATGCTGATCTTCCTCTTCCAAAGTGAAATAAGACCTGCTTTTTATCTTTTCTCTCAAAATAAAGTTGGCTAATATTATTGGGTCAAAAATATAGTTTTCTATGCTATACCTCATGTTTTGCCCTAAAACAAATATCCTGTTTGTACTAACGTTCTTTTTATCCCAGTCTATAATACCATATACAGTTTGGTTTCCATTAGTAGACAGTAACTTTACAATTTCTTTTACTTGGTCACAGTTACCAGTATTATTTTTTGTAACTCCTGACGAAATGAAATACAGAGATTTATCGCTTTGAATAACCTTTTTTAATTTTCCATAAATTTTCGTGTAGAAATCTGCATCGACACTACTCTCCACAAATACCTGCCTTCTGTCATCAGCATATATACTAAATGATGGAATACCATCAGTTAATAACTTCATTATTTGATCCTTAGACTTCTTTATAAACCTAGGTTCCTGTTTCTGCATAATAAATAATGCCTCATCAGGAGCCATAGCAATAGTTGACGGTGAATGAGTGGTCATAATGACCTTGACTCCCTTCTCCTTAACAAACACCTCCTGAATAACCCTTAAAAGTTGTTTCGCCATCGATGGATGAAGTGGAGCATCTGGCTCATCAAGCAACAACAGTTTAGGGAAGTCAATATCAAATTTTGCATTATAAAGGGAGAGCGCCAATGACATCAAGACTTTTTCACCTGATGAAAGATCAGTAAAGTTTATAATGGCATTATTTGCTTTGTTTATGAGCCTAAACGTAAATGGAATATCTCTATCATTTTCAATGGGATCATTTATCGTATAATCAATCTCTGCTTCCTCAAAAATCCGATTCACAACTTCCCACGGAGGTGGACCATATTTTTTCAAAAAGTCATCCTCAGTTAAGTATTTTTTATTTTTTCCTTTCTTCTCTTTGAGGTATTCATAATATAGGTTATCCTCATACTTATCGTGATATCTTTTGAAAATAACCGAGAAATTTTGATAAAATATGTCTGATACGGTTCCGTATACAAGCGGATAAAATTCATTAATATCTTCTATTGTTAGTTCTGCTACATCTTTTCCTGCATCAGTTGCTATCTTTTTGATTATTGCTACCTGATTTGGATTATACTGTAGATGGCTTTCTAATGTGATATTTGAAGTAGTTTTTCTTGTTGTTATGTAGCTTTGTATGCTATTATATGCATTGTTTATCTCATTAATTTGGTAGTCTCTTCCAACAGAATAAGCATCATTAGGTGTAAGTGACCCTGAATTGACGTATTTCTTTTGTGTTAGTTCAGTACCATTTTCGTCAAAAACTTTAGCTGTACCTTGTTCAATAGCATTTAATAAATGGCTTTTACCTGCCCCATTGATACCTGATATAATTGTAAAGTCTGGCAGATATATGTTTAATGATGTAAGCAGAGACTTAAATTTACTGTCAAGTTTAACGTGTATCACTGTTCTGTGTAATTAAAGGTTATACTTTGTTATTGCATTATGCGTCTACCGTTAGAAATTCACAGTTTAATAAGACAACATTCATTTTATATTTATCCAACTATCAACTAAATAGAATAACAGCGAACAAATTTCATTTTGACGTATAATAGGCAAGTTAATACCAATTAAACTGTCAACCTATATAATCCAAAAATTCACCAATCCGAAACACCTTTGTAGTCACATTAAGAACCCCATACAAGATTTTTGCCCTCCTATACAGGCCATCGTCTTCGGTGATTAGGTAATTACATGTAGAGGCAAAATAGAAATGAGCGGCATCTTCCCGAGTGCTATATATGTTGAATTTCTTAGCTTTGTCTGGTTCAACTCCTAGAATCTGTAAAACTCCATAAGTATTAATAAATAAGTTGATCTCATTATAATTACGGTTGAAATCTTCCCCTCTGTTGTAAACCGATTGTTCAATAAAATCCTGAAGATTACGCTTAAATTCGCTGTCTTTTATCTGTTCTATTAAATTTGGTTGACTTAAGTCGAACACTTCATTTTTGTATTTTAGATAGTCTGATTCGGCTACACTTAACTCTAGAATAAAGCGACTAGCTTCTTTTTCAGATAAAGTTAAAAGTTCTTCATTGGTAAACTTTTCAGAATTTTCGACAAATAATTCTGGTGTAATTGTATCGCTGCTAAGTTTCACTTCCTTTAACACTGATAAAAAAGCGTTGGCATCCATACTATCTAATTTATTTAAATAAGATTCATCTTTTTCGTACTCAATCAATGTTGCTTTGAACCATTCATATAGACTGAGTATTTCATTATTAAGTGCAGGTTTTCTATACTTCTCATAATGCTGAGTCGCTTGCTCTTTAGTTAGCCTCCCGTTGTAGAAAGCGTCGATTGGTGAACGAACCCCCAGCCCACACATACGTATATTTGGATTATAAGCTAGATTATGTAGGATACCGATCTCTCCCATAAACCTTAAATCATCGTTTTTATGGTCTGAGGTATCTTTTAAGTAGTCCGCTAAATGCGCAGAAGAGTAATATAAATAGTAAGGAGGAGGGATCTTTGTGATCACTCTTCTCAATTCATCCGCTCTCGGGAAAGTACCCTTACGCATATAATTAATTGTTTGCGTATCTATATACAGATTATTACTTCCTCGATCCGGGGTCTGCGGGGGATAATGTATGTATAATGGAGTGACGTACATAAAACGATGTGTATCTATCCAATTTCTAGATGAAACGCTATATATGCTTTTAAAATGACTAAGGCATTTGAGTCATAAGAATTTACAAATGCTTGATTCCAATATTTTTTACTACAAATAAATCTACGCCATGTGCATTCCTTTAAGGAGTGTAGCCAGCAGTTCATACCCTTCTTTTGCGGTTTGTGTTTGCTGCGTTGGAGTCGTTTCACCATGAAAAGATAACTCCCACACAGACAACAAAACGATGGCATGTACCCAGTACTCGTTATTCGGATCATCTGTAAGTTGACTTACAACCCTATGGATCGCTGGTCAATATCAGGATGAACAGGCCCTCCATCTAAAATAGGATCTATGAATAAGACAGAACCAATACCAACTATTATACCTAATTTAACAGTGTGTTCATGACTCTTTAGATCATGCTTTATACCTTTCAAAATAGTATCAACGGCTATTTTGTCTGCTGTAAATTCATCCTCTTTACGTTCCTCGTAGGTAGACGTATCACCCTCTGGAGAATAGCCTAGATAATGATGGGTGTATTCATGGCAAAGCACAAAAATGCTAGCATAAATCATTACAGCGTTCGCTTCGTCGATAATTGTATCAGTAGCATCTAACTTATCGGGTGATGGAAAACCTGGATCCCACGAATTCCATTCCCTAAATAAAGACAAGCCATAGTCTAATAGCTTAGTTGCTCTCTCAGCCGATTCACTAAAAGTTTCGGCTTTCGCAGTACCTTCACGATAGTATGTAATAACCGCATATGATAAACACCATAGAAAAGCTAAACATGCCTCGCTTATGGAGATTTCATTGTCATCGCTAATCTCAGACAATACATCGATAATTTTCTTGTTGTTATATACTATTGTAGATTTTAGTCCTCCATATTTGACCTCATAAGCTAACTCTTCAGGAAAATTAGGATTTACTTGTTGGAACAAGTCGAGGATAATGTCTGCAACAGCTTTTACAGGTAAGTTTCCATACTTAGTGACGTTATCACCCATAAAACTTAGAAAATTATATTTCAGCCGGAACATTGGGCCTAACTAATGGCAACAAAATCTCATTATCATTTTTCTTTTAAACCACTTTCACTCATCATTTAAGGGATACTGTTTCTTATATTTTTCAGCATATTCGTCAATTTCTTTTTTGATTTTTTCAAGATTAAAGTCTATCGCATCTTTCATACTTTTTGTCCATTGTGCATCTGTTAAATTATCAATATACAGTTGTATTGCATGAAAACTATCGTCGCTCTTTTCGCCAGGATTTATAGTACTTGATCTTGAATTATAAAAGACCTGGAACTGTAGCTCCAAATCAGGATCGAAGGTTTTTTCACCATTAGTATATTCAGCTTGATGCTCATGTAACTCGTCTTCTATTCTTCGAGCATAATTCTTTGACTCTTGTAATGCATCAATAACCTGTTGCTTAATCGATTTCATAAGTATAATATTTAAAGTGGCTTTTTCCGGCAAACCGTCTGCGTAGTTTTAGTCAACGTATACCCTCCACCCAACGAAGATTTCGTTGTTTCGCCTTTCGCAAGCGTCGTCTTCTCAGTTTCGTTACAAACGGTTTTGTCCCTAAACGATGGAGAGTAAAGACTCGATCCGATATTGAAAGTAGGGGAATCGGTAGTACAGGAGGTAAACAGAGTCCAGGTATAGCAGGGCTCAACAACCTCCTTTGAGCAACCCAGTAGTAAACCCAATACCGCTATCGTAGCGTAGAAGCGTAGTTTTTGTATCATATGGTGAGGATATATACTTTAAAAGTAACATATACCTGCCGATTACCCATTAACCCCTTTTTCTTTACCATTTATGGGGTAAGTTGGCGGGGCAATAATGGAGGTAATTTCACATTAACCTTACATCTATGAAAACCATAACATTTTGTACCCTAAAGGCTTATCTTTATTGGGCAGAACAACATCCATCTCCAGAAGCCATAGCAGGCCAATATCCAATATTCCCAGATTACAATTAAATTAAAGAATGATAAAAATCTTTCAGCCATCATCCTAGCGCCTGATAACACACCTGATTCGGTGCGACTCACTACACTAACCACAGATAATATATATAATGAAGGCGAAGTTAAATCCTGGCTAGAAGTCGACAAGAAAGTATGGAGGTTCACTGATGAAGTCAAACTACAGAGAAGCCTACGTAATGGATTACCTTTGGATGAAGATGTTCAAACTCTCCGCCGTGGTGGTTTAAATATTAAGTAGTAAAGTAACCTTAGTAAATGGTAGAAATAGGGTTAGGAATCCCTTTTGATGAGTTCTTCCGAGGCCACTCCACTAACTCATTAACCCCTTTTGTTTGCCGTTTATGGGGGAGGTTGTTGGGGATGATATTGGTGAGGGGGTTTCTTTAGATTGCTAGGCTGCTAGGATTCTTGTATTATGGCTCTGAAATGAATGGTTTTCACTTTATGAATAGAACTTTTACAAGAATAGGGGTCGTGTTTTGCTGTGCTTTAATGATACCCGCTTTGTGTTTTTCGCAGGCAGTTAAGGGGTTTGATGTGAGGGCGGCACGGTGGGGAATGACGAAACAGGAGGTAGTTAAAAGTGAATCTGGTAATAAGCCAGTAAGAGATGCAGAAGGTAATCTTATCTTTTCAGGTATTGAGGTAGCTAAGTGTCACGTTTTAGTTGAATACAAGTTCGCGGCTGAAAAACTAAGTGAAGTACTTTATTTAGTAAAGGCTTAGACCAAAGCAGAGATGCTTTATCATTGGAACTGTGAAGTGGTCCAAAGGCGGCTTGAGGAAAAATATAGTGATTGTAAATTGTCGCTTGCAACTTTATTCAAAACCTTAGGTGTATAATGTTTACTATAAGAGTATATCATTAACCGCTCAATGCAACAGTAAAACGAGATTGTTCAGCAATCTGCGTTCACAGTTCGTGCAGATCCATTCAACAAATTACCGCGATTGAAGAGATTATGGCATATACAGAATTATCAAAAAAGGAAATTATGTTGTACCTAACGTTGTACCCAAAATTAAAATAGCCAGCTAGCTTTATCGCTAACTGGCTGATAATGATTGTGATCCCGAAGCGACTCGAACGCTTGACCGTCTGCTTAGAAGGCAGATGCTCTATCCAACTGAGCTACAGGACCTTTTTACTTAACACTAGGTACTTTACGAAGCTCCCGCCGTTAATTAATGCCTCAAAAATACACAGATTGACTGGATTCTGCAAAACGTACTTATTTTCCCATCCATTGTTTGAAATCACTGACCTTCTCCCGGCTCACAAGCGCTTCTTTATCGAAAACGGGCCGGAGGCTCAGCGCCAGCCGGTTACCAAAGTAAGGCTGCATCTGTTCAACCGCCTGATGGGTTACCAAAACACCCCGGTTGATGCGGAAAAAACGGTTTGGGTCGAGCGCATCGGCCAGTTCATCGAGGGTATAATCCACCAGAAATTTCTGGCCCGAGTGCATAGCAAAGAAGCTATAGCGTTCGTCGGTATAAAAATAAGCGATATCGCCAACCTCTACCGAAAGCATGCGCTGCCCCTGACGAACCAAAAAACGCTGGCGATAATTACGCGGTGCCTGTCCCTGAAGCTGTTGTAGTAATTTTTCAATTTTTAGAGCAGGTGCTTCTACCGACTGCCCGAGCAAATCTTCGTACTTTTTCAGGCTACGTTGCAGATCCTCGCGCTGTACGGGTTTGAGCAGGTAGTCGATGCTGTTGACCTTGAAGGCCTGCAAGGCATATTCGTCGTAGGAGGTCGTGAAAATAACTGTACTACGTACTGGGGTCCGTTCAAAAATCTCGAAACTTTGCCCGTCGGCCAGTTCAATATCCAGAAAAATCAGGTCTGGATCGGGCTGGCCACTTTCCCGGCGATCTTCCAGCCAGGCTACGGTATCTTCAATACTTGCCGTTACGCCCAAGACAGCGAGCGTTGGCGATACTTCCTGTAATAATTTCTTCAGTTTACGGACTGCTAATTCTTCGTCTTCAACAATCAGAGCATTCATGCGTTGACCAGGGCTTTTTGGAGTAGAGGTAAAATAACGGTAAAGGAATCCGGACCGGGTTTGATGATGGGTTCGGTTTGTGCGATTAACTGATACTTAGATCGAATATTAGATAGCCCAACCTGCGTGGACTCGACTCGGGCCAGCTCAGAGCGGACGGTTTTTTTCTGAAGGTTATTACTCACCAGTAAGCAGCCATCTGCTGTTGTCATAATTTCGATGGAGAGGGGTCGGCTCGCCAGAATAACATTGTGCTTGACGGCATTTTCGACCAATAACTGGAGAGTAAGGGGCGGAAGCCGACATTGCCTGTAATGGTCTGCAACCTGTACGTTCAGATGCAGGCCCGCACCATGCCGGGTTTTGAGCAGATGATAGTACGAGTCAATGAAGGCGAGTTCAACGTCCAGCGTGGTCAGTTCATCGCATTCGTCGGTGGTCGACTCGTCGCCAAAGGGGCGGTTGGTTTGCAGCATGTACCGATACACTCGAGCCATCTGGTCAACAAATTGTTCGGCCCGCTGAGGCTCATCGGCAATCAACGAAGAAAGGGAGTTTAGGCTGTTGAACAGAAAATGCGGATTCACCTGGCTTTTGAGGCCCTGCAACATACCCTGCAAATTCTCTTTCTTTAGTTTTTCTTTATTCACCTGATGCTGCTGCCACCGGCTAAGCGAATAGGAGGTTTCGTTGATACCTACCAGCAAAAGAACGGCTATTACGTCAAGGCCATAAATGGCGAATACTGTCTTCGATGTAAGATGCGATTCAAAAGGCTGAAAACGCATGAAGAACCAGGTATATAGCGAGAGAAAAAAACCTGATATGGTGATAAACGCCAGAACGGTCATCCCCGCCCGAACGAGCGTTTGTCCCAGCTCCGGGTACTTTCGGACAATTGCATCGGCAGCCCAGTCGTGGGGTATGAACGCGATGGTTGTTAGGAGCCAGATAAAAGCGGTGGCTCCTGCAAAGGTATGCCAGTTGTGCAGATACGGTCGGCCAAAAAGCAGGTAGCTAATTGACGGAACAAACCAGGGAATCAACAAAACGTATGACCATCCTCCGCGCGTTGTCAGACGTAGCCAGCGGCAAATTCGGTCAAATGTAGTTCTGTTCATAGATAGGCATACGATCGGCATTACCGATATGATAAAGATAGTAGTAATGCGATATACTCCGTATTTCGGGTTGAATCAATTGCGCAAACAGTACATTGAAGCGTAAGAAAATCAGGTTCAACTGTGCGCGGTTCAATGAGCGTTTTAACGGATTTATAAATTGAGAAGAGGCAGGGCAACCCTAAAATACGTGTCGGTAGCCTCTACCGAGATGGTTTCCTGACTGAGTAGGTCGTATCGGGCCACCAGGCTAACCAAACCAGCCCGTATGGTTTCCAGCCGGATGGCTTTCTGCTGTCGATTATTGGTAACCTCAAGCCAGCCCTTCGAGGTTATGCGAATGGAAATCACCAGGGGTTTGCTGGCCGACATGACGTTGTGTTTGACGGCATTGTCGACAAGCGTTAGCAGGCTAAGGGGGAGTAAATAGCGAGTTTGGTAAGTAGGGCTAACCGACGTGGGAAGTTCGATACGCAGGCTGTTATTGTACCGTACCTGCAACAGATCGGCATACAGCCTGATAAATTCCAGTTCGGCCTGTAAGGTGACGAACTCACTTTGTGCAGAGGTGCTAGAGGCAGTTTCTCCAGCATCCCGTAACCGATCCGTTGACCGGCCGCTTTGCAGCATGTATCGGTATACCCGCGCCATTTTGTCGACAAACTGTTCGGCCTGCCTGGGCTCTTCGCCAATGAGCACCGAAAGGGAGTTAAGCGCATTGAACAGAAAATGAGGATTCAACTGACCTTTCAACGTATCGTACTGGTGCTGCAAAGCTTGTCGTTTCAACTGTTCGTCTTCCTGCAATTCGAGCTTCCATTGTGAATACGTATAGAAAAGTCCTAAGGCTATGCACAAAAAGGCATCGGATACCAGTCCCACTACCCAGACCGGTCGTACCAGAGCCCAACTGAACGTAACACCCGTCAGGGGGACAAGGCTGTATACCCAGACGTACACAATGGCCAGGCCAATGGTCATAAAGCCTACCGAGCTTAACATGGCCAACGTGCGGGGAACCGTTTGCTGCATACCCGGATAATAGCGAATGGCCCAGCGAACCGCCAGCGTCAGCAGAAAAACCGATAACCAGTATAAGCCGAATGATAAGACTGTGCCGACGACAAAAAAGGGCAAACTGCGGAAGTATGACGCACCAAGGAAGTAATAATTGGCAATGGGAAAGAGCACGGGCATCATAAGTACATGCCATCGCCATTCACGTTGTAAAAAGAAACCAGGTCGGTAGCGATCTAATGCGCTGAGGGTAGACCAGTCAGTACGTAGGGGTATCATAAAGCCGAATTGACAAAATTCCCCAGATCCCCGCCAATCGTAAGGCCAAACGTACACGAACCGTAAAAAATGGTGAATGAATTGAGAAAAACGACGGATGAACTGTATGGGCTGATTTGAGGCCTGATTTGGGCAGACGTATTCGGCTCACCGTAAGCCGATAAAATGTCTTTGTAAATCAGCTGATTCACGGCGCATTTCGTCAAAACTGCTTAATTTAGACGTTCCGAACCGGCAAATACGTTCTTTTTGTTGATCTGTACATGGTCCGAATTCTTTATCAGCGCCTGACCAAATCGGTTTCAAAATGGGAACTTGGCTATCATGCTTTGTTCGTTCCTGTCCTGATTCCGGTCTGCAACTATTATTTTATTGGGCCAAAATATTTTACGGACGTACGTCTATTTTTAAGTGGTTCGATCCTGCTGTTGGCGCTGTATGTGCTCACTACCCTGATTATTCGAAAAGCAGTACGTTGGGCAATCAGTCATTATCCCGACGTCGAACAGTCGACTCAGCGAACCCTTACCTTGCTGGTCGTTTTGAGCAGTTTATCGGCTGGGGCCGTTTTATTCGACGTATTTATTTACAGCCTGATTCCTGCCTTTGGTACGCAATTTTCGTGGGTACTTATTCGGCCGGTTATGATCCTGACGCTTTTTTTTGATTTTACATTCTGTACCGCGCTTAGCTTGTCGTATGCCTATCAGCAATGGCATAATGATCAGACCGCCAATGAATACCTTCGGCAGGCAACGTATCAGCATCAGCTCGATGCCCTGAAAATGCAGATCAACCCGCATTTTCTGTTCAATAGCCTGACCTCACTTTCGTCGCTCATTGGCGAAAACAGACAAAAAGCGGGGCAGTTTGTCGATGAACTCGCCAAAGTGTACCGCTATCTATTGCAGGCCAACGACCGAGAATGGGTTAGTTTGAAAACTGAATTGAATTTTATCGTCAGTTATGGCAACCTTTTGCAAACGCGTTACGGTCCTGGTCTGTCCATCACGCATGAAATAGATCCCGCTTTTCTGGAGAGCAGCCTGCTTCCATTGAGTTTACAAACGCTGGTCGACAATGCAATTAAACACAATGCCATGTCGCTGGGTAAACCGCTGCAGATCTGTATCAAAACGACGCCCGAAGGGGATATACTTGTACAAAACAACCTGCAGCGTAAGGTAGTTAAAGTGGAAACGCTGCAGGCCAGTCTGGATACGCTCCGAACCAAATACCGGCTGCTACGTAATATTGACATTCGGGTGGAGGAAACCGATACACATTTCTGTGTTCGATTGCCTCTGCAATCGAACTACCCGATAATTGAGCAAAATTAGATTCCCGGTACGTTGATTTATGGGCTATAGACAGACAACAAGGGCAACAAATAAGTTTACAATTGCTACATCTCTTTGTACAAAACAGGGGCTGAAAAAAGCACTTCGAAACATTGAGTGGTAAACAAATTGACGACTATGCGCAACTTGCCCCCGGTTTTTAAGCACTAGTTGATTGGCACGATTATGAAGCAGGTGGCTGCTGATCTATACAGACGTTTCCCCCGTATTCGGCCTCAGACGCAGTGGCACTTTCTGCTGCTGTTTCCGTGGTTTATACCGCTCATAACGTATTGGGTTATAGGACCTTCCTACTGGAAAAATCCCTGGATATTTTTCCCGGCAACGATCCTGAATCTGACCATTTCGGGATGCTGCCTGCTGACACTCGATATTTTGACCCAGAAGGTCATAAACCGCTATCCGAACCTTGGACAGACATGGCAGCGGGTCTGGCGGCTGCTGCTCGTCTTTATGATTGTTACGCCCTGTTTTGTATTCGGTACAATAGCCGCCTACAACTACTTTCATCTGTTTGGCTATACTTATGAGGATCATACGCTTTCACTCTGGGCGTATTGCCCTGATCAACGTAGCGGCTAATCTGGTTTCGGTAGGTATTGATGAGAGTACGTACTCCATGAAAAAATGGCGGGAAAACAGACTTGAAAAAGAACAACTGGAGAAAATAAACATACAAAGCCAGTTGGAAAGCCTTAAAAATCAGGTCAATCCCCATTTTTTGTTCAACAGTCTGAATTCCCTTTCCTCGCTGATTGACGACGAGCCCGAAAAAGCGGAGCAGTTTGTGGATGAAATGGCCAAGGTATACCGATACCTGTTGCAAACGAACGAAGATGTATTGACTACGCTCGATACTGAGCTAGGGTTTATACAGTCCTACTATCATCTGCTCAAGACTCGCTACGGGGCTGGTATTCAGCTTACGGTAGACGTACCTGCGCAAGACCGCGACTATCAGATTCCTCCGCTTACGTTGCAGATGCTGGTTGAAAACGCAGTGAAGCACAATGTCATTCATGCGGATAAGCCCCTTCAAATCGACATTGAAACGACCGAAACCGGGCAGTTGCTTGTACGGAACAATCGTCAGCGCCGGGCAGGTGGCCGCATTACGTCCAATAAGGTCGGTTTGTCGAATATTGCGGCCAAGTACCGCCTGCTGGCTCAAACTGATCCCATCGTTTCATCCGACGATGCGCATTTTACGGTCAGCTTACCCCTGCTGAAACCAGTACGTGTTTAAGCGCTATTGGCCGTAATACTTCCCGATTGTATCGAAAATCAGGTTTACAATTTTTCATTGATAGTTATTTCGGTTAATCAACTGAATCGACCAAGGAGGATTCTCTATGAGCGATTGGGTCGTCATGTCAATTGGTAGCGTAAACAGGCGTAACGTTTCTGGAAAGAGCAAAGATTACGCAGTAGTAATGAAATCGTCTAGCTGTTCGGTTTTACCATAATAATAGATTTAATCAACTGTTTGGCATTGTCTTATGTGCCGTAGGTACGAGATGTTTGTAGATAGTTGTTTTCAGGGCTAGTCAGCGTGCCGTAGGTACGCCACATACAGGGTTGGTTGCGTACCTACGGCACGCATACGCGGTGGGGACGTTGCTTTTCTACGTAACGGCTGACCGTAATTGGAGCGCTACGTAATTTAAGCGAAGCCAGTAGTCACTTGTTTTTATAAAATGCTCATATGTTTTTGTCCTTTCGGCTTTTTGTCATGTCGACTATAGAGAGAAATCTCAACATTCCCCAAACAAGGCTTTGGGATTTCTTCCTACTGTCGACATGACAAAAAATAAGCATACTAACAACAAGGGTAGCCCCGGGAATAGTTACACAGAATAATGGGGTTGGTAGAGGATAAAGGCATAAAAAAATCCCGACAGACGGTATCTGTCGGGATTTGCTACGTTTGACTGGCAGGATTACTTATTTCGTTTTTCGGTAGCAACGGCCTGATCGGCAGGCAATTGTTGGGATACCGTATTCCGCTGCGGCTTGTAAATAGCTCCCGTAGCAAAATCAACCAGGGCGCCCGGCCAAAACAAAATAATATCGGCAATAAGTGCTCCCGTGCGCACCTGGCGTTGTTGCTCGCCGGGCATAGGCTTCCGTTTTTGAGACTCGGTGATACGTCCTCCGAAAACCGTAGCGCAGCTACTTAATGAACCTGATAACGTAATGGCGGCTAAAGCCAGTAACGTAAGCTTTTTAAACGATTTCATGAATGTGTGGATGGTGTGGTGGTATTGGAAAAGGAGATAATTCGATTACTTGGTTGCGCTGATGGTCAACGGCTCACCGTCGGGACCTTCGCCTTCGATGCTGATTTTATTGCCGCTGCCCTTAGCGATTACGTTGCCTCCGTAACGATATTCAACATTGCCTCCGCTGGTTTCGACAACCGTTACGTTACTGGCGGAGTCTTCGGCATACGTTTCGCCCGTCGATTTGATCTGGAAGTTCAGTTCAATGGATACCGTTGTTGCCGATTCGCGGGTCACCAGAATGCCGCCTTTCAGATTGGTTTGGCTGGCCGGATAGGTTTTTCCACCCGTGGTTAGTTCGGAGTAGTTGTACTGACCCGCAACACGGGCGCCCATGTCAGGCGCTGGATCAGAATTTGACTTTTTGCAGGCTGATAGTGATACGGCAACTAAGAGGGCCAATAAGGTAGCACGACGGAAAAATAGTAGTGATTTCATGAGTTGTTTGACTTGGTATGGATTGAAAGTAAGTAAGTTGTTTGCCGGGTTTTTCCGGTCTGGTGATACAAAAGTGGTGGACCAAATCAGCCAAACGAAGGGCATCCTGTACCAACTGACAAAACGAAGCAATCAACAGGAAGAACTGCGGGATGAAGTGCCAGAATAGGGCAGAAAGCCAAAATGGCATACGAATTCAGCGTACGGCAGGCGTTGCCAACACTGAAAAGCTACCCGACAATCGGGTTGACGAACAGAAAACGCTTAAAGAAGGGTATTTAAATGATGCTCCAGATGCGCTACGTAGTCTTCTATAAGCCACTGTAACGTAAGATTGGCCGAGTCGCAGGAAGTTAGCTGGATGGGCCGGGCCAGCGTATCGGCGGGCATGGCTTCGGCTACGTAAATAATCTGCGTATTAAGGGTTTGCCAGAGCGAAAGCAGATGATCCAAGGGCAGGTTCTGATAGGTATTGACAATGACCAACTGATCCTGGCTGTAGCGCTGAATCGGGTAGGGGGTCTCGGCGAACTGCGCATCCGTAAAGCGCTTGAGGTTATTGACGGCCGAGTCGATCAGGTGCCCCAGTATTTCTTTGCGGGACCAGGTTCCCGGCGCTTTTCGGGTCAGTTCGGCTGCTGGCATGGCTGTCAGCCGGGAAGGAACCTGAACGAGATGATCACGGAGTCGATTGAGGCATTCCATGTTTGTGGGTACGGGATAAGCTGATACAGGCCGGGGTTGCCCCAGCCTGTTATCGCGGTTAAATCATACTCAGGTATCTTGGAAACTGATCTTTCCAGACGGGCCAGTCGTGGTTCCCCCAGGGCGTTACGTCGAGTCGGTGACGAATGCCTTTGTTTCCTAAAATGCCAGACATCTGGAAGTTCGCATCTTTACAGAAATCATATTCCGACGTACCCAGCACGATGTTCATGTGGTAGAATTCGTCATTATGCGCATTGGGCATAAAATCGGGTGGATTGTTGTAATACACATTGTCGTCGTAATACCCACTCAGAAACGATTTAATGTTGAAAGCCGCGCCCATGGTGAGCAAATGACCCACTTGTTCAGGATGGCGGAAAGCAAAATTCAGGGCATGGTAGCCACCAAACGATGCGCCCGATACGCCTATTTTCTGGACGTTACACTCCCGCTGAATACCGGGTACCAGCTCTTCATGCAGAAAACGATCGTAAAGAACATGATTCCAGATGCGGGTTCCGGGATGCAGGTGTTTGGCGTACCAGCTATCGCGGTCGATGCTATCAATGCAGTATAATTTGACTTTACCTGTTTCGACAAACCAGCGCGCGGTTTCGGTCAGGCCGAAGTCTTTGTATTCATAATAATGCCCCATTGAGGTCGGAAACAGCAATACCGGATAGCCCCAGTTGCCGTACACCAGCATCTCAATATCGCGACCCAGGTGGTGCGAATACCATTTTCGATAATCTTCCTGCACGATGATGTTCGGTTGATGAGAAGGTACAAATTTCGGATGAAAATAGAGGAAATAGCTGGTAACGGCAACGTCGGCACAAAGCAACGTCTAAAAAATGCCTATTTTGCAACTGAATGACTACCGTATTTCTGACGTTTCTTGTACTTATGACTACTCCTTTACTGGCTTCTGTTCAGGACAGACCACCGGCTGTAAGCGTCCGGTATGATGACACACTATATTCCGTTCCGCTCAATCGGACTGTGCATCTGGATATCATTGTGCCCGCTGATTACGAGACGTCCAATGCCATCTATCCTGTGCTGTATCTGAATGACGGCCAAGATTTGGCCCGGTTGCGGATGACCGACGTACTGGATTCGCTTTACCAAAAGAAAGCCATCCAGCCCTTTGTGTTAGTGGCCATTCATGCTGGCGACCGGATTCAGGAATATGGAACGGCGGCACAGGCTGATTACATGCACCGGGGAAGTAAAGCAGCCTTGTATACCGACTTTGTACTGAAAGAACTTTTACCCTTTGTCAAAAACCATTACCGCGTGAGCACCGATCCGGCAAAATCTGTATTTGCCGGGTTTTCACTGGGTGGGCTTTCTGCTTTTGACCTTGTCTTTCACCACCCGGATCGGTTTAGTCGAGCGGGCGTGTTTTCGGGCTCCTTCTGGTGGCGTAGTAAAAGCACCGAAGCAGGGTACCGCGATGAAACGGACCGAATCATGCATGATCTGGTTCGGAAAGGCGTGTATAGTCCAACGCTTAAATTCTGGTTTGAGACGGGTACAAACGACGAAGCCAGCGACCGTAACAACAACGGCGTGATCGACTCGATTGATGATACGCTCGACCTGATTAGTGAACTGGTAAAAAAAGGCTACCAGCGTGAGCGCGACATTCGATACGTAGAGATAATCGGCGGAGAGCATAATCAGAAAACCTGGAGCAAAATCATGCCCGATTTCCTGACCTGGGCTTTTCCGTTCAACGGATAAATTGAGAGCATTACTGAGTATAGACATACGTCATGAAAAGCTTGTTGATCATTAACACAGTAGCGGTAGCTGTCTGGCTCGGAACGGGTTGGGCTGACGTACAGCTTCCAGAAAGAGAAGTGGATAGGCGACAACCTAGTCGTAAACTCGTCTGGGCTGATGAGTTCGATAAAGCTGGGCTACCCGATTCGACGAAGTGGATGTATGAAGTTGGCGGACATGGCTGGGGCAATAATGAACAGGAATTTTACACCGACCGGCGCCCCGAAAATGCCCGTGTGGAAAACGGGAAACTCGTTATTGAAGCCCGTAAAGAAGTTTACCAGGGTAAAAATTATACCTCCGCACGTTTGCTCACAAAGGGGAAACAAACGTGGAAATATGGACGTATTGAAGCGCTGGCGAAGCTACCAAAAGGCGTAGGCACCTGGCCAGCCATCTGGATGTTAGGTACGAATATTTCGAAGGCGGGCTGGCCAAAAGGTGGCGAAATCGACATTATGGAACACGTGGGCTTCGATGAAGGTGTAGTTCACGGCACTGTGCATACTGAAGCGTACAACCACACCCGAAAAACAGAAAAAGGCAATGCCGTTTCAGTTCCGAACGTAACAACAGATTTTCACCTGTATGCCATTGAATGGACCGCCGATCAGATTGATTTCTTTGTAGACAACCAAAAATACTACAGTGTTCAAAAATCAGTGTTAGGCAATACGGAAGCGCAATGGCCTTTCGATCAGCCGTTTTACCTGATTCTGAACGTAGCAGTCGGCGGCAATTGGGGCGGACAGAAGGGAGTTGACGAAACCATCTGGCCACAACGTATGGAGATCGACTACGTACGGGTTTATCAGTAGGCAGCGACGCAGGATGAGGGGAGGAGAAACTGGAAAATTCAGTATCTTACCTCCTGTAAATCAACCTGAACGGCCTCATGAAACACCTGTTCCTCCTCTCACTCAGTTTACTGCCCTACGTAACGTCTGCGCAAACAACCTTTTCCGTCACTTTTCCGGCTTCACTAAATCAGCAGTCGCTGGATGGGCGCGTATTGCTGATCCTGGCAAAAACAGCGAACCCTGAACCCCGGCAGCAGGTGAGTGATGCGGTTGAAACGGCACAGCTGTTTGGTATCGATGTCAATGGGCTAAAACCGGGCCAGGCAGCTACGATTGATGCGAGCGTGTTTGGCTATCCAAAACGAAGCCTGAAAGACCTTAAACCCGGCGATTATTACGTGCAGGCCGTGCTTCATAAGTACGAAACATTTAAGCGTAGCGATGGGCATACGGTTAAGCTGCCGATGGATCGGGGAGAGGGGCAGAACTGGCGAACGGCTCCCGGTAATTTGTTTAGCAAACCCCGAAAAATCACGATAAAATCAGTCGCTAAACAATCGATTTCGGTCGTGCTGGACCAGGTGAATCCGGCTATTCCGGAACCGAAAGACACCCGATTTGTCAAGCATATTAAAATCCAGAGCAAGCGCCTGACTGAATTCTGGGGGCGGCCTATGTATTTGGGAGCTAATATTTTGATTCCGGCTGGTTTCGATGAACACCCCGATGCTCGCTATCCGCTGTGCATCTTCCACGGCCATTTTCCGGCTGATTTCGACGGCTTTAGCGAAACGCCACCGCCCGCCAATATGGACACCACCGACTACGTCGAACGGTTTCATATTCATGGCTATAAGAAAATTGTTGCGCAGGAAGCGTATGATTTTTATAAGAAGTGGACCAGTAAGGATTTCCCCCGAATGCTGATCGTCGAGATTCAGCACGCCAATCCCTATTACGATGATTCATATGCAGTTAATTCTGAAAATCTTGGCCCGTATGGCGACGCGATCATGTACGAACTCCTCCCCGAAATCGAAAAACGCTTTAGGGGAATTGGGAAAGGTTGGGCACGCTTTACGTACGGAGGCAGTACAGGCGGTTGGGAAGCGCTGGCCGCCCAGGTGTTTTATCCCGATGAGTTTAACGGCTGTTTTGCGGCCTGCCCTGATCCCATTGCGTTTGACGCGTATACCGTTTTCAACCTCTACAAAGACAAGAATGCGTACTATACCGAAGGGCCATTTCGGCGGACGCCCCGGCCTAGCCAGCGGAATTATCTGGGTCAGGTGAAAGTGACCATGGAAGAAACAAACCACCGGGAGCTGACCCTCGGCACCCACTCGCGGTCTGGTGATCAGTTCGATATCTGGGAAGCTGTTTACTCGCCCGTTGGGGCCGATGGCTACCCGAAACGCATCTGGAATAAACTCACCGGCGAGATTGATTCTACCGTGGCAACGTACTGGCGCGAGCATTATGATCTGCTCCATATTCTTCGGCGCGACTGGAAAACATTGGGACCGAAGGTGGCGGGTAAAATTCATATCTACTGTGGCGATATGGATAATTATTACCTGAATAATGCGGTCTATCTGATGGAGGATTTCCTGAAAAGCGTTCAGAACCCGTCGGCCAGCAGCGAAGTGGCTTACGGCGACCGAGCCGAACATTGCTGGAATGGCGACCCTACGCAGCCAAACTATATCAGCCGACTCCGATACAATACCATGTATGTCGACAAAATCCTGAAACGTATTGAGGAGTCGGCTCCTAAAGGGGCTGATCTGAAAAGCTGGCGATATTGAGAGAGCAGGCCAGGTCCTTCTACGTAACACCTCACCTGCTATGAAATAGCTGCTGGCGAAATCAGCCATTCGGGATGTAGCAGCACTGTTACGTCCCGAATTTGTTAGACGTGTGTTATCTTTTTAAAAATAAGTTTACTTACGTGCGCTTACCGATGAAAAATAATTCATAAGAAGACGGATAAAAAATTGATTTTTTGGTAACAAGCCTCCCAATTTAGAGTTGACACAGTATGCAAGCCACAACCCTGACTCCGCCCCGAAATAAGGTAGATTCGTTTGAATCGCCCGATTTCTATTGTATTGACGATCTGTTAACGGCCGAACACAAGCTGGTCCGGTCGGCTGTGCGCAACTTTGTGAAACGCGAGATTACGCCCATTGTGGAGGAGTACGCCCAGCGGGCTGAATTCCCGATGCAACTGGTGCAGAAATTCGGCCAGATTGGGGTATTTGGGGCTACCATCCCGCTCGACTACGGGGGAGGAGGCCTTGATCAGATTTCTTACGGATTGATGACTCAGGAAATTGAACGGGGCGATTCGGGAATGCGCTCGTGTGTGTCGGTGCAGAGTTCGCTGGTTATGTATCCGATCTGGATGTTTGGCACTGAAACGCAACGAAAAAAATACCTGCCTCGCCTGGCCAAAGGTGAATTGCTGGGATGCTTTGGCCTGACGGAAGCTAACCACGGGTCGGACCCCGGAAGTCTGGAAACCAATTTCATCGAACGTAGTGATTACTATCTGCTCAACGGCTCGAAACTATGGATTACCAACGCACCCATTGCTGATATTGCCATTGTCTGGGCACGTAATGATCAGGGAAAGATTCGGGGGCTGATTGTGGAGCGGGGCATGGAGGGTTTTACCACCAATGAGATCAAAAATAAGTGGTCGCTTCGAACCAGTAGTACTGGCGAATTGATTTTTCAGGACGTACAGGTACCCAAAGAAAACATTTTACCGGAAGCGTACGGCCTGAAAAGCGCGCTAAAGTGTCTGGAACAGGCTCGCTACGGCATATGCTGGGGAGCGCTGGGGGCTGCTATGGAATGCTACGAAGTAGCCCGACGCTACGCCCTTGAACGTATCCAGTTTAACAAACCCATTGCCAGTTTTCAATTGATTCAGAAGAAACTGGCCGAAATGCTCACCGACATTACGCAGGCACAACTGCTCTGCTGGCGGTTGGGTATGCTTAAAAACGAAGATCGAGCCACTAATGCCCAGATTTCACTGGCCAAACGTAACAATGTTGAAATGGCACAGCGAGTAGCGTCAAACGCCCGTCAGATTATGGGGGCTATGGGTATTTCCGGCGAATATCCCATCATGCGCCATCTGATGAATCTGGAATCCGTCAGTACGTACGAAGGCACCCACGATATTCAACTGCTGATTTTAGGCGCTGATATTACAGGAATACCTGCGTTCAAATAGTAGGCAGGAAAGTAAACAACCCGAAAGCATTGCGTTTTCGGGTTGTTTAGTAAACCGCCAAAAAGCTACACAGAGGGAGGTGGGGCGTAGGTGACCAGATCGATTCCGATTCCGTTTGGATCGATCACAGAAAAATGCCGGTCTCCCCAGGGTTCATCCCGCAATTCAACAGCGACGGGCACACCTGTTGTTTTTATGCGATTGTATTCCTCGTCAACGTCTGGGACTTCAATAGTCAGGAAAACGCCTTTGCCAGTAAAGGCCGACTGAAAAAGCGGTTGCTGCGATGGATGGTTGGGCAACAGAAAGCTCAGTTCTGCCTGATGGTTCGGCGTGTGAAGTAGTAAATAAAAATCGTTCTCGAACGTAACGCCAAAGTTCAGTACGTTGCAATAAAAGGCTTTTGTCTCGGCCAGTTGATCTGTTATAATGCCTGCGTTCAATTTCATAATCAGGTAGGGCGATACGTCTCCACACGTTTGTAAGATGACGTAATCTTTATGGAATTATCGTTCAGCAATGTTCTTGATTTGCTCCAGTAAGGCGTTTATGCCATTTTGGGAATGTTTATAGCCGTCTTCTGTAGCAAAACCTTCCTGTGTCCAGGTGAAGGTTGTTGACGTATCATTCGGTTTGCTAATCGTATACCGGATGGTCGAGTAATTCTCGGGTTTGTCTTCTGCACCCGAAAAACCACTCCAGTAGCTGTAGCTTAGGAATTCATTCGGTACGTTATCGAGAACAACTCCTTTGTCGCGATACTGCTGTCCCTGATAGTCGCCCTGAAAAATCACTTCACTGCCAATGTTCCAGTCTGTCAGGGTTTCGGTACCGTATAGATACTCTTTAATTAGCTCAGGATCGGTCAGAACATCCCAAACCTTTGATGGACTGGCGTTGATGTCGATAGATTGGGAAACAATCAGGTCATGTCGCATAATGGTTGATTTTGTTTGAGGCAAAGATCGCTTAACCTATTGACAACAGTATGTCAGCAGTCAATCTTAGAATCGGGAAATAAAAGACGAATCGTTTTCGCTACGTTTCGCTTACTACCGGATGGGCAGCGTAATGAGTCTGGATTTCGTCGGCCAGCCTCTGCATCATGACGAGAAGCTGATCGGGCTGCTCAATCGTTACGGCGTTGCCAAACATCAGCAGCCAGCGGGCTAATCCTTCCAGATACGGGGTCTGGAAAATCATTCTGATATGATCGCCCAGATCATCCTCCTGCTGAAAGCCATAGCTGTGTTTCTGCTCCTGAATAAACCGGGTAACTGATTTCGGAAACACGATGGTTACGTCGACAACCGACCAATCTTCGCCAATCCGGTTGAGATATTCCTGTAAGGATAAGCGTTCCGGGCGGGCGAACCTTTGACCCGTATCAATCAACTCGCGTATGCGATCAACGCGAAAATCGCGGTAGTCCTGGCGGGTTCGGCAGAACGCAATCAAATGCCAGCCCATCCGGTAATGATGAAGGCCGAGCGGCTCAACTTCGCGCTGCGTTTCGGCGTCGTTGTATTGCGAATGATACTGAAGCTGGAGAACATGGTTCTGCGCAATGGCTTGCTGAATATGTGTCAACAGCCCATCAGAATAAGGTTGCCGGTGGGCGTACCGGGCTACCTTGATATGCGCATCGAGGTCGTCAAGCCGCTCCTGATCGGAGCGCTTCATAACGGATTTAATCTTGAACAGAGCCGATTCAAATTCAGTACGTACCGATTCATCGGCCCATTTGGCAATGAGTTTACTACCCAGCAACAGGGCACTGGCTTCGGCACCCGTAAACATAACGGGGGGCAGATGATAATCCGTCAGGAAATAACCCACCCCGGCTTCGGCGCCAATGGGTACGCCCGCTTCTTCCAGCGACCGGACATCCCGGTACACAGTTCGCAGACTAATTCCGAATCGGTCGGCCAGTTCCTGAGCCCTCACCACTCGTTTGGTTTGCAAATGGATCAGGATGGCGGTGAGTCGGTCAAGGCGGTTCATGGATACGTAAGTGTGATACGTACCGCAAAATACAAGGATTCAGTTGAACAAGCAGCGACTTTTTTGCGTAGAATGGCTAGTGCACTTTCAAGCACGTAAACGGTATGGACATACGTAACAACACCCACCTGCATCGGTTCGAAACAGAAACCGGGGGTAAACTCTCTATTATTCAGTACAAACGAATTGATGATGACACACTTGCCCTCATCCATACTGAAGTTGATCCTAGTCTGGAAGGGCAGGGGATCGGCTCAAAACTTGTACAGGGCGCTCTGGAATATGTTGAACAGAACAACCTTACCATTGTGCCGTTGTGCCCGTTTGTATCGGCTTATCTGAAGCGCCATCCCGAATGGAACCGGGTAGTATCGAAGGAGTATAGTGTCAATGATTTCTGATAAAGGGTTGGTCTTATTGATCCGTTGGGTTCAATATGAACTCAGGTCATTCCTGCCAGTTGACTCCAAGGAATCAATAAACTTCCCAATAAGAAGGCGGTTACAAAAATGGCCCGTTTCTCGTCAATCGTCAGCCTACTCCTGTTGTGGGCTTTCGATACGTTCGGACAACTTGCCGGTTATCGCGTATGGTTTGGGGTTACGACGCGTAAACCTCAGCAGGTTGTTTTGCGCCAATGGCACCAAAATACACAGACCCGCTATCTGGTTCTGAATCCCCAAACACTCGAAACATCGGTTGTGGCACTTCTGCCGGATGCTGTTCAGGAGTTACCCTGGAAAGATGTATGGCAGCGCATTAGCCAAACGTCTTACGGACGGGCGCTCCATTCCGAGCAGCAGCGAGACACGAATTTGCAGGACGCGGGCATCGAACGTACCGACACGACTGAGCGCGGTTTCAGCCTAACGATGGACCTGTGCCCATCTACCAAACCATTGACTCGCTCTGTTTTCGAACAGTTGATTCGGGCGTTTGAACCAGCCGAAAAGCCAATTCCCGTAACTATCACCATTACAGGCTTATGGATGGAAAAACATCTGCAGGACCTGGATTATCTGAAGAATTTAGTCAGCCGGGGTGAGCTGGCTATTACGTGGGTCAACCATTCTTATCACCATCGGTACAGCCCCCGACTACCATTGCCGGTAAACTTTTTGCTCGAAGCCAACACGAACCTGAATGACGAGGTATTGCTGAATGAGCAGGCTATGCTTCTGCATGGTCTGACTCCGTCTATTTTCTTCCGCTTTCCGGGACTGGTTTCCGACAAAGCCGTTTTCGACCGAATCCTGGCATTTGGTCTGTTACCCATCGGTAGTGACGCCTGGCTAGCCAAGAATCAACTGCCAAAGCAGGGCAGTCTGGTGCTGATTCATGCCAACGGCAATGAGCCAACTGGTATTACGGATTTCATCAATCTGATCCGAATGAAATCAGCGTCTATCGAAAACAAAACGTGGTTGCTCTACGATTTGCCAACCAGCGTAGCAAAGGAGGGGAGGTAGTGAAATGAATGATGAATTATGAAAGATAAATGATGAATGATTTTATCTAATTAGCTATCATCCATTATTCTTTCTCTCCAGTTCTTCGATTTTCTTGCGTAACTGACGCACCTCACGGATCAGGATGTGCATGTCGTTGTCGGTTTGTTGCTGGTCATCCTCAACGAAGAAATTGGCTACGTAACCAGTGAACGTACCGAACAAACCTACGCCAGCAACCATCAGCCCGGCCGCTATGAGCCGACCGAGTGTAGTAACGGGGTATCGGTCTCCGTAACCGACCGTAGTAATCGTAACGATAGACCACCATAAAGCGTCGGATGGTGTCTTGATATTTCCTTCGGGGACCCGCTCAACGTACAGAATGGCAATGGCGCTGAAGATCATGAGCAGAACCGAACTGAGCAGCACAACTGCCAGCGTACCGTTCGCCCGGTCGCGGAAAAGGTAATTCAGAAAGTCGCGGATCGAGCGAAAAGAACGGATCATCCGCAGAATACGAAACACACGCACGAGTTGCCCCAGCCGGAACCAATCCAGAGCGGGTATGCTGGCTATCAGATCAATCCAGCCCCAACGTAGAAAAACCCACTTATTTGGCGCCTGGTAAAGCCGAAGAAAGAAATCATACAGAAAATATACACAAATACCCGCATCAATCTGATCGAGCAGTTCGCGGCTCTGCTCATGAATAGGAATCAGTTCCCGAATCAGCAACGCGATAACTACGTATACAGAGAGCACCAGCATAATAATCTGGTGCAATGTCAGTTGTGAAGCAACGGATCTCTTCATTTTTCTCTGGGTTTGGGTGGATGAACGGGTGAAATTCGGTCACCTGTTTTTACCCATCGCCAGATGTCCGTCGCTAATGTCGGATAAATCGTAATGCCGATGCTGTAATAGCTACCGTTGAAATTCTGATTGATAGCTGTTCTGAATACCGCAAATCGATAGCCCATCTGGGCGCTAAGGCCGGCCCAGCGGGTTGCCCGCCACTGCCCATAAACGCCGATCTGTAACGGAACCAGAAAGCTTCTTTGAGTTCGGTCTATCTGCACTTCTTTGTTGAGGCTGGTCGGCAGAGCATAAGCCACTCCGCCACCCGCTTCAACCGGTATGCTTACCATCCATTTCTTATTATTAGTCAGGTTCCACCAGTACATTACGCTCATAAACCACATATCCGTACGGGTGTAATAATCCAGATTGATACGTCGGGCGGCATCGCGTCGCCAGTCGATAAGCCGAAGATACGTAGCGTAGTTGATCCAGTAATAGCCCAAGGTTATCTGATGCCGTTTTGTGCCGTAGGTGACTCCGGCATTCACACCCCATACATTGATACGCTGATGTTCAAGAAAGGAATTTCGGAAATCAAGATTAAACGCAGGCCTGATTTTTGGACGTACCGAGGGCATGGTGTCGGTCGACGGAAGCGAATCGAGCTGCGGTGTAAGTAAAAAAAAGTAAGCAGACCAACCGTTATCATAATGCTGTACTAACCAGAAAAATAATTTTTGGTTATGAACTCGGTTTCAGTAGCCGCTGGCAGACGAAACTAACTAAATAATTTCGCGTGAATTACAGCTCTATGGCACCGGTACCTACTCAAAAATCTACGTGAGTGCGTAGGGCCAACAAATGCACAGGACCACGGCCATCATTATAACCCGGATGCTGAACTAACTGATAGTCAGCCGTTAAAAAAAGCGTATGGGCCAGTCGGGCTTTGTAAAAGACTTCAAGTGTATTTTCCGATTTATAAGTCGGCAGATGACCATCGACCAGCATAAATCCCGCTCCGCCCGCATTCAAAAAAGCGGCATGCTCCGATGATATCCCATTGCTGGCCAGGGCTATTCCCACGGCGTCATGCTGGCGATGCCAGCGGGGCCCACCAATATACGCTCCCAGCGTAAAACTATAGTCAATTTCCGTGAATGCCCAGGTGGCCGTCTGTCCATCGTTCCAGCTTACTCGCCCGAAAACGCCACCCCTATCGCCAAGTGGCTGCTCCGCATTCAGACCAAACCCATACTTAATTCCGCCATAAGCGGTTCCGGCCAGCAGGTACGGCGGATCGGTAGGGTAGATTCCCGACTGAAGCAGGCGTGTGACCGAAACTGGGAATGAAGACTTCAGTTTTTAGCGAATCGAGGTAATTATTATTGTTATCCTGCTGCGCCCAACCGGCAGTTGTCGCCAGGGACAGAAAAAGCACGAACCAACGCCTTGATTTTGTAGAGGATAGCATGCCTACTTTAATCCGAAAAATGAGCAGAGTGTTAGTTCATATACCTGATCGAAGTAAATAACCAACGCCCATGGCCGTATGAATCAGTTTATGGTCATGGCCCCGATCAATTTTTTTACGTAAAAAGTTTATATACACTTCCACTTTATTGGTACTACAAGCCTCGCTGCTGTCCCATACTTTGGCAAGGATTTGCGATTTCGTAACTACGCGCCCCGCATTTTCGACCAGGAACGCAAGCAGCTGAAATTCACGGGCTGTCAGACTAATACGTTTACTGGCGCGATAGGCCACTTTTTCCGCAACATTCAGTTCGAGATTGGCAACACTCAGGATTGTAGGAGCATTAAAACCGCCCGTTCGTCGGCGGTGGAGGGCATAAATACGGGCTAGTAGTTCGTCGGGATCACAGGGTTTCGCTATGTAATCATCAGCGCCTGCGTAGAGACCTCTGGCCGTATCAGCGGGTTCAATCTGGTTCGATGTAAGCATGACAGGCGTCGAATCATTTTCCTGCCGAAGCCGCCTGATTACATCAAAACCGTCCATACGGGGAAGTTGAGTATCCATCAGGATCAGGTCGAACCGCGCGTGAAGAGCCATGGAAAGCCCTGTGTACCCGTCGGTTGCTACCTTCATGGAGTACTGACGATCAATTAGGGTCTGATGCAGAAAATCGAGATAGCCATGATCGCTTTGAATCAATAATATTTTCATACGCCGAAAGCCAGCCGGGATTATTTCGCCCCAAAAGTGCCTTCTCAACTTTAAATCGGCTTTAAAGTCTCATTAAAACTCTTTTAAAATTTCTTAACGGGATTTATACAGTGCCTTCAGCGTGGCATCTGGGCTGGTTGATCGGCTTAATCTTTTTTAAGAAATAATTAATAACGCTTTAACCACACCTTAACAGCAGAAAGACTACTTGCCGTCAGAATCAGCCGCACACTGTAATATCCTGTGTTTTGTTTATGTCTCGCTTTCGAATAACATACGTTTGGCTTGTTGGAACGCTTCTGGGCGGACTAAGTGCACTTTCTCCGCTGTCAGCACAACCTGTTTCCAATGCCACAGCTGTCGATACAACTCGCCAGAGCCTGCCGCAACTTGAGCAGCAGTTTCTTGAGCGCAATTTTCAGTTACTAGCTCAACGCTATCAGATCGATATAGCCGATGCCGCCATTACGCAGGCCGGGTTACGGCCTAATCCGAATCTGTGGTTTCAGGGAAATTTATATAACCCCAACACGCAAAAATTTTTGCCGTTTGGCCCGCCTTCGCAGGCTGATAAAGCCGCCGGGATTTATAATAGCGGTTATTATGCCGTCCAGTTGCAGCAGGTGATTTTACTGGCTGGTAAACGTAGCAAACTGGTCGCGCTGGCCGAGAGTAACAAATCATTGGCCCGGCTGGCCTTTCGGGATATCATGCGGACGCTTCATTATCAGCTCTATACAACCTACGCCAATCTTTATTATGACCTGCAGGCATTGCATCTGTTTGAAGATGAACTTACCCGGCAGCAAGGATTGCTTGAATCGTATCGGATTGCTCTTAAGTCGGGCGGCATCGCGCCTTATGAGGTAACACGCCTTGAGGTAGCCATCCGGGACCTACAGGCCAACAGGGCCAATTATCGTACGCAAATTGCTGACGATCAGGCTACGTTGCGCGTACTGCTCCGGCAGCCCGGCAATACTTTTATTTTACCTGCCGAATTGCCAGCCTTACAAACCACATTGCCACCTGTTGCTGTTGCCATCGACTCCGCGCTGACGAACCGGCCCGACGTTGGGCTGTCGCAGGAGCAGATAAACAATGCAGAACGTAGCGTCGCCCTCGAAAAAGCCCGTCGGACCCCTGATTTGACAACAGGCCTGTTGTTTGAGAAATACGGAAATGCCTATAACAACTTTACTGGCTTTCAACTGTCGATGGATTTGCCGGTACGTAACCGTAATCAGGGCGCCATTCGCTCGGCAGAAACTACCTTAAAAGCTGTAACGGGCGGGCTGGAAAATCAGCAGACGATTGTGCAGAGCGACGTACTGAATGCATACGACAAACTGAACACCTACTATGATCAGTTGAAAGGCCGCCCCGATGGGTATCTGAATTCGATCCAGAATATTTCGATTGAAGCGACGAAAGCATACAACGCCCGAACGATTGGCTTACTCGATTATCTGGACAAAATTCGGACGTATCAGCAGGCGCAATTGAATAACATCACCCTGCTGAATAATCTCTTTAATACGCAACAGCTGCTAAATTACACCACCAACACGCGGTTTTTTTAGTACGTGAAGCATAGCGTAAATAAAGGCTAAATAGCCTACAATTTATCAGGCAGTTAATGATGTTCTGACACTTCTCGTTGCTGTTCCCGCAGTTGCTTGGTTGTTTTTCGAGAGCCATCGTGGCTCCAACCCGGTGGGCCAAAAACATAGCCAAGTGCATTACGAAGTGAACCCGACTGGCTGAGGTCGCGCCATATGGCACTCCACTCATGAAAAGCGATACGTACCGGGTTGTGCGAATCGACGTTTGTGGTTAAGCCGTAGGTGGGTCGGGCACGCTCAGGTTCGAATGTGCCGAACAAACGGTCCCAGATAATTAGAATACCCGCATGATTTTTGTCCAGATACGCCAAATCTGAGCCGTGATGAACGCGATGGTGCGATGGAGTATTAAACATAAACTCAATCGGAGCAGGGAGTTTATGAATGAGTTCCGTATGAATCCAGAACTGATAAAGTAGACTAATAGCCTGCATGGTCATAACCGCGACGGGCGAAAACCCAAGTAAGGGCAGCCAAAGCCAGAAGATAAACGCTCCCGTGATATTACCGGTCCACGTTTGACGTAACGCAGTGCCCAGATTGTATTTCACGGACGAATGATGCACAACATGCGAAGCCCAGAAATACCGGCTGCTGTGGCTGATTCGGTGGAACCAATAGTAGCTGAAATCCTCGGCGAAAAACAAAATCACCCACGCCCACCACTGCGTCATGTCGATGGTAAAAAGCCGGAATTGATAGACCAGCGAAAGTGCACCAAATACAACAGCCTTCCCGATAATGGCACTGATGATGACGTTGCCAATCCCCATGGATAGGCTGCTGGCCGTGTCCTTAAAGATATAATAGTCTTTCTGTTGCCTGACTGTTACTAAAATTTCGACAATCAACAGAATAACAAAGCCGGGAATCGCATACTGAATCAGATCTCTCATATTTATTCTGATTTTTATGCAAGTTAAAGCCTAAATCTATTCGAGTCAAAAACACAGAGAGCACTGCTAAATACAGTGCTCTCTGTGTTTTTGACTCGAAAAACTGGGTTTTATCGGTTCATCGAAATCAGAAACTCCTCATTGGTACGGGTGCCTCTCATCCGGTCGAGCAGGAAATCCATCGTTTCCATAGGGTTCATGTCAGCCATATGCTTCCGAAGAATCCAGACGCGTTGAAGGGTTTCTTTATCCAGCAACAGATCTTCCCGACGCGTACCCGAAGACAATACGTCGACTGCCGGATAAACCCGTTTATTGGCCAACTTCCGGTCGAGCTGAAGTTCCATATTACCGGTTCCCTTAAATTCTTCAAAAATCACCTCGTCCATTTTCGAACCTGTATCGATCAGGGCGGTAGCGATGATGGTCAGTGAACCCCCGTTTTCAACGTTACGGGCTGCGCCAAAGAATCGCTTAGGCCGGTGCAGCGCGTTGGCATCTACACCACCCGACAGGATTTTACCTGAAGAGGGAACCACCGTATTATAGGCTCGTGCCAGACGCGTAATGGAATCCAGCAGGATCACTACGTCGTGACCACACTCAACCATTCGCTTGGCTTTTTCAAGCACCATGCTCGAAACTTTCACGTGCCGATCGGCCTGCTCATCAAACGTAGAGGAAATTACCTCTGCATTTACGCTACGAGCCATATCGGTTACTTCTTCCGGGCGTTCGTCGATCAGCAATACAATCAGATAGACCTCTGGGTGATTTTTGGTGATAGCGTTGGCGATTTCTTTCAGCAGTACGGTCTTACCCGTTTTAGGCTGAGCAACGATCATACCACGCTGACCTTTTCCGATTGGGGCGAATAAATCCAGTATCCGTGACGAATAATTTTCTGGACGATTACTCAAACGCAAATGTTCATCCGGAAAGAGCGGAGTCAGGTATTCGAACGGAATCCGGTCACGAATTTCTTCTGTCGTTTTCCCATTTACGGTCGAAACGCGCAGCAGAGCAAAATATTTTTCGCCTTCCTTCGGTGGCCGAATCGAGCCACGTACCGTATCGCCGGTTTTCAGGCCAAACAGTTTGATTTGGGAAGGGGATACGTAAATATCATCGGGGCTGGCTAAATAATTATAGTCTGCAGATCGGAGAAAACCGTATCCACCATCCTGCATAATTTCCAGAACGCCCTCATTATCAATGATTCCGTCGAATTCGCGAATGTGCTGATTATATTGACGTCGGATACGACTCTGATACTCCTGAGCTTCTCGTGGTGGGCTCTGAAGTTGCGGTTGAGTCGATGGTGCGGATTCCGACTGCGGTTGCTGTTGCTGTGGTGCCTGGGGATCGTTGATGACCTCTGATGGCTGCTGCTCAGCGACGGCTTCGGGAGCCGCAGTAGATTCATTCGACAACTGCATGTTCGCGGCATTGTCGTCCGATACAACAGTTGGAGTCAGAAATTCTTCCTCAGGTTGTTCGCCAAAGGTCAGTGTCAACTCATCGGAAGGAACGCGCGGAGTACGTGGCCGTTGATCACGTCGCTGGTTATTGTCGCGCTGACCTCCGTCACGATTATTGCGATCACGGGGCAGATCGTTACGGTCCCGGTTATTATCAGGGCGTGGTCTTGAATCCCGTTGTCCCGACGAATTCCCGTCTGGGCGAGGGTTACGGAACTGATTCGAATCCGGCCGTGTATTTCGGTCATTACGTGGATTACCCGGCCGCATGGATCGATCTATACCTGGTGTAGGGCCATTTGAATCGTTACGCTCATTGCGCTCGCGCCCATTCTCGTTTCGATTTCGAATCGGCTGATTGGATGAGTTATCGCGTTGGCTTATTTCCGGGCTAACCTCTGTACTACTGAATACCGGTTCAACTGGTGCTGTACTAGCCGGGGTCGGTACGGGTTCAGCCACAACAGGTTGACTTACAGCGGGCGCTGCTTCTGCGATTGCTACTGACGTATCGTCAACAGTAGCAGAAGGCGCACTCTCTTTCCGCGGACGTTGACGAGCGCGGGAATTATTTTCCGGCGTTGTGGGAATACCATCAACTGCAACTGGCTGGCTGATTGTGTCAGCTTCAGGGGCAGCAACAGCCTTTGGCTTCCTGTTACGCTTTGGAGATTCTTCAGCAACGATCTTTTCGTCGGTACCTTCTGGCCCCGGACGTTCAGATTGCTGTTTTAATATTTCGTAAACCAGTTTTTCTTTGGTGAATTTACTAACATTACGAATGCCGAACTGTTCGGCAATAGGGTGAAGCTCCGAGAGAAGCTTCTTATCTAATTCTTCTTTCTTAAACATACAGGTCAGGTTAGCAATAAACCTTAAAAGGACCGCTGAAGCGGTGAAGATGGAAAACGGGGATTGTTGAAATAAGAAATGGCTGTTTTGATAGGCAGGTAAACAAACCCAGATAAGCCTGATGGCGGGGCTACTGATTGATAACCCAAATTAACCTTTACTGATTGCAAGTAATTACGAGACGAAAATAGGTCAAAAGTATAAACTGGGATGATATACCTAATCCAAACATTGATGCCTGGTGGGGCCAGACAGAGTGGGTATCAAAACGTTTGGAAACGGATAGTTTGCCATTACAACGGCTGGCCGTAGCGTTAGGCTGCTTTGTCGAAAATACTACCTGCTACCCGATTGATGGTAACAAAGGTAATCATTTGCTCCGATCTTGTCAAGATAACGTTATTCCAAATTAAATGTTTCCATTTTCAACATAAAATTGTTGATATAAAAGATGCTTAACGATCTATAGGTATTTGCTATGAGGGATTGGCTGTTGAACCTTTCTGTCGTTAAAAATCCTTAAAAGGCCGGAGAAATACAAATTTTGTTGATTAAATAAGCGTTGACTGCTTCGTAGAGCCAATGAAAGGAAATACGTACCATAAGCCAGCTGAATTGAGTCTGGTAATTGATTGGGGTAACTCGAGCTTGAAAGTGGGCTGGTTTGAAGGCTCCCTGTTGATTGACACACAACGTTATGAGTCGTTAAGTTTATTGCAGAATGCCCTTAAACAGCGTTCTATGGGCCATATACTGGTTTCTTCGACGAGTCGACCCGCTGATGAAATTCGTGCTCAGTTGAGAAGTCTGGTTAGTGATTTTTGGGTGCTCGATAGTCAAACGCTTGTGCCCATACGTAAGGCATACGACACACCGGCCACTCTCGGTGCCGATCGGGTGGCTGCCGCAGTAGGGGCAGTTACGTTATTTCCGGGTCAGGACTGCCTTGTACTTGACCTGGGAACCTGTCTGACAGCCGACTTTGTGGATCGGGAAGCGGTGTTTCAGGGTGGATTGATTTCGCCGGGGTTACGTATGCGATTTCGGGCTATGCATGAGCAGACAGCTCGATTGCCGTTGGTTGAAACACCCGTTGAATGGCCCGGCTTAACGGCGAAGAATACGCAACGAGCCATGCAGAGTGGCGTAATGAACGGATTACTGTATGAAATGAATACGATCATCGAGATGTATCGCCTGGATTACCCTGACATTAAGGTCCTGGCTTGCGGTGGCGATATATCTGCCTTTGAAAGTCGTTTGAAACCCCCGATATTTGCAGTGCCCGAATTGGTGCTGATTGGATTGAATCGAATTTTACGCTATAATGTTGAGAATTTACAAGCGAATACGCCAGACGTTAACGCATAGTTTGCTGGCTGTTGCCGCAACATCGCCGATGGTACTGGCGCAGGGATTAGGGAATTCACCCTATTCGGCTCTGGGTATCGGCGAATTATACAGCCCGGGTAACGTAACAAATATCGGGATGGGAGGGGTAGGCATTAGTAATGCCAGTTCATTCTATCTGAACCTGCAAAACCCCGCTTTGCTGGCACGTAGAACACGCTTTACTGTGTTTGAGGTAGGTCTGATTGGTGAAACCAAAAGTCTTAGCCAGTATATAACCAACAGTCTGCAGAGCCAGCGTGCAACAGCCGGTAATCTGGGCTATCTGGCCCTGGCTTTTCCTGCTAATTCGCGCTGGAATATGGCAATCGGCCTCAAGCCGTATACGTATGTCAATTATCACACGCAGCAGTTGACGACTGTGCCCGGAACAAGTAATCTCGCGCAATATGACTATACAGGCCGGGGCGGGTTGAATAAAGCAACGTTCTCGAATGGGGTGCGCCTTACAAAAAATATCTATGCTGGCGTAGAGGCTGCCTTTCTGTTCGGCAACACAACGTATTCGTCAAATTCAGCTTTAGTGCTTGGCAGTAATACAACCGACGTAGGCGTTACCCATCTGAATCGTGTAAACTATAGTGATATCGTCTGGAAACTGGGAGCGGCATGGCGACCTAAGCTGAACGATACGTGGACATTGAATCTTGGGGCAACCTACGACCCTGAAACACGAATTAAAGCCACCCAGACAGATATTTATCAGAAGACGTATCTGGGAGCAGTGGCTGATACGTTACGGCTTAATTCGACAGCAAAAGCCACCTTGCCCCAGCAAGTGAACTTTGGCATTAGTATCGAGAAGAATAATACACTGCTGATTGGTGTAGATGTTGGGTTTCAGCAGTGGTCAAAATACCGTACAGCTGATAACAGACTGGGCAATCTTGCCGACGCTATGACCCTGGGTGTTGGTTTGGAATACACGCCTAAGCCTGCTTCGAATCGATACCGCGATCTGATTACCTACCGCGTTGGTTTCCAGTATAATCGACAGCCGTATTTGGTGAATGGAACCCAGATCAACGATATAAACGGGAGCCTGGGCATATCATTACCGCTTGGTTCTTATCTGGTTAACCACGTAACACTGTCGCTGGTTGGAGGGCAACGGGGTGTATTAACGGGAACCCAGATTCGGGAGCAGTACGTGCGAGTGGCACTCGGATTCTCGCTGAACGACTGGTGGTTCCGTAAACAGGTCGTTGACTAAAGTGGTTGATGAATAATGCACAATGGATAATGGGTAATGAAAAACTGAATCGCCTGGGGCACTTAAAAAGGCACTTTCAGGCGGTTTTGTATTTTGTTTCCCTTGGTTGTTTCGCTCTCTTCTTTGCCGCCTGTGAGCAGCCCAAACAGAATAAAAAGATTGAACCATATAAAGGCCCGATTGAAGAAATCAACGATGTTAAGTTGTTGTACAGCGAGGCTGCAGTGCTAAAGGTCAGACTAAAAACGCCTAAGCAACTACGCTACCTTAACGAAGACAGGAAGTATCCCAAGCCTATTAACATTGTTTTTTACGGTCCTGCAGGAGAGGAAATGACCACACTTCGTTCTGACTCAGGCCGCTATATCAAGTCCAGAGATTTATATGTAGTGACCGGCCATGTTGTTGTCATCAATAAGCAAAAGCGGGAAAAACTACTCACTTCAGAGCTTACCTGGAATCCGGCGACTAAAAAGGTATATACGGATAAGCGGGTGACGATCCTCAGTGACTTAACCGGTGAAAAGCTTTATGGGATTGGCCTGGATGCTAATCAGGACTTTACGCAGTACGCGATCCGAAAACCATCGGGTGTTTTCAATGTGGAAGGCGGGATATAGATAATAGCCTATTTACTTTTTACACTTTTCTAAAATTGGAGCTACTGTCTTTACGTCTGTCACTTTGGTTTCTCGGCCCCATTCATTATAGATGTATGTAGCTAACTCAGCTACTTCAAGATTACTCAACTGGGGCTGGGCAGGCATCACCCGATTATAAGGCTTTCCATTGACAAAAATTGGCCCTTGCTGACCATAGCGAATCAGGCAAATTACGGCGTTCTTATCGGCTAAAAAATCGGAACCAGCGATGGGAGGGTACAGCGCAGCAAGACCTTCACCTTTGTTTTGATGACAGTTGGCGCAATTATTTTTATACACCAGAATTCCTTCTGTGATGTAACGTTCCCGCTTAATCTCTTCTTCGCTCTGGCAGGATAAACCACTCAGGATAACCATACAAAGTGCGACGGCTCCGGCAAATTGCCTCATGATTTATATTCGGCGAGGAGCCGGTCTATATCTTTCATTAATCGGTCGGCACCTTCTTCGGTTGTTCCGTCGTAAATCCCCCGGACGTGCTTTTCCTTATCGACCAGAATAAAGGCGCCACTATGCACAACGCCACCCGGCGCCGACTCATCGGCCTGTGCGGTTACCATATAACTGTTCTGCCCGATGTCGTAGATTTTCTCCCGATCGCCCGTCACAAACAACCATTGTTTACCCGTTACACCAAGATTATCGGCAAATTCTTTCAGCACCGATACCGAATCATGTTCTGGGTCGATGGTATGCGAAAGGAACAGTAAGGAAGGATTGCCCTTGAATTTTTCATAAACCCGCTTCAGCTGTACTTTCATTTTAGGGCAGATAGTTGGGCAACTGGTAAAGAAAAAATCTGCTACATAAATTTTATTTTTCAACGTAGCGGCCGTTACGGTATCGCCATACTGACTGACAAATTTGAAATCAGGAATGCTCTGATAAACTGAGTCGGTGACGGTTTTACCATCCACTACTTTGGTTATGAATTCGCGCTGGCCCAGAATCGGAAGTTTATCAGACGCTGTTTCACAACTCCATAGCAGCGCTATGAAGCCAAACGTCAGTAAATACGTATTATTTTTTGCCCAGAAACTGAGTTGCCTGCTCAAGGCTGGCATTGTATTTTGCTTGTACATCTGTAAGGAAATCTTTTTGGGCGGCTAAATATTTTAGCGCATCATCTGATGATAATTTGGTAAGTGTATCTCCCTTATAGTGGTCCATCCAATAGTACATAAGGCTATCAGCAGCTTTCAAATCACGACTCAGTCGCACAGCCTGCTCACGCTCTTCATCGATACGTAGCGAAGATGAGGCAGAACCGACCGATTTAAGGCTGTCGAGGGATGCAATTCGTTGCTTTATTTTCTTTTGCAACTTCACCATGCTGCCCGTTTTGTGCATAACCTCGTCATGAATGGCAATTACCTCATCTTCAGATTCTTTAATGGCATTTTCGTTCGAATTGCAGGAGCAGAGTAAACTAGTGCAGGAAATCAATCCTGTAGCAATGAGTAAAAATTTGTGCATATAGCAGGTAGGGGAAAAGGTATAATTTCGAATCACAGTAATAGCTACCACGTACGGGTGAGTGTGTTTTAACTACGTTTATTTTGCCGTTGATGCGGTACGTTGTTTTAGAATTTCTCGGGCGTTTTTTAACGCGCTGGCCGATGGATTTTTACCCCGATCATCTGTGCAATCTCATTGATGCGTTCATCAAGGGTCAGTTTTTTGATGCGGCTAACGGTTTTATCGGCAGAGTGGTCTTTGTACACAAAATAATGCGCATTGCCCTGGCCTGCAATCTGGTGTAAATGCGTAATGGCAATAATCTGGTGACTATGCGCCATATCACGCATCATATTCCCCATTTTAATCGCAATTTCTCCCGATACGCCTGTATCAATTTCATCGAATACAATTGTCGGTAACGATCGTTTACTGGCCAGAATATATTTGATAGCCATCATTAGTCGGGAAAATTCACCTCCAGACGCTACGTTCTTCAACTGCTGCGGCTTGATGCCTTTGTTGGCGCTAAATAGGAATGAAATTGTGTCGATCCCGGCCGGAGTAGGCTTGGTTTTTTCGGCTGAAATTTTCAACGACGCATTGGGCATTCCCAGATCGTGCAGCAACTTTCCAATCTCGGATTCTATAGACGATAATACCGCCAACCGAGAATCGGATAGGTTTTCGGCACTGGCCTGAAGTCTAGTGCGGGCTATTTCAGTTTGCGCTTTTGCCTCCGCCAGCGCATCGTCCATATTTAATACTTTACTCACCTTTTGGCCAAGTTCGATACGTAACGTGATGAGTGCCAGTACGTCTTTAGCCTGATGTTTGGTTTGCAACTGATAAATCAAATTCAACCGCTCACGGATTGATTCAGCCCGTGTATCATCTACTTCAACGTGATCCTGCTCGGTACTGATTTCGTCCGCTAAATCACGTAGTTCGATCAGGCTGCTTTGTGCCCGTTGCTGTAACTGCTCGTATTGATTCGACAGCTTACTGATATACGCCAGATTACTAACTGTGCTCTTCAGAAAATCAATTACCGACTGTTCCGTATTATCCAGGTATTCATAAGCGAGTTGCAAACGCTCTTTGATTTCTTCTGCATTTTCCAGGATAGTCAGCTCCTGCTCAAGAGTTTCCTGTTCATCTGGCTGCAACTGGGCTTTGACTAATTCTTCGTAGAGAAAATTATTGTAATCAAACTCCTTCCGCATCGCTACGGCTTCAGCCTGCAACTGATCGTATGCACTCTTGCTGGCACGATAGGACTGATAGTCAGCGTGGTAGATACGTAATAAACTGTCGTTCTGTGCGTACGTATCGACAATCTCCAATTGATATTCATTCGAACCCAGCAATACGGAGTCGTGCTGCGAATGAATATCCATTAACTGACTCGTTACGCGCCGAAGTGTTTCAAGATTTACGGGTGTATCGTTGACAAAGGCTCTGGACTTTCCACTGACACTAATTTCCCGGCGAACAATGCAGGTGGAGGAGTAATCGAGTTCTTCTTCCTCAAAAATCTGCTCAATGATATAACCGGATACGCCAAATGTTCCTTCAATAATGCACTTCTGTTCTGGATTGTACAGCACACGCGTATCGGCCCGGTTGCCTAATAGCAGCCCTATAGCCCCCAGCATAATTGACTTTCCGGCTCCGGTTTCGCCCGTTATGATATTAAGTTCACGATCGGGCGTAAGCTCAAGCTGGTCAATCAGTGCGTAATTTTTTATGAGTAAATGCGATAGCAAAATCAGTGAGTAGTTAGCAGGATCGAAGATAGTGGATAGTCATTAGCCACTGGACACATCCGAGTTTATTAATCGCTAATGACTATTGACTGACAACCATCTATTGTCCATCGGTAATTAATTTGCGGTAATTCTCGGTTTTGGCAGGATCTAAGAAAGAGAGCAAGTCAAACGCCTGCTTCCGTTCGGCTGGTGTTCCTTCATATAAAATATTATACAATTCCTGAGATTTAGCGTCAAAAAACGAGTTGATTAAAACGGAGTTCGGCAACTGTAACCCAATTGTACGAATCGTGTTTAGCAACGTAAGCGTTTGTTTGCGTACCTGCGCCGGATTCGTTGCGAAAGCGTCCAGACCCAGCCGATGGTACGTATACATCCCATCCCGAAACGGAATCAGCTGCTGGTTTTGCAGGTTCTCGATCAGCCAGTACCGGTTCCGGCGATCACCCCCTGTTTGCCACGAAGCATTGGGCGATCCCTGTTGCGCCAGGTTCGTAATGGAATAAGCTTTTTGAATAAACTGATTACCGCCCTGTTTGCTGAATGAGTCATAATCAACTGCCAGAATTACGTTGGCGTAAAAAGCCAGCAGGGATGTTAAATCATCGGAGAATTGATTATCTCGAAAATAGACAGGGGTAGTAGGCAGGTAAACGAAGTTGAAAGCCCGGTCTACGTAGCTAAAAATCGTTGTCTCGTAATTAGTGCCATACACCGGCCGCGTCACCACCACTTGCGCCGTTGCTTCAAAAACCCCTTGGGTTAAGGACTTCAGGAGATTAATGTTTATCGAACAGTTAATACGCTCAGAAGGCGCAAACTGGTCATTACTCCAGCGACGGTTGTTCATGAACTCAGTAATAATTCCTTTCAACTGATTTACGTAGGAGAAATCCGTTTTCTGCTGCGCAAAAAGTTGATCGGAGTTAATTGTTACCTGACAATTCAGCTCCTGAGCCTGTGACGAGGTGAACAGACAGACCCAAAATAATACCAAATAATATCTTCCTTTCATTCGGGCTAACTCGAAAAACAACGTAACGGGTACTGATTCCTGTTGTAAAAACTACCCCTTTGGCTTCATAAAGAGACCAGAGAATTTGCTATCAAATTTACCAAATCCTGCGCGACTTCCTCCTTAGATTTAAGTGCAAATTCATGGATTTGTTCATCTTTGTCAATAACAGTGATCTTATTCGTATCGTGCCCGAAACCGGCCCCGGTATCCCGAAGCGAATTGAGGACAATCCAGTCTAAATGTTTACTACGTAATTTTTTAAGGGCATTCTCCTGCTCGTCGTTTGTCTCAAGGGCAAAGCCCATCAGTAATTGCCCCGGCCGTTTTTGCTCTCCTAACGTACCGGCTATGTCGGTGGTCCTGGTCAGTTCCAGCGAGAATAACTCTTCTTTTTTCTTGATCTTCTGGTTGGCAGGGTGGGCGGGTGTATAGTCAGCAACGGCTGCGCTCCAGACCGCAATATCGGCTGTAGCAAAAACAGTCTGTGCTGCTTCAAACATCTCCCTGGCTGATCGCACATCAACACGCTCAATACTGGGTTCAGCAAGAAGCAAGCTCGTTGGACCGCTCACCAGCGTTACGTTGGCGCCTGCTTTGGCAAAGGCCTTCGCAATGGCGTACCCCATTTTACCGGTCGAATGATTGCTGATGTAACGTACTGGATCGATGGCTTCCTGCGTAGGGCCAGCTGTCACCAATACATGTTTCCCTGCAAAAATGCCAGTTGCCACGGCATTCAGGGTTGTAGGTTTATCAAAAAAGGATTCGAGCCTTTGTAAAATAGTTTCGGGCTCAGCCAGTCGTCCTTCACCAACTAAACCGCTTGCCAGCTCGCCATGTTCTGCCTGAATCAGGTGATTGCCGAACGATTGAAGCCGGTTCATATTTTCGGTGGTGGTAGGGTGATGGTACATATCGACATCCATGGCTGGCGCAAAAAACACCGGACATCGGGCCGATAAATAAACAGCCGACAGCAGGTCATCACATAAACCGGTTGCACAGCGAGCCAGCGTGTGCGCCGAAGCGGGTGCGATCACAAAAGCATCGGCCCACAAGCCTAATTCTACATGGTTATTCCAGCTACCCATTTCATCCGCAACGAAAACCGATAATACGGGACGCTTCGACAGGGTGGCTAAGGTTAAGGGCGTAATGAATTCCTTGGCGGAGTCTGTCATTATAACCTGGACTTCTGCGCCAGCTTTCACCAAAAGCCTGATCAGGAGAGCTGATTTGTAGGCTGAAATACTGCCTGTTACACCAAGGAGAATACGTTTACCTGCTACTGACATGGTTTCTGAATCGGTGATCGTCAGTCAACAGGAAATAATCTAACCGATGACTAACGACTAGTTAAAACATCAAAACCGCACGATACTAATTACCGTGCGGTCATGAATAATGGACTATAACGAATAAGCCTACTGCTGTACGTCTTCGTCGTTATAACGCCAGTATACTTTACCTTCCAGAAACTCATCAGTCGCGATCGAGGTTGGCTTGGGCATACGTTCGTAGAACTTGGATATCTCGATCTGTTCGCGGTTTTCAAAGACCTCTTCAAGGTTATCAACCGCAGAAACGAACTCCGACAATTTATTGCTTAGCTCCTCTTTATTCTTCGTAGCAATTTGGCGGGCCCGTTTTGAAATGATTGACACGGATTCGTACAGATTACCGGTCTGAATCGCAATTTTGTCGTTATTGCGGGTAATGATAGATTGATTTGTTGCCATAATTTAGTCTATGTATTCGTCAAAATCGTCAGTCCTGCCTGAAGCTCCCACTGACATTTATCGACTCTTATTTATTAGAAGCTGTCACTTTTGCGGGTGCATTCTTAAGCTTTTCCTTCTCTTTTTCGCGTTCCTGCTCCAGTTTGGCTAAACGTTCGAGTTCTTTAACACTCGTTTCATACATCTTTTCAGACTGCTTCAGAAACCGGCTATTCGGGTATTTATCGACAAATGCCTGATGATAACTGATGGCTTCCTGATAACGTTCCTTTTGCTTGCTTTCCAGGCTGTTCTGGGCAAGGCTGAATTCCGCATCGACTTTCAGAAAAGCCAGTTCTTCGTTGAATTGTGAATCCGGGAAATCTCTTTGGAAGTTATTAATCGAAATAACCGCCGATTTGTAGGACGCGATGTTAAAGCCGCTGGTTTTGTAATACAGTTTAGCCTTTTCGTAGGATTTACGTTCAAGTTTCCCGCGTAGGTCCAGAATCAGTTTTGTTGACTCATCTTTGTACTTACTGTCGGGGTACGTATTGATAAAGTCCTGTAAAGCCGAGGTTGCGGTTAAAGTGTTCGACTGGTCCAGATTGAAGGCAGGCGTGTCTTTGTACAGCGAATAGGCATACATATACATTGCCTCTTCCACATAATCGGAGCGGGCAAAAGTCTCGTAGAATTTCTTAAACAGCGTAGAGCTTAGCAGATATTGCTGTTGGTGATACTGCGTGTAAGCGAAGTAAAACTGAGCCATTTCAGATTCAGTACTACCTTTCAGTACCGGAATCAGTTCTTCGAAAAGTAAACCGGCGCGATACCAATCTCCTTTTTTGTAATACTGAGTAGCTGCTTTATATTTTTCGTCATCGGTTCCACTCTTTTGCAGCTTCGAGAAGGGGCTACACGAACCAAGCAGAAACACGACCCAAATTCCCAGCAGAACCTTAACTGTATGACGGTGTTGCATATGCTTGCAAAGATACAAAAAAAATACAGGCTATACCGTTTTAACGACGGCGCAGCCTGTCATAGTACCGAAAAAACGTGTCGATCGACTATGTTTATATTATTTTAACAATCAAACCCAACGTTTACTGATGACGAACCAGTAAGCGCTTAGTGGCCACTTTTTTACCGTCCACCGAAAGTTGGTATAAGTAATAACCCATATCGAGTTGGCGGGTAGCAATCCGAACTTTACGCTCATTCCGATCCAGCTCGTGCGATGCTACTGGGGCACCTAATATATTCAGCAAGGTTAGTTTTGCCTCACTAACAGGTCCACTGAACTGATAATCCAGCTCAGCGAAATCATCAGCAGGGTTCGGATACGCGTTCGAAACCCACAATTTATCGCTGGTATAGAGGCTTTCCTCTTTCGTTTCCTGAACGACTGCCGGACGCAGGTCGCTGGAAACCGTGGGAGTATTGTCGCCCGATGATGTTCTTGCGCTTGCTTTGGCCGATGATGGCGTGATCAATACAGACCGATAGTGCGTGTTGATGGCCGAATTTTTATTGATCGACATGGTTCGATCAACCCCAGACAGACTTGGATTGGCGGCAATCGAAAATCGTTGCGACGGCAATCCAGTTGTCCCTGTTTTTCGTGCAGATGACGTTCGACCCAGCTCGAGTCGGCTTCCTTTTCGGCCATCCGAATCCCGCTGAGCGACCTGCGCTCGGAGCGGGATTGTTGCCGTTAGCAAGCCCGTCAATACACCAATAAGTATAAATTGTTTCATGAAGTCCTATTCAAGTACACAAATATTCACCACAAACCTATTAATCTTAAAAGACAAAGTCAACGTACCCTTGTCTAAAAAATTGTTAAAATGTTCATTTAGTATTTCTTTGAACGAGTTTCTTCGCCAATGGTTTAACCGTTGACTTATTTTTTGGCAATTTTTTAGCCAATGGCTGTTCAGCGGGTGGTGTTTCAAGCCATAAAACCTGACCTTTTGTAGGCTTCTCCTGTTCTCGCCAGCGAAAGCCATCTAACTGCTGCACTTCGCCTGTAATTTCTTTGGGTGGAATAAGCTGCGAATCCGGATGCCCATAAAAGCGAATTCGCCCAACCTTATTATCGGCAAATTCAATATTCATACGACTGGATTCGACATGGTTTAACCCAATCACTTTATTTTTTTCGTCGAGTGCGTAATAAATACTCTGCCCGTTGCCTTCCACAATTACCCTATCCAGCGTGGTCTGCTCCTGAAGCTGAGCTGTTGTCGAAGTTGGCGGAGCGGTTTTATTAGTCATTACGCGCTTCTGAGATGAATTCGTTGCAACGGCTGGAAATTTTCCTGAAACGGCTGTAGTTGAGGCTGGTAGGTTAGCTGACGCATTAGTGAGTCCTGATCCAAGCGTATCTGGATTGACCAGCTTCGTAACAAAATAAGCCGTAACCGTTCGGCCTTTTACCTGATTATAATTCTTCAGTGTATCGAGCGAAATAACGAATGATTTGCTTTTCAGATAGAGCGTATTAATTCGATTGTTTTTGAGCAAAGCCCGTATGGAATCGGCTTCCATCTGGTATTTATTCTGGCTCCAGACAATCGGTTTTTTATAAAAATAAAGCGTCGAATCAGCCGTGGTGTAAATGAGCGAATCGCACTTACTTTGTAAGTCAGATTTATAAACAAACACGTTTTTTTGCCCTAAAAAACGACGCGTGTTTGTTTCCTTATTGTCGAACGAAAACAACGTATCGGCCCGTAAATAAAGCGTATCATTTGTAGTTTCGTTGGCCAGACTTTTCGCTACGGCATGGCCCGTAACCCGAGCGATACCGACTTTCCCGTTATAGCGTACATGGTCGCCAAGAATAACCGCTTTCCGGTCTTTAGCCACCATAATTACATTGCCTTTTGCAACACCCAGTTCCGACAGGTTATCGTAATAAAGTGAATCGCCGGTTAGCCGGTATTTAGGCGTTTCTACAGTAGCACGTCGTTGAAAGTTTGAGATACCCGTTACCGTATTATAATCGCCGGCAATAGCGGTTAATATCCCATCTTTATTTTTAATTCGGGTTGGACCCTGGAACGTAGCAATGCGGGTCAGCGAATTATAGAGCAGCGAATCAGCATTGAGTGTTCCTTTTGGATTGACCAGCTGTACGTTCTGGCGGAACGTAAAGAGCTTTGTGCGGGTATCATAAAAACCTTCGCGGCTGGTCAGTACGTTTTCTTTGTCGACAATTCGGCCGGGTACCGGATAATGGGCGATTCCGGAAGTCATATCATAATCAAGCTGGGCTGTTGTCAGGGTCATTTTACGATCACGCATCACTACGTGCCCGCGCAGGTTGGCCTGGCGGGTATTGCCGTAATAATACATAGTGTCGCCCCGAACGGTAATTGTATCGCCCTGAACCAGTCGAACATTGCCATAGGCTTCGATAACATTGGCCGTTACGTTCTGGATAGCGAGATTACAATACATCAATACGCCTTTGTGACGTAACCTGACGTTATTGTGTAACTTTCGCACGGCTTGACCAGGAATGTTGAGGACCACCAGACTGTCAGCGTGAAATAACTCTACTCGGTCGTTTGTACCACTCGCTGCAGACGGTCGGCCGGGCGACGGCGCTCCAACCTGTGCGACTACTTCTGTAGACAGGCATAGCAAACCAACACAAACTAACGCGACAAAAAATCGGGAAACGAAACGAATCATACTGACAAAACTACGGCCTTAGGGTCTTACCGACTATTGGAACGGGATTTTTTAGGATTTATTAACGACAATCACTTATTCGGACCAACCGACCGGGTTTTACTGGCCGTTAGCGGTGGTCTGGATTCGATGGTGATGACCGAACTCGTTCATCGCATTGGTCAGCCGTTTGCTATTGCCCATGTGAATTTTGGGTTGCGGGGCGAAGAGTCCAATGCAGATGCACGTTTTGTTCAGAACAAGGCTGAGCAGTACGGGGTTCCGTTTCACCTAACTCAGGTTGATACGAAGGCTGTGGCTGAGGAGCGAGGGATATCCATTCAGATGGCGGCTCGCGAACTTCGTTACGCATGGTTTCGGCAACTGCTGTCAGAAAATAATTATGCGTGCGTAGCAACGGCGCACCATCTGAATGATGTGCTGGAAACGGTTCTGCTTAATTTCACGCGAGGTACAGGTATTGCTGGCCTCCACGGTATTGCGGTTAATCAGAATCAGGTTGTTCGGCCGCTGCTCTTTGCCTCCCGGGATCAGCTCGTGGCTTATTATGAGGCCAATAAACTGACGCATCGGGAGGATAGCTCCAATCCGGAAGACAAATACGCCCGCAACCGTATTCGTCATCATGTAGTGCCGGTATTGACAGAGCTGAATCCGGCGCTTTGGCAAACGTTTCCCCGAACAGTTGATCGGTTACGGGCTGCTGAAACACTCCTGCGGACAGAACTTGAACGATCCTGGCAGGAAATCAGCGAGCCATGGGGCGAACAGACTCTGCTACGTTCCGACAAGCTCTTAAGTCTGTCTGAATTGCCGTTTCGACTGTCCGAATGGCTAAAACCCTTTGGTTTTATGGTCGATCAGGTGGAGCAGATGACAAATGCGCTTACCCAATCCGTTGGACAGCAGTTTCTATCGCCGACCCACCGAATCATACACGAACGTAACGGGTTAGTTTTAGAGCCATTACGCCTAGCACCTGATTATGAAATCAGACTGACCGACTGGCCCAGTGCAGCTATAAACGTAACGGGACACTTCGCACTGGCTGTTCAGTTGATCGACAAACCTGACAACATCCCGACAAATCCGGCAGTAGCGTGTCTGGACGCTGATAAATTGACGTTCCCAATTACCATTCGACCTTGGCGGCAGGGTGACCGCTTCCGGCCGCTGGGTTTGAACGGGCATAAATTAGTCAGCGATTTATTAAATGACCTCAAACTGAGTCGTTCTGAACGCGAGCGAACGGCGGTCCTTCTTTCGGGCGATTCGATTGCCTGGGTCATTGGCCGACGTATCGATCACCGCTTCCGCATTACACCGACCACGCAGCGAGTGTGTCAGCTCACACTTCTGAACAGGTTATAAATAATGATTCATGAAAAAAGGGACTTGTTGTTCACAAGTCCCTTTTTTCATGAATCATTATCCTATGAGTTCTTCACGTGTTTTTTATGAACCGACGAAGTTGTTTTAGTCGTCGCTTTTGTTGCAGGCATACTTTTCTTTACCGTCGTGGTTGTTTTACTGACGGGCTTATCCTGTGACGGTGAATTGGCAAACGTAGCAGTACCGGAAAGGGAGGCTATAGCTAGAATAGCCAGAATTGACTTTTTCATCGTATATAAGAATGGTTTAGTGAAAAACCCGCACCCGTTGCAGGTTTTCAAATGAAAAATCGGCTGGCTAAATGAACCGCCGATAAACCATAACTTAAATACGTATTAAAGTGTTAGTGCGCGTACCGTCACAGAAAGCTGACCTACGTGACGCATGGTGTGTTCGGCGGCATGAACCAGCAAACCAATGACCGTAGAGGGTAACTTTGCCCGACCAACTCCCCGCGCTTCGGTAAGTGTCAGCTCATCGGTAGTACGTAGTTGAGTTAATGCACGGTCGACCTGTTCGCCAAAACGATGAACAAGCTCCTGAGCTGATGGAGTTGGCTGATCAGAATTTCCTTCGGAGGCTAACGCAACCAGTTGAACAGGAGAGAGTGCTTCATTGCGTGCGTACGTAAACGTCCGGTCGAGTACGCCCGTCAGATGTTGCAGATGAAAACCCACCGACGCTACGTTGTTCGGGCGGTCCCAGAGTCGGTCTTCGGGGAAATCCTGCATCAACGCCATTACTTCTTCGCGAGCTTGTAAAAGCGCATGAGCCACTGGTTGTAGCAGGGGCGGTACGTCGGAAAGGGGACCACGGAGCCATACTTCGCGAGATTCTAAGGGAGGCATAAACTGAAATTAGATGATCGTTCCGCCATCGGCATAAAACAAACTTCCTGTGCTGTAGGATGAAGCAGTAGACGCCAGATAAAGAGCCAGCGGACTGATTTCGTCGGTTGTACCCATGCGGGCAATAGGCAGGCGACTGGTAAAATGATCCAGTATTTTTTCGTTCTGCCAAAGCGCCTGGCTGAATTTGGTTTTGATCAGGCCGGGGCATATGGCATTTACCCGGATGCCATCGGGGCCCCACTCTTTGGCAAGCACTTTCGTGAGCATATTCAACGATGCCTTGCTAACACTGTATATGCCAAGTCCGGGATCGGGCGTGTGACCGGCAATACTGCTCATCATGATGATGCTGCCGCCCCCGCGAGCTTTCATGCTCGGATAGCACAACTTGCTTAGCTCAAACGGTGCCTTTACGTTAGCCTGCATGATTTTGTCGAAGGCCGCACCGTCGCAGTCGATGGAAGGGCCAAAAACAGGATTTGAAGCCGCATTATTAACGAGAATATCAATACCACCGTACGTTTCGATTGTTTTGTCGACCAATCGCTGAAGCTGTTCCGAATCGCCTACGTGAGCAGCGATTCCGGTCGCGTTGCCGCCTAGCTTCCTGATATCGTTGGCAAGCGCATCGCAGGCATCCTGTTTCCGGCTGCTCACGATCACACTGGCACCAAAGCGGGCAAACAGACGCGCGATGTCTTCACCAATGCCTTTACTGGCGCCGGTGACAATCGCTACTTTGCCGGTCAGGTCAAACAGAGCTTTCCCGGCTTCCGACGCTGATTGATTTTCCATACATTAGTTAAGGGAAAATAAGCCGCTTATTTTTCAAAAAAACACACCGAACCGCCCACCCAGTCCTTGTTTTTATTGAAATTGACACCAATCATTTCGCCCCGGCTCAAACGGCTGAGATTAGTAAGAAGCGTTGGTTTCGCATCCGGTTTCGGCCAGATAAACAGCATCCGGATTTCGCATTTGACAAGGCCATCGGGCGACTGAATAACCGGCTCATATTTGACCTTGCGCTGAAGCAGATAGCCAGTACGTTGCTCAACCGGAATGGCATCGAGATCGGCAGCGGTTATGTTTAATTTGACGCCACTACCCGCAAAGGAAAACAGCGGTTTTAATACGTAGTTTTCCAGGTCGGCCGGGTATTCGTTCAGTTCTGACAAATAATAACTGGTTGGTACGTAAGGGCTTTTCAGCAACGGCAGCGTGTATTTACTGATTCTGAAAAACCAGTTTGGATGCCCAACCCATTCCACATCAACATCGTCGGTGAGTTGAAAGTCCGTTTTAAGGTCCGGAAAATTCTGTAAGTCGTCGAAAATCAGACGGTTGTAAATACGCTTAATGCGAACCTGCCGTCCGTCTTTCTCGTAAAACAAAGTCCGCCCGTCTTTCCGGATTTTGGTGATACACACCGGCCCGACACCCGTATATTTTTCCGTTAGCACGAAGTCAATACGTGTTTTCTGTTTTTCCGGATAAATTTCCAGAAGAATTACCTGTTCTGGCTGGCAGTCACCCACCAGCATGTCGCGAAGGCGTTCCAGATACGACGCGTTTGTACCGACATTGAAAAGATGGGATAGGTTAGCCGGAACTGGGTACGTAGCACTAAATAAGTCTGCTACGTAGGGCTGAAACCCGTAAAGTGACGGAAACCCTTGTAGTTCAATTAGTTGAGGGAGTAGCTCGCCAGACTCATCGGTACAAACGGCAAAGTCGACCGCCAGAAACTGCGTATGGTTATCCTCATTCGGTACGCGCTGCCCCACTGGAATCGCCTGCTCTGTAAGTACCTTAAAATCGTCGCGGGTGATTACGCTGATAATGTCATCGCAAGCCTGCAACAGTTTGTCCGTCAGTACTTTCGGAACAAAAACTGGCGTTTCGGCCACTCGAAAATCTAGTTGGCCGGGAAAATCAGCTTCAATTTTATCCAAAAAAGCCCGGTAGCGTTCCGGGCTAAAAGCTTGGTTGTAGGCTTGACGAACGGGTTGAATCATAGTTTTTTGACGACAGGATTAACAGGAAAGACGTATCAAAAGTTGAGTCTACATCCGGTGTTCCCTATTAATCCTGTCAAAAAATTAGTTCTGTTCAATAAACTGTTCAGATGGAACCAGGGCAGAAATCGCCTGATGCAGAAAACCGGGTAGAATAACCGATTCTGTCAAGGCGATTTTATCGGGGTCCTGCAAATAAGCCACCATGTCATCGTATTTGGACTGCCCAAAATTCTCGACAATCTGGTTTCGCTTTTCCTCTTTCATGAAGTAACGTAGCATCCCTTCGTTGTCTGCTTCGGGATGGAACTGCGTGCCGATGATTTCGGGCGAAAAACGTATGGCCATAACGGCCCGGTCGAGGGGAACATGAGGCCGGATTTTTTCGAGGCATAAAATGCTCGCACCCAGCTCGTCGATCTGCTCCAGATTCGGTTCCGTAATTTGGTAATCCCGCGAATCGACGGCGTAAAAGGGATCAGGAAGCCCTTTCAGCAACGGCTCAGAATAACCCTCATCGGTTTTATGAACGGGAAAAATTCCAAATGACGTCGACTTCCGACGGCTGAGTATCGCCAGTTCCAGATGGCGAACCACCAGTTGAAACGAATGACAAATCAGAAAGACGAATTTTTTCTGCTCGTTGTGCTGATTCCAGGAAAAAAGCTGGTCGATCAGCGCAAAATAAGGTTGTTCCCAAGGGTCATCCGACTCCAGAGGGCTACCGGGACCGCCCGACGAAATATAGATGTCGTAACTCAGGTCCGGAATTTCGGTCTCGGCCCGAACGTTAAATACGTCAAACGCGATCTCCGCGTGTTGGTTGGCCAGCTGGTGGCTGCCCTGTACATTCCGGATGATCTGAAGAATGCATCGCATACCTTCATTGGCATGCCCATTGTTCATATCAAGAACGGCGATTTTTATCAAACTCATAGGTGTAAGTCGGCCGGAGAGCCGAAGCAATATATAGAAATAGCGGCTTTCCAGCCGCTGTATTCAAAAAACTACAGGACTCCCAAAGAAGTTTCCTCGACAATGTAATCAACAACGCGTTTTAAGTCGTTATGCTGCTGGAAAACAGCCAACTGGCGATCAGCTCCGGTACCCATTTCGAGAATTTTCAGGACGTACTCGCACTCTGCCCGGCTTCCCAATTCATCCACTACGTCGTCGATGAAGTTGAGCAGTTCGTGGATCAGATGATGCGTTGGCACTTCTTCCTGCTTTCCGAAATCAATTAATTTGCCTTCAATGCCGTACCGAGCCGCCCGCCATTTGTTTTCGTTGATCAGAATACGCCGGTAGGGGCGGAAGTTCAGGTTTTGTTTATGTAGTTTATAAATCTTGGCAACCAGCGCCTGCATGATAGCTGCCAGACAGAGCGTTTCGTCGATCCGCATCGGTACGTCGCAGATACGGAACTCGATGGTGTCGAAAAAAGGATGCAGCCGGATGTCCCACCAGATCTTTTTACCATTGTCAATGCAGCCTGTTTTGACCAACAGATTGATATATTCGTCGTATTCGGCAGCTGACGAGAAGAAATCGGGAATGCCTGTACGAGGAAACTTATCAAAGACTTTGGACCGGTACGATTTGAAGCCCGTGTTACGTCCCCGCCAGAAGGGTGAGTTTGTCGAAAGGGCGTAAATATGCGGCAGGAAATACCGCACGGCGTTCATAATCTGAATGCCTTCGTTCCGACTTTCGATGCCCACGTGTACGTGTAATCCAAAAATCAGGTTTGAACGGGCCACGTCGCGTAGTTCTTCAATAAGCCGGTCATACCGTTCATTGGGCGTAATAAGCTGATCCTGCCAGTCTGAAAAAGGATGAGTGCCAGCCGCTGCAATCTTAAGATTCTGCTTGTCGGCCAGTTCGATAATCATTTTTCGAAGGTAAGTCACCTCCTGACGGGCATCCTGAATGTTGTTGCAGATGTTGGTGCCAACTTCCACCACAGCCTGGTGCATTTCAGCCTTGACACGTTCGTGCAGGACAATCTGGCCCCCATCAACAATCTTGGACATGTGCGAACGTAACTCGCCCGAGCTTGGGTCAATCGTTTGGAATTCTTCTTCTATTCCGAGAGTGAATACGGGCATCGACGTTATGATTTAGAAAAAATGTAGTCGGTTGTCAGTTAAGAAACGAAGGGGTAAGATAATAGTTTTTAGATAGACGCGCTACGCACCGGATCGTCATTCATTTTTTTGTTAATCCCTTTATGTGGCCTTAAGAAGCCAGGAAGAAACAAAATGACTTGAATTGACAAGTCGGTAATCCACCGGCTGAGTCACAGAATCGGGATCAGCTTGAAGGTTCGATCGAGTGCATACCGAATGGTGTCGACAGTTTTGGTGTTACCAATCGTTACGTCGACATAAGTCCGGGAGTAATAATAGACTTTGGGGTCCTGCCATCTGTTCGTAATCTGTAACGTAGTCAGCGAGTCCAGCTTCGTGTAATAATCAACTGAGTCGGTATAGGCTTTCGCTCTGGCACCTGCCGACTTTTGTAGGGTCAGAAAGTGAGCAATCTTGCGAGCGTATTCGGCTTTACTGAGCGTATCGATCTGCCCGGCACCGATCATATCAAAGCCAGTCGTTTTTAACTCGTGGATATCTATGTCCTTATTTGCTCTCGAAGCTGCCTTTTCCAGATAGGTGCGGATACCCTCGTCAATGTTGCCACAAATCTTTTCCTTGCTGGGCGCACAGGCAACCAACACACAGAAAATAGCAACAAGGGGAATGTGTTTCATAAACGGGGATTTAATGTCAAATTCTAAAATAACCCGTGGAAGATACGGCTTTTCCGAAAACCGGATGGCGTACAGATGGTTTTCCTGAAGAATAGACCATTTAAACGTAGAATGTGTATGCAAACGGAACGTGAGAAAAAACTGATTACAAAATATTGGCTTTTCGGAGGTGGAGGGGCTATGTTGCTGGGAAGTGGTTTGGCCGTGTTGTTGCACGGGTCGAAACTCAAAGAGATTAACGCCGACTCCTGGTTCTGGGTGAGTACGGGTGGATTCGCGCTGATCATGTCGGGGCTGGGCTTCATTGGTGATGCCAATCGGTTCAGAACATTGGCCGACGTACTGCGCGAACTGGATGAACGTAGTAAAACGTAGCAGCAGGACTGTGGGTGATCGTATTCGCTTTTTTTGTTGTTGAAATACGTATAGTTTTGAGCGATAGATCATTAAACGTATGGCACAGAAAACGCAGCCTGAAAACCAGTCGAAGCCAGCAACGAACGGGCCGTTGCCTGAGCACGCCAGATGATTGCCAGAAAACGCGCTGAATAAAAGCGGATGGTGGAAGCGTATAAAACGAACTATAAAGTGCAGGCAGCTTTGGCCAAGCTTCGCGAGAAAAGTGCAACATTGAAGTATGACGCCAGTACTCTATAAGTTTCTCTCTGACGAAGACGAGCCGAATGTAGTTGATTTAGTGATCCGAATGATTGTCAATGCCAGTGGTAACCGAACACCGTCCGACCCACGTATAACGGCTACGGTAGCCGAAATTTACCTGACATCGCTCATCATGCGACATCATAACCCGAACAAAGTCAGGATTTCTGAAGCCTTCGACCGTCTGACATCGGGCGTGGATGACGAAAAGCTCTAACTGGTGCTGCACATGGCTGAACCACCCAAACGAACAATAATCGAGACAGTTAAGCAGTACGGAAGCCGACTGTCTCGGTTTATTCGTGGGCAGGTCAGATCCGACGAAGATGCCGAAGATATCTTGCAGGATGTCTGGTATCAACTTAGCCGGGTGGTTGATCTCGACGGTATCGAAAGCATTAGCGGATGGCTGTTTCAGGTGGCCCGCAACCGAATAACTGATACATACCGCCGGAAAAAGAAGACAGCCTGTCGGACCTGTCGTTTGATGAGGATGAAGATAGTAATGTCAGTTTTCGGGAAATTTTGCTGGCCGATGCCCAAACACCCGAGGATCAGTTTTTTAAGGATTTATTCTGGGAAGAATTGATGCGGGCGCTGGACGAACTACCCGAAAATCAGCGCAGTGTATTTGTTCAGAACGAACTGGAAGATCGGACTTTACAGGAGATTGCCGATGAAACGGGCGAAAACCTGAAAACGATTATTTCAAGAAAACGATACGCTGTTCAGCACCTTCGCAAGCGACTCAAAACCCTTTACGACGAACTCGATAAACTTTAAGACCATGAGAACACCTTACGGACGAAGACGATTTGGCTTTTTTCCGATGCTTATCTTACTGGCACTGGCGTTCATTACTTACGTAGTGTACTGGCTCTGGAACAACGTATTGGTAGCGGTTGTGCCGGTGAAAGCCGTAACGTACTGGCAGGCAATGGGTATACTGGTTCTATCGCGGATTTTGTTTGGTGGGTTCAAATTTGGCAGGCCTTCGGGTGGGCCTTCTTTTGGGGCGGGCGCACACTGGCGTGAGAAATGGCGCCAGATGAACGATGAAGACCGGGCGAAGTTCAGAAGTGAATGGCACCGTCGCTGGCGCGGTGAAAACAAACCCTGATAAGGCTGGTGCTGTAACCGCGTTTGAAAACCGGAAATGCTGGGTTACGTTGCCAACTCGAGCAAATTGCTTCATCTGACAGCCAACATATTGATTGGTGCAGACGATCTTCATAAAATGCCCACGGCTTTTCAAAAATGGCAATTCCAGTACGTTCTTATGCAAATTAATCGGCTAGTGGTTTTGATGACCGAAACGAAAGGAGGTTGCCAGACTAACATAGTTTTCTGGCTGACGCATACGGGTAGCTTCCCGCCCTTTGAATGAATAAACGACCTGAAACGTCCACCGCGGTAAGGAATAAACAAAGCCAACATCATTCTTATATAGCCAATGCCTGATGGGCGATAAAACAGAACCTGCATTATCGCTGAAAAATCTCCCTTCAACCGTTGCGTTGTAGAGTTGATATTGGTAGGAAGGGTAAAAAAAGACGTACAACTCGTTGGGTTTCCGGGAGGACGACTGATCATTATCAATACGGGCACCGTACAGAGAAGACTGGCCTGTGGCTTCAAAAAGCCCCATCTGAAAGAGCAGTCCTGCTGACACATTGGTAAATGTATTCCCGAGGGTTACCTGAGACGTAGCGTGAATATCCAGCCATTTTCTGCGCCATGATTCAGGTATAAGTTCGTGCCAGTACTGTCCTTGTATATTGATGCCCACTTCATTTTTAACCTGATACTGCCAGCCTTTGGGTAGATCTAATTCAAGTGTTTTATGAATAAAAAACTGTGATTGCTGGGCCAGCGAATTAGGGCCGGTAGTTCCAATCGAAAGCGATGTTTTCAGAACATGGCCTTTTTTGTAGAAAAACGTCATTCCTTTCTCCGCGAATAAATACCCTGCGAATGGCCGGTCAATAAGATCTCTTGATAAGGTTGGTGAGATAACCCCAGGTGTGAATATCATCTGACCCAGTTGATAAGAAGACGTGATTTTAGTGAGCTTACCCGTTTCGCGGATACGTTTGCTGAGCCAGTTCGGTACGTAGTTGAGCGTTAAAAACAAGCCATTTGTATAATACCCGTCATGGAGTTGCAGGCAGTAGTTATCATTATCGGAGGTGACTTTTAGCTCATAAGGATGTTGAGAATGGCCACAACTGCCGTAAAAACACAGGAACAAGGTTAAGATCAGAGAAGGTTTCATACAACGAATCGCTGCATAAGTAATCGATTTTACCCTCATGCTGTTTTGGCTAAAAATTTTCGGGAAGATTCTATAGATACAAAAAGGATTCTGGCCATTGATTTTTAAAAGGGGGTCCAATAGAGAACGACCAATTTCAGGGCCAGTTTACAGCCCTGAACGATCCGATAAGCCCGCTGGCTATTGACAGAATGTATTCTGTTAATGACGATATTGCTGTTCATACGAATTCACTGGATGCGCCTGGTTCCTGATGAGCGTCGGAACAGGTCTGAAAATTACATAGATCACCAATTGCGATGAAGTACAAACTGGTCATTTTTGATTTTGACGGTACCCTGGCCGATTCCTTTCCGTATTTTCTGCATACCGTAAATATCCTGGCAGAGACCTATAAGTTTCCGAAAATTGATACCGAGAACATCGACAAAATGAGGGGCATGGATGCCCGCCAGCTGATGAAAAATGCCAAACTGCCCGCCTGGAAAATACCCCTGATTGCCAGTTCATTTATCCGACTGATGAGCCGGGACATTGACCAGATACAGCTATTTGATGGCATACCCGATATGTTAAAGCAGTTGTCTGATTACGGTGTGCGTTTAGCCGTTGTCAGTTCTAATTCTGAAGCAAATATCCGCCGGGTACTTGGCCCCGAAAGTGCAGCGCTCATTAAGTACTACGGATGCGGGACGTCGCTATTCGGGAAGCAGCACAAATTCAAAAAGGCAATCGAAAAAAGCGGTGTTACGTCTGCCGAAGTTCTTTGCGTTGGCGACGAGATTCGGGACATCGAGGCTGCCAACGAAGCCGCTATGGCGTTTGGGGCCGTTTCCTGGGGCTACACCCGCGTTGATGCGCTGGAGGTCTATCCCGGAATTGAGCTGTTTTATAAGCCCGATGATATCGTACGAACAGTACTTGGTAATAACTTATCGGAAAAGCGGTAAGATTAACCCGAAACGAGTGACTTCATGCTTAGTCTGTTCAATCGTGCTGACGCGGTTTAATCATCAATGAGCTTCACAATGAGTTTCCCTTTTACTTTGCCCGATTCGCTGTAGGCATGCGCCTGAGCCAGTTCGTCCAGTTGGTATGTTCGGTCGATTATTGTCTGAAGTTTTCCGTTGGCCATTTGTTTCAACAGCCAGGTTGCATCTTCCTGACTGAAACTCGTTAGTATTGATTCGGCTTTTTGCGAAGTGAACAGGGTGACGACTTGCTCCAGTATTTGTTTGGGCGATGGAACTGTTGTTACGTAGGTACCGTCTTCTGTCAATACGTGTTTGCAGTCGTCAAAGCTGCTTTTGCCCACCGCATCAAAAATCAGATTGTAGCGCTCCGGTAGTTTGGTAAAGTCGACTGTATTATGATCGATCACATGTTCCGCGCCTAACTGCTGAACTAAAGTAGCGTTGTCGGCACTGCAAACCGCTGTTATCCGACCGCCCAGCAAGCTGGCAATTTGTATGGCAAACGTACCGACACCACCGGAAGCACCATTGATCAGTACGCTGTCGCCAGGGCGAAGATGCCCTTTATCGCGAAGGGCCTGTAAGGCAGTCAGGCCAGCCACAGGGAGAGCGGCAGCCTGCTCAAAACGGACTTCATTGGGAAGTTTAACCACATTTTTCCGTTTAGCCACTGCGTAATCGGCATACCCACCACCCGTAGGACCCAGTGAGGCAATGACCCGGTCGCCAATCTGTAGATCGGTAATCATTAGACCAACTTCCATAACAACACCGGCACACTCACCACCCAGAATCGTAGGGAAATCGTTTGATAAAAGCAGTTTCATGCTGCCGCCCCTGACTTTGGTATCCATCGGGTTAATCCCAGTCGCATGGATATGAATAAGCACATCGTGGGTATCTACCTCTGGTTTAGGCACATCCGTTACGTGCAATTCCTGGCTGGTTCCGTACTGGTTAATAACTGCGGCTCTCATAGCTGATTGGGAATCTTGTTGTTCATGGATAACAAGTCAACCACCTTTTGGGGTTTAGCTATTTTAGTGATTGGTACAGGCCGCCAGTTGAATATTTTCCTGATCGGTCAACAATCGAGCCTCGTATCAATTATTGATGGTGAGTTACGTAGTAGAACAAAACCAGATAACCGCTATGAAAAAGCAAATCAGACAATATGCACCCGATGGTCAAATGACGTCGGGTGGAGCAGGTAATAATCCAGGAGCAATGGGCAACGACGTATCGGTTAGCCAGAAGACGGATGATACGTCAACTGATTCAAATTCGGCGGATGTTAGCGGCCCTAACCGGGATAGCGATGAGGACGATTCCGGTGTATCCAGACGCAAAGAGAACAATGGGTCACTAACCGGAACGGATAAGGATCAAACCGGATCGGGTGAAAATATGGCTACGGAATCCTGAATACATTCGATTGTTACTTCTCCGAAAAAATCCTCGCTGGGTAAATCTGGCGAGGATTTTTTATGCCGGTTATCACCAGATCCAGATAAGTCATCAACTATTTTAAGCCATCATAAAGTAATTTCCCGACTAGCGCGTCATCCTATTTAGAACAACACGTAAACACAACACACAATGAACAACACACTTGTAAGATCAATTCTGGCGGGCCTGCTTATTGGAGCCGCTTTATTTATTATGCCGTTCTTTCTGCTTCGGCTGATCGTCTTTTTCCTGATAATTGGTGCCCTGTTTCGCCTGTTTGGGGGTGGACGCTTCCGGCGGGGTGGCTGGGGAAGGGACCGGGGATTTGGCTATACGCCAGCCTTCACCGACAGGATTCGTCAGATGAGCGACGAAGAATATACCCAGTTTAAGCAACGATACGAGAATGGTCGCTGCGGTGAATATGCAGCTCGTAAATCGACGGAAAATCCGGCAAACGAAACAACAACAAACAGCTAAACAACTGAAACGAATGAGAAATCGCTTAAATCCCTGGGTCGTTGTACTGACGGCGGCCCTTACCTTCGGGAGTCTGATGGCTCTCGTCGGTCCCCGTTCATTTGGCCACCATTGGGGTTATCATGGCTACTACGGTCGCCATGGCTGGTACGGTCACCATGATCGGTATCGGGACGGCGACCGCTATGACGATCGTCGTCCGCACCACCGCGATGATCGGCCACCTGTTCAGCCTGATACCACGGCCTATTAATCGCTCTTATTTTGTGTAGAAGGCAATCCAATAGCGGATTGCCTTTTTGTGTTAGCAAATTATTACGTTTTGCTTCATTCGCAGGGTTCGATAAGTAAGGTCAATTAATTTTCGGCTTAACGTAATGAACTGGCTTCAAGCTTATCATGACCAAACAAATCGTTCTTGTCGCGGCCGTCCTATTGGTTATGGGCGGATTTACGCAGTCTGCGCAAGACCAGCCGCTGTATCGATTGCCCATCAAGACCGTTCAGGACCTTCATGATTTTTTTAGATGGACTGCTCAGAAAAAGCCGATTATTAGTGGGCATCGGGGCGGCATGGTCAAGGGCTTTCCCGAAAATTCGATAGCTACGTTCGAGAATACCCTACTCCATACCCCCGCTTTTTACGAAACTGATCCGCGCCTGACCAAAGACAGTGTCATCGTGCTGATGCACGACGAAACGCTGGACCGGACCACAACGGGCCACGGAAAAGTAAATGATTTCACCTGGGCTGAATTAAAAAAACTGTACCTGAAAGATGCCGATGGCAACGTAACGGATCATCGCATTCCGACCCTGGCTGAAGCTATTGAGTGGGCAAGAGATAAAACCGTGTTGAATCTGGACAAGAAGGACGTACCGTTTCCCATGATTGCGGCTATTATCCGGAAACATAAAGCCGATGCCTTTGTCATGCTCACGGTGCATACCGCAGAGCAAGCCCGTTACTACTACGATGACAACAAAGACCGGATGTTTTCGGCGTTTGTGAAAACGCCACAGGCCATGGCAGAATACGAAAAAGCGGGCATTCCCTGGAGCCACATGATAGCATACATTGGTCCGGATATTAAACCAGATAATCAGGAAATGTATAAACTGCTTCACGCAAAGGGCGTTATGTGCATGATTTCGTCGGCACCTACGTACGATAAACTGAATAACAAATCCGAGCGATTGGCCGCGTATCAGGCTATCATTAAAGATGGAGCCAGCGTGCTGGAATCCGACCTGCCGATTGACGTGGCCGAAGCGTTTCGTTTGTCGGATGTTGTCAAAAAGTAGATGTGTAGATTAAGAATGTTTTATCATTCCAGACAAGCCGCAAGGCACATAGCTCTGTACATTACCTTTGGCGAAATATATTAGCTGAATCTAGTTATGAAATCAAAGCTTGTTACGTTAGTTGCTTCTACCTTTTTCGGAATTATGCCCGCAATGGCTCAAGTATTTCCTTTTTCGCTCACCAGCTATACCTATTCGCCGACTCAATTAACCGTCGGTACGTTACAATCGAAAGGCGCTGTCAGTCGCTATACGTTACAGGGGGCTACTGCAAAGCTATTCACAATAAATAAAGCCAATCAATTAGCCATCAGCGCCGAAGCTGCTCGGACCGACAAACCCTGGTATGACGTAGTTATCGAAGGGAAGACTACAGGTGGCACCCTGCGGGATACGCTGCGGGTAGTAAAAGATTCGTTCATTAAGAATCAGGTGATTGCACACCGGGGCGCCTGGAAGCAGTCAGCCACTACCGAAAATTCGATTACCTCGCTTCAGAATGCGGTCAAGCTGGGTTGCATGGGCAGTGAGTTTGATGTACACATGTCATCGGACTCCGTTTTGTTCGTTAACCACGATCACACCATACAGGGCACAGAAATTGAAAAAACGCCAGCCGCTGAACTGGCGAAAATCAAATTGAGTAACGGTGAAGCATTCCCTACGCTGGAGTCCTATCTGATGGAAGGCATGAAACAGACCCGTACGAAGTTGATTCTGGAAATCAAAACATCCAAACTGGGCAAAGAACGATCACTCGCGCTGACCGAGCGGGTTGTCAACATGGTGCATCACCTGAAAGCACAGGCCTGGGTGGATTACATTGCGTTTGATTACGATGTCTGCAAAAAGGTAAAAGAACTGAGTCCGGAAGCGGCCGTCTCGTACCTGAACGGCGATAAAACTCCGGAGCAGCTTGCTGCCGATCATCTGAACGGATTTGACTACCACCAGAGTGTCATCAAAAAGAACGAAGCCTGGATTCAGGAAGCCAAACAGCGCAAACTCACAACCAACGTCTGGACGGTAAACGATAAAGAGGCTCTGCAATGGTTGCTGGATCAGCATGTTGATTTCATCACAACTAACGAACCCGAATTGCTGCTCACACTCGTACGTCAGTAACGCACTTCCTGGTGTCAGGTTCTTAAACCTGACCAGAGAGGTTTCTCAAAACCTCGTTTATAAGCACTGCTAAGTCAATAGGTTTTGAGAAACCTCACCATCTCGGGTTTGAGAACCCGACACCACGAAACTGTACCACGAAACGCTCCTAAAACTTCGGTTCAACCCAAAGTGCAGTGAAACTGGCAACGAGTAGCAGGAGCCAGGCCCAATCAGGAAGTTTGGCGGTTGATGCCCGATCGGTTTGTCCAGCAAGGGTTTGGTCATGCGAATGGGCCTGGACAAATTGCCCTACGACCTGACTGGCGTGCAAAGGCGCATTCGGTCCATCGACGTATACCGCCAGCGTATCGTGGATAGTTTGCCAGCCCGGTTTACTGAATAAAGAAGTTCCGACTGCCAACTGGTCATTAATCGGCGAATAAGTCAGGGGCAGTGTATCCTGTCCAACCTCAAGAGTACGCAATCGACTCGTTGGATTGTTTAGATAAATCGCGTGCTGAATACCGCTGTAAACAGGAGATTCTACCTGAACGACATTCCTGTCGGCTTGGGATAAGCGCGCCAGAACCGACATCCAGATACGATTGTAGGTAACACTGTCGCCACTGAGCGAAAGCGGATATGTTTCGCTCAGTAAGCTGACACCAACACGACCGTTGGTTTGCTGCACCGCTATCGGAAAGCCCCTTACCGTAAACTGGTTCAGATTATCGGCGAACCGATAGGGGAGGGCTGTTAATCCATTCCCAAGAGGTATCGAAGCTTCATTGGATGTTTTACGAACCTGCCAGCGGCTTCCCGTGGCCTGATTAATCTGCCGGCAGTCGGTTTCCGGATTGGTCAGGTTAATGAACAGCACCGCTTTTCCATCGGTTATCGCTTTTCGGACCGTTACGTTGTTAGCATTTGCGGGTTCGGTAATGATCAGGTCCGGCACTGTTTTTCCCGCCGATTTTCCGACTTTATTGATGCTGACGTTACTGGTGATTTCTTTGGAAAGTGTCGCCGATACCAGAACCGTATGGCCGTGTTTTCCTAGCCAGTCGGCCAGTGTTTTACTCTCAAAATCAGGGCTGTTCAGTAAAAATTGAACTGTAAGTGGTTGAGTGGGGCGTGTGAAAAAGCGAATTGTATCGATTGTGTTCTGACCCAATGCCAGTTCTGCCTGACTACGCCCCTGGCTAAAAGCTGGAAAGTGAAGAGAAAACGAATTATTGCCTTCGTGCAGCGCGACGCTGTCCAATGTTTTGTTGCCGAATCGGAGACGTAGCGTATGATCCGTGGATGACAAAACACGCCCCGTTACGTGCTGAATTTCACCTTGCCGCACAAAACCTTTCCAGCAGATATCCTGCAATTGATCCGGCTGGTCGTAGGGAATCCATTGCAGACTGGCGTTGCTGAGTTGGGTAAGGGTTTGAGTTGGGAAATTCTGGCCAACGAGCGTAACGGAGTCGTAATCCGGTTTGAAAGCACGGCTGGTAAAACTCTCCTGAACACGTAGGCTGTCTTTCAGTTTAGTCGCAACGGCAGACGGTACGTTATCCGCAACCAGCAACGCATGGCTGGATGGCTTGAAAACAGGCCACTGAATTTGCAGAAAATAGCCAGCAAGCACCAGCCAGAGCAATACGTTCAGGCCCGCCCGGAGCCATTTGCGACTGTTCGGCAGCGATGGATTGCGGGCAATGAGCCAAAGTTGCCCGATCAATAAGATCAGTAACGTAATGGCAATGAGCCAGTTGATTGAATTCGTCCAGTCGATGGTGGTTTGCATGAGAGCTGATCAAAACGCTACTTAAGCTTTCGCCAGAAGGCCTGTTGGAGCGTACGGTCACTGACGTACGACGGCCCGGCTTGCTCGGCTGTGTTCGTCAGGCCATAAAGTTTTGTTTTCAGTTGAGCTTTCTCTTTGGCTGAAAGGGGTTTGCCGACGGCTAATTTTTGCAAACCGGCCAGCACGGACCAGTTCTGCATCCCGCTATTCACTACGTTAGTTGCCAACGCGTTACCGAGTAGCTGAATCGTTTGCCGTTGCCGGGCATTTAGCGTCGGCAGGTCCAGGTAGCCCAGCGTTTCGGCAACCAAGGCGTCAATACGTTGCTGACTGTAGGTTTTCGACTGGTCGAATGAAGTCGTTACGTTCTTCAACTCTCCCGTCAACCGGGTTTCTTTTTCCTTCGTCTGGGGAGGGTCGAAGCCGGTTTTCTTCACATACGACCGGGCTTTTTGCTGCGACAGTTTCAGGTATTTCAGGGCTTCCTGCTCATAAGGCAACGCTTTCTCCGGTTCATATAGACGCAGGTGCAGTTCCGACTGCCACATGTTTTCCAGCGCCATTTTTAGCAGCGCCCGCGTCGACTGTTCATGAAACGTATTGGTTTCGGCGTCGTCGTGTGAGTGAACGTATTGCTCCATCAATGCCGCCAGAGGGTCTTTTCCGTCGTCGACCTTACCACCTCCGCCGTGGTTGTGCCCATCATCGGGCGAATGCGTTTGCGCAGGGGCTGCGGTTTGCTCGCCTTCGCCCTCGTCGTGCTTGTGCATGTAAGCCTGAATAGCTGCCATGCCTGACACTACGGCGCCTTCGCTGTTTGTTGGCAATGGGGGCTCTCCACCGCCCCCGATGTTCTTCTCAAACTCTTCACCCAGAAACTGACCGTAACGTAACCGCAATGCCTTCTGGTCAAATCCGATTTCGTTTGATTGGCTTTTAAATGCCTTCGGCGCCATCTTTTTGCGTCCGGCAATCAATTTTTCGGTGTCGATGATAATCTGCCGCTGGCTTCTGAAATACTCAGGCATAATGTTGACCGCCATAGTTGCCAGTTCGCTTTCTTCGGCCTGCGTCGTGTCTTTATACACAACAAAATACGTATCAGACTTTGTAAAGTTTGGCTCAGGTTGCCGGTTGTCGAAAGCGGCCCAGTAATAATACAGTTCATCACCCGGCGCAAATTGCAACGCCTTCAAATCCAGTGTTTTTGATAAGTTGGATTCTTTGAAATTGCGCTGATCCAGGGGCATTTTTATTTCTCTGAATTTCACATTTTCACCCGAACCCCGCGCTACGGTAGCCACGATAAACGCCTGCGTAATGCTAAAATCGTCTGAAAATTTCGCTGCTACGTTTAACTGTTTTGAATCTTTGAGGTAATGGAAACGATACACCTCTTTCGATTCCGGTTCAATTTTAGGGGCCAGGTCAGGTCGGGCTTCGAGCCGGTAAAAGTCGGATTGGTAGACCAGCGAATCTCGTTTGGTAGCTGTGTGCCAGTATGCTTTGATGGAGTATAAACCTGAGTTGATAAGCTTGTCCTGATACGTAAATCCTTCACCCAGTTGCCGAAAAGCAATCTCCTGCCCACGGCTGCTTACCAGTTTCACCGTAAGCTGGCGGCTTTCGCTGAAACGTACCTGCCAGCTGAGAGCCGAGCCGACAATAGCCGATGCATTCAGGTTGGATGAGTTAATGACCGGCAGTCGCGTGTAAGCCGGTGGCTGAACCTGTAAAGTAGCGGATTGAAAGGTTGGCGCTACAGGTTTGCTTTCTGGCACAAACGCTTCGAGAAAACTACGTTTTTTAGGGCTGTTTGGCGTATCGTTCTGCAACAAGGGGTAGCCGTAATGAATACCCAGAACGGCCAGCAGCACTAAGCTATAAAGCCCAATTTTTGACCAGATCACAACAGGAATCCGTACGTTCTGGATATGCTCATTCAGGCGATCAAGTTGCAGTTGCTCCGCCAGGTTGAGTTGCGGTTTGGTAAGCAATGGCAGACTGTATTCTACGTCACCTACGGTTTGATGGATCAGGCGAATGGCCTGCGGCTGTTTGTTCTGATAGAGTTTACTGAAAAAAAAGCCCGCACCAAACCCGACGACACCCGCCAGAATTGGCCATATGGTTGGTCCGGTAAAGGTAGCGGTAAGCAGATAAGCCGATATCGCCACCAAAACGCAACGTAGCAGAGCGTTGGCGTAGAGCTGGTACGTTACCGACGATATAAGGCGTTTTAGATCGTTCATGCGTTTCTGGTTAAAGCAAGCCAACGTTCGAGTAGTACTAAAACAAAAAATAGCAACAACAGTGCATTCTGTAGCCCTGCCTGATGCTGAACACCTGGTGTTGCGAGCGGAACGAACAGCGATTTCAAATCCTGCCGGCTCAGTGGTTTCGGACTTGGGTAAAGACCAAACTGAGTGAGTAAATGATTACCCAGCCATTCGGGAAGCTGCCCCGTTTCGACACGACCGGAGGTTTGTGGGGTCAAGGTTTCGTTCGTATAAATGACATTTTCGGCCGTATTTCGTTGCTCCACACCCGAAACAACGTAGCGTGTTTGGGGTAATATTTTTTAGGCAGCTGATCAGTTAGTATCCACTGATACTGGCGGTTAGGGACCGGCCGTTCGTCAATCGTCAGGTCAAGGGAATATACGTCGGACAGAGCCGCCAGCGCGGCTTTTACGGTTTGACGCTCATTCGCATTTCGATAGGAAATCAACGTATTCATTGGTCCCGAATAAGCCGGGGCTGATTGGAAACGTACTGACGGGTCAAGTGACGTACTACTGGTTAGCTTGCCTGATCGGTTGACGAATAATTTTTTATTGTCTTTAACGGCTAGGTACGCTCTTGGCTGATTTGTCGAATCAACCATAGCGTATAACTGAAACCGAGCTGGAACAGTAATCACAGGCACATTCGCCAGTTGCTGATTCGTCGTTACGTACAGATTGAGTGCCGTATTTTTAGCATCCAGTTTATTAATGGCTGTCTGTAAACGTAATGGACTGAAATCGACGGACGGCTGTACGGGGGTTAATTGTTCATTGACAGGTGCCATGCGCTCATCGGCCCAGAGAACGCGTTCTCCTTTTTCTGGGCTTCAGTCAGTTCAAACCGAAAATTATTCGCTACCGACGCGCTAGGTTGCACCAGGTGAACCTTCTGAATAATAGGGGGTTTGGCAAACCAGTTCAGAATGGGTTGAGCAAGCAGGATGGCCAGCAAAATCAGCAGCAAACAGCGGATTATAAGCAGCAGTATATTATCCAGCCGGAGGCCCCGGCTTTGTTGTTGCTGACTTTCGGTGAGCCATTGCGTAGCAGCCCAGGGAAGCAGTTTTCCCCGCTTCTGATGCCAAAAGTGAATGGCCACCGGAATCGCTACGGCCAATGCACCCCACAATAAAACTGGCTCAATAAACTGCATAGAAATTTGGTTAAAGGCTGCCTGTCAAACTTCTGGTTCGGCGCATGTCCAGCGCGAAACGATCTGTCTAACTCAGCAAAAACTGCTTTAATACAAGCGCAATCGGATCACTCAGCCGCGTGCGAATAAGTCGTACATGCGGAATGCGCAAGCTTTCTTCGAGCCTGGTTAAATAGTCCAACGACCGTTGCCGAACGGTTTCCCGAATGGCATCAGCCTGCAATTCAATTTCTTTTCCGGATTCCAGATCCTGAAATCGATAAAAGCCACTCATCGAAAAATCCAGTTCCTGATCACCAAGTATCTGAAAAAGAACGATTTCACGTCGTGGGCCGGCCACGGTCTGAATCAGGTTTACCCACTCATCATTGACCTGCAGAAAGTCGGAAGCCATGATAAGCATCTCTGCCTGCTTACGACCAAATTCGGGAACCGAAGCCGCCTGGTTGGGCCAGGAACCTTCGGCCTGTGCCGTTTCGAGCGTAGCGACAATTTTCTGGAAAGACTGTTTCCCGGCTGGAACAGCCGTTTTTACCAGCCCGTTTTGCAGAGTGTAAAAACTCAATTGGTCACCCTGTCGGTTGGCCAGATAAGCCAGTGAGGCCAGCAAAATTTTAGCATATTGTAACCGACTTACTTGGCCCTCGGTATACTTCATTGACCCCGATAAATCGAGCAGCAATCTGATCTGCTGATTACTTTCCGTAGCCGATTCACGTACCAGATAATGATTGGTTTTGGCAAATAACTTCCAGTCAATACGTTTCGGGTCGTCGCCGGGCGTATAATGCCTGAACTGCTCAAACTCTGTTCCAATACCCGACCGTCGGCTAAGCTGAATGCCAAGCATCAATTCGTCGCTGACTAGTTTCCCTGCCAGCTGCAAATTGTTGAGTTTGATGAGGTCGGTGATGAGCATGATTTCTGGAATCCAGCGTAAGGGATCTGGTTTAAAACATTCGGGACGGCTACAACAGTCAACGGGACCGATTAACCCAATGCCGTAAATTTTAGGCTAATTTGATTTCTGTCAATAACTGTTTGATAACCAGATCCGTTGTAACGCCTTCGGCTTCGGCGCGGAAGTTAAGTGCAATCCGGTGCCGCAGAATTGGGTAAGCCAGTGCCTGAATGTCTTCCGGAATGACAGAAAATCGTTCATTCAATACAGCGCGGGCTTTAGCGCAGAGCACCAGAGCCTGTCCGGCCCGTGGACCGGCTCCCCACTGACTCCATTGCTTCACAAACGAGGAAGGCGAGTCGGCTGGGCGGGTAGCCCGAACGAGCTTGTTGATATACCCAATCAGTTCTTCGCTGATGTGCACCTGCCGGGTAAGGGTTTGTAATTGAATGATGTCCTCGTCTGAAAGAACCGTTTGCAGATTTGGCCGATTGGTGCCGGTTGTGCTTTTCAATACGTCGAGTTCTTCCCGTTCGGATGGGTAGCTTAATTTGATATACAGCAGAAACCGGTCCAGCTGCGCTTCGGGTAGGGGGTACGTACCGGCCTGTTCAATCGGGTTCTGGGTAGCAATGATCAGAAAGGGTTTGGGCAATGCATAGTCGGTTCCGTTATAGGTTACCTTATACTCCTGCATGGCCTCCAGCATAGCGGCCTGGGTTTTAGGCGGAGTCCGGTTGATTTCGTCGGCCAGTACTACGTTGGCAAACAAAGGCCCCCGGTTAAAGACGAATACCTTGTGGCCAGTTTCGTGGTCATCTTCCAGAATTTCGGTGCCAACAATATCGCCAGGCATCAGGTCAGGTGTAAACTGGATACGTTTGAATTGCATCGCCAGCGCATCAGACATGGTTTTCACCATCAGGGTTTTTGCCAGGCCGGGTACTCCTTCCAGCAGACAGTGACCACCCGCCAGCAGCGAAATCAATACCTCGCTGATGGCTTCCTGTTGTCCGATAATAACCTTTCCAATCTCGCTTCGCAGCTGGGGCAGTTTTGCCACCAGTTTTTTGTAATGGGTTAAGTCTGTTGATTCCAATTTTTCTTTATCTATCAGGTTGTATTAGTCGATGAATAATGGATACTGTGCAATAGGGTTTAAAGATCCATTACTCATTCTTCATTGTCCATTATTAAGCTGTTAGCGCGTAGGTAACAATATTGACGCCAAACTTGGTATTGTCTTCCGCTAGAAATCGTTTGTTGCGAAAGTCGTAATCCCATTCGCAGCCGTAGTCTTTATTGCTATAAAGCACCCCGATACGTCCATTGATCAGTATGGCTTTCAGGTAATCATGCACCAGATCGTCGCCCCAGCCATTCAATTCAAATGAGGTGGTCGGCGGTCCTTCCGGAAACTTAAAAAAACAGCTATAAATCGGGTGGGTATTCGGAATCTTCTGTAACGCTTTGGGGCCAAATGTGCGGGCCATTTCCTGCTCAAACGATTTGGCGAAGAGACCGTCAACGTCGTGGTTACAATCGTCAACAAACACAAAACCACCGTTCTGAACGTACCGTTTGAAGTGATCGCGCTCCTGAGTCGAAAACTCAACCAGCTTATGACCACTCAGGTAGCAGAAAGGGCTCTTGAACAAATCCGGGCTACTCAGCGTCACCACCTTTTCCTTCTGATCGACTGGCAGGGTTGTGTATTCCACCAGCGAATGCATCAAATTCGACGGCATTCGCTGATCAGTATCCCAATCGCCGGACGTATACTGAAGTCGTGTGAAAAAGAAAGGTTTCAAGAGTGTCTGTTGAGTTTTATGAATTGATAATCATCATTGGGTTTATAGATGCCAGAATACCTAGTTTAATCGTTTTTCCATGATAAAATCTTCCATTAAAAAGCCGTCACCGATGTCGATATCTTCTTGACCGATAACGACAAAGCCCATTCGTTCGTAAAACTGCACGGCCCTGTTGTACCGATTAACATTAAGCCCCAACCGATTGTCAGCCTGTTGAATAGCGCGTTCGGCTACGTTATCGATCAACAACCGTCCTACACCTTTCCCCTGACTCGCGGGTAGCATGTATATTTTGTGCACTTTAGTTACTGACTCGCCTTTGTAATGCAGCTCATAAGAAATATAGCCGAGGTACTCGTTACTGATTTCGTCTTTTGCCAGCAGAAAAACGTGTTTTTTCTCGTTGATCTGACTTTTGAGCGCATCCAGACTGTACATCATCTCCAGCATATAACGTATCTGCGAAGGCGACAGAATCTCACCAAACGTACTGGGCCAGGTTTGATGGGCAATCGTCTGAATAACAGGCAAATCAGTTTCGGTAACTTCGGTAATGGCAATCATTTTGGTTTGTGCATCAATCAACGGACTCCTGACTAGTCCCGAAACCGGGCTTTGTCCAGGCCATGAGCAGGCTATGTTCAAAAGAGCCGTCCATGTTCCGCGTTTTATTTTTCATACAACCTTCCTGAACAAAGCCTAAACTATGGTATAAACCAAGGGATTTTTGATTGGATGCCCTCGATTCAAGTTCAACGCGCCCTACTTCAGGAAATAGCTGCTGTACGTCATCCAGAAACGCTCGAAAAAGCTGTTTCCCAACGCCCTTGCCCTGATAGTCAGGATGAACGGCGATGGTTAGTCCTGTCAGTATATGATCAAAAATACGAAGGCCATATTTTGACGCATGAATTTCCGCAATGACCTGATTAGCAGGATCTACAGCTACAAGCATTAATCCCTGTTGTTCAATCGTCCGAAACAAGCCGTCAATATATTGATCGGTTATTTCATCTTCTGTCCGGGCAATTCCCTGACTAATTCGCGCAACGACTTTATATAATGCACAGAGTGCTTCTTTATCCTGATACGTTGCCTTTCGAATACTGACCATATCAAGTCGTTGTAAGTGATATAAACTCAACTACTAACGTTTCGGATTAATAGCTGAGTTCAGGTTTAGACCGCATCTGACAAACTCGTGAACGTAAATTCCCGAATCTTCATGGGAGGAATCAGGTAGTTCTGATCCGTTTCGGTGCTAACCACCCGTTCCGGTTTACCCAACGATTCTAGGTTATTCAGCATAATAATCGGGCTTTCGTTAAACCGGAAATTCTTTACCGGGTGTTTAATTTTTCCATTCTCAATATAGAACGTCCCGTCGCGGGTCAGACCCGTCAGAAGAATAGTTTGTGGATCGACCTCGCGGATATACCAAAGCTTGGTGACCAGAATGCCCCGCTGGGTACTTTTAATCATATCCTCCAGCGATGCGGTACCACCCGTCATAATGGCGTTATTAGGACCAGGGACTGCTTTCTTGCCCTGTTTTTGCGCCCAGTAGCGGGAATACGACAGATTTTTTACAACGCCTTTCTCAATCCACATGGTTTTTTCCTGCGGTCGCCCGTCGCCCGACCAGGGTGAAGCTGGTAAATCAGCATTCGTTGGGTCGGAGTAAATCGTGACGCGTTCGTCAACGATCTTGTCGCCCAGCCGCGATTTGCCGCCTGCTTTGCTGAAATAAGATCGGCCTTCATCGGCGGAGCGGGCATCCATGTTGAAGAAAATATTTTCGAGGAGAACCACAGCGGCCGTTGGCTCCAGAATAACCGTGTATTTGCCCGGTTCAATGGCGCGTGCCTCGGCTGACCCCTGCGCTTTTTGAATGGCAATACGGGTAGCTTCTGCTGTATCCAGTTTCGAGAAATCGCTGTATCCCCGTGCTACGTAACCCGATCCCTTACCATCGTTGGTACGTACAGTCAGCGAAAAATTGACATTCGTACTGGGGTAATAAGCAAACAGCCCTTTGGAGTTCATCATGGCTCTATAGCCATAATTGTCCTGGAGGAAACCGGCGGCTACCAGATTTTTCTCCCGCGAAAGCTGTAAACTTTTATTCACGGCATCGGCCCGTGTATCCGGCGTAATCTTCGCTGTCGAGTCAAAAAAGCCGTTCGATTTCACGTATTGCTGTGGTCCTAAAATGCCGACGTATTCCGGATTTTCGGGAGCCAACTGTGCCAATTCTTCGGAACGACGTACAACTTTTTCAAGCGAGGCATCGTCGAACTCGTCAATGGTCGCAATTCCGACTTTTTTGCCGTAGGCCGATTGGACCTGTAAGTTTTGATTGATAAGCGAGCCGCTGGTCGACACTTCATTCCGGGCGTAACGCAGGTTCCCCCGTTCTTCGCCAAGAAGATTAACTTCGCATTCGTCGGCTTTCGAATAGCTTAGGACTTTGGTGAGCAGTGCCTTGGCTTCTGCTTCAGTGAGTATGATGGCCATATGTTGATAGTCAGTAGTCGATTGTCATTGGTCATTTGCTGCGCGTCATTAGGTGTTGGTCAATTGTCATTGGTCATTAAGTCATTTGTATGGACTTTTGTCCAATGACTCTATGACCAATGACAGCGAAGCGTAATGACCAAGGACTAATTTATATTTTTCTAGCTGTATTAATCACATTAACGCCGTTGAAGCGGGTTGTTGAGCTGCCATGCGAAACCGCACTCGATTGCGGGGGTTGACCTTTCCCGTCGAAGAAGGAGCCGCCCAGTCGGTAATCGCGTTCGTCACAAACGGCCACGCAGGAATTCCAGAACTCCTGCGTATTCGATTGATACGCAACATCTTTGAGCATACCGGCAATCTGTCCATCTTTGATCTCGTAGAAGAGCTGCCCGCCAAACTGAAAATTGTAACGCTGCTGATCAATTGAGAACGAGCCGTCGCCAATGATGTAGATGCCCTTCTTGACGTCTTTAATCATGTCCTGTACCGACAGGGGTGTTTTGCCTGGCTCCAGCGATACATTAGCCATGCGCTGAAACTGCACCGAACTCCAGTTGTCGGCGTAGCAGCAGCCCTGCGATTCTTTCTCGCCGATGATGTGCACTTGATCCCGAATGGCCTGATAGTTAACTAAAGTGCCATCTTTCACCAGATCCCACTTTTTGGTTTTGACCCCTTCATCATCCCAGCCCACGGCGCCCAGCGAACCTACCTGCGTTTTATCCGCCACCAGATTGACTTGCTTGCTTCCGTAATTAAAATTCTTTGACTGCCACTTATCCAACGTAGCGAAACTGGTTCCCGCAAAATTGGCTTCATAGCCCAGAACGCGGTCGAGTTCGAGGGGGTGCCCCACCGATTCGTGGATAGTGAGCCAGAGGTGGGAGGGGTCCAGCACCAGGTCGTATTTACCTGCCTCCACCGACTTGGCCGTGTGCTTGGCGCGGGCCTGTTTGGCGGCTGCCGTTACGTCCTCCAGCATATCGTACCCTTTGTTGTAACGGGATGTAACACCCGTCACTTTGTCTTTCGGATTCGGTTGCAGGTATTCGTAACCCATTCCCATGGGGGCGCTGAGCGACTGGCGGGTTTCAAACTTTCCGGTTTTAGGATCAATGGCTGTAACCGTAAAAATTGGCCAGATGCGGTGGATATCCTGATCGGCATACGTACCATCAGTGGAGGCAAAGTACTTCTGCTCGTTCACCATAAACAGGATCGAGTTTACGTAATTGGCGCCATTTTTCAGAGCCGCCCCATTCACCGACATCAACAGATCCACTTTTTCCTTAATCGGTACTTCAAAGGCATTTTTGGTAATAGGAGCCTTCCAGCTGACTTCCCCAAAACCTTTTTGAGGAGCCAGTTGTACGGGCTCTTTCATCAATTTGGCATTGGCTTTGGCAATGGCTACGGCTTTTTCAGCTGCCTTCGCCGTATCCGCTTCGCTTTTGGCATCAACAATTGCCGCAAACCCCCAGCAGCCATCGGCAATCACCCGAACGCCAACGCCATAGGATTCAGTATTGACGATGTTTTGCACTTTGTCTTCCCGTGTGATAACGAACTGGTTAAGGTAGCGGCCAATCCGTACGTCGGCATACGTAGCGCCTTTGCTTTTGGCGGCATTCAGGGCGGCATCGGCCAGGCGTTTTTTGGTGGCTACGTCCAGACCCGGTTCAAGCAGAGCTTCAGGCGAGACGGTGCGGGAAAAGGCCGGTAGTCCGGGTAGTATGATACCCGCAGCACCCATTCCCAAAAGTTGGTTAAAATTGCGACGATTCATGTAGTGTGTGCGTAAAATTCTTTGGTCAATAGGTTCGCATCATTAGGCATTAGTCATTCGCTTCGCGTCATTGGTGCTGGCACCGTGTTTGATGAACTCTTTTGTATCAGCTACCAATGACTAATGACGCGAAGCGAATGACTAATTGACTATTAAACGGCATCAGATAAGCTTGTAAACGTAAAGTCACGAATTTTCATTGGAGGAATCAAGTTACCTCCTGCTCGGACAGGTTTGCCCAGTGCTTCGACGTTGTTGAGCATGATGACCGGGCTTTCATTGAAACGGAAATTTTTCACGGGGAATTTGATCTGTCCGTTTTCGATGTAGAACGTCCCGTCGCGGGTCAGGCCCGTATACAACTGCGTTTGCGGATCAACCGCGCGGATGTACCAGAAGCGCGTGACCAGAATACCTTTATCGGTGCTTTTAATCAGGTCAGCCAGCGACTGCGTGCCACCCAGCATGATGAACCCACTAGCCGCTGGAATTGGTTTAACTCCTTTTTTGTCGGCCCAGTAGCGGGAATAAAACATGTTCTTTACGACTCCATTCTCAATCCAGGTCCGTTTCTCCTGCGGTACGCCATCGCCACCACCGCCACCAAAACGTCCCTGACCACCGCCACCACCTCCTCCACCGAAGGGGGACAACGGTAAATCGGCATTCATGGGGTCAGTAAGGATGGTTACGCGTTCATCGAATAACTTTTCGCCAAGGCGGGTGCCGCCCCCTTTTTTGCTCAGGAAACTACGGCCCTCATCGGCGTTGCGGGCATCCATACTCCGCATCATGTTTTGCAGCAGCTCAACAGAAGCAGTCGGTTCGAGAATAACGGTGTATTTGCCGGGTTCGAGCGCGCGGGCACTGGCCGAAGCCAGGGCTTTTTGCATGGCGATTTGCGTGGTGGCTTTCGTGTCGAGCTTGCTGACATCATTTACATCCGGATTGGCATAACCGGAGCCCAGGCCGTCGGCGGTACGTACCGTGATCGAAAAATCGACGCTGGTTGATCGATTGTAACCGAACAGCCCTTTGCTATTGCCAATGGATGAGAAACCCGTTGTATCTTCCATATACCCGGCTGCAGTCAGGTTCTTCTGTCGGCAGGGATCGATGCTATCGAAGGCCGCTTTTGCACGGAACTCAGGGTCGATTTTCGCGGTGCTTTCGGCATACGTACTGGTTTCCAGATAGGTTTGTGGCCCCAGCATGGGCATATATTCCGGATTTTCAGGAGCGAGTTTGGCAATTTCTTCTGCCCGACGAACGGCCTTCTCCAGCGAGGCATCGTCGAACTCATTGACAGTGGCCGTTCCTGAACGTTTCCCATAAACGGCAGTAATCGCCAGGGCAATATTGTCCGATTCGCCACTGGTCGAAACAGAGTTACGGGCGTAACGGATGTTGCCAGTACGGTTACCCGTCAGGCTGACGCTGGTTTCGTCGGCTTTTGAATAAGCCAGCACCTTGTCAATTATTTTTTTTGCTTCTTCTTTGGTTAGAATAGCCATGAGTAGTTATTGGGCATTGGTCATTACGCTTCGCTGTCCTTGGTCATTAAGTCATTTGTATGGACTTTTGTCCAATGACTCTATGACCAATTGACAGCGAAGCGTAATGACCAAGGACTAATTTATATTTTTCTAGCTGTGTTGATCACATTAACGCCGTTGAAGCGAGCCGTTGAGCTGCCATGCGAAACCGCACTCGATTGGGCTGGCTGGCCTTTTCCGTCGTTAAAGGCACCTCCTAGTCGATAGTCTGTCTGATCACAAACGGCCACGCAGGAATTCCAGAATTCACGTGTATTGGCCTGATACGCTACGTCTTTAAGCATTCCAACAATCTGCCCGTCTTTGATCTCGTAGAAGAGTTGCCCACCAAACTGAAAATTGTAACGCTGCTGATCAATCGAGAACGAGCCGTCGCCAATGATGTAGATGCCCTTCTTGACGTCTTTAATCATGTCCTGTACCGACAGGGGTGTTTTGCCTGGCTCCAGCGATACGTTGGCCATGCGCTGAAACTGCACCGAACTCCAGTTGTCGGCGTAGCAGCAGCCCTGCGATTCTTTCTCGCCGATGATGTGCACCTGATCGCGGATGGCCTGATAATTAACCAGTATGCCATCTTTCACCAGCTCCCACTTTTTGGTTTTAACCCCTTCATCATCCCAGCCCACGGCGCCCAGCGAACCTACCTGCGTTTTGTCTGCCACCAGATTGACCTCTTTACTGCCGTAGTTAAAGTTTTTGGCCTGCCATTTTTCAAGAGTCGCAAAGGACGTACCTGCGTAGTTGGCTTCATAGCCCAGAACGCGGTCGAGTTCGAGGGGGTGCCCCACCGATTCATGGATGGTCAGCCAGAGGTGGGAGGGGTCCAGCACCAGATCATATTTACCCGCTTCGACCGACTTGGCCGACAACTTCTCTTTAGCCTGTTTGGCGGCTGCGGTAATATCTTCCAGCATATCGTACCCTTTGTTGTAGCGGGTCGTAACGCCGGTAAGTTTATCACTTGGATTTACCTGTAAGTACTCGTAGCCCATGCCCATAGGCGCACTCAGCGAATTACGCGTAGCGAATCTGCCATTCTGAGGATCAACGGCCGTAACGGTAAAACTGGGTCCAATTCGGTGGATATCCTGATCGGCGTAGGTACCGTCGGTGGAGGCAAAGTACTTTTGCTCATTCACCATAAACAGTACGTTGTTCACGAAGTTGGCGCCGTTTTTCATGGCTTCGGCGTTGGCCGACAGCAGCAAATCTACCTTCTCTTTGATGGGTACTTCAAACGCATTTTTGGTGATTGGCGCTTTCCAGCTTACGTCGCCAAATCCTTTCTGCGGAGCCAGCTGCACGGGCTCCGTCAGCAAGCGGGCATTGGCTTTCGCAATCGTTACGGCCTTTTCGGCAGCTTTGGCTACAACGGCCTCATCGCGGGCGTCGCCTACGGATGCAAACCCCCAGCAGCCATTGGCAATCACCCGAACGCCCACGCCATACGATTCGGTATTAATGACGCCCTGCACCTTGTTTTCGCGTGTCAGCACAAACTGGTTCAGGTAGCGGCCTATGCGCACATCGGCATACGTAGCGCCCTTACTTTTGGCGGCATTCAGGGCGGCATCGGCCAGGCGTTTTTTGGCGGCTATATCTACCCCGGTTCGAGCAAAGCCTCGGGCGTGACGGTTCGGGAAAAAGCGGGCAGGGCAGGCATTAATATGCCAGCAGCGCCCATGCCTAGTAGTTGGTTAAAATCTCGACGATTCATGAAATAGGTTAAAAAGACGTACGTTAATTGCCGCTAGTCATTGGTCAATTGCTTCGCGTCATTGGGTATTGGTCAACTGGTCATTCGCTGTGTGTCATTGGTGGTTGGTACAGTTGTTCGCCGAGCTTTTTAGCGTCAGCAACTTATGACTAATGCCCAGTGACAGCGAATCAAAATGACCAATTGACTTTTACACGGCATCTGACAAACTCGTAAAGGTAAAGTCCCGAATTTTGAGCGGTGGGACCAGACTTCCGCCAATGCGAACGGGTTTGCCCAGTGCTTCTAGGTTGTTGAGCATGATGACCGGGCTTTCGTTGAAGCGGAAATTTTTCACGGGGAATTTGATCTGCCCATTTTCGATGTAGAACGTCCCATCGCGGGTCAGGCCGGTGTAGAGCAGTGTTTGCGGGTCAACGGGCCGGATGTACCAGAAGCGCGTAACCAGTATGCCTTTCTCCGTACTTTTAATCATGTCGGCCAGCGATTGGGTGCCGCCCTCCATAATGAAATTGGCTGGAGGAGGAATGGCTTTAACTCCCTTTTTGTCAGCCCAGTATCGCGAGTAATACAAGTTTTTAACGACGCCTTTTTCGATCCAGGTAACCTTTTCCTGCGGGCGGCCATCGCTGCCACCCCCGCCAAAACGTCCGCCACCGCCCCCACCAAACGGTGGTGCCGGAGCTTCAGCATTCGTGGGGTCTGAATAAATGGTTACGCGTTCATCGAACAGCTTTTCGCCAAGGCGGGTACCGCCCCCTTTCTTGCTTAGAAAACTACGGCCCTCTTCAGCATTACGGGCATCCATCGATCCCATCATAGCAGCCAGAAGGGACGCATCGACGTTACTAACCAGCGCGGCTGGCTCCAGAATAACGGTGTATTTGCCGGGTTCGAGCGCGCGGGCGCTGACCGATGCCTGTGCTTTTTGCATGGCAATTTCAGTAGCGGCTTTAGTGCTTAGTTTCGACGTGTCCGTTACGTCGCGGGTGGCATAACCGGAGCCCAGACCGTCGGCGGTACGTACCGTAATCGAAAATTCGACGCTGCTGTTTTTCGTATACCCAAACAAACCCTTGCTGTTGGCAATGGCTGTGAAACCAGCGGTATCTTCCATGTACCCGGCCGCGGTCAGGTTCTTTTGCCGACAGGGATCGATGCTGTCGAAGGCCGCCTGCGCCCGATACACCGGATCAATTTTTGCGGTGCTCTCGGCAAAGGGGTTAGCCGGCAAATACGTTTGTGGCCCCAGCATAGGCATGTACTCTGGATTTTCGGGGGCTAGCTTGGCAATTTCCTCCGCCCGACGTACTGTCTTCTCCAGCGAGGCATCATCAAACTCGTTGATCGTGGCTGTACCAGCCCGCTTGCCATAAACAGATGTGACCGCCAGAGAAATGTTATCGGATTCGCCACTGGTCGAGACGGCATTGCGGGCGTAGCGGATATTACCCGTTCGGCCTCCCGTCAAGCTGACACTAGTTTCGTCAGCTTTTGCGTACGCGAGTACTTTGTCCAGTATTTTTTTTGCTTCTTCTTTGGTTAAGATTGCCATGGTAATTTATTGGTCATTAGAGACTGGTCATTCGTCAATGGTCATTAGGGACTAGTTATTAGCTGTACGTCATTGGTCATAGAGTCATTTGACTGTGTATGGGCCATTTTGTCGAATGACCAATGACTTGATGACAGCGAAGCGAAATGACCAACGACTATATTTTCCGAGCCGTATTTATTACGTTAACGCCGTTGAAGCGGGTGGTAGCACTGCCGTGTGATACAGCGCTGACTTGCGAAGGCTGACCTTTTCCATCGAAAAACGAGCCAAATGTCCGGTAGTCGTCCTGATCGCAAAGCTGGGCGCAGGAGTTCCAGAATTCCTGGGTATTCGACTGATAGGCAACATCGTCAAGCATCCCGACAATTTCTCCGTTTTTAATTTCGTAGAAAAGCTGCCCCCCAAACTGAAAGTTGTAGCGCTGCTGATCAATCGAGTACGAGCCACGACCGATGATGTAGATACCCTTATCGACTCCCTTAATCATATCGGAAACCGAGCGTTTTTCGGTGCCGGGCTTTAGTGATACGTTCGGCATCCGCTGAAACTGTACGGAGTCCCAGTTATCGGCATAGCAGCAGCCATTCGATTCGTTTTCTCCTAAAATAGCCGCCTGATCGCGGATGGCCTGATAATTTACGAGAATACCATCTTTAATCAGATCCCACTGTTTGCAGGGAACGCCTTCGTCGTCGTAACCAACGGTACCCAGTGTGTGGGGCTGCGTTTTGTCGGCCACAATGTTTACCAGCTTACTACCGTAGTTGAACGACTTGCTTTTCCACTTGTCGAGCGTAGCGAAACTGGTTCCGGCGTAGTTGGCCTCATAGCCCAGAACGCGATCAAGCTCGGTAGGGTGGCCGACGGACTCGTGGATGGTCAGGCCGAGGTGATTGGGATCGAGAACGAGATCGTACTTGCCGGGCTGTACGGTTTTGGCCGTAAGTTTTTCCTTAGCCTGTTTGGCTCCCAGAATGGCATCTTCAACCATATCGTAGGAGTTTCGATACCCGACTAATCCATTGGGAGCCTGAATTTTTTCTGTAGCCAGCCCGTCGAGGTATTCGTATCCCATACCCATTGGCGAACTGAGCGCATCACGGGTTTTGAATTTACCGGCTGCCCGATCCACTACCGAAACAGTAAACGTCGGCCAGATTCGGTGCACATCCTGGTCGATGTAGGAGCCATCGGTCGAGGCAAAGTATTTCTGCTCATTGATGAAAAATAAATTCGACGTGACGAAAGCGGCTCCATTTTTCATGGCTTCTCCGTTTACGTTCATCAGCAAATCGATTTTCTGCTGAACCGGTACGTCGAACGCATTCTTTTTGATAGGGGTTTTCCAGCTAACTTCACCAACGCCTTTCTGAGGGGCCAGTTGCACGGGTTCTTTCGATAGTTTCGAATTCGCTTTGGCAATGGCTACGGCTGTTTCGGCACATTTGGCAATCGCGGCCGGTGTTACGTTGCTCGTGGCTGCGAATCCCCAGGTACCATTGGCAATTACGCGAATGCCGATACCATACGATTCAGCACTGACAATGTTCTGAACTCGTGTTTCGCGCGTGAAGAGATACTGTTGAAGATAACGTCCAATCCGAACGTCGGTGTAAGTGGCCCCTTTGCTTTTGGCGGCATTCAGGGCAATGTCGGCTAATTGTTTTTTGGTGGCTGTGTCGATTCCGGCGGCTCGGCTGGCTGTCTCCCTGAGGTACTCGGGTGATACCGCGTTGCCCAGCACAGGAACCGTAGCCGTTAACAGGCCACCAATGCCTAATCCAGACAACTGGATAAAGTCTCTTCGTTGCATTTATTTAATAAAACACTTGTTGATGATTACGTTTATATACGGTCGGAAAACACGAATATGGCCAAAAATAATGGATCAACAGGCATTAAATCGCTTTTTTGTGACGAGCGGTAAGTTGGTATTTAGGTAGAAACACCCAATAAAATTTTGAAGAATTAAGGCTAATCGATTGATTTTATTTAATAATCTGAAACAGTCGCGTTCGAGGGCAACATACACACAGCAACTGGAAGAGTTTATTCAGGACGTATTGATTACCGCCCATGCCAACATCCGTGATCTGGAAGAAAAGCGAACGTTTGCCGACCGATACGTCGGCCCGGCCAGAAGAGCACAATTATATTGATGGCCGCTTGTTCAGCTACGTAGAGATGCTGGCAATTTTGCGAGCCTCAGCTCGTGATACGGGCCTTGATCCAAAAACGATTGGGTTATAGAAAAACGCTTTTTCGCTATAACCGACGTAGTGTCCGGGTAGCCGTGGCAGGCTGATGAAAGCCTAATTCAAAAAAGTTGTCAACCTGTAAGGTATTCCCCTTTTGTTCGATTCTGTAACTCGTGCGTTGTGTGGAACTGGAGAGCATATTCAGGACCGTAATCGTATTCCCCTGTAGCTCATACTGATAAATTCCACTGCCTATTTTCGGAATAAGATAGCCATCGGCATTACGTTCCTTGCCGCGATTAACCAGGATTGAATTTGGTAAAGGATGACCGGTTTGATCCAGATTGAAAATAAGCGTGTCTGTACCGGCAGATGTTTCTATCCAGGTTCCTGTTAGCGTATCTGGCGAGATGGAATCCGGCTGATGGCAGGCCAAACAACTTAAGCTGAACAGGATAAGAATCGACAATGAGCGCATAGCAAGGGACTTTCTATACGAGAGTCCATTTTCAATCAAAAGGTTGGCCGTGTTGGACATCCAGAAAAAGAAACTTCCCGAAAGTTTTAAGCTTTCGGGAAGGTAGTTAGACGAACTAAGGCTCGCTTATTTTTTAGCCTTCGCAGGCTTGGCGGCTGGTGCAGCTTCTTTTTTGGTTTTGCTCGCAGCTTTTGGCGCTTCTACTGTTTTAGGGCCTGTGCTGGTTTTTGTCGTTTTAGATTCTTTAGTTGCCACGGGTTCGGCACTCATGACCGAGCCGCGCACAAACGTTCCCCAGGTTAGGTTGTCTTTGCCTTTCTGTAGTTTTTGCGCCCGTTCGATAGCCATATTAGCAGCCGCTTCTACGACCCAGTCGAAATTTTCCTGACCAACTGAATGAATATCGGCATCGGGAGCCGGGTTGCAGAAATCGATAGCGATGGGGATACCATCACGAACGGCAAATTCGACCGTATTGAAATCGTAACCCAGGCCGTGGTTCAGTTTCAATACGTAGTCGGTCATGGTGGCCAGGAGCTTTTTGCCCGCATCGCCCGTGGTTTTCATCTCAGCAGCGTAGCGCAAATGATGCGGATTACGGGGCTCGTAGGGCATGATACGTACATCTTTACCACCGATGCAGTAACAACGGAAGTAATCCGTAAAGTCGATCGCTTCCTGATAGAGCATCACCAACTGACCCGTTTCGTCATACGCTTTAAACATCTGCTCGGGGTTGTCGACTTTATAGACACTCTTCCAGCCACCACCGGCGTGGGGTTTCATGAAAGCTGGGAAACCAATGTGATTGAATATACCATCCCAATTCATGTGTTTCAGGTTGCGGAACGAATTGTGATTGGTATCATCGGGACGTTCTTTCGAAGGGAGCAGAATTGTTTTGGGAACCGGAACACCAAGCTGTACAGCCAGAGCATTGTTGAAAAATTTCTCGTCGGCGCTCCACCAGAAAGGGTTGTTCACAACGGCAGTGCCCGTCAAGGCTGCATTTTTCAGAAAGGCTTTGTAGAATGGAACATCCTGCGAAATACGGTCGATAATAACCGCATACTCGGTTGGAACGCTTTGTTCCACCTGCTCAATACTGACAAACTCGGCTGGAAACGTACTTTGTTTTTCATTGACGCGGTCAACAAATGCCTGCGGAAACGTATTTTCCTGTCCGAAGAGTATGCCGATTTTAGTTTGTTTGCTCATAATCAAGTGATTAGATTCTGTTTTATAGGTGCTAGAAAAAACAAATGGCTAGACTGCCTATCGATAGATGGAGGCAAGTTGCAGTCCATTTTTTAGTAAAACAAAAAAAGCCCGGTTTCGGCCGGGCTTTTCGTTGGATTGATGAACGGTTTATACTCGTTAAGAAATGCAAGTGATGAATGGTGTAGATAGGGATACTATGAATTCGGGATTAAAACTTCGCGGCTAAGCCCAGTTTCAGTGCAGATACGCCGTAGCCTACTTCGGCAAACGCACCTACCTTGGGGCTAAACATAAACCGGGAGCCGAGGTGAATACCCACGTAAAGGCCACTGTTGTATCCACCCGAATAGTAGCCATCGTAGTAACTATAGCCGTAAGAATCTTTATAGCCAGCATACCGGAAACCTAACGTAGCACCGATGTAGGGATCGAACGAACTATTCTTCGTATTGAAATGGTACGAGCCACGGGCACCGGCATACACGAAATTATACCCGCCGGAGTAGTACCCATAGTTGTAATGATAATAGTCGATGGAGCCGCCTACGGAAAAATTGTTTTTAGCATCCACTTCCACCGATACGCCGATCGGGAACCCTCCTCCGTAATACGTCGCCAAACCGACACCCGCGTTTACGTATACGTTCCGACCGTGATGCGCCATGGAAACACGTGGACGAGCTGCTGTGTTACGTGCTGCCGGTTGTTGTTGGGGAGGTGCCTGACGAGTTTCAACCGGTGCCGGGGCAGCGGCCTGAACAGGAGCAGCTGACTGAGCCTGGGGCTTTGGTGCCGCTGTGCTGGTAGCTACCGGCTTCCTGGCGGGCGCTGGCGATACGCGGGAAGCTGATGCTGTTTTTGGGCGAACGGCAGTTTTTGAAGCGGTTCGCCGGACGGGTTGCTGTGCCAATGTGGTGCTGATTGACAAGGCAATTGTGAGGGAAAGTAGACCCAGTTTAGTAAATGTTGCTGGCATGGATTGCATAGTGATTCGAGTTTTCGATTTCTAAAGAACACTGCAAACCTACAATTCTACATAGCCGTTAGCCAAGCAGTCATTGGGTGAACTGTACAAAGAAGTACGTGAAGTGGGGGAGTAGCCGATTGAAACGGATGAATGCAGGTGACTCCATCAGGTAGCTAGCGTGCGCTTTGCCAGTAACAGGAAATTTTTTTGAGAGAAGCTAGTAACGTAAATCGTGTTTCTGAATCATGACTTCGTATATATATTATTATCCAATTTATGAGTATTTATACTCTGAAAGCAATGGTTTAGATAATTCATAACTACTTAATGTTGATAGACTAAATGTACCGTTTAGTAAATAAATCATATTTTCTCGGTTTTAATTATCTTCAGTAACTAGTTAAATATCAATAGTTTAAGGTTTGTGTATTTGGTACATTTATTTGAATTGCATTTTTTAGCATATTAGAAATAACTCATAACTTTATTCATTCAATTGAAAACGATAACCGGCTGATTATTAGAATATGTGTTCTAACTAAAAATTAAACGTATGTGCATAGTCAGAAGCTACATTTGTAACTACGATCAGAGAAAATAGTGCTTATCTAAATTACGGGCCGAAGTCCTGTTAAGTGACCTTACGAACAGGCTTTCGTCTTGATAGCCAGTTGATAATGAACTTGCGCAGTCTTAGGGTGTAAACCACCTTGTTTAGGTTCAGCTTGTGTATCTACATTAATTAATAACGATTCTGTCAGTGTGACGACTTGCTTTCCGCTTCGTCTTAGTTGTCTAACTTACTACCAAGATTGGGTAAGTAGACTTACTAATTTTAGTAGTAAGTTAGACTGATCAAAAATCAAGAATCAGATGAGTATAATTAACTAACAGCTAGGTAAACTATGTTACTCTTTTAAAATAAATGAACATATGATTTGTAGTTTCAACTTATTTGTTAGATTAAGGTAAAGCAGAGTTACAAAGCAGGACACAAATCTTTTTACAATCAAACAGTACGCATATGAATCAGGTATACATTCCAGACTCTGATAGACGAATTCAATTGGGGCTTCTTCGACTGGGTAGGCCAAACTCATTCAGTCTGCCCGAGTCAACTGGGTATATAACCCCGGTCAACAAAAACATTCTGGTTCGAAAAAAAGATCGGAAATCTCTGTCAACCATAGGGTTATTGTTGCTTTTGAGCTGTTTGTTGACATTCAGTCAGGCCAATGCCAATACCTTTACCGTAACTAATACGGGTGACAATGGGGGCGTGAATCCAGCGGCTAATGCTGGTACCGGCACATTACGGCAAGCTATTATCGATGCCAATGCTAATGCAGGAGCAGATATTATCAATTTTGCTATTACGCCATTGGGAGGAGTAAAAACCATTACTCTTTCTGCCTTTTTGCCCCCTATCACAGGGCAAACTACTATCAACGGATATTCACAGAGTGGTGCGTCGCAGGGGGTAATCGGCAGCCGTACCATCACCATTGAAATCAATGGTGGTAATACCAATACTACTGTATCTGGTAATTCATTAGGGATTTTTAATTTCTCAGCAACATCCGATAATTCTTCCCTATCTGGCATAGCCTTATACAATTCCGGCAATGCGGCCGTTTCAATTATAATACTACCTAGTGCAGATAATGTGCAAATTTGGGGCAACTATATCGGCCTTTTGGCCAGCGGTTTCAGCCCCGGCTCATCATCTTTGTATAACAAGACAGATGGCGTTTTACTCGCTAATTCTGCAGGCGGCTCAGGAGCTTACTCAGGAGTAATCATCGGTACCAATGGGGATGGAAACAACGATGCCAATGAAGGAAACGTCATTTCAAATTCATCCGATGGTACAAATGGTGGCGATGGGATTCAGATAGGATTTAATACCACTGACCTGTTAACCTATTCAGGCGTCAGGATTTCTGGAAACTATATAGGGCTTGCGGCAGATGGTGTAACCCTTGCGCCAAACGGCGGAGCAAATCCCGGTGTATCAAGTTCCAAAGGACAGGATGGAATAGATTTGAGGCAGGGTATCGATGGTATTTCGGGTAATCCTATTATCATTGGTACGAATGGAGATGGCGTATCCGACGCTTTGGAAAGGAATGTCATTTCAGGCAACTCCGGCAGTGCCATCAGTGTGGGCAGTAATATTGATTACGTCCGCATTTCAGGCAACTACATAGGTACCGATAAAACAGGTACGGTAGCTAAGCCAAACGGCACCAATTCCACCACGGCGGGTACCTCTTTTTCAGGAATTTTGGCATTTAGTGGTTGCACCAATATTGTTGTCGGTTTCGATGATGCCGTACATGTAGCTGCTGTAGCGGCAGACGTGCGTAATGTCATCTCGGGCAACTACAGCGACGGAATTACTTTTGTTTCGATGTCTGGCGCCGGGAATAAGATTTCTGGAAACTATATCGGTTCTGATGTAACCGGCAATGCAGCGTTGAGTAATGGTTCAGGAAGTATTGACCAATCATCTAATGGCTCCGACGGGCACCGCAGCAATAATATTACCCTTAATTCATCCTCAGCCATAACCATTGGTACCGATGGCGATAACGATGATGATGCAATCGAAGCAAATGTGATTGTATCGGCTAACAATGGATATGGTATCCATTTACGCCATACTGCCACTACAGGAACAACGGTAGGTAGCAATATTATTGCTGGTAATAAAATAGGCGTAGGTGCCGACGGTACTACTGCGTTGGGTAATGACCGTGGTGGAATTATTATCAATATTAGCCAGGTATCTCCCAATGCTAGTTCTTACAACAATGCAAACCGTATCGGCTCAAATAATGATAATATAAGCGACGATCTTGAAGCAAATATTATTGCCTACAATGGTACCTCCGCTACCACCGCCCTGCAGCGAGGGGAATTGTAATTTATAAGCAGTGCAACAACAACCGAATCTCCAGAAATTCCTTTTTTGGCAATATCGGATTGCCCATAGATCTTGCAGATGATGTAGTATCTGCCAACGATGGTGCGCTTACCGCCATGCCATCTGCCACCGCTAACCGCGGCATGGATTATGGTATTATCACCTCCGCCAAACTATCTGGCAACAATCTTACCATCACCGGCTTCATCGGTAATGACCAATCTACTAACGTAACCACCTTTGGTACTGGTGCCATAGTCCAGTTCTACATAGCCGACAATAGCCCTGCTGATCAGGATGGACATATTATCGTATCAGATGGTTTTAGCGTAGCACATGCTGAAGGGAAAACGTACCTGGGTTCACTAACCGCGGATGCCGGTGGTAAATTTAGTGGCACATTAGATGTTACGGGTAAGGGCGTAGTGCTGGGTACAACCATGATTACCAATACGGCCACGGAGACCGGAGGTAGCACCAGCGAGTTTGGTGCTATTTATAAGCCAGTCAATACATTAACAGTGTCTAACAACCAATTTAGTTGCCAGACATTTGCCACATACCCTAACAACACGATAAATAGTGAGTACTCGGCTATAACCAATGCAAACCTCAATGGCAATTTATTCAGTGTAAGCTTTGCGCAGGAGGCACAACTGTATAACTGGACGGCTAATACAGCCGGGGCTGGTGCTACGGTTTACAACTACGGAGCTGGCAGCAATAATCCAAATTTTCTGATTGCCAACAGTGGATGGCCTAACTCAGTCATTGCGGTAGATATGGGTTATTATCTGGGTGGTGGTACCATTACCGACTATGCTAACAACTGGACGACGACGACCTTTACCAGTGTGTTACCCGCCAATAGCATGATGCATCTTATCGATGTAGAAACAACAGAAACTTTATTATTTGAATTTTTGGATGCAAGTGGCAACCCATTGCCGATCTCAGGTAATGTACAGGCTTACCTTGGTTCCGATCAGACCACCTCAGCTATCTACAGCGAACCTACCAGCACACAGATATTACTGAACGGTGCTAATTTGATCGCCACCAATGATCCTGTATGGTCATTTCAGTTCCTGAACGCCAATGTGAAGTCAGTGCGGTTTTATCAATATGCGCAATCTAACCTGCAGTCTCCAGACCATACCTACGACTTTACCTTCTCAGTTGAGAGTAAGACGGCCCCAACAGTAGGAGCGATCACCCACCCCAACTGTACCACAACAACGGGCAGTGTAGTATTAAGCGGATTGCCTGCCAGTGGTACCTGGACACTTACCCGTAGTCCAGGGGCCGTGACCACGACAGGCACTGGCACGTCGGCTGTTATTTCAGGACTGGCTCCAGGAACCTATACTTTTACGGTTACTAACTCAACCGGCTGTACATCATTAAGTACAACTGCCGTAACCATAAACGCTGCAATCTGTGGTAGTGTGTGGAATGACGTGGATGGCAATCTGAGTCAGAACGGCAGTGAGACAGGCACTAATGCGGGTGGTCCGCTCTACGTTAATCTGGTCGATGGCACGGGTACTGTCATTGCCTCGACAACGGTTTCAGCCACTGGTAGCTATAGTCTGAGTGGCCCCGCCAGCACAACTGGCTTAAAATTAGTCTTAACTAATACGGCTTCCTCCACTTCACCTGGCAGTCTGCCTACGGGCTGGGTCAACACGGGCGAGAGTGTAGGCGTAACAAATACAGCAACGCAAAGCGCCACATTGGGCGTAATTGAATTGACTATCGGAGCCAGTTCAATCACGGCTCAAAACTTCGGCATTGAACATGTACCTACAGCGGGTAGCGGTTCACAAAGTGGTGGTACCAATCCCGGAGGCACCACGCAGGTAGCCGTAAGCGGTTCTGCCTTTACCAACACGACCAGCTCAAGCGACCCATCACCAGGCGCTGTTACATCCATCCGCCTTACTAGCTTCCCCACAGGGGCAGCCAGCGTGGTCATCAATGGGATAACGTATACCTCCTCTACCTGGCCAGCAGGCGGATTAGTTGTAACAACTGATGCCACGGGTAGCCCTACCCAAACCATTACTGCCGATCCGAGCTTCAATGGTTCAGGCAACGTGGTGTTTAGCTTTGTAGCAATAGATGCTGCCGGAAAGGAAAGTACTAATACCGGCACGGCAACCATATTCTTCACCCCGGCGACATGTACCATTTATAGTACCACAACAGGAACATCAGCCATGAGCTATACCTGGTCGGGTGGCACTGGTGCATTCAGTCAAAATAACAGTAATACCCGGAGTATCTCCTGTAGTGGTGGGGTCAGTGCGGGCTTCATCGTACACTGGAACGTAACCGAAACCGCTTCTTATTCTGTCAGTTGCCCTTCGTGCGCAGTAATGACATTTGAAGAAGCAACATCGCCTACTGGTCCATGGACGGTAACCTCAACGGTGTCCTATGCACAGCTACTAGGGGGTGGGTACGGCTATGATCAAACGATTGTGGGCACAGGAGTGACTTATGTACGCTTCCATTTTGTGTATGCTGGTAGCGGTCCATACACGGGTGATTTCCATGTCAATATTGGTGCTTCTTATAGCTGCACGCCTGTCGTACCAGCCATCACAGCCGCGACAACGACCAACAGCTGTCCTGCAGCTACAGTCAACCTTACGACTCTTGCTAATATAGGTTCATTACCCTCAGGCTCTACGCTGGTGTGGAGCACGCATAATCCTATAACTGGTTCAAACGATACCCTTACCACCGCACAAGCCTCGGCGGTAAGCAGTGGAACGTATTATGCCTACTATAGAAAAGTGGCTACTGGATGTTTTAGCAATGCAGATAGTGTAGCTGTAACTACAGCTGCCTGCATTAACATCTCGGGTCAGGTCTGGGATGACGCCGATGGCAGTTTGAGTCAGAATGGCAGTGAAACCACTACCAATGCAGGCGGTCCTCTGTATGTGAACCTGGTGGATGGCAGCAATACGGTGGTGGCTTCGGTGAGTGTAGCAGCCGATGGGTCTTATAGTCTCTCAGGGGTACCCACCAACGTAACGGGTTACAAACTCGTGCTGGCCAGCACCGCTACGGCTACCAGTCCGGGCACGTTGCCTACGGGCTGGGTCAACACGGGCGAAAGCGTCGATCCGAGCAATACGGCTAGTCAAGGCTCTACGCTGGGCGTGATTGAGTTAACGACGGGCACAGGGGCTATCACCAATCAGAACTTTGGGATTGAGAAGTTGCCCAACCCAGGTAGCGGTAGCAACACGGTAACCAACGCCGGGGGCACTTCACCCGTCAGCGTACCGGCCAGCACCTTTACCAACACCACCCCGAGTGGAGATACCGCTCCGGGTAGCGTAACGGCCATTCATGTGACGAGTTTCCCAACGAACGTGACGAGTTTGACGATCAACGGGGTGACTTATACCTCGGCCACCTTCCCGGTAAGCGGAGTGAACGTTCCCACCGATGGTAGTGGTTCGCCAACGGTGCCCATTCTGGTGGACCCTACTGATGACAGCAACCTCGTGGTGATCACCTTTACCGCCGTCGACAACGCGGGTAAAGAGTCGACCACCACGGGGACCGCTACGCTCAACTCGACACCGACCACCACCACCGTATCGGGCAGTGTGTGGGATGATGCCGATGGCAGCGTAACGCTCAACGGCAGTGAGACGACCACCAACGCAGGCGGTCCCCTGTTTGTCAACCTGGTCAACAGCAGTGGTGTGGTGGTCGCTTCGGCCGCCGTCTCGCCCACTGGCAGCTATACCCTGACGGGAGTGCCGACAGGGGCCAGCGGGCTAAGTCTGGTGCTGACCAATACAGCTTCCTCGACCACGGCAGGTGGCTTGCCTACGGGTTGGGTCAATACGGGCGAGAGCGTCGATGCCTCCAACACGGCCACTCAAAGTGCGACGTTGGGTGTGATTGAACTGACTACCTCAACCGGTGCGGTAACCAATCAGAACTTCGGCATCGAGAAACTGCCGGTTCCGGGCAGTGGCACCGCTACGGTGGCTAACGGGGGCGGCACCACACCGGTGACCCTACCACCGGGTGCCTTCACCACTGTGAGCCCCAGCAGTGATACGGCCCCGGGCAGCGTAACGGCCATTCACATCACCAGCTTCCCCAGTAACGTAACGAGTTTGACCATCAACGGGACGGTCTACACCGCAGGCAGCTTCCCAGTGGGTGGGGTGGTGGTGCCCACCGATGGTAGTGGTTCGCCAACGGTGCCCATTCTGGTGGACCCCACCAACGACAGCAATCCGGTGGTGATCACCTTTACCGCCGTCGACAACGCTGGCAAGGAATCATTAACGACTGGAACAGCTACGCTTAACTCGACGCTGACGACGACTATCTCGGGTAAAGTTTGGGACGATGCCGATGGCAGCTTGAGCCAGAACGGCAGTGAAACCACCACCAATGCAGGCGGTCCGCTGTATGTCAATCTGGTCGACGGCTCCAACACGGTGGTGGCTTCGGTGAGCGTAGCGTCTGATGGCTCCTATAGTTTGTCGGGCGTACCCACCAACGTAACGGGTTACAAACTCGTGCTAGCCAGCACGGCCACGGCCACCAGCCCCGGTACGCTGCCCACGGGTTGGGTCAATACGGGTGAGTTAGTCGACCCGTCTAATACGGCTACCCAAGGCTCTACGCTGGGTGTGATTGAATTAAGCACGGGCACGGGAGCGGTGAGCAATCAGAACTTTGGCATCGAGAAACTGCCCACTCCAGGTAGTGGCACCGCTACGGTAGCCAATGGGGGCGGTACGCTTCCCGTAACGGTGCCGCCTGTGGCTTTCACCACTGTGAGCCCCAGCAGTGATACCGCCCCGGGTAGCGTGACGGCCATTCATGTGACGAGTTTCCCAACGAACGTGACGAGTTTGACGATCAACGGGGTGACTTATACCTCGGCCACCTTCCCGGTAAGCGGAGTGAACGTTCCCACCGATGGTAGTGGTTCGCCAACGGTGCCCATTCTGGTGGACCCTACTGATGACAGCAACCTCGTGGTGATCACCTTTACCGCCGTCGACAACGCGGGTAAAGAGTCGACCACCACGGGGACCGCTACGCTCAACTCGACACCGACCACCACCACCGTATCGGGCAGTGTGTGGGATGATGCCGATGGCAGCGTAACGCTCAACGGCAGTGAGACGACCACCAACGCAGGCGGTCCCCTGTTTGTCAACCTGGTCAACAGCAGTGGTGTGGTGGTCGCTTCGGCCGCCGTCTCGCCCACTGGCAGCTATACCCTGACGGGAGTGCCGACAGGGGCCAGCGGGCTAAGTCTGGTGCTGACCAATACAGCTTCCTCGACCACGGCAGGTGGCTTGCCTACGGGTTGGGTCAATACGGGCGAGAGCGTCGATGCCTCCAACACGGCCACTCAAAGTGCGACGTTGGGTGTGATTGAACTGACTACCTCAACCGGTGCGGTAACCAATCAGAACTTCGGCATCGAGAAGCTGCCCACCCCAGGTAGCGGTAGCAACACGGTAACCAACGCCGGGGGCACCTCGCCCGTCAGTGTACCGGCCAGCACCTTTACCAACACGACCCCGAGTGGAGATACCGCTCCGGGTAGCGTGACCGCCATTCGCATCAGCAGCTTCCCTAGCAACGTAACCAGTCTGACCATTAACGGAAATGTCTACACGGCTTCTTCGCCTGAGTTCAGCGGAGGCAGCCCAACGGGTGTGGTTGTACCCACCGATGGCAGTGGTAATCCAACGGTAGCTATCCTGGTGGACCCCACCAATGACAGCAACCCGGTGGTGATCAGCTTCACGGCGGTGGACAACGCGGGCAAAGAGTCCACCACCACGGGGACCGCTACCATCAACTCCACGGCTGTGCCTGACCTGACGCCCATCATCTATGCCCGGCCGTCGACCACCTACAACACCACGACCATCTCGGTGGTGGTCGATGTCTTCGAGCTGAAGAATGTGGCCACCTCGGGACTGATCACGGTCAAGGTCAACAAAGATCCCAAGATCAGCCTGAGCTTTACCGGCTCGGCCACCTCGGTGGGTGGCCGTCCGGTGAGCAACAGTGTGTGGAGTTTCGACGGGGTGTCGGATGACTACTACTACCTGCTGACGAGCACGCAGGTGGTGGGTGGGGGCAGTGTGCTCTCGTTTGGGTTGAGTGGCACGCTGACGCCGGGGGCTACGTCGGGCACGCTAACCTTGACGAGTGTGATCGAAGGGGGCAGTGGGGGAGAGGTGAAGCTGACCAACAACACCGATGCCGACAAGATCGACTTCTTCCAGCAGTAAATAGTATGTGTTGAACGGTTAATTGAATTCGTGCCCTAAGAAATGTTCAATACGTATATAGTAAAGCAGGAATAATTGGGGAGATTAGTTACCGCAAAAGTTCCTATTAATCTCCCCGACTATACGTGTAAATGCTGGCTGATAAATCCAGCATTTACACGTATTTAAACAAAACAGGAAACAGATTGGTAAAATGAACGCTCGATAGTTTTAGTCTCTATTCATTCGTACTAACTTAGAAAAGAACAAAATCCTGTGACGTACGATCAGATTTTAGTCTAAAAAAAGATAAATTGCCTCCCAAAATGGCTTTGAGTTGTATTTTACAGAAATTAGTAACATATTGATCAGATATTACGTTTAATTGGACATCATTGTCCTTGTATTACAAAATATTTATGAAGAGAACTGTACTTTTTTGGGTAGCCATGTGGTTGATTAGTATCACCAGTCTGGCTCAGAGTGGAGCTGATCCGGCTGTTATTGCTAACGATTTGCGTCCCCAGCCCCTGGCAAATGTTGGATCTGTATTTTCTATAACCTTTGCTATCGGAAATAGTGGCTCAGGGGCAATTACTGGCGCCAGCGGCCCCAGCGATAGCCTAGCTGAGCGAATGGGCTTTCACATTGACCTAAAACAATGTCTGCCAAATCCCGCTGACATATCAGCAGTTTCAGGGACGATTCTTAACAACTTCGATATAACGTATAATGCTTCGTTAAATCGTTTCGATGGAATTCAAAAGAAGAATGTGACTTTGGGTTCCACTACCATCCGCCGGTTCGTGGTTTCGCTCATCGTCACTCAGGCTTCGAGTTCAACCGTTGTCAACACCATCGGTGCTTCCTGTACAATTATACCTAATTCAGGATCGCTTAGGCCAAATGGGACAGGTGGACAACCGACAGACGATGATTTTTCGCAAATCTATACCCATACAACTACATTAGCCCTGCCCGTCTCATTAGTGAGTTTTTCGGCTCAGGCTGAGCCTGACCGGACGGTATTGCTGAAATGGACTACGAGTTGGGAAAAGGCAAACAAAGGCTATGTGATCGAGCGTAGTAAGGATTTGAAGACGTTTGAGGAAATAGGGGAAGTTACGGATGTGGCTGGTAACAGCAATAGTCTGAGTACGTACCGATATGTTGACCGAAATCCGCATCGGGGAACGAGTTATTACCGACTGCGGCAGGTTGATCTGGACGGAACAATACATACGTTCAATGCAGAATCAGTAATTATCGATGGGCGTTATGGCGTCTATCCGAATCCAATTGTGCAGCAGACCTTTACGCTGGAACTTGATGAACCCTCGACCGCGTCGTTACGTTTGTATAATGCGAGTGGTAGTGAACTGGGGTTTGTCAAGTCGGAACTAATGGAATCAAGTGTAAAATTGACCCCTACTTCGAAGCTTGTCAGTGGCATATATATTCTGACCGTGGAGGAGCGAGGAACCGCACGTAAACATCGTTTAGTTGTTCAATAATCATGGGTTTGATTCTTGAATTTGTAAATAAGAAAAACCTGAATTAAAAAAATATTTTGAATATGAACCAGGCAACTTCCGGAAAGAAGACTTACAAAAAGCCCCAGTTGAAGAAACTGGGTAGTGTTAAAGCGTTGACTTTGAAACTGGGTTCTAACACAGACATGCAGAGCGGGCATTTTTAATAAGCCAGTTAAAGCGGAATGCCTTACAGAAGTCTGGTTCGTTTCTTAATTGGACGAACCAGACTTTTTGGCTTTATTTGCTTTAGCGTTTCTATATTCATTCAGACAGTTTATCCGGTTAATGACAATTACGCCCGCTACTCGTATTCAACTAGTTCCCAATCAGTCTTCATCCGTTCTTGGCAATGAAACGATCTTGTTGAACTACGAAATTGGTAATTATTATGAATTGAATGAGGTGGGTGGATTTATCTGGGCCCTCCTGCAGGAAAGGAAAGAAGTATCTGTTCAGGAAATTCAGGATGAACTGCTTGATGAGTTTGACGTAGATCCCGTTGTTTGCCAGGCAGAACTTACGCAGTTTTTAGAAAGCCTGTTGCATGAAAAACTCATCGAGCTGACTGAATAAAGCTGGGCTACATAAAACATAGAGTGATTCTGGCAGCTATCAATCACGAATAAAAGCTTTTTTATTCGGGGCAATATTTGAGAATGGAGTGGATTAAGCATTATTATACAGCCTATGGGCTAACAATCGGCTCAGCTATCACGCTTGCCTACCTTAAAGAAATAAATCCTGCCCAGGCCGATTTGACTGTTAAGCAGGAGCAACTGCCACCACATCCACCTTTACAGGAAACCAAATTACATCGTGCCGGACTTTATGCCCGGGTTGCTCAAAATGGCCCTAATCAGATCTGGCTGGACTGGGGGCCGCTTGGTCAATTTTTGGCGCTGGATGGCCGCGAACTTATTGTACAGTCGACAACCACCGATGAAAGCCTGCTATCACTTTTTACAATGAGTGAAGCCATCGGCTTGCTGCTGTTTCAACGGGGATACTTTTTACTACACGGCAGCGCGGTTCAGCTCAATGGCAAAGGAATCGTTTTTGTAGGTGAGCCTGGCGCTGGTAAATCGACAACCGTAGCTGCTTTTGCAAATCGGGGCGTTCGTATAATGAGTGATGATATGGTTTGCATTCAGATCAACGAACAAGGTAAGCCGTATGTGATTCCAGCGTTCTCGCAGATAAAAATCTGGGAAAAAAGTGTTGATGGATTACAGCTTCCCAAAGGCGTAATGGATCGGGTGCGCGAAGGAGCAAACAAATTCTCGTGGCATGAACCTGTTTCATTTGAAGAGAATGCGATTCCGTTGGAGCAAATTTATGTGTTGACGGCTGCTACGTCAGAAACGGCTAGCCAACTGGTACCCGTCAGTCAGCGGCCAATTGAGCTGCTCAGTTACTTCCCCCTTCCTGAGACACTCCTTCATGGTGAACCGCTGAAAGACCATTTTGAAAAAAGCGTACTGATTGCCAACAGTACGCCACTGTATAGGTTAAGCCGACCCGCCAACTTTGCCAAACTTTATGAGTTTGTCGAACACCTCAAAACAACTGTTTAAACTATGTCTGGCCGTTCTCCTGAAATTGAGTTGCTGGTGATGGCATGTACAGAAAACTTGTCTGCCCATCAACAGCAGCGTTTAGCGCAATTTCTGGAGCAGCAACCTATCAATTGGGACCGGCTATACCAACTAGCTACACGGCATCGGATTGGTCCATTTGTGTACCGAGCGCTCCAGCAGGTACAGGCTATCCCGGAGAACTTTCTGATCGCTCTCCAAAACGATAGTCGGGCAGCGGCAGCAGATAACATGCTGAAGCTGCATGAATTTAGCCAGTTAAAAAAACTGTTCGCTGCGCATAAAATCAGCTACGTTGCCATGAAAGGTGTTTATCTGGCTGAGAACAGTTACCCTGAAAGCAGCCTGCGTCATATCGGTGATTTTGATATATTAGTAGCCCGAACCGATCTGTTTAAAACGATACAACTGCTCGAATCAAATCAATACCGGCTGGGCGAGAAATACAAACATTATTTACAGTATCAGGAGAAGACTATACTGGCCGATCTGCACGAAGTCAGTTTGTTTAAGCCCTTTTTTTCTACGAGTTATTTCAATATTGATCTGCATTGGGAAATCGAATGCTTCAATAAGCATTATTCAACCTTACATCTGGAAGACATACATTCTGATCCTGATTATATCATTGAAAATCAACTGATTTTGTTGGTGATCCATCACGGCATCATTAATATCTGGCAACATATCGGCTACGTAAATGATCTCTATTTTTTACTGAAAGGCAAGCCGGTTAATTGGGATTACCTGATGAAAAAGCTAGAGTTCTATAGGTTCGAGACGGTTTTTCTCGTTGGCATATACTGGTGTCGGCAGATTTGGCAGCTCTCATTGCCACCGGCCATTGAAGCATTAATCGCGACGGATCGGATACCGGCGCTGGCGGCCTCTTACGAAGAAAATTGGGAGCAGCCAGAGTCCGTTCTGGAAGCTAGCCCCGGCTTAAAACAGATTGCTTTTTTTGCCAAGAGTCAAACAAACCTGAGCCCGAAACTGAGAATCTATAGAACCTACGTCAGCAGTTTTGTTTTTCGGGCCAGTACGTTCATGCTTGGGAAACGCCTGGTCTATATTCCCAAGGAGTTGGGATTCATTACGGTGCTTACGCGGGCTATCCGTTCGGTAATCGCTTCCTGAATAATAACGGATCTGGGCTCGGCCTCGACACGAGTGGACTTTCTGAAGTAGCGGTTTAGTTACGTCGCTCGAGAGAACCCAGCCAAACAGACAGATAAATAATCCGGCTCAGCAACCAGTTGTAGCGCGTTTTACGGCGTACTGGAAAGTTGGGGTTATAAACGGTAGCTACAATTTTTGAAAAGATACGTCTGTCAATCACACCCCAGATTGGGTGACTGGCCGATGAAAACTGCTCTTGCGTAGCCTCATAGAGTTGTTGTGCTGCCAGCGTTCCGTATTCCACAAAATTTGCTTTGGTAACTCGCGACAACACCGCAGCGGGCAGCACATCTCGCAGGCCGTGCCGAATCAGGCCACGGCCTCGACCCTGATCGAACCGGACCGACATGGGTGTAGCCAGACCCAATTCCATCACATTTTTATCGAAAAACGGAAATGAGTAGGGGTGACCGTAATAAGCGCCAATGTGGTTCATCTGCTCATTACAGATTATATTCGTAGTGTTGATAACTTCTTCTAGTTCAACCTGTGTTTTCGCTGTTAAATCCGCGACAAACGCTGCCATCGACCGTTGCGGCCTTTGGGGAACCTGTCGTTTAAAGTCTTCACTCAGAGCATTGTCGATAAGCGCTTTCCGAGTCAGCCTGTCCGAAATTCGTCCGGTGAGGTATGCGAAAATGGCCGACTCCGACAACCCAAAACGTTGCTTTTGCTCACGAAGAGTGGTCAGAAATGTTGCTAATGATTTTTGCCGAATCTGTTTTTTTAAGCTGCGCCCAACTACCGAAAGAACATACTTTTCGTACCGATCCTGATCCGATAACTGGAGCCAGTTTGCATGAACGTAATGAAGATTACGGTCGCGTGGGGCGATAAATTGCTGACCGGCAAGCTTAAATTGATCCCACTGATCAGCCTCAACAAGCTCCGTCAGGTAATCAAAACCGGTCGTAATGACGCTATCGCCATCGTGGCCGGTCAATAAAACATCACAACCCAGCTCCTGCGCTTTCACAGACACACTTAAATGGAAACTTGAGGGAATAATAAATTGCTCGGGCCGGTCGAAGATGTGGTTAATTTTCAGAATGGCATCCAATACGTCGGGCAAGGGGGTGACTCGGTAATGGTTGGGATGCCACTGGTCAACAACCGATTTAACATACGCCTGTTCCTCAGCTTCCGGTTGCTCAGAGTCGATATTGAACGTGTAAAGGGAAGGGCGATGCTGCTGAATCAGCAGAGATTGTGCTACGCAGCTCACAGACGAGGAATCCAGACCCCCACTCAGATGGGAGCCAATACGTTGTTTGCCTTTAATCCGACCGTTAACGGCAGCCGTAAAATAATCGCGGAACAGAGTAGAGTACTCGTCTGTGTTATTGATTCCCTTAAATTTTGTTAGGTTCAGTTGCCAGTAAGGGTGCTCCGTGATGGCCGTAGAATTTACCTGCAGATAGTGCCCTGGCAATACGCTGTAAATGGTTTCATGAAAGGTTTCAGCGCTATAGGGTACGTACACCGTAGTCCAGGTGAGGTACTCTCTAAACTTAAACGGGTTTGGCTTCACAACAACTTCACGAAGGGCGGTTAACGCCTTTATTTCAGACGCAAAGGCGAAAAAACGATTCGGTTGATAAACGTAGTACAGCGGTTTTGCGCCCATGCCATCGCGGCTACAATACAGCGTCTGTTGATGTGCATCCCATAAGGCGATGGCAAAATCGGCATTCAGATCATCGAACGATGAGGGGCCGCTCTGGATATAATTGTCGGTAAAAGGCTGATTCGTGGACACGTTAGAAAAGATGTCGGCGTCGATGGCGGCAAAGAGGGGCGCAGTGGCTGATACGTCAAGTGTGCCGCCAAAAGCTAGTAATAGGCCATTTGGGATCGGCTGACTCAATACGTTGCCCCGATGCTTCAGTAAGCTAATCATGTTACCAGCATCGGTAGGGTCTACAGCCTGCCCATCAAAACGAATCATTCCAGCGATTCCGCCCATATGTAATTATAAACTGTGAATACTAGTACTTACCTCAGTCGCGGACTTCTTTGCGAACAGAGGAGTGCAAAGTAAAGGAAAGCCCCGGCAAATACTGTTATCTTTGTAAATTCGTTCACACGGGAAGTCGGAAGGAATATACGTTCATTTATCCATCGGAATATGTTAAAAAGAAATACGGTTTATAATGCGATTGTCTTCTTGATTTTATTAGGGCTAGGCGCTGGATGTACCAATAATGCCCTCGATCCTACGCCCGACGACTCCGATTATTTCCCGCTGGAAGCCGGCGACTACTGGATCTATCAGGTAACGCAGGAGACCTACGCACCAGCTAATGCCGTCAAAAAAACCGCTTACCAACTGCAACAAAAAATTACAAGTTCGTACACGCAGAATGGCCAGTTGTTTTATCTGCTTGAAGAATCCATAAAACAGTCGGAACTGACGGGGTGGCAGCTTAAGACCATACGTACGGTTTATAAAAATCTGAAAGAAGTAGTTAGCCTGGAGCGTAATGTGCCCGTGGTGAAGCTTGCCTTCCCAATTACATCCACTACATCCTGGAATATCAACGCCTACAACGCTAACCCCGACACGGTGTTGCGCTATCAGGATACCGGAAAATCGTATGCCCTAAAAAATCTTAGTTTCAACCGCACCGTTTCGGTGCTGGGTGCCGACGATTCAACCCTGGTCGATCAGGAACGCTACCGCCGGATTTATGCACAAAACGTTGGTCTGGTCTATAGCGAGAACGTATCACTGGACTATTGCCAGGCAACAGCCGACTGTATAGGCAAGGCGATCATTGAATCGGGCTCAAAGCAAAAGTGGGAATTGATCGAGAGTAATCGACTTAAATAATACCAGATTGATAGATTGCTAGCCCTACTTTAGCTTCAGGCCGCTCGGGTGTGCCCGGAATATAGCCCGGTAAACTATCTAACTATTTGTATAGTTAAAAAGTATTTTTTATCAAATTGTGTTTTTGCCATTTCGACGCCAGGAGGAATCTCAAGCTTGACTTATACGCAACGTTGAAATTCCTCCTGGCGTAGGAATGACAGAAGACACCGATTTTTGGCTGGAAAGAAAAAGTTTAAACGACCAAGTTATTTTGGAAAAACCGCTTAAACTAGCCAGGCATCCATTTATTTCTGCCAGATTACTTTCCCACGATACGTTTCAGTCCGACCTTCTTTCCAGGTTAACCGGAGCGAATACACATACAGGCCGGGTGCTACGCCCTGCCAGAGCATCGAGTTCTTGCCCGGATCAATTGGGAAACTACTGTCATAAACCATAGCCCCCGACAGACTATAAATTGTCAGGCGGGAATCGGTAGGGAGTTCCTGCGTATTCAGTTGTAAATCGAACTGGGCATACGACGTAGCCGGGTTCGGATTGACCTGGAACGTAATACGTTCTTCTTTTCCAGCAACGCTTAGGTTGAGTACATAGGGCGGCTGCGTTTGATTACCGGCGGCATCTTTCCCGAAAATTATCAGTTGGTAGGAACCCCCATCCTGCAACGCAAGCGTGGTTGTTACCAGCAACTGATTGTCTGAGACGGCCGTGACCGACAGTGCACTGGATGGAATCTTCTGTGGCGCACACGTATCGCAGCTTTTCAAATATACGTCGATAGCCGATGTATCTTTTGCAGAAAGGGTATTCTGATCCAGCAAATAAATCTCAACTCGTGGTGTGGTGTTGACCACAGCCTGATTCTCTCGAATGGCGCCATTGACAAACACGTTGATGGCTGGTGATACTACGTCTGGCAGCGCATTGCCGGGGTAACTACTGCCCTGAACCTGCGACCAGTCGATAGCCAGCGTAACGGTATTATTTGCCTTGTCCAGCTCCACAATCTGTTTGTCGGGGTCGATCACAACTTCCAGTTTTTGCAGTGTCGCTTCACGGGGGATGGTATACACCAGCGTATCCCGGTAGCGGAAGGACGTAAACTTTAGCGGAATGCTGGTCGTGCCGTTGCTGGTAGTTTTACGTAGCGATACATTAACCGTTTGCCCTGATACGTATTTTCCGATATTAGCCAGCGGCATAACAACACGGATTGAATCGCTGGTTTTGAGCGCACTGCCCACTACGTTCGACTGAATGTAAATACCTTTCTGTTCAAAGGAAAAGTCAGGATTGGGCAGTGGATAAATGCTGACCGCCGGATCACCCTGTAAAATCATTTCGAGCATGACCGATATTTCGTACGGGCCAATGTTCTCTTTTTCGAGGGCCTGGTTCAACCGTTGTTGCAACAGCCCCAATGGCATACCGAGCGTAGTGGCATCCGTGTACATATGGGCGTAAAGCCTCGACATGTACCAGGCCGTAGGTTGTTCATAGCTATAATAGGAGTGGGCCAACACAACGCCCGCACCTTTCTGGGGCGCTAATAGCCAGTCCGTTGAGAGGGTATTGTATTTGGAGAAAATTTCACCTACACCACAGCCATTAAAAACCATTAGCGGATAGTGCGTATTCCGAAAGCCATTTTCTACCGGTGATGCAAACCCGAAATTCATATCGGTAATGGCTGGGCCGGCATGACCAAAAAAGGTGATCAGACTAACGCCGTCGTTGACCAGCGGAGCGATGTTGATTTTTTCAACTTCTTCACTGAATTTACTTTTTCCGAATGAACTGACCTGTCCGCCAAGCTGCCCATTGGCGAATATAGTACTTAAACCGTCCATCGTTGAACGTAGCACCTGCGCTTCGGCGGGTGTTTTCCCTCCGCTGATATGAATGATGTGTTTTCGCCAGATGCCGTTAGCACTGGGCGATTCCAATTGCTTAACTTTCTCCAGATAGCTCAGTACCTGATCGTTGCTGATAACGTTTAACCGGCCCGTTGGAATCGCGGGCGTATTGGGTGAATAATTTCCCAAACCAGCCGTCAGCAGAATATCGGCCCCCGGATACCCGATTGTGGGCACTAAATCATTGGTAGCCGTTTTAAGATTATACGGATAGCTATTTGCCCGCCCAGCCAGAAGCAGGTATTTGATAGCCGTATTGGTCCGCATGAAATCAGCAAACCGACGTAACGCCAATGGGCTTCTTTCTCCATAATTGAATTGGTCGTACAGCGAATCGGCCTCAACAATAAACGGTGTATACTGCCCCCCTGGCTCGACGCCCGATAAGCCGCATACGTTGTAGCCGACTGCCGAAGCGAAGAATGGGTTATGATAACGTAGTCAGTCGCTTTCGGGAAATTCGATGAAAAATGAACAGCTTTAATCTTAGGCTTGCTGATCTGACTCGTCACAAAAAGAGTCCGGCTCTGGTTGGCTTCGCTAACAACAAGCTGTGTCTGATCGCTGCTGGTTTGTGCAGTTATGAAGCGGCAGTTTGCTTTATCCGTGATATCGTAAGCCAGCGCATTGGCTGGTGCATTTGTAATAGCCAGCAGCGACGTTGAACCCGTATTGGGTACCAGACGAAACACTTTGCTGGTCAGGCCCGTCATGTCCGTTAGTTGCGGATACGTAATGCGGGCATAGGTAATTGAAAAATTGTTGATCGTCGAATTTTTGATCGCCTTAAAGCGCAGCACAAGCTGTTCGTTCTGAAGCGATCCCGGACTGATGATGCTTTGAAAAGTTTGACTGACGAACCCCGAAAATGTGAGGGTTGTCATCGGTGTGGTCGACGCGTTTTGGGTTACCTGAACCTGGTGCAGCGTATTATCCCGCCCATTCACCATGCTTTCCAGCGTAATGGGCCAGTCGTTTGTGACACGCCCGGTAAGCCGCATGGATACTACACCCACCGAATCAAGGGTAAGAAGTGGCCCCGACCAGCCTTCGCCGGGTTCGTAGTAGCTTTGCTGGAGAAAGGGTTCAACACCGAGCAGATTGTTGAACGTAAACTGGCTGGTGTATGCCTGTACAGTCTCCTGAATATGAAATTTTACGGGCGATAAACCCTGAGCTGAATTGTTTAGTTCGGGTACGCGCTTGCCAACCGACGTAGCGCCATTAGTCAGAAAATAAGCGGTCGTGTCGGAGAATAACGTCTGATAGGGGTGAAGGCGTTTTTGAGGCCGGTAAAGCAGCGAATCCTGACTGCCATCGTTACCTTCGCCATAAAATTCAACGTAATCCTGCGAATTAAACACCCCATCTTTTTCCCCGACCACCCGAATCGCTATTTCACGACCCCGGAAAAAAAGCTGCCAGTTTGTGGGGTTTGTCTGTAAGAATGAGGCATCTGCCGCCTGAATATCCTGATAACTCACCCGATAAACGCCCGTCTGAGCTACTGAAAACTTAAGGTATTTTTGACTGGTCCGAATCCATTCGTTGCCGAATGTCGATTGGGCCTGTAACGTCAGTGTACTTAATGAAAAACAAATAACTAGTAGCCAATTCTTCATGCCTGAATACGCAATTAATGAATGCCCTGGTACGCTGATCGGTGCCTTTGGCAGTATTCAGGTTTGTGTAACAGAACACTGGCCGCTTGCTGATCCGAAACGTATTACGGGCTTACCTTCAAAGATAACAGGATCACTCGATTAAACGGGCGATCCTGTTTAGTATACATCGTACTATAGTTACGACGATAGCGGGTTTGTAGTATGTATGGAGCTGACTATTAATCAGTTTATAAGCAAGCTGATCAGAACGCTATCTGGGCTGTCGCCGGAATTAGCGGGACAATTACGTCGAAAGAAATGTCCGACTCATGAATGTCGAGTGGCGACTGATTCAGCAGTTTATACTTCATGTTGATGTTCTGCAAGCCTTTCTTGGTGGACGTAAGGCGGTTAGCGCCTTTTCGCTGAAGGTTGTTACGGACCACCAGCGCACCCGTATTATTCGTGAAAATCTGAATCGTCAGGGGTGTATTTTGGGCAACAATATTGTGTTTTACGGCATTTTCGATCAGCAGCTGTAGCGTAAGTGGAGGGAGCAGATGGTCCTCATAGGCCGGGTTAATGCTGACTTTAAGGGAAATTCCCTGACCATACCGCGTTTTCAGCAGGTGATAATAGGAATTAATAAATTTCATTTCCATTGCCAGCGATGTCAGTTCACGATCATTGGCCTGAAGAACGTAGCGATACACGCTGGATAGTTCATCAACGAATTGTTCGGCTTTGGGAGGTTCGTCGGCAATGAGCGCTGATAACGAATTCAGGCTGTTGAACAGAAAGTGCGGGCTAATTTGGGCCTGTAGCGCCCGCATATGCATCTCGTCGACTTCCTGCTGAAGCAGCTCTACAACCTGCCGGGCTTCTGTATAATCGCGTTGGCGCTGCTTCCGTTCGCGGGTTAGTGCCTGCTCGAACAGTGTCTTTTTCAGCAAATCGCGACGATGGCGATACGCCAGGCCGACCGAAAAAAAGATCAGTTCGAGAACAATGCCGATTTGCAAATAAGTTAACGGAACCAGCCAGAAATATGCAGGGCCGTCGAGTGGTAGAGTCATCGTCAGAATCATTGCCGTCAGCGCCCCCAGCACCAACAGAGCTGATCCCGTAATAAACAATCGTCTGACCGGGTCTTTACGCTGGTAAATCGTACCAATAATATACCCGGACAGTACAGCCAAACTCAACCGGACGCCAGTGTGAATGAGTTCATGAACCGGCAGGCGCCAATAGTCGGTGATAAAGCAAAAACCGACTTCAAGCAGGAGATAGGCAATCAAACCCGTTTGAACCCCACGAAACAAACGTAACAGGCCGGGGCGATACGTACGAAGATTCAGGAAAGCGATCGTAAAGTCATAATAAACGAAGTAGGCAAGCATTGGGCCTGTAATTCGAATAAAATGAGCGGCATTGTCGGGAAAATCACTAAACGAACGTAACGGAAAATAAGCAAGCCAGACCAGCAGGTACACCGTATACAATCCGTAGATGCGTTCGCGGTAAAGGCTCCACTGCACCACATTGTACAGGAGAAGCGCCGTCATCATACCCAGAAACAGAACCAGCCAGGTTTCGTAACCCATAAGTCTTTACTATCTGTAGATTAAAAAGACAGCATAAAATTAATAAAGCTGCATGAATAAATGGCCAAATAGTTAACCAGCGGTAGATACAAAAGCTTGGCGGTTTATACCAACCTGATTGTGGTTGACTTCGTGGCCGGCATGATAGTCTGAAAACGCAAAGACCCTCAGTGACGAGGGTCTTTTTAAAGAAATAGCTAAGAAAATAACGGTACTCCGGTTACGCTAATCTGACACCAGCGTAGTGCTCGCGTCATCTTGCCGTAACCGGAGTACCGTAAATGGCTGACTAAGTCGATCTGATTACTTAATGGAATCTTTTTTCGTTGTGTCGGTCGACATTGTAGAGCTGCTATCGCTCGTCATGCTCGACGAATCGGTCGACATCGTTGAGCTGCTGTCGGTTACAGTCGCAGTCGACTCTTTTGTTTCGGTTTTTGTGCTGGAACAGGCTGTCGATAACGCCAGGAGGGAAAGCAGAAAAAATGCAGATTTTGCCATGTTTGTTATGATTTAAAGTAATTGATACGCCTTATAGTTCTACGCTTAATTCTCTGAAGTAAGAAAAGTAACCCATTATATTTTGTATTTTTCTTTACCTTCCAAAGGATAACCGGCTTTTTTGCCTGTTGTTCTGATTGGTTTAAAATTAGTAGCGTTTGTCAGCCAGCTATTCTCCGTTGATTGCGTCGAAAGTAAGGCCACTCGCCAGGGCATATACAGCATGATGGAGCGTATCAATAGCGATAGTTTTAGGGTCCTGCTTCGTCACGGGCGGAGCCAGATCGAGTTTAGGGAGCATGGTCATGGCTGTGCCGGTGATGGCGGCAAAATGCAGCAGCGATGCTGGCCATCCGTGCAGGCCAGTAAGCGTGACAAGACCTCTTGGAACGCCCCAGATGGTTCCGTAAGTCCAGTGGATTTTCTGGGAAACTTCTTCTTTCTTGTCTTTCTTGATGGCCTTTACATCCAGCACTTTAGTGACTGCGTCGACGGGTGTAGTGCTGGGCCGACGCTTTGTCAGGCGCATTTCAATCAGCTGTGAGAGCGTAATAGCTACCGTACCAGCCAGCCCGGATAGAATGCCGACGCCAATTGCCGTACCTAACTGCTTCAGTGGGTTTTCGGTAATATCAAATTTCATACGTAGTAAATCGAAAAGGGTTATCCATTGTAAGTCAGGCCATTGTCATCCAAAGAATGACCGTATTGACTGTTGAGATATAAACCGCTAACGAACAAATTGGTTGTGTTTCTTACTCAATGGATAAATAGGAAGGCATCTTTAAGTTAATTTCAAACGCTTCCCGGATTCGAGGATGGGTAAACAAATTCCGACTAATTCGCTTCGGCATGAAGCCACTAACCTGACGAACCGCTAACAAAAACGATAACAGCCGGTTTATCAACCTGAGGCTGCTGGCTCTGCTTAGCTGCCTGTTTCTTTTTACTCAACATCGCCCATGAATCCAGTTGAATTCCGACCCAAAGCCGAGGAAATTCCCGGCCAGAAGCAGCCGTACCCTGCTCGTCAGTCGGCTATGAACCCTGTCCCTGATAGTGATTTATCGAATTACAAACCGGCTGGCAAGCTCATCGGAAAAGTCGCCATCATTACGGGTGCCGACTCGGGTATTGGTCGGGCAGTAGCCATTGCCTTTGCGATGGAAGGCGCTGACGTAGCCGTTGTTTACAATGAAAATACCGATGATGCAAAATATACCCAGCGTACTGTAGAGAGCAAGGGCCGGTCATGTCTGCTCCTAAAAGCCGATGTTCGTCAGAAGAGCCAGTGCGAAGAGGTTGTCCGGCAAACGGTTGAGCGATTTGGTAAGCTTAATATTCTGGTTAATAATGCCGCCTTTCAAATGGCGCAGGAAAACATTGAAGATATAACCGAAGAGCAGCTTCGCCGGTCGTTCGACACGAATATCATTGCCTACTTCTTTATGGTTCAGGCCGCTTTACCTCATCTGACGGATGGAGACGCGATTGTCAATACGGGAAGTATTGTCGGCATTGTTGGCAACCCGATCCTGGTCGATTATACTGCTACCAAAGGCGCCATTCACGCGTTTACCAAATCGCTGGCTATTCAGTTGGGTAAACGTAACATCCGGGTGAACTGCGTAGCGCCGGGTCCTGTCTGGACGCCCAACATTCCCGGAACCATGCCTGAAAGCGAAGTCCAGAATTTTGGGCATGAAGTAGCGCTTGCCCGGCCCGGTCAGCCCGAAGAACTGACGCCTGCGTACGTATTGCTGGCGTCTGGAGAAGGCAGTTTCATGACCGGCAGCATCGTGGAAGTAACGGGCGGAAAGCTAGGCTAATCATGGAGACAGACATAACGTACCGCTACCCCGACGGCACTGTTCGGGCCCTGCTCAAAACGGATCAGGTCACTGCCGCGACCCGTCGGGTTCTGACCGAGCGACTAACCAGCCCAGCCCGACAGCCAACGTTTTTTACAACGGCTGAATTTGATCTTCTGCGCCGAATTTGTGATCGGCTCGTTCCGCAAACCGACCGCACTGACCCAATTGACATTGCAGGCGGTATTGATGAACGATTGACTCAAAATAAATCCAATGGCTGGCGATACGACGTAATGCCTAATGATCGTGATGCGTATCGGAAAGGTCTGGCAGGCGTTGACGAATCCTCGCTGATGATGTTTGGAGAGCCCTTTAAATCGCTGACCGATGAAAAACAGGATCAGGTGCTGAGTGCGGTTCAGCGTATTGAAGCGCCCGGTGAAATCTGGTCTAAACTGCCCGCCGAACGCTTTTTTGAAGAACTGTTAGCCGAAGCCGTTGAAACGTATTACAGCCACCCGATGGCTCAGGAAGAGATCGGCTACGTTGGCATGGCTGACGTACCAACCTGGCAACGCATTGGATTGAATAACCTGGAGAAGCGTGAACCAAAACCCTTCACAAATAGATAAGTAGTTTCCAGCAAGTTAAGGCGGTACGATGCCCCATTACACTACAAACGAAATTGTTGATGCCGTTGTCATTGGAACCGGTGCCGGTGGCGCACCACTTCTGGCCCGGCTTGCCAGAGCCGGTTTAAAGGTTGTTGCACTGGAAGCCGGTAAGCACTGGAATCCGGGAAGGACTTCCCGACGGACGAAAAAGCACAGGATAAGCTTTTCTGGAATGACGAGCGCCTGAGCGCAGGCAACGACCCGTTACCGTTCGGAAATAACAACTCCGGCATCGGCGTTGGTGGCTCAACGCTGCATTATACGGCCTATACCCCACGCGCCCAGCCCGACGATTTACGAATACGTACCGAATTTGGCGTAGGCGAGGACTGGCCCATCGGTTTCGATCAGATTGAACCTTACTACGATGAGATAGAGCAGTTTCTGGGCGTATCCGGGCCATCGCCATATCCGTGGGGCCCTGCCCGCAAACGGGCTTATGCGCTCGGGCCGCTACCGATTAACGGACCGGGGCAGTTGATGGAAAAAGGATGCCGCGAAATGGGCATCAAAACGTCACCAGCCGCCAATGCCGCCCTGTCGGCAGGTTATTATCAGGAAGGTGTCGGCCACCGACCCGCCTGCGCGAATCGCGGATTTTGTCAGGCGGGCTGTACCATCGGCGCCAAAGCAAGTATGGACGTAACGTACATTCCGCTGGCCATTCATCATGGCGCCGAAATTCGCTCAGAGTGCTTTGTCACCCAATTAATAAAAGACTCTTCAGGTCGAATCCGGGAGGTCGTTTATATCCGCAATGGACAGGAAGAACGCCAGCGTTGCCAGTACGTATTTCTGTGCGCGGGTACCATCGAAACGGCCCGATTGTTATTGATAAACGGGCTTGCCAACAGCAGCGGCCAGGTCGGGCGTAACGTAATGGCTCATACAGCCCTGCAAATCTGGGGTGAGTTTGACGATGACGTTAGGCCGTACAAAGGTATTCCCGGTGCCATTATTTCGGAAGATACCCACCGCCCTCCGCAGGCTGATTTCGTGGGTGGTTATCTGCTTCAGTCCATTGGCGTTATGCCCGTTACGTACCTGTCGCAGATGGCCCGTGGACGCGGGCTGTGGGGCGAGGCACTGAAACGCGCGGCTTCGGCATACAACCACGTTGCCGGTATCAATATTCTGGGCGACTGTCTGCCCTATGCCCACAATTATTTAGAACTAGCTGACGAGAAAGACATCCGGGGTTTACCCAAACCACGTATCTATTTTTCAAATGGTGAAAGCGAAGAGCGAATGACTGCCCATGCCGACAAAACAATGCGCGATATCTGGGCCGCAGCTGGTGCCAGAAACGTATGGGCGTTTCCGCGAAATGCCCATATAATCGGTACCTGCCGGATGGGTAATGATCCGGACCGGGCGGTGGTGAACGCCGAAGGGCAGTCTTTCGATATTCCGAATCTGTATATCAGCGATAACTCAACGTTTCCAAGCGCGCTCAGTGTGAATCCGGCCCTGACTATTATGGCGCTCTCATTACGTACCGCCGACCGCTTTCTGGCTCAGAGAAAACGGTTGAGTGCATAAATTGTAACCCCATTTCTCATCACTACTTACGCAACCAATGGCTCAACAGGGGTTTTTAGATATTATTAAAAAACAGTACGGTGACGGTAATTATGATGGTGACCAGTTTGGTGGCGCCAGCGGACATGATGGGAGTGGCTTGCCAGACGCCAATCCCGGCAATTTTATGTTTGCAACCGGCATCGAATGTTCCTATCCAACTATTAAACAGGGTAGCGTCCGGCGCGACCTGTTGCGGGAGTGTGGGCATTATGACCGATGGCGTGAAGACCTGGGCCTGGTGAAAGAGTTGGGCCTGAAGGTACTACGTTACGGACTGCCTTATTACAGTGTTCATAAAGCGCCGGGGAAATTCGACTGGAGCTTTACCGACGAGGTGATGGCCGAAATTAAACGGCTGGATATTATTCCGATTCTGGACCTTATGCACTTTGGCGTTCCCGACTGGATTGGGAATTTCCAGAATCCAGAATTGCCGATCCACTTTGCTGAATACGCCGGGGCCGTAGCCGACCGCTATCCGTGGGTGCGCTTTTATACGCCCGTCAATGAAATCTACGTTACGGCCCGAATCAGTGCTAAGGATGGGGTCTGGAATGAACAGCTTAAAACAGATCGGGGATTTGTGACAGCCCTGAAGCACTGCGTAGCAGCCAGTATAATGGGTAATCAGCAGATTGCCCGACGCCGGAACGACTGTGTTATCGTTCAAAGCGAAAGCGCCGAATATACCCATGAGCTTTGCGCTACGCCTTCGGCTCAAATTGCGCTCGAAAACGAACTCCGCTTCCTGTCGCTCGATCTGCTGTATGCCAATCAGCCGTCTGCCGCGGTGGCTATGTATATGATGGACAACGGCCTGACCCGCGCTGAATATGACTGGTTTATGGCAGGTAAACCGCCGGGGTATCAGATCATGGGCAATGACTATTACGGTCGGAATGAACGGATTAAATTACCCGACGGGTCTATCCAGACGTCTATGGACGTACTGGGCTGGTATGAGATTACCAAAGATTATTACGAGCGCTATCGAATGCCGGTGATGCACACGGAAACCAATGTGTTTGAGGCCGATCAGGCACCAGTCTGGCTGTATAAACAATGGGTGAGTATACTACGGATGCGTCGGGATGGCGTACCCGTACTGGGCTTTACGTGGTATAGCCTGATTGATCAGATTGATTGGGACACCCAGTTGGGTGTGTTAAACAATCATGTCAATGAATGTGGTCTCTTCGACCTGAACCGCAAACCCCGCCCGGTTGCTGAAGCGTACAAAAGTCTGCTGAAAGAGTTTGGGCAGATCACCATCGTTCCTTACGGCGAAATGCTCGAAATAACCGAACGGCCCGCCCGACTGAAAGTGAACGTATAATGAAACAGATAGTCAATGGCGTTCAGCTCAATGTCATCGAGCAGGGCAACGGCCCGCTAACGCTTGTTTTTCTGCACTACTTTGGGGGATCGGCGCTGGAGTGGCAGGACGTAATGAATCAACTTTCGGACCAGTACCATTGCGTAGCAGTTGATATACGGGGCTTTGGCGATTCGGAAGCGCCGAATTCTGGCTACTCGGTAGATGATATGGCCGACGATATTCAGGCAGTGGCTCAACGTCTGTCTGGTCAGGCGTTTGTATTGATTGGCCATTCCATGAGCGCAAAAGTAGCGTTGGCTCTGGCGGCCCGCCAGCCATCCGGGCTGCAATCGTTAATCCTGCTGTCGCCATCGCCCCCCGTTCCGGAACCGATTCCAGATAAAGACCGGCAATCGTTGCTGGAAGGATACGGTCAACGGTCGGCGGCTGAAGAAACCCTGGAAAAAATAACGGCAGTTCCCCTTTCGGCCTCAGCACAGGAACAGATCATTGCGGATAATCTTCGCAGCAGCAAACATGCCTGGGACGCCTGGTTACTACAAGGCAGCCGTGAAAATATTTCCGACCGAATGGGGGCTGTAACCGTACCGGTTCACATCGTTGTTGGGTCTGCAGACAGCAACTTGTCGCCCGATGTACACCGCCGAATGGTGCTGCCGTATCTGAAAAACGCTACGCTCGATGTGATCGACGGGGCCGGGCATTTATTACCCTGGGAGAAGCCTGACGAGTTGGCTACGTTTATTGCTGATAAAGTTGCTCGCTAGACAGTCTTAAGTGGCGAAACGAATTCCTACATTTGCACCCGTAATTACCAGACTGGAAGAACGTACGAGCCCTTCGCCGTTGTGAGAAACGTTTGATGACGCTTCGACTTACGCTCTTTCACTCATTCACATTTACGCTCTTTATTCATGGAATACCGCATCGAAAAAGACACGATGGGCCAGGTACAGGTGCCGGCCAACGTCTATTGGGGCGCCCAAACCCAGCGCTCAATTGAGAACTTCAAAATTGCTCAGGACATTAACAAAATGCCCCGCGAAATCATCCGGGCGTTTGCTTACCTCAAAAAGGCAGCTGCATTGACAAACCTCGATGCAGGTGTGTTGCCGATAGAAAAGAGCGACTTAATCGGGCAGGTCTGCGATGAAATTCTTGAAGGAAAATTAGACGATCAGTTTCCGCTCGTTGTCTGGCAAACGGGTTCGGGGACGCAGTCGAACATGAATGTCAATGAAGTGGTAGCGTACCGGGGTCACGTGCTGCATGGCGGCCAGCTCACCGATGAAAAGAAGTACCTGCACCCCAACGACGACGTCAATAAATCGCAGTCGTCGAACGATACGTTCCCGACGGCCATGCACATTGCAGCCTATAAAATTCTCCTCGACGTAACGATTCCGGGGATAACCAAACTGCGCGATACGTTGGCCGCTAAGTCGAAGCAGTTTATGCACATCGTGAAAATCGGGCGGACGCACTTCATGGACGCTACGCCGTTGACGGTAGGGCAGGAGTTTTCCGGATACGTATCGCAACTCGATCACGGTTTACGGGCTATCAACAATTCACTGGCTCACCTAAGCGAACTGGCGCTTGGCGGAACCGCAGTTGGTACGGGTATCAATACGCCCCCCAACTATTCGGAGAACGTAGCGAAACACATCGCCGTCTTAACGGGGCTTCCGTTTATTACGGCCGAAAACAAGTTTGAAGCGCTGGCAGCACACGACGCCATTGTCGAAGCGCACGGTGCCCTGAAAACCGTAGCGGCCAGCCTCATGAAAATTGGGAACGACATTCGGATGCTCTCCTCCGGTCCTCGCGCGGGGATTGGGGAATTACACATTCCTGATAATGAGCCGGGCTCATCGATCATGCCGGGTAAAGTAAACCCAACCCAGTGCGAAGCCATGACGATGGTGGCCGCGCAGGTGATGGGCAACGACGTAGCCATCAATTTCGGTGGGGCAATGGGCCACTTCGAACTGAATGTGTTCAAGCCGGTGATGATCTACAACTTTTTGCACTCGGCCCGTTTGATTGGCGATGTTTGCGTATCGTTCAACGACAAGTGCGCAGAAGGCATTGAACCCATTGAAGCCAATATCAAAAAACACGTCGATTCGTCGTTGATGCTGGTTACGGCGCTGAACACCAAAATCGGCTACTACAAAGCGGCCGAAATTGCGCAGACTGCTCATAAAACCGGTTCGACGCTGAAAGAAACGGCCCTTATACTTGGTTACCTGACCGAAGACGAATTCAACGAGTGGGTAAAACCCAAAGAGATGGTAGGGGAGATTAAGTAAACTCTGCTTGATCAGATAATTTGGAAGACCTCAGCAATGGGGTCTTTTTTTGTTCAGGCGGTCTTGTCAGATAATCTCGTTTACCCAAATCACTACCGATAAACTACTAGGAATAGGCTAATAAAACAACACGTAGAATATACTCTTTGTCAAGCGGCTCAAGAACTCCGTCAGGACCGATTTTAGAGAATCTGATCTATTAAAAAACTGTTAAAATTTTTTACGCCCAACGCCTGATAAATGCCCATTTAGACGAATTTTCAGGCTGTCTGCTTTTGTATTATTCTGATAGCGCGATATTATTGGACTAATCAAAGCATTTTTCTGTGTTACTATTCCGGGATGAGATAATGGCATAATTTTTACTGTTTAAACGAAATTTGTTTAAACAAATATTGGTTATACTTTTGTCACGCTTGTTAGAAACACAATGGAAAGTCAATTCCGAAACGAATACCACCGGCTCATCATCAATCTGCACAAAACGGACAGTTACATTTTTAATCACTTCCAGCAGAAAATGGCCCCGTTTGATCTATCGGTTCAACAGTACAAGGCCCTTCGTCTGCTTTCGGATGTATTTCCCCGGAGTCTGACAGCAGGGGAATTGAAGGAAAAAATGACCGATATGAATTCCGATATGACCCGATTGATCGACCGGTTGGTTGCCAAAAATCTGGTGGTACGTGAAGTCGATTCAACAAACCGCCGACGAGTGAATTTGCGGCTGACAGAGGAATCGTATCAGTTTGTAGGCCGGGTCGCTTTAGAGTTCAGGGATTTTGAGTCGATCGTTAGTCACCTGACTGATGAAGAGGCCAAAACGATGAATACACTACTCGATAAAATTAGAAATCGCTGATTATGAAAAAGTACGTAATGAGTGTTGGTATGGTGCTGACGGGCCTGAGCCTGGCAGTTGCGCAACCCGCACCAACCCAAATGCCCCTTGAAAAGGCCGTTGAACTGGCCCTGCAAAACAACAAGGGAATCAAGATCGCCGATTCGCGTACGCAGGCTGCCGAAGCTCGCTTACAGGAGGCTAAAGACCGCAGTTTACCAACGGCCAATGCGTCGCTGGCTTATTCACGCTATAGCCTGACCGGCCCATTTGCATTCGGGCAGGGCGATGACGGCAAAGCTCTTTTTGGTATACCGGCAGGCGCCTTCAACGCTACGATGGGGGGCGCTACCATCAGCAAAGAAGTTTTTGGTGGCTTTGCCGAAAAATCGGCCGAGAAATCAGCTGAACTCCTGGCAAAAGCCAGTCATCTGGATGCTCAGCGTAACCGCTCCGAACTGGTGTACACAGTATCGGAAGCGTATTATAACATTGTTAAACTAGCCCGTTCGATTGGCGTTATCGAGCAGAATATCAAGCAGTTTGACGAAAAGGAGCGCGAAGCCCAAAGTCTTCAGAAAGAAGGCGTTGTAACGGCCAATGAAGTGTTGAAGATTCAGTTGCAGAAAAATAACCTGAATCTGAGCCGCCTACAGGTCGAGAAAGCGCGTCAGACCGCCCTCTATAATTTCAATTTGCTCGTTGGCCTGCCCGACGATCAGATAATTGCTATCGATACGACACTGACTAATCCGACGGTTGCGGCTGAAACCTTAAGTTCTTTCTTGGACCGGGCTGTTCAGACTCGTCCGGAGGTAGAAGCCAATGCGTTACGTGTGCAGTCGGCGCAACAGTTGTTACGGAACACGAAAAGCACCATGTATCCGCACCTGGGCGTGTCGGCAGGGTACAACTACATCAACCCTACGGCCCGGCTTATTCCTGAAGGCAGTTCGTTTATCAGTGCCTGGAACCTGGGCGCGGGGATTACCTACAACATCGGCTCGCTTTATAACATGAAGGGCAAACTGCACAGTGCGCAAACCGCCATCGATCAGGCGGCACTTCAGGGGCAGCAGCAGACCGATCAGATACGGTCGGAAGTAGTAACGGCTTACAACAACTATCAACTGGCGCTGGAGCAGCAAAACGTAATCCGCACGGCCGTTGGCCAGGCGCAGGAAAACTACCGCCTGACGGAATCGCGATTCCGCAATGGGCTTGTCGGGTCAACGGATCTGCTGGAAGCCGACAGCTTCTTATTACAGGCACAACTCAACGTAATCAATGCAACTGTAGATGCGCAACTGGCCTATCAGCGTCTGTTGAAAGCTACGGGTTCTAACCTCAAATAATCTCGGATAACCGACACAATCATGGATAAGAAAACTTTATTCCGCGTAGGGGGCGTCCTCGTCCTGGCCATTGCCCTCTTTTTCGGGTACAGCGAATTTCGCTACCTGCAACGCCACGAAACAACTGATGATGCTCAGATTGACGGGGATGTAAACCCGGTCATTCCGAAAGCAAGCGGATACGTAAAAGAAATTCGGTTTAAAGACAACCAGTCCGTTAAGGAAGGCGATACGCTCTTTGTGCTGGACGATGCTGATTATCGGATTCGGCTGGATCAGGCACAGGCCGCTTTGCAGAGTGCTATGGCCGCAGCAGGCGTGTCGCGCTCACAGGTGAACGTAGCATCGGCAACGGTGCAGAGTTCGCAGGCCAGCGTTCAAACCGCCCGCGATCAGGTAGCGACGGCACAGGCTAACGTAGCAGCTGCCCAGGCGCGTGCACGGAAAGCCGCTCAGGATTTTGACCGCTATAGCCGGTTATTAGCCGAAAAAACAGTTCCACAACAACAATTTGACGCTGTTCAGGCCGAACGCGATGCCGCTCAGGCTCAACTTCAGGCCGCTCAGGCTCAGTTACAGACGGCACAGTCGCAGGTGGCCGCAGCAGGTTCGCAAACGGGCGTAACCAATTCGCAACGCCGGGCTACTGAAGGTCAGATTACCGTAGCGCAGGCAGCTATCAAACAGCGTCAGGCTGATCTTGACCTGGCAAAACTGCAAATGTCGTATACCATCGTACGGGCTCCGGTTGCGGGTATTGTTTCGAAACGGTCGGTTCAGATCGGTCAACTGGTTCAGGCTGGTCAGGCTGTCTGTTCGGTAGTCGGCAACTCAAATCTTTGGGTAACGGCTAACTTCAAGGAAACACAGATGAAGCAGATGCAGCCGGGTCAGGTAGTCGATATCGACGTAGATGCCTTCGGTGGTGAAAAACTGACGGGTCATGTGGGTTCATTTGCCGGGGCAACGGGCGCTAAATTCTCGCTGCTTCCTCCCGACAATGCTACAGGCAACTACGTAAAAGTTGTGCAACGTATTCCGGTACGTATCGATCTGGATAAAAACAGCCCGCTTTACGCAAAAATCCGTCCGGGTATGAGCGTCAACGTAGCCGTTGATCTGCAAGGGAAATAATTGGTCATGCGTGGTGTCGGGTTCTCAAACCCGACATCACTAAATCAATCTATCATGAAATTAGGATTTGATAAATGGATCGTCGTGCTGACGGTTACGACAGCGGCTCTGTTACAGACCATTGACTCGTCGATCGTTAACGTTACGCTGAACCAGATGATGGGTAACCTCGGCGCATCCCTCGGCGATATCAGCTGGGTGGTAACGGGTTACGCAGCGGCCAGTGCTGTCATGATTACCATGTCGGGCTGGTTAACAGCCAAACTCGGTCGGCGGAATTATTTCGCAGCGTCGATTGTGCTGTTTACCATTGCTTCCATCTTCTGCGGTACGTCGACCAACGTCTGGGAGCTGGTGTTTTTCCGGGTGGTACAGGGCATTGGGGGCGGAGGCTTACTAACTACAGCTCAATCCATTCTGATTCAAACCTTCCCGAAGGAGCAGCTTGGTATTGCCAACGCCATATTCGGGATGGGCGTTATTATTGGTCCATCCATTGGCCCAACGCTTGGCGGTTACATCACCGACAATCTATCGTGGAACTGGGTGTTCTATATCAATATTCCGTTTGGTATAGCGGCTACCGTGCTAACGTACCTGTTTATCAAAGAACCTGCCGAGAAGGTCGAAGCGGGTAAGATGGACTGGCTGGCGCTCATACTCCTGACCATGGGCATTGGTGGACTACAGATCGTGCTGGAAAAAGGGCAGGAAGAAGACTGGTTCACCTCGGAGTTTATCGTCATCATGTCTATCGTTGCTGCGGTTGGACTGATCGGGTTTATCTGGCGGCAACTGGCCGTTAAACTACCGATTCTGGACCTGAGTTTGTTACGTCAGCGTCGGTTCGCCGTTGGTACGTTGTTTAACTTCATTCTTGGGTTTGGTCTGTTTGCTTCTGTATTTATCATCCCGGTTTTCTGTCAGACCATTCTGGGTTTTACGGCTAGCCAAACGGGTTTATTACTCATGCCCGGTTCAATCGCAACTGGTTTGATGATGCCTATCGTGGGGGGATTGCTCAGTAAGAATTACATATCCCCTGTTTGGTACGCTGCCATTGGCTTTCTGATGTTCTTTGGCTTCTGTTTCGACTTATCAACCATCAGCCTGGTAGCTGGTCCAGACTATTTCTTCTGGCCACTTATTGTTAGGGGAATTGGTATGGGCTTAATATTCATTCCATTGACTACCATTACGTTGGCTGATCTGAAAAACATCGAGATTCCGCAAGGGTCAGCCTTAACGGGTATGATTCGTCAGTTGGGTGGTACGTTCGGGACGGCCATCATGACCACCTACATTTCGACCCGTACGGTGCTGCATTCATCCCGTCTGGCCGATAACATTTCGATTTATAACCCACTTTCTGCCGAGCGGATCAGACAATATACAAGCCTGTTCCTGTCGAAAGGAGACGCCCTGGTAACCGCCACCGGTAAAGCCTATGGCGTTATGCAGGGGGCTGTTATTAAGCAGGCGCTGGTGATGACGTACGCCGATTCATTCCTGATTATCGGTGGGTTCTTTCTGGTTTGTGTGCCGCTGCTGTTGCTCTTCATCGGCAAAAAAATTCAGGCTTCAGCCCATACCGAAATGGTGATGGAATAGATAGAGAAATAAAAAAGCGTTTGAGTGTTTTTGTTCGTTTGTTGTTTCAACTCGACATCGGATGACCAGTAGGTTGTCCGATGTTTTTTTATAGTCAAAAACAGAGATTGTCAGGGAGTTACCGTGGCCTATCGTTTATATAGGAAGCGCAGCAGCTGCGAATCATTTTGTGATTCATCGCGGAAAAATCCACATTCGTCGGTCTGATGTCGGCACTCATCACCTTTGATTTTCAGGGGTGTAGCTTTCGTGGCAACTTTGTTTCATCAAAACACGATAAGCAAACATTTACTGACTAAAGCCATGAAAAAAATACTGATGTTGATGCTGGGTCTAGCCGCTGGAACCGCATCGTTCGCCAACCCCACAACGCCCCAAGCTACCACCCAAACTCGTGTGGTGATGACAGCTGATCATAAAATCAAGCTGTTCGTACAACCTCTTCAGGCCAAAGGCCAGCTGGCGATTGTAGATGCTACGGGTCAGCCGGTTTATAACTCAGCCGTATGGCTCCAAAAAGGGCTGAGTCGGCAGTTTGATTTTTCGAGTCTGGGCGCAGGTACGTATCAGCTAACACTGAAGGTGGGTAACGAAACCGTCGTGAAGAAGTTTGTGCTGCAGGCCAATCCCAATGAGAGTTTTGTGGTGCAGGAATCTTAATACGTATGAACAATGCCCTGTTTTAACGCATCCTCATAGGTTTCCTTCTCAAACTGATACAGATAGGGAGACCTGTGGGGACCGATAGCCCGCTGTTCGTTTAACTTTTTGATCAGCCCCAGGCTTACGAGCTTTTTCGAAAAATTGCGCTGATCCAGTTCTTTTCCCAGAATCGTTTCGTACAGCGTATGAATTTCCGGCAGGGTAAATTTTTCGGGTAACAGATTATACCCAATTGGCTGGTGGTAAATCTGAAGACGCAGGGTTGCCAGAGCTTTGTCTACGGCCTCATTGTGATCGAATAATAAATCAGGAATGGCGTTTACATCCCACCATTTGAAATCCTCTGGTGAAAAAGTCTGTCCGGACGCTCACTTTCGAGTAATCTACCAGGGCAAAGTAGCCAATCGACAAGGTTCGCTCAAACAACCAGTTATCGTCGTCAACGTCAAGGCCATATTTTTCTTTGAACTCCCAGGCGCTCCGTTCCTGAAGCCGGTAAGGCGAATCCCCAAATACGTGAAACTGCTGAAGAAACAAATCCTGTAAGCCTGTTCTCTCCTGTAATATCCGATGGGCAGCCTGGCTTAGCGGTTCTCTACGCTTGATAAAACCACCGGGCAGCCCCCAGCCCTGGTACCCCTTCCATTTAAGTAGTAAAATTTTTAGCTGTTGATCGTGATAGCCAAAAATGACTGGATCAATGCTGAGGTGTGGTAGGTACTGCTGATGGCCGTTTTTGACAAAGTCGAGCACTTCTTTTTCCGAATTCATAAGTCAAAGATAAAATAAACTATTCCGTATATTTTACCAATTAGAAAAATTCCTTTTATCTTTAATCCGTAAAATTTACGCTTTTGAGTTTTGTTCAAAATTTTCGCTAAATAGTCTGGTAAATTCCGATGATAAACGGTATTCCTAATCCTCTTCGCTGGCTGGTCGGCACTACGTTGATCGGCCTTTTGGCTACTGGTCTATGGTCGTATGTGGCCGTCAAAGACCCTGACCGCATTCTTGTGTTTAGCAAAACAGCTGCATTTCGTCATGCCTCCATCGGCGCGGGTCAGAAAGCGCTCTTTCAACTGGGTAAGGAGAAAGGCTTCGTTGTGGATACCACGGAGAATGCGGCCCGATTCAACGAAGAAAATCTGAAACGCTACCGGGCGGTTGTCTTTTTGAGCACGACCGGCGACGTATTGAATCCACAGCAACAGAATGCTTTTGAACGATATATCCAGGCCGGTGGGGGGTATCTGGGCATTCATGCCGCCACCGATACGGAATACGACTGGCCCTGGTATAATAAATTGGCCGGTGCCTGGTTTGCCAATCACCCCATGCCCGACAATGTGCAGAAAGGTACGTTCGTCGTCGCGGATAAAAAGAATCCGGCCACGAGTTTCCTGCCGGAGCGCTGGGAGCGGGAAGATGAATTTTATTCCTTTAAAAACATCAGCCCTGCCCTGCATGTGCTGTTGACCATTGACGAGAAAACCTACAAAGGGGGCACTAATGGCGACAATCACCCGATGGCCTGGTATCAGGAATTTGAGGGTGGACGTTCATTCTACACGGCGGGTGGCCACACCGATGCTACGTTCTCGGAACCCCTGTTTTTGCGGCATCTGGGTGCGGGCTTACACTACGTAATGGGGGGCGACTCACCGAAGCCGCTCGATTATACGAAGGCGAAAACGAAACGGCTACCCGAAGAAAACCGGTTCTCAAAAGTGGTACTGGCTGAGAAGCTTAACGAGCCAATGGAACTGGTTGTTTTGCCCGACAGCCGCGTTCTGTTGGTTGAACGCAGGGGAGATGTTAAACTCTTCAGCCCGACGACCGGCAAACTGAACGTAATTGCCCACATTCCGGTGAATACCAAGGTTACCGATAAGGAAGGGAAAGTTGGTGAGGATGAAGGCGGCCTGTTGGGGATAACCAAAGACCCGAATTTTTCGCAGAATCACTGGCTCTATCTGTATTACTCCCCGGAAGGCAAGGAAGCCAAAAATAGCCTGGTTCGCTACGAATTAAAGGGCGATGAGCTGGTGATGAGTTCTAAAAAAGTTATCCTGGACGTAGCGACGCAACGCGAAATCAGTGGTCATGCCGGTGGCTCGCTAACGTTCGATTCTAAAGGGAATTTATACATCTCAACCGGCGACAATATCAATCCGCAGCAATCCAATGGCTATAGTCCGTCGGATGAGCGTCCGGGTCGTTCACCATTCGATGCCCAGATGACCTCGGCCAATACGAATGACCTGCGTGGCAAAGTCCTTCGTATTCACCCCGAAGCTGACGGTACCTATACGATCCCGGAAGGCAACCTGTTTCCTAAAGGAACTTCCAAAACCCGTCCCGAAATTTACACGATGGGGCACCGCAACCCGTTTCGGATTTCGGTGGATGCAAAAACCGGTTTCCTATACTGGGGAGACATCGGTCCGGATGCCTCTCAGCCCAAGGAGGAGCGGGGACCAGCCGGGCAGGATGAAGTTGGACAGGCCAGAAAGGCCGGTAATTACGGCTGGCCTTATTTTGTCGGCGATAATAAACCATACCATCAATACGACTTCGCTACTGGCCAGTCGGGACCGTTATACGATCCCGCAAAACCGATCAACAAATCAGTCAACAACACGGGGCTAAATGAGCTACCGCCCGCCCAAAAAGCCTTTATCTGGTATCCATACGCCGAATCGAAGGAATTTCCGCTGGTAGGATCGGGTGGTCGGTCGGCGATGGCTGGTCCGGTTTATTACAAAGATCAGTTCGGCTCTGCTAAACGGCCTTTCCCGGATTATTATGATGGCAAACTGATTACGTATGAATGGATGCGTGGCTGGCTCATGGCCGTTACGTTGGATAAAGATGGCAACTACCAATCGATGGAGCGGATAATGCCCAGCTATAAATTCTCCAACCCGATGGATATGGAGTTTGGTCCAGAGGGTGATTTGTATATGCTGGAGTACGGTAGCGGCTGGTTTACGCAAAACGACGATGCCCGGCTGATACGTATCGAATACAACGGCGGTAACCGCAAGCCCCAGGTACAGGTAGCAACTTCCAAAAAAGGCGGATCGGTCCCTTTCAAGGCCCAACTTTCGTCGGCCGGTACGAAGGATTTTGACAACGATGCCCTGACCTACGTCTGGACCATAACCCCTAAAGGAGCAGGTGCGCCCCGAATTATCAAAGAAGCGAACCCCACTATTACGTTCGACAAAGCCGGAATTTATAAAGCCACCCTGACCGTAACGGATGCCAAAGGTGGGAGCAGCAGCCGGTCGGTGGAGATTATGGCGGGTAATGAGGAGCCTGTACTGACGTTTGAAACCAAAAACAGCAACCAGACTTTTTTCTTTCCAGGAAAACCGTTTTCCTATGAAGTGAAAGTTCAGGATAAGGAAGATGGTAGCCTAGCTAGCGGAAAAATCAAACCTAATGAAGTTGCCGTTACCATCGATTATCTGGCTGAGGGCTATGATCTGGCAGCGATTGCTCAGGGACACCGTAGCGCCGATGAAGTGGCTCAGGTCGGCAAGGGACTCCGCCTGATCGAGGGGAATGACTGCAAAGCCTGCCACAGCATCGAGAAGAAATCGGTAGGGCCAGCCTATCAGCAGGTAGCGCTTAAATACAAAGGGGAGGCCGGTGCAACTGAACGTCTGGCTAAAAAAGTAATTTCCGGAGGCAGTGGTTCGTGGGGAGAAGTAGCCATGAGTGCCCATCCCCAATTGTCTCAGACTGATGCGCAGGAAATGGTTTCCTATATTTTAAGCCTGGCCGAAACCAAACAGGCCGCCCCTTCTCTGCCCGTAGCGGGAAGTTATACCATGAACGTACCGAGCGGGGATAAAGGCGAAGGCCGTTATCTGGTCCGGGCTGCGTATAAAGATAAAGGCAGCCAGGGCATACCGGCAATAACCGCAGAAAAAACACTGCTGCTACGTAGTGCCAGGATGCCCGCCGGAAAAGCGGATAAGATTGACGGCGTGATGAAATATGGCACCGTTATCATTGCGTCGGTGAAAGGGTCGAATATTGGGTTTAGTAATATTGACCTGACCAGTATCGACCAGATTAAGTTTACCGCTACGGCTCCCAAAGCCCAGTTAAATGCAGCGGGTGGTGTTATCGAGGTGCACCTGGATGAACCTACCGGAAAGCTGATTGGTCAAACAGATTTCATTGGTGCTGCCGACGGAGCAAGTTTAACCAGTATGCCGCCACCAGTGGTTGCTAAACTGTCGGGCGTAACGGGAGAGCACGATGTTTATCTGGTCTTTAAAAACGATAAAGCTCCCGCAGGCCAGGCTCTGTTTGTCCTTATAGACCTGGAATTTCAAACGGCTCAGTCCGCGAGCAGTAATTCAAATCCGTCCGTTCCCCAGTCCGCTACGTCATCAGGCCCGTCGGCCCAGGATTTGGATGCGTACGCAGGAAAATACAAAATGACCGGGTTGCCTTTTGAATACATCGAGATTATGCCCAAAGCAGACCGCCTGCACATAATTGCGGGTACCAATGAAGCGGATCTTACCCCTGGTTCTGAAGCCGATGAATTCAAAGGCGATAGCAATACGGTGTTCAAATTCGGTCGGGATACCGACAGAAAGGTCACGTCAGTAACGCTTCAGGTGCAGGGAATGACCTTCAAAGGGACTAAATAATCATACGCTTTTACCAATTATAAAACCAAGTTTCACCTAAAAACCAATTGTTACAATGAAAAAAGTAAGCCTGTTTCTGTTCATCTTCTTCCTGGGCATTTGCGTAAAGGGATTTTCTCAGGCCACTCCACCAACCGACTTCTTCGCGGGCAAATGGGAAATCACCATAGTCGGCACACCCGAAGGTGATGCCAAAATGGTCACTGAGCTGGTCCGAAAAGACGGGAAGCTGACCGGAGAACTGAAAGATCCAACTGGTACAAGACCCGTTACGCCGATTACAAAAATCGAAGAGGCCGCGGATAAACTCTCGATTTTTTTTGATACGGCGCAGGCTGGCGTAATTTCTATTGAGCTGGCTAAAGTGGACGATGAGCATTTGAAAGGATCGTTGATGAACATGTTTGAATCGACAGCACTACGTGTGAAGTAATCGCCTGATAAGCTTTTGTGGCTTTTGCCAGACATCGGAAGGGCGGTTGTTTACTGCCGCCCTTCCGATTAATTCGGATTTCAGCTTTAGAGATTATAAATCGGTAGGAGAAACAGAATAGACTATGCGGCTTTTAACTCATCGCGGAAAAATCCACATTCGTCGGTCTGATGTCGGCACTCATCACCTTTGATTTTCAGGGGTGTAGCTTTTCAGTCAACTTTGTTTCATCAAAACACGATAAACAAACATTTACTGACTAAAGCCATGAAAAAAATACTGATGTTGATGCTGGGTCTAGCCGTTGGAACCGCATCGTTCGCCAACCCCACAACGCCCCAAGCTACCACCCAAACTCGTGTGGTGATGACAGCTGATCATAAAATCAAGCTGTTCGTACAACCTCTTCAGGCCAAAGGCCAGCTGGCGATTGTAGATGCTACGGGTCAGCCGGTTTATAACTCAGCCGTATGGCTCCAAAAAGGGCTGAGTCGGCAGTTTGACTTTTCGAGTCTGGGCGCAGGTACGTATCAGCTAACACTGAAGGTGGGTAACGAAACCGTCGTGAAGAAGTTTGTGCTGCAGGCCAATCCCAATGAGAGTTTTGTGGTGCAGGAATCGTAGTCGTATTGACTGAAAAGCTGGCCTTGCATTGAGGAACCCATTAACCACGAATCCGACGAGCTTTATTCAAAGCAGCTCGCCGGATTTTTATATATGAGTCGATGAATGCAGATGAGAGAGTGTTCCCAATTCGATTGGTGCACAAACACCAGTTTCTGTTAATAAAGCCTGATATTCAGAATCATTCCTTTTACAAACAAGTAACAATGTAATTATACGGGCTTCTTTGGGAGCCGAATAAACCCTTTATCCCTACGACCAATTCAATCATGAAAAAAATTACATTTCTGGCCTGCATGCTTCCGGCTTTAGCATTTGCGCAGCCTTCAGCACTCCAAAAAGGCTTCCAGACTACACCCAACACGGCCAAACCCCGTGTATGGTGGCACTGGATGAATGGCAACATCACTAAAGAGGGCATCACCAAGGATCTCGAGTGGATGAACCGGGTTGGTATTGGTGGGTTTCAAAACTTCGACGCCAGCCTGTTTACCCCTAACGTAACGCCTAAAAAGCTGGTATTCATGACACCGGAATGGAAAGATGCCTTTAAGCACACCACTGATCTGGCTCAGAAACTTGGCCTTGAAATGGCCATTGCGGGTTCGCCGGGCTGGAGCGTAACGGGCGGCCCCTGGGTGCCTGCCAGTGATGCCATGAAAAAATACGTCTGGTCGGAAACGCGGGTTACGGGTGGTCAGGCTTTTACGGGTAAACTCCCCCAGCCGCCATCCACAACGGGTAAATTTCAGAATGTTGGGCTGGCTCCCGATATGCTGAGCAATACGAACGCGGCAAGCGCACCGGCGGCCTATTATGCTGATGCGGCTGTAATCGCTTACCGCCTACCGGCCAACGAAAAACCTGTGGCATCGATGAACCCAAAAATTACGTCAAGTGGCGGTACGTTTAGTCTGGCCGAACTGACCGATGGCGACCTGGCCAATGCCAAAATGCTGCCGCCAATGGAAGTCGGGCAGGATATGTGGATACAGTATGAGTTCGATAGTCCGCAGACGATCAAGGCGTTTACCATCGTGGGGTCGGCTGCGGCAGGCGAACTGGCCGAATTCAGAGGAATGCCCGACAACCGGATGCTGAAAGTAAGCGACGATGGCGTAACCTTCCGGGATGTTGTCATTATTCGGGGCAGCACAGTTCCGCAAAGCACAATGGGAATTCTGCCGACGACGGGCAAATTTTTCCGGTTTACGTTTAAAACCGAGAAGCCCGAGGGTAATCCATTTGCCGCCATGATGGGCGGCAGTGCTGAACCCGGAAAACCGCAGGGCGTGCCCGTAGCCGAACTGGTGCTGCACAACACTGATCGCGTCGACCTGTTCGAGCAAAAAGCGGGTTTCAGCGCCTGGCAGGAAACCACTCACTCATTGGTAAAATCCGGCGCCGACGCCATTCCAACTCAGGACGTAGTGGATTTGACGGCCAGGATGAGTGCCGACGGTACGTTGAACTGGACGGCTCCGGTAGGTAACTGGGTAGTCATGCGATTGGGCTATTCGATCACGGGCAGAAAGAATCACCCGGCCTCTCCCGAAGCTACGGGTCTTGAAGTCGATAAGCTTGATAATGTGGCCGTTAGAAAGTATATCGATACGTATCTGGACATGTACAAAGATGCTACCGGAGGCCAGATGGGCGCCAAGGGGCTGCAATACATGGTGCTGGACAGCTACGAAGCGGGCCACATGACCTGGACCAAAACGATGCCCGAAGAGTTTCTGAAACGACGTGGTTACGACATTAAGCCCTGGCTTCCAGTGCTGACCGGTCGTGTGGTGAAAAGTGCCGAAGACAGCGAGAAATTCCTATGGGATTTTCGCAAGACCATCGGTGAACTGATCGTCGACAATCATTACGACGTGATTGGTGATGCACTGCACGCCCGCGGCATGAAACGGTACACGGAATCGCATGAAAATGGCCGGATTTATCTGGCGGATGGCATGGACGTAAAACGTAAAGCCGAGGTCCCCATGTCGGCCATGTGGACGCCGGGCAGCCTGGCGGGGGGTGGCGAGGAAGAGGTACGTAGCGAAGCCGATATTCGGGAAGCGGCTTCGGTCGCGCACATTTACGGGCAAAATCTGGTAGCGGCCGAGTCGATGACTTCCATTCAAAATGCGTTTAGCTGGCATCCCGAAAAACTAAAGCGCACAGCCGATCTGGAAATGGCGTCGGGATTGAACCGCTTTGTAATCCATACGTCGGTACACCAGCCGCTTGACGACCGGAAACCCGGCTTTTCGCTCGGTCCATTCGGGCAGTATTTCACCCGGCAGGAAACCTGGGCCGAGCAGGCAAAACCCTGGATGGACTATCTGGGCCGGAGCTGCTTTTTATTGCAACAGGGGAAGCCGGTTGTAGACGTGCTGTATTATTACGGCGAGAACAACAACATCACGCAGGCATTTTCCCAAAAGTTACCTGCCCTTCCAGCCGGATATGCGTTTGACTTTGCCAACTCGTCGGTGGTGAAGAATGCACTACGTGTTGAGAGTCAAAAGATTGTGGCATCCAGTGGGCAGACGTACCGCCTGATGGTGCTGGATTCTTCGGCAAGAACAATGACTCTGCCCGTTCTGAAAAAATTAGGGGAACTGGTTAAAGCCGGTATGCACGTAACGGGGGTCAAACCCGAACGCTCCCCGAGTCTGAGCGATAACCAGGCGGAGTTTACTACGTTGGTGAGCCAGATCTGGAGCAATCCGAACGTATCGACGAAGCCGGTAGAAATTGTGCTGAAAGAGATGGCCATTCAGCCGGATGTGGATATTTCCGGAGCGAAATCGAAGATTCTCTACGTACACCGCCAAGCTACAGATAATGATCTCTATTGGCTCGACAACCGTAGTGAGAATCCAAACGAAGCCACCGTCAGCTTCCGGGTGACAGGCAAAGTACCGGAATTGTGGAACCCCCAGACGGGCAAAACCTCAACCGTGTCGTACCAGATCAAGGATAGTCGTACCATTATACCGCTTACGTTCGAGTCGTGGGAAGCTTACTTTATTGTTTTCCGCGAGAAAGCGACGGTAGCGTCGTACACTAAACCTGCTGTGACAGAGTCGCCCGCTGCCAACGTAACGAGTGCCTGGACGGTGACCTTTCAGGAGGGGAGAGGGGCTCCTCAGAACGCTACGTTTACCAACCTGGCTTCCTTGACTGAAAATGCCGACCCGGGTGTCAAATATTTCTCAGGCACAGCGGCTTATATGAATACCATTAGCGTACCAACCGTGTCTAAAAACGCGTCGTACATCCTTGATCTGGGTGATGTGAAAAACATTGCTGAAGTAATCGTCAATGGCAAAAATGTTGGGACAGTCTGGAAGAAGCCTTTCCGCATCGACATCACCGAAGCACTGAAGGCGGGTGCCAATACCGTGCAGGTAAACGTCACGAACCTGTGGGTCAATCGCCTGATCGGCGACGCTCAACCTGGTGTCACCAACAAGATTACCTACACGACCATGCCTTTTTACCGTGCGGATTCGCCCTTGCTGCCATCGGGTCTGATTGGACCGGTTCGCCTGCTGAGCGCAACACCGGCGGCATCAATGGCTGAAGTAAAGCGGTAGAGGTCGTTTTATAAAAGCGGGGTAAATGTCGGTGGGGTCAGGTTCTCAAACCTGACCCCACCGACATTTACGCGTAAAAGGTATGTGCACCTATGTTATTAAGGCACAATGATTTCAGTTGCCTACCATACCTACACTGGCATTACGGTAGAATATGATTGTCGTAGGCAAAGGTTATCAGGTGAGAAAGGCTCTTAACCCCAAAGCGTTTATAGAGCGGCAATATTCTTTTTTCGACCGCAGACTGTGAGATGTTAACGTGAGCGGCTATCTCTTTGAACGCAAAGCCTTTGGCTACCAACGCCAGCGCCTGTTTTTCTTTTTCTGAAATAGCATAATGCCGGAACAACTCTTTGTTCAATTCGTCTTCAAATTCTGAAATATCTGGGCCGTAAGCGGCATAGCGCATAATAGTACCCAAGGTTATGCTATGGTTTACCTGATTTCGACCGATCATTTCCGTTAATTGACCGTTCTCGGCTCGAAAAACGCCAACTTTTACGATCAGGGGGATGGGCGTACCATTTTTATGTATCTTCTTAAGCTCAATCTGAAAACTATACTTCTCTAAATTCTCTGATTTTTTGAAAATAAACTTCAACGCTTTGTCATTAAGCTCCATAGAAAACTGAGCATATTCTGAGGAGGTGCTATTGACAATTGTCGACAGGCTTATTTCATCATCTTTATACCCAAGAATCTCCTCCCAACCATCAGCGTAAAGCAATCTGTTTTCCTTGAACGAATAGATATATATAGCTTCCTCAGGAAATCGCTGAATTGTTTGTTTAAAATACCTAGCCTGCTCACTCGACAAATCCGCCGGCATATCCGAAATGATTTTATTCGTGTATTCACCGGGTGCTTGCATGATAAGCTAAAGGTTAATCTCGACTGCACACAAATTCTACCTGTGAATTTACTCAGTTGACAAGGCCATTGCAAGGTAATACATTTGTTTTCAGTAAATTATAGGGAGTATAACTCATTTTAACGATCAATCTCTGCGCACATAACCGGATTCTTCGACGGCTGTTTATGCAGAAGTTACCCGCACTGTTGGACTGATGTAAGATGCGTTGCTAACCGTACGAGTTAGCCGGGTAGCTCCGATACAACCTATATTTTTTTCACACCATTTCCTCTGAAACAACTATGAAACAGATTACAAGGTTATCCTTCATGGTTGGCATAATCGCCACCTTCAGTGCTCAGGGTCAGACTGTTAATCGGTCTGATATTCGTACTGAACTTCGAAATTACATAATGGACGTGCGACTCACTGGTCAGAAAGGGCTACAATCGGGCGCGCTGTTCGACCTGACCGATTCCACTCTGATCCTGGCTCCAGTACATGGCCTGAAAGCTAGGATTAGGGACTTAGCTCGTCAACATGGGGGTACGTTGCCACCCACTGATTCACTCGCGCTGGTTTTCCCCTTACGGACTTACCGGTATGCTGATATTAGCCGGTTAAGCCTGCACCGTCGGGGGCAGGCAGGGAAGGGTTTTCTAATTGGTGCTGGTTTAGGGGTCGTTCTGGGATTTATTCAAGGTGGTGATACGTCAGGCTTTATCCAACTGCCGGCAAGCGCGTATGCAATCGGCTACGGCCTGGTACTTTCTTCAGTCGGGCTGATCATTGGGGCAGCCAGCGTCAAAACTGTGAATGCCAGAGAGCAGTCAATTGCTACGGAAGTGCCCAAGCGATTTCAACGGTTCACCCTTGTCGAACAACTTAAACAAGCTAACGTATTCACACCATGAAAGCCCTCTATTTGCTGTTGTTACCGCTGGCAACCCTGGCTCAGAATAGCCTCCTACCGCCACCGGAGCCAAGTGTGCAGTCGTTTGGTCGCCCCTGGACAGTTTCATTTTCATTAGTAGGCTGGCAAAGTTTCGGGCCGACTACGACCATTGTTGAGTCGATGAAACAAAGTGGATGGACGTCTACTGATCCGGGCGGTTGTTTCTTCGGCTGTGTTGGTCCGACCAATTTCCCGCGTGTAATTAAAAAAACACGGTTTGATATAGAGGCCGGCTACCAAACGTCCCCCCGGCACGGCTACCTGGTTAGTCTGGGGCTGCCCTTTGCCACCGAGATTACGGGCCGTACACCCGGTGGCCTTTACCTGTATTTGCAAAGCCGAATCTATTACGGTTCATTTCGCTGGGCCTGGTTTGGGCTTAAGAACCGGGTCGTTGGCAGTGTAGGGCCAGCTTTATTTTTAGTACAGGATTTTGAGAAAGGGGGCGCTCGGACGAGTTCCCGGCATAGTCAGCTACGTCCTGGTGTGCATGGAGCTGGACAGGTTCGGCTGGTCAACAAACGAACCTGGCTGCTGGCGGTCAAGGTCGATGCCCGAATAGGTCTACCGGCCTCTACGGGGACTTATGAGCAGGAGACCTTTATCTATCCACCCCAGGGTGGCGCTCAGCAGACGACCTTCAGGTTTTCCGCCGAACAACTGCCCACGTTTCATATAAATCTGGGGATGCAGATTGGTTTTAAATTCCTGTAGCCTACGCAGCCTTTATCAGTATGAACTCTGCCCCAACCTACGGAATAACGGATAAACGTACAGCTGCTAATGCAGCTAAGCCTAAATAGTAAACTGGCCATTGCAAAAGCGGATCATACGTAATGATCAGAATTGGTGTGATCATTCAGCTTTACAACGGCAGATAATCAATCTCCATAAAATCGATTACCTCCGTTAACCAGTGCTGTTCGATAAAGGCCTGATGGAGCGGATGCTGGTTATACTGATCGTAAACAGCCTGATTGACAAAGACCATTGACAGGCCGAACGAAAACGGATTCTTAGGGCTGACCTGGCGCAGACAAACAAATTGCTCGACGCCGGGAATGGTAGCCAGTTGCCGGGCAGCGTCAAAAAATGCCTGTTCCTGCGTACTGCCAGGCGTATGTTTTAGATTAAAAATGACGCTATGCTGGATCATAAACCGACGTGTTCTGGTGGCAAAGGATACGTATTGGTATGGAACTGAACAGGGAAAGTTTAACGCCCTAACCAGTCCTTGAATTCCGACAGGCGACTCATGCTCACAAACACTTCATGGCGGGAAGCGGGTTGCAGATCGAGTTTAAGTTTGCCTGCGGAATAGGCATGGATGCTCTGGATTGCGTTTCTGGCAACGATAAACTGTCGATTTACGCGAAAAAAATGAGCGGGATTAAGCTGGCCTGATAACTGATCCAGGCTGAATTCGAGTGGAAGCAGTTGCCCATTCTTCGTGATCAGAAACGTTGCTTTCTCTTCCGAATAGAAATAGGCAATATCCGCCACCTCTACGCTATGAATCCGGGTGCCGATACTAATCATAAATCGCTCTTTGTAGCTGGCGGACTGCGGCTGTTGCATAAACGCCAGGAGCGCATTCAGATCGGGCATTGCCGGTTGGTTACGTAGCGTTTTGAATTTTTCCATAGCCGCTACCAGCTCTTCATAATCAACGGGTTTGAGCAGATAATCAATGCTGTTGACCTTGAACGCCTTGAGCATATACTCATCGTAAGCGGTGGTAAAAATAACCGGTAGGTTAAATTTGATCTGCTCAAAAATACCGAAAGCCAGTCCATCCTCCAGGTGAATGTCCATAAACACCAGATCGACTGGTGGATGCTGTTGCTGACTAAACCAGTCGACAGCCTTTTTTATGGACGGTAATTGCAGAAGCACACGTATCGTGGGGTCATACCTGTTCAGTAATCGCTCCAGTTGGCGGGCCGTCCGATCCTCATCTTCAATGATGACAACGTTCATGGTAATAGGGGGATTTTGACAACAAAGGTGTCGCCCTCCTGACCATACCCAATGGTCAGGTCTGTAAGCAGGGCGTAGCGATTTATAATGTTCTGTAAGCCTACACCAGTCGATGGTTCGGGGCGGTCGCGGGGCTGCCACGGATTTTCAATAATCAGCCTGTCGTCCTGGCAATACATGTGCACACGGAGGGGCTCGTCTACCGACATACGATTGTGTTTTACGGCATTTTCGACCAGCAATTGAAGCGATAAGGGAGCAATCCGGTACTGGCTCTGCTGGGCGGGTGTAACGTCAATAACGACATCGAATTTGTTTTCGAACCGTATCTGGAGCAGAAAGGTATAGGCTCGAATGAAGTCCAGTTCGGTTTTCAGCGAAACCAGTTCCTGATCGCGTTGCTCAAGAATATAGCGGTAGACTTTAGACAACTGCTTTATGTATTGCTCGGAAAGGTCAGCGTCTTCGTGCACCATCGAGGTGAGAATACTCAGGCTATTGAAGAGGAAATGGGGGCTAAGTTGATTCTTCAGTGCTTCAAACTGACTCAGTAAAGCGGCTTTTTCCAGTCGCTCCGCCTTTAGTTGAACATCTTTCAACTGCTGAAACGCTCTCAAATTGATCATCAGATAAAACGCAGACAGCATGATGACAATGGAAAAGACGTTATTGGCCCGCTGAATGTAAGCCATCACTTCCGGTGGAAACGGTAGCGTTTTGGATTTAGGGACTAAGGAAGGCCAGATGGTACGTACTACGAACGACAAAAAATCGAGCGTCAGATGGAGCGCCTGGGTGTAAAGAATGGCGAGAATAAGCGAAATGACTAAGGTCGTCAGAAGGGATAGACCACTAAACTCGCCCAGAAAATCTTTTTTGAATAAACGAAACAACAGCCCCTGACACCAGTCGGCGGCTGTAATCCAGCAATAATACAGGAGCAGGTTTATGAGGCTGAAAGCTGCGACAAAAGGTAGAATTCGCGTAATGGCTTCCCAGTTACGCGCCGACTCCGGCAAATTGGCGTATAACAGCAAGGGGGAAAAAAGGCCGAGCAGATAAAGGGCTAGTTGCCACTTTTGTCTCGATGTAAGCCGACTATACATGAGTGGGTTTTGGGTCACAACAACTAAAAGGCCCCAGCCAGGCTAGATATAATGACCAACCGTTCGATGAGGTATTGATAAGGTTAGCCGTAAACAGGAGAGCCAGCCCGTAGCTAATTCCCGTGTTTACGGCTAACCTTCATAACGCAATGGCTTACGAAGCAATTTTAACGACTGTTTGGGCGGGTTGTACTCCTACCTCAAACGATTTTACGGTGCTTTGTTTTCCAACCGTAATGGCGATTTCATAAGTACCCGTAGGAAGTTCAGAAATATTAAACTTTTGGTTGAACCCTTGCAGAAGATCGACCTGATTGCTGTACAGAGTGTGACCAGCGAGGTCGCGCAGAATAACTACGGCTTTACCCTCTTCAGGGCCGATGGTCAATTTCAGTCGTTGGTCTGCGGTTACGACCAACGTAGCAGAAGGCGTATTTTGCGGAGCAGAAGCGGCAAACGATGCAGTCCCGGCAGCCAGGCCCAGCATCAACAGAAGTACTTTTTTCATGGCTTTAGTTAGTAAATGGTTGTTTATTTTCGATTGATGAATCAAAGTTGCCACGGAATCAGTACGCCCGAAAATGAAAGACGACGAGCGCGTGAATCCGTTCGATGAGCGTTGACTTTTCGGCGATGAGTAACAAGTTAATCAGGCTGTAGGCGGGGGAAATGGAAAGAGGGTTGTGAACAATTTTTTCTCCAAGCCTGTCGAACAGAGTGGTCGAATACCAAAATGATGTCTCGGAATGAATGGGTCGTAAACCAGCACAATCAGTAAGAAACCAGTTGCATCAGCCAGGCCGTAATTAGGCCGCCGTACGTGCCTAATACGTGGCTCAGCACGGCCAGCAATACGCCTACTGGTGCCAAGGCCGGGTGGAAAATGGAAGCCACTGCGGGTGCCGTTGATACGCCCCCAATGTTTGCCTGACTGCCAACAGCCACAAAAAAATACGGTGCCCGAATGATCCGGGCCGTAATGAGCATGATCGTTACGTGAATCAGCATCCAGATGACAGCGACCAGGAACAGGCCTAAGTTGCCACCCAGATTTGAGAGGTTGAGCCGCATGCCGATGGTCATGATGAGAAAATAAACAAACAACGTAGCGAGATCGGTGGTACCCAGCTTTTCGAGTTTGCGTAAGCGGGTGAACGACAGCATAATGCCCAGCGACGTTGACAGGATAACGACCCACAGAAAGTTAGACGTAAAGGGGTCCAGCCCGTACGTAGCTAAGGAAGCTTTATACGGCTGGAGATTGGTGGAGAGCACGTAAGCCAGCGCATGGGCCAAAGCACCACCACCGAATCCAAGTGCCAGAATGGTACTTAAATCCAGTAAGTTGGCGGGCCGGTCGGGTTCTTCCTTGTACGCCAGAATTCGTTGTTTAACTTCTTCTATCGAACTCGTGTCGGCCTGGAGCCAGGCGTCAATTTTGTTTCGATACGCTGCTCCATAAATCAGGCAGGCCGTCCAGCTGGTAGACACAACGGCATCGACAACGAGAATGATGGCAAAGAGTTCTTCGCTGCACCCGTAAATTTCTTTCAACGCCAGCTGACTACTACTGCCACCAATCCAGCTCCCCGAAATGGTAACCAGCCCTTTCCAGTACTCGTTGGCGATGGCTTGTTCGCGAAAACCGGGCAGGAATTTGATAACCAGCCAGAAGGCTACCGGCGCGCCGAGGATAATGCCGACGGTTCCCGACAGAAACGTAATGAGGGCATTCTGGCCCAGCCGAAGGATCGCCCGAAGATCGGCAGTAGATGTCAGCAGCACCAGAGCTGCGGGAAGCAAATAATTGGTCGACACCTTGTACAGACTCGATTCGTCGCCCGAAATGATCCCCAGGCTGTTCAGACCCGCCGGAAAAATGTAGCAGAGCAGGAGCGAGGGAACGTACGTATACAGTTTTTGCCAGAATGGACGATCTGATTGAGACGTTTTGAAAATAAAGGTCAGTAGAACCAGAAAAATGCCAAGAACAACAGCGTCGTTGGTAATCAGGGGTGCCTGCATCGGTCGAATGTAGTTGGTCAGCTTTCCGGGCGCGTCAAAAAGGCGTATTAAAATCCAGCGGCCTGCCCATCCTTGCGTGATTCGGTAGCGCCATGATAAACTTTGTTTTTGGCGTCATACATAATAGCCTGATAACCACCGTATCGACCGATGTCATACCCAATATTATGCCCTTTCCACATCAGGGCGCGGATGGTTTCGTAGGGGTAGCCCGATTCCAGGGTAATCTGGCCGGAATCGACCATTTTTTCGCCCGTCGGTTCCGACGAACCGCTGTGGTCGATACGGGGGGCGTCGCCAGCCTCCTGCGGATTCATGCCAAAATCGATCATGTTCATTAGAATTTCTACATGACCTAATGGTTGAAAACTACCGCCCATTACGCCAAAACTCATAAATGGCTGACCATCTTTGGTGACGAAAGCCGGAATGATCGTCTGGAAAGGGCGTTTATGCGGAGCATACGTATTGTTCTGTCCTTCGTACAGGCTGTAGAGTTCGCCCCGATCCTGAAACATAAACCCCAGCCCATCGGCCACCATACCTGACCCAAAGCCTCGGTAGTTGCTCTGAATCAGCGACACCATATTGCCCTCTTCATCGGCCACGGTCAGGTAAATCGTGTCGCCCTGCTTTAGTGCCGGATTGCCCGCATCCACCCGGCTGGCAGCCCGGTTCGGATCAATGAGTTTACGCCGTTCGGCCGCATATTCCTTGCTAATAAGTTCCTTGACGGGTATTTGAGCAAAGGCCGGATCGGCGTAGTATTTGGCCCGGTCTTCAAAAGCGAGTTTTTTGGCTTCGATAAACGGGTGAATATGTTCGGGACTTCCCCAGGCCACTTTCGAGAAATCATAGCCCTCCAGAATGTTGAGCATCTGCAACGTAGCAATCCCCTGACTATTGGGTGGTAATTCCCAGACGTCGTAGCCCCGGTAGTTGGTCGAGACCGGTTCAACCCATTCAGACGTATGATCGGCCAGGTCTTTGGCGCTGAGGTACCCACCCACCCGTTTCATAAACGCATCAATCGTTTGAGCAATCTCGCCTTTATAAAAAGCATCGCGCCCACCTTTGGCTATTTTTTCGAGCGTATTGGCCAGAGCCGGGTTCTTGAAGATTTCACCTCGTTTGGGAGCCGCCCCGTTCGGTGCATAGGTTTCTTTTACGTTGGGGTATTTACTGAATCGATTAACCATGGAAGCCCAGTAAACCGACGCTTCGTCGTGAACCGGATACCCTTCGCGGGCGTAACGGATGGCGTGCGACAGAATCTTTGGCATGGGTGTTTTGCCGAATCGCTTATGCAGCTCGAACCAACCATCCACACAGCCAGGTGTCGATACGGGCAGTGGTCCATCAGACGGTATGTGCGTTAAGCCCCGTTTCTTAAACTCCGCCAGGGTGAGGCTATAGGGTGATCGGCCCGAAGCGTTCAGGCCATAGAGTTTTTTGGTTTTGGCATCCCAAACGATAGCAAACAGGTCACCTCCGATACCGTTTACATGCGGTTCAACCAGCCCTTCCATCGCGTTGGCGGCAATAGCTGCGTCGATAGCGTTGCCACCCGACCGCAGTACGTCGATAGCAGCCTGGGTCGATAACGGATGCGACGTACAGGCCATACCATGTTGCGCCATGACCACTGAGCGGGTGGCAAACGCTTTGCCCGTCAGCCGGTCCTGGGCGAAGGCTGGGAAAATGGCACCGAGTAAAAACCAGACAAAGACGATTTGTTTCATGAGCCGATTGTATGAGGTTCTAAATGACTTGTCCCACAGCTTATTGAACTGTGGGACAAGTTACTATAATGACCGCTATGTTTTTATAGGGTGCTGGATTTGGATGTGGTTTCCATACCTTAAATCCTGTTTATCGTGTGAAGCCGAGAAACTCTGCTGCGATTACGTACCCGTTTCCAGATGAAATAAACAATCGCCCAGATACAGATGAGGGATGGTAAAATCTGGCTATATGGCTTGTAATGAGCGAGTACCGTACCCGAAAATGCAGACAAAATTGCACTATAGGCCGACATCATTTTATAAATATGTTCGTAGAGCCACCATGTTTTAAGCCGATTGTACAACCAGACGTACTTTAACAAATCGTAACCCGCCACCATCACTAAGGCTAGCATAGTTGAATAGACCACTACTGGCGACCAACTGCCACCGGCTAGCTGCATGGTTCTTATGTAGATGCCGCCTGCTACCAACGTACTGATTGCAATCAGCATATCGGTTCCGGAAGCGCGTTGTTCGCGAAGCCGCACCGCCCGGTAACCCGAATACCCCACATAGCCCCCCAGTAGGGTAAGCATAAGTAGAAATGGATTTGATCGGAAAAGAATAATTCCGATACATGCCGTAGCGACCACAACCGTCAGCATGTACAGGAAATAGCGTCCATAGCGAATGTGGCGTTGAGGCCAGTTCTGATAAAACAGGGTGATCAGGCCAACGATCAGGGCCAGGGTGCCAAAGAGTATATGGGTGAAAATATTGAGTGTGTGAAGCGTTTGCATAGTAATGGGCTGCCGGGTTTTGTATTTGCCGATTTTTACCAAAATTGAACAGGTCCGCTGGCCGTGGCAAGGTTTAGTTGACGAGATGATGCTGCCTGTGACAAACGCCCTTTGTCACGTAATGAATAGACGTACTGATTTTGCTGTGTAATTTGCCTGTATGAATATGAATCGGCTGCTGGATAATTTCGTTGTGCGCAACCTGCTGGGATTACTGGCGTTGCTGGGGATTCACTACCTCAGCGACCTGTATGCAATTGACCAGCGGCCAGGATTTTCTAAACTATCGCCTTATCTGTACCTGTTGTTGCTGTACGGCTGGCTGGTTTTTCACAACCGGATTCTGTTCGAACGAATGTTCCTGCACGGCCAAAAAGCACTTTACTTCGGATGCGTGCTTTTTCTGATGGCCTTAGGGTCGTTCAACATGAATTTCATTCTGCGCACCGAATTTGAAATCGTACGTTCGTTGCCTTACCTGGTCAACTTCTGGGTGTATACCGTTACGGGCCTGGGTGTTTATGTTACGTACCGCTACCTGCGAACTCAGCAGCAACCAGCCGTACCGTCAGCGCCTGAATACGCTACGTTGCCGGTCGACGAAGCGATCTATTTTTCAT